>JAJZXW010000024.1 GCA_021806225.1 Nitrospirota bacterium | reverse complement strand
GAGGAAGCATCCCGGAGTGGGTCTTGAACTTCCGTACAACGTAGCGGGTTGGGACCTGCTCTCCCTGGTCAACCCGAGCTTGTCGGACCTCCTTTCAAGCTCCTCCCTTCAGGGAGGGGTGGTTGACTCGTTATTGTCTCCGAGAATATTTTCTCCTCAGGGCCTGTTCGACGGGATGGGGAACGAAGAGGGAGAGATCTCCTCCTAGCTCGGCAATTTCCCGAATCACGGTCGAGGTGATGAACATGTGATTTTCCGAGGGCATCAGAAAGACGGTTTCGATTTCGCGGTCGAGGTTCTGGTTGATCAGAGCCATGCGGAGCTCATAGTCGAAGTCGGAAACGGCCCGTACTCCGCGAAGAATGCAGACGGCCTGCTCTTCCCGGACGAAGTGAACCAGGAGGTGATCGAATCCCTTGACCGTCACTTGCGGCTCGGGATAGGGAATGGAGGCCCTCAGGAGTTCAATGCGTTCTTCAAGATTGAAAAGAGGGGATTTTCGGGGGCTGTCCGCGACTCCGATAACGATCTCGTCGAAGATGGCCAACCCTCGGTGAAGCATGTCGAGATGACCGTTCGTCACCGGATCGAAGGTGCCGGGGTAGACCGCCCTGTGGTTCATCGGGTCGATGGAGCGAGGAGGCTCACGCCGCTTTCTCCATAATTGTGGTGAGACAATATCTGGCAACCCCAGTCAGGGAGAGATCCCCAAGGAAGGGAATCCTTATGATGATATTCGAGAACCATGAGACAATTGGCACCCACTATACCATTGCCGCATAGTACGTTCAAGAGCCCGGGCCAATCGTCATAATGGTAAGGAGGATCGAGAAAGAGGATCGACGGTGGAACGGAGGGGGGATCCGAAAGGAAAGTGGAAAGTCCGTCCGAGACCCTGAAGGAAAAATGAGGGACCTGGTCGGGAATTTCGCGGGAGATCCAGCGTTCCAGAGCCGCCAGGAGGGGGCGATCCCTGTCGAGAAAAAGGACGTGGGAGGCGCCGCGTGAATAAGCCTCGAGACCTACGGCCCCCGATCCGGCATAGAGATCCCAGAAGACAGATCCCGGCAGATCCTTCTGAAGCATGTTCATGACGGCCGAACGGACCTTGGCGCTTGTCGGACGGACTTTTTTTGGATCGGGAAGAGGAAGGCCCTTCCCTTTGAGAATTCCAGACTGGATTCTGATCATGGCGTCCCAAAAAAAAAGAGGGACCGAAGTCCCTCCCAAGATGCGAAAACCCGATTCGAAAAGCTTAGAGGCCGAGAGCTTTCTTTGTGGCCTTGTCGAGTTTTCCAGTCGCTTTCAGCTTGTTGGCTTTCTGGAAAGCAGCGATGGCCTTGTGGGTGAGGGGACCGGGGTACCCATCGGCCTTGATCTTCGCTCCCTTGGCGACCAGAGCAGTCTGGACCTTCTTCCAGAAGGCGGAAGGAGCATGCTTTTTGCCAGCCTTGGCAACCTTCTTGTGCGCCACTTTCTTGGCTGGGGCCTTCGCCGAGGTCTTGGGAGCCGCATCTCCCGCGAAAGCTCCCTGAACGGGAAGAAGAATGACGGCAGCGGAAAGAACAATGCCGGAAACTGCAGACCCGAGAGTGGCAAGAACTGTCATTTTTTCTGATTTCATCGTGGGAAACACCTCCTTTTATGCCGAATGGCCATCCTTCGCACTGGAAAATTCGGCGTTTGCCAGCGAGCCCAATCCCCCGTTACCCCGGGGGCCTCCGTACAATCGATCCGGACCGCGTTGCCGTCCTCTCCTGAGGATTCTCGATCTGCCCAGAAGGACGCTCAGGAGAGCCGGCAATAACCGGATGACTGATTCTGGCGTCATCACCGGCTATCCGGATTTTTCCGAATACTACCAATGATTGGATCATGTGTCAAGAAAAGGACCTTCTTTTCTTTGTCCGGCGAGGCTGAGAATAATTTCATCATGTTTGATTTATGGGGATTGAGGTGTGAACGGACTCCCCAGGCAGAGGATTCGCCTTTGGCGATGATGCATAGGGTAATGGCCTTTTTTCATTGTTTTCTCCATCGGGCCATGCAAAAATAAACTTGAAGATATTCGGATCCGGAGGGCGAAGTGGAAGACGAGACAACCGGCCGGGAGCGTGTAGAGCTCATTTTTCAGGAACTTCCGCGGCTACTCTCGGAGGGAGAGGCGAGGGTTTCGACGGGAAAGGCCGTTCTGGATCTTTTCTCAGGACTTTCCTTCGTCGACGCCGTTCTGGTGCGACTCGAAAGGACCCCTTCCCGGAACGCCCGCACCTTTCCATCTTCTTCTTTTCCCTCCGCCTCCCCCTCCGAGAAGCGGACCCTTTCCTCATTTCTTGGGAGCCTGGGACCTCTTCCCGTCATTCTTCGATCTTCGGGATCCAGCGAGATCCCCCCACCTCCGGAGATCGAGGCGTTTTGCCGGACACACGGCTTCCGGCAGGCAATTTTTCTCCCCCTTTTCTCTCCGGATACAGCCGGAGGGAAAAAGGGAACAGTCGCCCTTTTCCTCCGCAAGGAAAATGAGGGCGCTCTCTTTTTTGACACCCTGGTTCTGAAGTCCTTCTCCCTGCTCCCTCTTCCCCTGCCCTCTCTTCCGGCGGACCTCGACAATCTCGTGCGATTCTACAAGGCGCTCCACGAGATTAATCATCTGATCGCGCGCCATCCTCCTCCGGACGTTCTTTACGACGAGGTCTGCCGGATCGCTGTCAGCTACGCGGGTCTCCGTCTGGCCTGGATCGCGACGATGGACCGTACGGACGGGGGATCCCGGATCCTTTCCGTCTACGGTCCGGCCAGCGGGTACGCGGACGGCCTCTTCATTACGGCCGATGCGACCTCCCCATACGGGCAGGGGCCGGCCGGCCGATCGTTCCGGGAAGGGAGGATCCTGGTGGCGCAGATCGACACCGATCCGGAGTATGCGGTCTGGCGGGAGAAGGCCCATCGCTTCGGGCTCCATGCGAGCTGCAGCTTCCCCTTCCGGAGACACGGCCGCATCGAAGGGGTCATGGGGGTCTATTCCGAGGACCCCCACTACTTCTCCCCGTCTGTGGTCGCCCTTTTGAGCCGGCTCTCCGAGGACATGGAATTTTCCCTGGAGTCCTTCGACAGATCAACACGGATCGAGAAGCTTCAGATGCACATCCGCTCCCTTCTAGAAATCACGGAAGAAATCGCGAAAAGGCCCGAGCAGAGGACCCTTTTCGACCATGTGACCGCCCTGGTCGTGGAGAAGATCGGGGCCGTCTTCTCGGCCGTTCTCCTCCGGGAGGAGAACGGGGAACTCACCCTGGCCTCCCATGCCGGACCCCTCCTCGGCTTCGAGGAAAGGGCGCGGATGGATTTCAGGAGCCCCTCCGACCCCTCTCCTGTGGCATTCGGACTCGTCAGCAGGGTCCTTTCGACGGGACGGACGCTGGTGAACAGCTTCGCCTTCTCCCCCGCCTACCTCCACTGGAGGACTCTCCTCAGCCAGCGGGGTATCGCCTCAGGTGCCGGGTTTCCGCTGATTGTCGAAGGCAAGGTCATCGGCCTTCTCGTTGTCGGATCACGGGACGAGGACTTCTTCTCCGACGAGATCGTCGACCTCCTTGAAAACATGGTCGAGAACATCTCTTTCGCCATCCAGGACATCCGCAGGAAGGAACACCTCGAGTTCCTGGGGTATCACGACGATCTGACAGCTCTTCCCAACCGGACATCCTTCCTCGAAAATCTCGAGTCGGCCATCTCCGGGGGAAAGCCGATCGCCGTGGCGATCCTGGACATCGACAACTTCAAGGAAATCAACGACTCCATGGGACACGCCGCCGGAGACAGGGTCCTGGTCGAGTCGGCAAGGAGACTGTCGGGGGTTCTCGGTCCGGGGGATTTTCTGGCCCGTCTGGGAGGGGACGAGTTTGCAATGATCCTTTACGAAAGGAATGGATCAGCGGAGATCGAGGGCTTCTGGAAGAACCTCACCCGGACTTTTGACAGCCCGATCCTGATCGAGGAATTTTCATCGGGCGTTTTCCAGCTCACCTCCAGTATGGGAGTGGCCGTCTCCGGGGAAGGGGTCTCCACCCCGGGGGAGCTTCTGAAGCATGCGGACCAGGCGCTCTATTTTTCCAAGGAGAGCGGACGGAATTCCTGGAGCCTCTATACCCCCGCACTGACCGAACGGGTCGAACGCACCTTCGGGATCCGGCGGGCCTTCCGGACCGGACTCGAGGGGGGAGAGATGTCTCTCTACCTCCAGCCCCAGGTCGACCTCAGCTCCGGAAAGGTCTGCGGGGCCGAGGCGCTCGTGCGCTGGACGGATTCCCGGACCGGGGAGATCCGTCTTCCGGGAACCTTCCTTCCGGTTGTCGAAAGCGACCTTTCACAGGTCTCCCTGCTTGGAGAATGGGTTCTTGAAGAGGCCTACCGACTCCTCTCCGGCCCAAACATGCAAAAAGAGCACCTGTCGATCAATATCGGGGCCCTTCACTTTCTCCACAAGAAATTTCTCTCCCATGTGGACTCCTTTCATCTCCAACAGCCCGAAATAGGACAGAGGCTGACGATCGAGATCACCGAGGCGGTGGCGCTCTCCCACCTCGAACACTCCGCGAGAACGATCCGGGCTTTGGCCGAGCGGGGCATCACCGTCTCTCTCGACGATTTCGGAACCGGCTTCGGCTCCCTCTCCTATCTGAACAACCTTCCGCTCAGGGAGATCAAGATCGACCAGTCCTTCATCCGGAACATGACCTTTCGTCCGGGGGACTTCGCCATCGTGAGCGGAACCATGTTGACGGCCGGCCTCCGGCAGATCCAGGTCGTGGCGGAAGGGCTGGAAAACCTGGAAACCGGCCTCGCCCTTCTCCGGATGGGGTGCCACTACGCCCAGGGATTCGGAATCGCCCGACCCATGCCCGCCTCCGAGTTTTTTTCATGGAAAGACTCCTGGCACCCTCCCGGAATATGGGCCAAAGGGCACCATTCCCACTTTCTTTACCGTGGGATCGACCTTCTCGTCGCCCAGGTGGAGCTCCGGGGGTTCATGAAGGAGTTGTCGCTAATCCCAGAGGTTCTCCTCCCGGACAACCCCCGCCGGCAGGCTCTTTCCCAGAGCCTCGGGCGACTGCGGATGTGGCTGGGAAACGGGCTTCATCGGTTTGGGAACTACACTGCCTATCGTCGGATTGCCTCGCTTCTGGCGGAGGTCGAGAGGGAGTGGCAATCGGTGACGGCTCCCCCCTCGCGCCCGGAAATGGCGGCCATTCTTGAAGAAATGGACAGGAGCTTCTCCGACCTCGTCGATGCGGTGGATGAAGACGGACACTGATCCCGAATGCCCTTCTTTTTCTATTTTTTCAGACTTTTCGAAGGGGCCGGTTATCGCCTCGGAGGCAGGGTCAGGCGGGAGAGCGGAGGCTCTTGTAGAGGATCCAGATGATAAGTGCCATGAATGCAGGAACGAGGAGAAAGACGATCAGGTCCATGTTGAGCCGGGTCCGGGCCACCTCGCGGTCGATGGCCGCCTTCGGCGCCTCGAGGACGGCCAGCCAGGGGGCTGGGGCGATTCCCGTGATCTCTCCCAGAAGGGTGGACCCGTAAAGGAAGTCCGTCCCGCCGACTGATGCGGAAAAGGAATCCGAACGGCCGGCGTCGATGCGGTCCAAAACGGCCTTTCGGTCCAGAGAGAGGAGGTTCTTTCCGGTCATCTCCGGATCGGAGGAGGTGAGGATGAGCCCGTCGCCGGAAAGAAGATAGGACCGGCCGGGCGTGCCGTGAATTCGGGGAATCGGAAGGGCCGGCCGAAGGAGGGCTGAAAGATTCATGAGTCCCGCCAGAACCCCTCCCGAGCCGTCATCGGAGCGGACCGTCCGTACCGCCACCATCAAGAGGACCAGGGGATGCCTGCCCGGGACGACCAGCGGGCGGAAGCGGGTGAAGCCTCCGGTTTCGAAGAGCTTTTCCGATAGCTCCCGGGCCTGGTCGAGAAAAGGATCGATATCCCTCCGGTCGGTCCGGGCGACCACCGTCCCAGACCGGTCCAGGACCGCCAGACCGGCGAAGTTGGCGAGGTCCCCTTCCTCTCGCGATCGTCCGATGACCTGTTTCAGGCGCTCTTCGGAAGGGGCGTCCGTCCCCCTCCAGTTAAGCCGGCTTGCCGTGTCCGCAAGGTCCCGCATGTTTCCGACCAGGACTCCTTCGACAGTCCTTGCCATCCGGAGGGAGGAAGGCTGAAGGGGATTCCGGGTCATGTAGTAGGTGACCGCCACCTCCCGATAGTAGAATACCAGGAGCACCAGAGCGGGGACCAGGGCGATCAGGACCAGAATGGCTCCGACCGTCCAGCGCCACCCTTCCCCACCTTTTCCTTTCCGGGGAAGCGGAGGGTTGTCCTGGACCTGTGCGAACCGATTGTCTTCCATCAGACTCCTCCGGATCCTCTCCCGGCCTGTGTCACCATTGTTCCTTGCGGACAGCGGTTTCCGGAAAACCCGCCAGATGGAGGTATTCCACCGTTCCCTTCACCATGTCCGGATGTCCGCAGATGTAGACCACCTCCCCGGCATACCCGGGAACCAGTGACGGCAGGAGATCGGGAACCCGTCCCGAGAGTCCCGCCCACCCGGTCTCTGGCCGGGAATGCATGACGACCAAAGAGAATCCCGGAACGGATTTGGCGTATTCCAGAAATTCCCGCTCGTAAATGAAATCCTCCCCCTTCCTGAATCCATAGATCACCTTGATCCTGGGAGGAGAAGAGGTCCCGAGCAGTGTCCGGATCATCGACCGGAGCGGGGCGATCCCGCTTCCGGCTCCGACGAACAGGTGCGGCGCGGGGTTCCCCTCCTCGAGGGAGAAGGCGCTTCCGTATGGTCCCTCCACCAGGACGGGATCTCCCGTCCGGGCGGCATGGATCCGGTTCGAGAAGTATCCCCCCTCCCCCACCCGGGTGATGGTCAGTTCAAGGTATCCCTTTTCGAGGTCGAGTGGAGAGGATGAAACGGAGTAGGCCCTGCGGACGGGACGGTCCCGGTCGTTTCTGAAATCGGGGATGGAAGCCATGACAAACTGGCCGGCCTTGAAGGAAAGAGAGGCCTCCTTCGGAATCGCGAGCCGGAATGTCGAGACCCGGGGAGTCTCCGGAATGATGGCGTGAATGCGGGTTTCGATGACGGGGCGTTTTGCCATGGTTCATTATCCTTCCTGAATGAATCGGGAGTCAAACACGTCCGGTCCAAGAGGTCTTTCCTTGACGTCCTCCCCTCCGTGAACGAAGGGGATTCTTTCCTGCCAACTCCCCGGACTGAAGACGGGGATGGATCGGCGGGCCTGAAAGGTCAGGCCGCCGACTCGGAGGTTTTCGCCTCCGAACAGGC
>JAJZXW010000021.1 GCA_021806225.1 Nitrospirota bacterium | reverse complement strand
GCAACGGAGGAGCGATTACCGTGGACGGGAGCCGGGTCGTCCTCGACGAGGCCTCGCCGCTCGACGTCTCGGCGCCCAATGGCATCCCGGGAACGATCACCATCGACCCGACGGTGACGGACGTGGGAACGGCCTCGGCCCTCGAGGCGATCGATTTCAGCCAAAGCACCTATCTGAACAACCCGAACGTCTGCATCGCGCTCACGGCCAATATCAACCTGTTCTCTGGCGGGACGAACTACAACTGGACCCCCCTGGGGAACGCATCCTCCTCCAGCTACCTCTTCACCGGCATCTTCAACGGGCAGGGGCATACCGTCTCCGGGTACACGATCACGGCGACGAACAGCAGCGGGACGGGATTCATAGGGGACCTGGGGTCGGGAGGGATAGTCGAGAATCTGGGGGTGGAGGGCACGGTCAATGGGGGGGCATACTCCAACATTGGCGGGGTCGTGGGGATCAACAGCGGCACGGTGGGGACCTCCTACAACACCGGAAACGTCAGCGGGACAGGAAACGACGTCGGCGGGGTCGTGGGGGACAACAGCAGCAGCGGCACGGTGGAAACCTCCTACAACACCGGAAACGTCAGCGGGGGAGGCTATCTCGGCGGGGTCGTGGGAGAGAACCTCAGCACGGTGGAGACCTCCTACAACACCGGAAACCTCAGCGGGGGAGGCTATCTCGGCGGGGTCGTGGGAGAGAACATCGGCGGCACGGTGGAAACCTCCTACAACACCGGGAGCGTCAGCCTCAGCGTCAGCGGGGGAAACTACGTCGGCGGGATCGTGGGGATCAACAGCGGCACGGTGGAGACCTCCTACTATCTTTCGTCCTCCTCTTCGAGGGAGTTGGGGGGAGGGACGCCTTGCACCAATTGCTCCTTTTTCTCGAATTCCACCTCCAACAACAGTACGACCTTTTCCAACCTCGGATCGTTCACGGGATGGAATGCGGCCACCGGAACCTTTTCGACGCCCTCGGCCACTTGGTATATTGGTTCGGGCGTCACCGTCGGCTCCGGTATCACCGCCCCGGTTCTCGTTTCCGACCTGCCCGTCGACACGGTGACGGGATCCTCCGGCACATCGCTCTACAACGGGCAGACGGTGACAACTTCCTACACCCAGTCCGTCACCATGGGGGGCTCCGCGCTCACCTCCGGGATCACCGCCACGGCGGGACCGAACGCCGGCACCTACGCCGTGACGCCGACCGTCTCCCTCTCCGCCCCGACCACACAGACCAGCGTGGGGAGCGTCAGCCTGGTTTCAGGAATCTGGACCATCACGACAGTTCCTCTCAACTTCTCCTCCGTGGGCCTTTCGAACCCGACGATGACCTACGACGGAGGAACAAGCGTCGCGCTCACCACGTTGAACTCGTCGGCAACTCTCTCCGGGTTCGTCCCGGGACAGGGGGCGACCTATACGGGCGCGACGGGAACCTTTTCCTCGTCCTCCGCCGGTACCCATAACGTGACCGCGACCTTGTCGTCCGCCGACTTCTCCGGATCCGGAACCGGGTTCTCGTGGTTGAACTACTCCCTTCCGGCCCTGACCTTATCGGGACCCGGGACCATATTCCCGGGGACCGGCGGAGGATCTGGCGGCTCTGGAGATGGTTTTTCGAATCTGGCGGTTCCCCCTCCCATCGAGAATATTGTTGAGAACATGAATCAGAACTCATCGCCAACTCCGATTGCGGCTTCTTCCGCTTCCGGAGGAAACGTGACGCCCTCCGGCGGGAACGGCAGACCCGGAGACGGGATTCTCGATGTATCCGATCTGCCGAAGTAGAGGAGGATGGAAACGAAACAACGGACCCGGGCCTGGTTCGGGACGAAGAACGAAAGAGAGAAGATGCGGTTCTTAGGGCTCTTGAAAAAGGCTCTGCCGAGGAGATACTTATACCGTCTCCCTTCATCTCCCGATCGGAGAGGAGGGCTGGAAGGTGAACGTGCTGGCTCAAAAATGGGGAGTTTCCAGAGCCGGGGCTGCAAGACGGCTGATCCGGACCGGATTGGACGTCTCGAAAGAAGATTTGCTTACATGATAACGAAAATGGAGAGGAGGGATCACATGGGGAAAGAAGGGATGGTCATATGACCATCCCTTTTGCAACCTTCCGAAAGAATACCATCGGCCGTTCCCGGAAGAAAGGGATGTGTTGCGTGACGGTCACGATATGAAGGGGACGCCATGAATACGCTCCAGCAGAAAGCCCGGGAATCCGGACGGTCCAGGAAAAACGGCGGGAGGAACGGAGGAAACATACCGAATCATGATACGAATAATCGGGAGAGGGGGGAGAATTTAGTGGGCGGACACCTTCGCTTCCAGAGCGGCCAGGCGCTCCCGGATTTCAAGGGGCTGTCGTCAGCTTGTCCTCCATGTGATCCATTCTTGCATCGAGACGGGCAAGTCCATTGTCAATCTTGTCGTCGAGGCGCTTGATTTCCACCTCGACGCGAGCCAAGCGTTCCCGAATATCGCTGATGCCGGGAGCGACGGTTTCTTGCAGAATCTTTTGAATCGCTTCGATGAATGAGGCCATGAGTTCTCCTTTCAATCCATTCTATGGGAAGGAGGAGGTTGTTTCAGCAACAGCGCCAGGTCCTCTGCCTTTAAATGAGTATGCCGCTTTAACATCTGCAACGTCTTGTGGCCGGTGATTGCCGCAACCTGCATAGGATTCAATCCTTTCCCGAAGAAGCGGCTCGTGGCCTCATGCCGAAGATCGTGGAAAGTGAGATCCACGAGGAAGGCGGGATCCGGCTTGATCCCCTTCTCCTCCCATTCCTTCTCGTAGTTCGCCCGGGCCCTGGCGACAGCCCGCTGGAACGCCCGTGTGATAGAATGTTCCTCCACTCCCCCAACCTTCCCGTCTATCCGGCGAGGAAAAGCAGAAAGGATCCGGTCCAACTCCCCCGGAAGAAGCCGGCGGTCCAGGCCCCTTGGGAGCTTGGGTTTCCGGATCTGCATCACCGGATTGACAAGCCCGGCCATGCCCCATTCCTTGACACCGATCGTGAACAGGTGGGAGAGAAGCGCCAGTTCAAGACGGACCATGTTGGGTGAGACGACCTTGAGCCGTTCGTCCCTGTAGTTTGCGATATCGGATTGAAAAATGGAGGCCATGGAGCGGAGGCCGAATGCCTTTTTCCACGTTTCGACGTAGATCTTTTACGATCTCTGGTTTTTCTTGTGGATTGTGACTTTCCGAAGATATCTGTCCAGGGCGTCAGAAAGCGTTGTTTTTTCAGCGTCTTTCCGTGGGATAAAAACGCCCCGATCCATTTCGGCTTCTACCTGACGCGCCCATTTCTCCGCGGCGGCCTTGTTGTTGAATGTCTTGTATTGGGGGGATTGGCCCTTGCGATGGACTTGAGCTTGCCACTGATAGGGACCGCCTTCTCGGATCGTCGCCATAATTTCCTCCGGAGAAGAGTTTCCGAACGACCTCACTATGGCGTAATAATGGCAAAAACCTTTTTTATGGCAAGGAATTTTCTGGGAATGGCTTAAAACGGGAGCCGGCGGTCGGGATTGAACCGACGACCTGTCGATTACGAATCGACTGCACTACCACTGTGCTACGCCGGCCTGATTGAAGAAAGACAAATGAGGATAATAGCGAAAGTCGCGGTGAGAGGCAAGCCCCCGCCAACTTTTCTCAGAACCTAGTTCTTCCTTGGAAGATCGCCATTCCAGGGAGTCATTTTGCCATCCAGGATTCCGACTTTGTCACGGCTGGTTTCGTATCCGTCCTTGTGGACCTTCAGAAGGTGAACCCCCGGAGCGAGGTCGAGAGCTAGTGGGGTCAGTCCATAATAGATTCCGTCGACATAGACCCGGGCCCCCTGAGGCTTTGAAATGATCTCAAGGCGTCCCTTCCCGGCTGGTATCGTTCCGGCAGACTTGCCCTCCGGCGTCTTGGGAACGTCTGCCATAAATCCTCCCGAAAGCACCTGCACCGATCCGGGATCCCGTTTGTTGATCTTCGGCAGGATCCTGTCAACGGACTGGAGAACCACGTTCTGCAAGGCGTCCTGGAGACGTAACGCAGCAAAATCTGTCGGAACCATTTTGGAGACCTTCCGGTCGTAGGTATCATGATGAAGAGTGTTTCCCCAAATGATTCGGCCGGTCTGACTGTCGAGATAATACAGCTCGACTCTCGCCTGGGTCGTGACGGCCAGGGAGGTAAACGTTCCGCTGGCAAGTCCGCTAAGCCCTCCCGATCTCAGAAGAAACTCATAGTTCTGCAGCTTTCCGATGACAAAAATATTGACCTCAGGATAGAGCGAGCGCAAGGACCGAACCCAGGAGTTCGTGGAAAAGGAAAAATTGTCCGGCGGCGCTTTGATCCAGATCGCCTTGAGCCCGAGATACTGGTAGGTGTCGACAAAGGCCTTCGTCACCTGTTCGGGCACATTGGCATTGGTATGGTAGGTATTTGACCCCCACCCGATCAAAGTCTTGTCCCCCATCATCTGCTTGGCGACCCGGAGATCCTCGAAGGTCACAAACCCGAAGGTGACGTTGGAGCGATATTGGTTTGGCCGGGTTTCCCCGGCATTCGGATTGTAGTCGAGCTCGATCGGCTTCGAAGCGCACCCTGACAGGAGAAAGGAAGTCAGAAAAAGAAGCAGAATATGTGCGACAGATCGTTTGATCAAGGAGTCCTCCCTGATTGGGGCTGAGTTCCGGAATTCACAGAGGGCTGGCTGGGAGAAGGCGATGAAGGCTGGCCCGTTTCGGGAACGAAAGGAAGGACCTTAGCCGGAGACGTTCCCGGAAGCGCTTTGTGAACGGAGGGACGGGCTCCTGTCATGCCGGCCCCCTGCCCGGTGTGCGTGGAGGGCCCTTTTGAAAGGAGCGGTCTGGAAGAGCCGTTGAGCGGCCGAAGACTCATGCGATTCAAGCGCCGGTGCAGGACAGGATTGGCGGTAGCCCCTGCAAGGCCTAGCCTTTTTCCATTCAGGAAAAGGACGAGTCCGTTTCCGAACTCGGTGGAAAAGGTCATGAAATTTTTCCCGGTGAGCGTCCGGCTCTCCCCAGGTTTCAGGTGAAAGCGGCGCACTGTTCCGTCATCGATTGAAATAACCACCCATGTGTTTCTGATGGCCACCATCTTCAGGCTCAGCCCTCCCCTCTCGACCCCCAGGGAGGTTGGCAGGGAACCAGGATGATCGGCGAATCCTGCCCGGCCCTTTTGATCAGTCCGGGCAGGGCTCTCGGCCGGCGTCGACAGAACCCTTTGCGCCTGATCATTCCCGGTTGAGCTTAAGAGATCTCCCTCGCCGCCACCGGGCGTTCCCGATCCGGAGGTCACGGGAGAAACGGGGGGCCGGGGGGCTGGAAGCGGGGTGATCGATACCTTCGAGCTTTTGCCTGAAACCGATTTGTGCTGATGCATCGCATAGCGGACGCCCAAAATCGCCACAACGGACAGGGCAAACAGCGCCACTCCCCACAGTTTGAAATTCAAGCCCCCACCCGTCTGAATTCCATGGATTCCAGGGGAGTGGCTCAGAGTGGCCACGTCATTGGGATCTGGCTTGACCGTCGCATTCCACTCCGCCTGAAACTTCCGTCCCATGGCCTCGGCATCCAGCCCCAAAAGTTGGGCATATACCTTCACATGACCCTTGGCATAGACCATGCTGGGGTATTGGGGCCAGCCTCCCTGTTCGATAACAAGGACCCATCCCGGACTGATGTGGGTGATGCGGTCGATATCGTCGATCGTCAATCCCTTTTCGACCCGCGCCTTCTCCAGGATCTTCCCGACTGTTTCGGAGGTTGCGGATGGAGCGCTCGTCTCTTCGGGCTGGCTTTCATTCTCTACGGTTTCAGACATCAGCTTCCCTTCTTTCAAGTCATGGAGCCCATTGTCGGTGGTCACTTGCCCCCGGCCTGATTCTGGTTCCCTTTTTTGGCTCCGGGGGCCCTTGCTGCAGGAAGGTCCTTCGGAAGAAGCAGAAGATACCGCCGGGCCTTGATGCCGATCTTTGAATTCGGGTCGAGACGGACAGCCTCCTTGAACGCTCTCGATGCCTTCTCCTGATTGTCGAGTTTCAGATAGGCCCGACCGAGCTCATAATATCCTGCGGAGAAGTCAGGTTCTGCCCTGATGGCCGCAGAGAAGTCCTGAAGGGCCTTTTCATAAGCCCCTTCCGACATGTGCACCTTACCAAGCCAGTAATGAGCCGGAAGAAACTGGTCGTTTCGCAGAAGAGCCTTCGAGAAATATTCCTTGGCTTTCTCGAACTTCCCCATTTGCATGTAAGTTTTTCCGATGTTCACCAGAGGGTAGTAGGGAGTGCGGTTGAGGGTGTTCCCGAGGGCCTTCCGGAAAAACTCCAGTGCATCGGGGTACTTCTTCTGCTCAAGCGCGATCTCTCCCAGGTAATTGTAGGTGGAGGAGCGGTCAGGGTTGTTTCTGAGGGCCTTCCGGAGCTCCTTGTTCGCGTCTTCCAAGTCATGCATGAGGTAGTAAACATGGCCCAGGGAATAATGCACCTTGGGAACGCCCGGATCCAGATGGTTGGCGTACTCAAACTCCCAGTAGGCATCCTGAAGTTTCTGTTCCTTGAGCTTCCGGAGCCCGGCATTGTAATGCTCGATGGCCAGGTGGTGATTTTTGGGAGAAACGCTCCCATGACAGCCTGACAGAAGAATCGCGAACACCACCGGGGAGAATGGGCGACAGAAGATTCTCCATCGCTCGGACAATTCAGAGCCTCCGTTCCTCGTAATCAATCTGTCTGAATCCCGTCAGATCGCCGAATTCCCTGATCCTCGATGAAATCTCCTCGAGGGAAAGTGCCCGGGTCCCGATGACCCCGAAATCCGAGACGCAGAAGGAGGCCATGACCGATCCTATGATCGAGGACTGCTTCAGGAATTCGGGACTGTGATGGCCATGGACCGTCAGATATCCGAGAAGACCGCCGGCAAAGGAGTCCCCTGCCCCGGTCGGATCCTTGACCACTTCGAGAGGCATGGCCGGAGAGGCGAAAACGCCCCCCTCGTAGAAAACCAGCGCCCCATGCTCTCCCTTTTTCAGGACCACGATCGAAGGACCGAGAGCCCGGATGGCCCGGGCGGCGAGGACGAGATTGAACTCGCCTGTCAGCATGCGGGCTTCGGATTCATTGATGGTCAGGAGGTCGATCCTCCTGAGGACCTGAAGCAGGGTGTCCTTCTTCGACTCGATCCAGTAGTTCATCGTGTCCAGGGCCACCAGCCGGGGACGTACGGGCAGGGAATCGAGGATCTTTCCCTGAATCTCCGGATCGATATTCGCGAGAAACAGTGTCTCCGGATTGGGATAATGCTCCGCCACGCGGGGGTTGAAGGACAGGAGGCAATTCAGGCGTGTGTCACGGGTGATCGCCGTATTGAGATCGTAGGTGTACTCTCCCGTCCAGGCAAAGGTCTCCTCCGCACTCCGGTCGATGCCCCGGAAGTCGATCGCCCGGCTTTCGAGGATCCGGAACCCCTCCTCCGGATAGTCCTTCCCCACAACGGCCACAACTCCAACGCTCGTCCAGTAGGAGGCCGCAATGCCCCCGTAAAAGGCCGACCCTCCGAGGGCCCGGCGAACAGATCCGAAGGGGGTCGTCACGTCGTCGAGAGCGACGGTCCCCACAATGACAAGCTTCGGCGTCATGGCCTCCCCCCCTCTTCCGGCTTCAGGATCCCGAGAAACGCGAGTTTTTTCCGCGTGGCGACCGGAATGCTGTCGGGATGGGTAACCAGGGCCGTGGCCGGCGCCTCCTGGCATTTGCAGTCGCCGGAGGGAGCGACGGTCTCCAGGGCCCTTTCCAGGATCCGGTTCGCCGTCGAGACATTCTTCTCCATCACAGCCAGGACATCGGTCACCGTCACGGCGTCATGGTCCGGGTGCCAGCAGTCGAAGTCCGTCGACAGGGCCAGGGTGGCGTAACAAAGGCCTGCTTCACGGGCGAGCCGGGCCTCGGTCACGTTGGTCATTCCAATGACGTCGGCGTTGAACTGCCGGTAGAGGAAGGATTCGGCCTGGGTCGAAAAGGCCGGGCCTTCCATGCAGAGGTAGGTCCCCTTCCCATGATGTCGGGCCTTGACGCCCCGACAGGCCTCCACCAGCGTTTTCGCGAGGTCAGGACAGATCGGATGGGCAAATCCCGTATGGCCGACCGCCCCCTGACCATAGAAAGTCGAGGGACGCCCCTTGGTCCAGTCGATGAACTGGTCCACCACCACCATGTCTCCCGGAACGATCGATTCTTTCAGGGATCCGACTGCAGACACGGACAGGATCCTCCGAACTCCCAGTGCCACAAACCCCGCAATATTGGCCCTGTAATTGATCTCTCCCGGAAGATAGCGGTGGCCAGCCCCGTGGCGGGAGAGGAAGGCCACGGGAACGTCGCCGATTGTTCCGATCATGAAAGGGTCGGATGGCTGCCCCCAGGGTGTTTCCACAACAGTCGGACAAAGATCGGAGAGCCCTTTCAGATGATACAACCCCGACCCACCGATGATGCCGATTCTCTCCTTGTTCGAAGCCTTTCCCGAAACAGTTTTCTTCGGGGCCGTGGATCTTTTCATTCCTTCGGACATATGGCGGAACTCTCCTTCCCTGATTCCATCGATAGTGTCAGCGAAATTTTTTTCGATCGTACCATAATTTGGCAAAAGGTCCAAGGGATCGCCGTTCCCGGACCCGGAGACAATCCACCGGATTCCCCCCATGTGGCGAAACCACGTCATCTGTCGCTTGGCGTACTGCCTCGTCTTCAACATGACCGACTCAATCAGCGCCGGCCGGGTCAACGCGCCCTTCAGGAAGGCGATCACCTCCCGATATCCCAGGCTATTGAAGCCGGGCGCCTCCGGCACCACGCCCTCCGCCAGAAGGGCCTCCACCTCCTCGATCCACCCGTTCGCGAACATGGCCCTGACCCGGTTCTCGATCAGAGAGATCCGCTTTTCACGGCCCGGATCCAGTCCCAGGATTTCCCCGCACTCCATTCCCGGAGTCCGGAAAGCCTCGAAAAGCTCAGATGACGGAAGAGAAAACTCCTCCCTCAGATAGAGAGCCCGAGTGATCCGGAAGCGATCGTTCGGATGAAGGTGCGCCGCCCGTTCCGGATCGCTCGTCCGGAGACGGGCGTAAAGCGCCTCGGTCGAAACGGCTTGAAGCCCTTCCCTATAGTCTTCGTAATGGCCGGGAGGCCTTGGAGGAAGATCGACGATCCCGGAAAGAAGGGACTCCACATAGAGGCCCGTTCCCCCGCACAAAATGACCCTCTTTCCCCGGGCCCTGATGTCGGCGATCGCCTTCCGGGCTTCCCGGACAAAGTCTCCTGCGCTGAAGGACTCGGTGACCGAGCACCGGTCGAGGAGGTAATGAGGAATCCCCTCCCGTTCCACCGGAAGGAGCTTCCCCGTCCCCACGAAGATTTCCCGGTAGATCTGGCGGGAATCGGCAGACACGATTTCAGCGTCCATCGCGTGGGCCAGGGCCAGGGCCAGCCGGCTCTTTCCTGAGGCGGTGGGACCGAGAATCGCGAGATCGACGGAGTCTAGCGGCCGAACCATTGGTCGAGATCCCCCCGAGACAGCCTCATCATGGTCGGGCGACCATGGGGACAGGTATAGGGATGGGGAGTTTCGAGAAGCTCCCGGACCAGCCGATCCCCGTCGGCCAGGTCGAAGACGTCGTTTTTCCGGACGCTCCGGTGGCAGGAAACGGTCATGAGGAGCTCGTCGATCCGGTCCGAGCGGAGAACGGGGATCCCGAAATCCGACGTCTGCTCCCGGAGGACCTCCAGGCTCTCCCTTGGGTCCTCCCCTTCGAGAAGAAAGGGAACGGAGCGGACTCGAAAGCTGTCCGGACCGCTCCGGTCCAGGTCGAAGCCGATCCGGGAGAGCTCTTCGAGACGGCTGTCCAGGCTGTCAGCCACCGACAGGGGAACCCGGTAGACGGCGGGGAAGAGCAGGGGGGCCCGCGTCACCCCTTCGGCATCGACCTGACGGCGGTATTTCTCGTAGTTAATCCGTTCGTGGGCGGTGTGCCAGTCGACAAGGGCGAGATCCTCTCCCCAGTCAACGACCAGGTAGGTTCCGGCAAGTTGCCCAAGGACCGTCAGATCGCGCGACGGAGAATCCCGTCCCGAAAGAGGGAGACCCTTCAGGACTTCGGGGAGCCGGGCGAAGGAGACCGGATGCTCCGGGGACTTTGGCGAAAGACCGGGGATCCGCCGTTCGGACCGGAGGGGCTCCCGAAGGGGCATCTCATACGGCGCCGCTCCCGTCTCCCGCAGAAAGAAAGGCCCGGAATCCGCCGTCACCGGAGGTGTCGGAGGGGCCTCCCCCTCTTTGTCATGCCTTTCCGGCAAGGTGGGGACGGGTTCCAGCATTCCGGACGGAGGAGGAGACGGAACCCGCGCATCGAAGAGGGAAAAGCTTTCTTCGACCGACCGCCTCACGAGCGAAAAAAGACGGTCCCCCTCCAGGAGGCGCACCTCCCGCTTGGTCGGATGCACATTCACATCGAGATTTTCCGGAGCGAGCTCCAGATAGACCCAGGCGCCCACATGCACGTCGCGGGACAGACGCCCCGCTCCGCCCTGGGTAATGGCTTCGAGGAGACCGGGGTGACGCACCCAGCGGCGGTTGATGAAGAGATGCTGGGACTGCCGGTCCTTCCTGACCCGGTCCGGGCGAAGGAGATAGACCTGCACCCGCCAGTCCCCCCCCCGAATTTCGTGGAACGCAAGGTCTTCTTCGTTCAGGGAGGGGAAGAGGTCGAGGATCCGGAGATAAGGGCTCTCCCTGGATTCGAGCGCGACGATCTTTCGGGTCGGGGTGGCCAGGTCGAACTGGCATTCGGGAAATCCCAGGGCGATGCGGGTGAGGGCCTCGGTCAGATGGCCCTGTTCGGTCTGGGCGGATTTCAGGAATTTCTTCCGGACCGGAACATTGAAAAAAAGATCCCGAATGGCCAGAGAGGTTCCGACGGGCCCATTCCAGTCCGTCACAACCTGCGACTCCCCCGGCACGAGGACCATGCGCGTTCCGACCGGCTCCGAGCCGTGGCGGGTCTCGACGGTCACCTTCGAAACGGAGGCGATGGAGGCCAGCGCCTCCCCCCGGAAGCCCAGGCTCCTGGCCGACAACAGGTCCTCCCAGGAGGAAATCTTGCTCGTCGCGTGGCGGAGAAAAGCGCGCGGGAGATCGTCGCGAAGGATCCCCCCCCCGTTGTCCCGGACATGAATCAGCCCGTCGCCCGCCGCGTCGACGACGACGGAGATACGAGTCGCCCCCGCATCGAGACTGTTTTCCACGATTTCCTTGAGGACGGAGGCCGGACGCTCCACCACCTCGCCGGCCGCAATCTGGTTCACAAGCGATGGAGGAAGCTCCCGGATGATCCCCATGGGGCTATTCGTCAAGACGGGACAAACGCCGCTTCGCCAGATCGTCGAGCTGCTGCTCGAGAGGGAAGAGCTCCAGAACCCGCCGATAGTTGTGGATCGCGAGCTTCCGGTTGTTCAGCTGCTCGTAGGCCTGCCCTTTTTTATAGTAGGCGGTCGCCTTCTTGGGGCTGTCCACATACTTGTGGATGACGGCGTCGTAGAGGGCCAGCGCCCGGTGGTAATGCTTCAGGTTGTAATGGGCCTGGGCTTCCCAGAAAACGGCCGAGGAGGCCAGATGAGAATCGGGATACTGCTCGACCAGGGATCCGAACTCCTTGATGGCGATCTCGTAATGCCCCTGCTGGTAATCGGAGTAGGCCTGGTGGTAGATCATGTCGGGAGACTGGATCGGCGCGGATGAGGGCTTCGCCAAGACCGGTGCGGGAACGACGGCAGCGGCCCCTCCGGCGGCGGGAGGGACAGGGGGAGCCACAGCCGCCTTGGCGGCCGGTGTGGCAGGGGCGGGAGCTGCCGGGGTAGCCGCCTGGGCGCTTTGGGTTTCGATCTTGTTCATCAATTCGTCGAGCCGGTGGTTGATACGCTCGACGCGGTCCCGGAGACGTGCGATCCGGAGCTTCTGGTTGTCGAGACGGGTCTCCATATCCGCGAGCTGGTTTCCGCCGGAGACGGCCGTGCCGCCTCCATTTCGCTCAATCTTGGAGACGCGGGTGGAGACCATGTCGATCTGCGCCCTGAGGTCGGATACATCCGAAGGCGTCGCACAGGCCGAGAGGCCGAGACCCAGTACCAGTGCGATGCCGACCCCTCCCAGAGTCTCTCTTTTCGTCATTCTCCATCCTTTCGGGTCATAGATTGTCCAGTTCCCTCATCAAGAATCCCCCGCAGCCTCCCGTCAGGGCCCCGACCAGGCCGGCGTCAGGACGCTCCGGCGAAAATGTCCGAGATTTTCGCGGCCATGTCCATCCATCCAAACCCTGACGAGAGTCGAGTGTCCCCGGATCTGGCGGGAATAGATCAGGAAGCGGCCGTCGGGAGACCAGCTGGGACTGTCGTCCCGACCGGTTCCGTGGGTAATCTGAAAATGGGCCGAGCCGTCGGGACTCGTGAGGCATATCTTAGGACGATGAACGGCATTCATGCAAACATAGGCGATCCAGTCCCCCCGCGGAGACCAGGCCGGCGCCACGTTGTAGTTTCCGTCGAAGCTCAGGCGGCGGACGTTGGAGCCGTCCGAATCCATGACGAAGATCTGCGGATGTCCGTCCCTGTCCGAGACGAAAGCAATGGAATTCCCCCCCGGATCCCAGGCGGGGGAGAGGTTGTTGCTGTGGGAGTAGGTGATCCGCTCCAGCATGTGGCTCTTCTCGCGATAGACGTATATCTGGGTATGCTGGGAGGATCGTCCCTTCGAAAGGGCCACCGCCATCTTCGAGCCGTCGAAGGAGTACTGGGGGGTGATGTTGAGCCCGGGATAGCCAAAAAGCATGGTGCGGTGGCCGGTCCGAAGATTGTAATCGATGATCTGGGGCCGGCCGCGGAGGTAGGAGACATAGACGATCCTGCCCTTGTCCCTGGACCAGGTCGGATTGAAGGCCAGGACATGGTCGTAAGTCATCCTCCGGAGATTGTCGCCGTCGAAGTCCATCGTGAAGAGGTCATAGCCCCGGCGCGTCCGCCCCACGAAAGCGATACGGCTCTCCGCGATCCCACGGATTCCGGCGAACTGGAACAGGACATCGTCCACAAAGCGATGGACAATGGTCCGGACCGGACCTCCAGTCTCGTAGGTCTTGTCGAGGAGCACCGATCCGTTCAGGGGATCCCGCACCGTCCCGTGGAGGCGAACCCCGTTGGCATCCATTGCGAACTGGGTTCCGACGACTCCTTCCACCCCCATGGGAGAGAGCGCCTTGGCCGTGATCGCATCGAGAATCTCCCGGTGGAACAGGGACCGGATGTCAGGAGGAGGCGTCAGGATCACGAAGTAGCCGGTCGCCTCGAGATCCTTCCGGACAAGGTCTTCGGCCTTTCGCGTCCAGAGGCTTTCGGGGCCGTGGGCCATGTTCCGGACCAGCGCGATTTTGAAGTTCAGGGCCGTCTCGTTGGTGATCACCGAGAGGTCGACTGCCCCGGCGCGTCCGGAGAACAGGAGGACTGATGCAATAAGTACGTATCCCGACACGAGAATCCGCACACACCTTTTATCCATCAGAGCCCTTGTCTTTTAGTGGCCTGGAGCGTCACCGTCACCACTTCGCGATCCTTCCCGTAGGAGGGAGGAAACGGAGGAAACGGGACCGATCTCAGGATGGCGTATTTCGCGGCATCGTCAAAGACGCGCGACCCCGAGGATGTGACGAGGACGGGGTCCGAGTCCAGCGTCCCATCCTTTTTTAACACAAAATGCACCGTCGCGTTCAATCCGTGGCTCCCAGGCGGAGGAGCCCAGTTCGATTTGATCCGGGAGATCAGGAGGTGCTGGAGATAAGTGGGAAAGCGCTCCCCCGCCACGTCCATCTTGACCGGAACCGTCGGGGAGAGGGGGGACGGGAGACTTTTCCGAAGGGCCCGCGGAGCCTTGGCCCGTTTGCTGACCGCGGATTTCTGCGAGGGGGCGACTTTTCGGTGAGGAAGAGCTTTTTTATTCCGGGTCGCCGCCTTCTTCGCAGGAACGGCTTTGCGAAGGGGATGGGGCCTGGGCCTGGGGTGCGGGGGCCTCCGGACGACCCGCATCGCCGGCCTCTTCTTGGCGGGCGGAGGGGTCTTCTTGACGGGCTTGGGCGGCGCCACCTTCCGGACCGGGGTCTTTGAAGCCGCGGGTTTCGGCTGGGGGGGAGGGGCGGACGGGGTCAGGGCTGCTTCGGAGACAAGGTCCACCGTCGTCGCGGTCTGGTACCCCAGGGAGACCGGTTTTTTATGGAGAAAAACGCTTAACAGAAAAAGACCGTGCAGGGAGAGGGAGAGGAGGACGAACCAGCCGATCCCCCTTTCACCGGTCGACCGGACTCTTGCGCGGATCATGAGAGGTTATTCCGTGTTTTTTGGACTGGGTGCCGTAATCATGCCGAGCCGGTCGATTCCGGCCATCTTGACGACGTCCATCAGATGCACCACCGTCCCATAATCGACCTTCCGGTCCGCCTTCAGATAGACGACGACGCGCTTGTCCTCCTTGTAGCGGCGGGCAAGAAGGGCTCCCAGAGCCTCCCAGGTCACGGCGTGGCCGTTGACGAAGATCTGCTTGCCCTTGGTCACGCTGACGATAACCTTCGGAACGGGTTTTTTGAGGCTGTTGGCGCTGGTCTTCGGGAGGTTGATCTTGAGACCGCGGTAAAGGAGTGGCGTGGTCACCATGAAGATGATCAGAAGAACGAGGACCACGTCGATGAACGGCACCATGTTGATCTCGGAAAGCATGCGATCCTTCCGGGATCCCGATTCGAACTTCACGACCCTACTCCTTCCACCGTCCTTCGGCCATCACGTTCAGGAGTTCCATGTTGAAGGATTCGGCGAGGGACTCCACCCCACGGATGCGCTGAAGAAAATAGTTGTAGGCGATCACGGCAGGAATGGCGGCGAAAAGCCCGGCGGCCGTTGTCACGAGAGCGTCTGCGATGCCCGGGGCCACCGAGGCGATGCTCACCGAGGACTGGTGGCTGATGTCCCGAAAGGCGTGGATGATACCCCAGACCGTGCCGAAGAGGCCGACGAAGGGTGAGATGTTGGCCGTCGTGGCCAGGATCGGGAGATAGGACTCGAGACGGGTGAGCTCTTCCTGACGGGACTGAAGAAGGGTCCGGTGGACCACCTCGATGTCGCTCTCCCGGATCCCCTCCCCCCGGGCCATGGCCCGCTCCTCGATTCCCTTGATCTTTTCGTAGGCGGTCCGGAACATGAAGGCGAGGGTGGCGCGACGGTAGTCCCCCGCCTCCTGGTAAAGCTTGGAGAAGCGGTCGACCCGCTTGAAGATGCGGATGAAGCCGGTGTTCTCCCGAGCCGTCTTCGACAGGATGTACCATTTGTAGAAGATCACACCCCAGCTGAGCGACGAAAGAAAGAGAAGGAACCCCAAGACCGCTTCGGCAAGAAGACTGATCTGGTTCATGAAGTTGAAAAGATTCATCGGGCGGATTCCTCGAGGCAGGGATTTAACGAACAAAAGGGTCGGACTATCATGGAAGGCGGCCACTCCGGAAGACCAAGAGAGGTGGACAAGCGATTCGTCTCCCGAAACCTGCCGGGCCATGCTCCGGCACAGGATAATGTCAGTGGAGCCATTCCGATGGAGGTCAGATGGGAAAAAGCAGGGATCCAGGAAAATGGCGGGGCCGACGGGGCTCGAACCCGCGACCTCTGGCGTGACAGGCCAGCGCTCTAACCAGCTGAGCTACGGCCCCTTAGTGATCCTGTCAAACGGCCTGCGGCCGCATCCCTCCAGGCAAAGACAGCTACGATCGCTGATCACCGACAACGGAATTTTCACCGCCCGGCGCGCAATCAACGTGTGAATTGTAGGAGCGTTATCCGCAAATGTCAACAGAAGCAGGACGAAAATCACAAAATCGCCTCTAAGGCGGTTCAGTAAGAAAAGTCGATCCCGGCGATAAAGACACTGGATTCGACATTGAAAAAACCGCCATTGGCGAAGGCGCCCGTCGCCGCTCCATACCCTTCCAGGCGGGTGCCCCCTTCCGTCGCGACCGACCCGACCCCGTCGTTTTCCATCCATTGCCATTCGGCGAAAAGGGAGATCGCTGTCCGGTCGCTACTCCAGAGCCAGTACCGGTCGGCCAGACCGATCGACAGGACATCGTCGAAGTTTCCGGGAAGGCGCTGGGACACCCCGGAAAAAACCGGCTGGGCCAGCATCCGGAGCTGGTTGTAGGTCAGGATGAGCATGTTGGAGCCGGCCCCCTCTTCCGAAAAGAGCCCGCCGAAGGCCGGCTGCCAGTCCGCCTCCACGAACCAGGTCGCATAGGAGAGGCCCGAGGTCGCCCGGACAGCGCTCCCGAAGATCGCCGGATCGGCCACGAGTGCTCCTGCCGGATCGTTCACGATCTCCCAGGCCCCGAAGATGTTCAGTGCGCCGTCAGGAAGGGGGTTGGCCGAAAGGTCGACCCCTTCGCGGGTGAAGAGGACATTGGGGCTCGCTCCCCCCACCCCCCCTTCCGAAAGGGCAGACTGGCCGACCAGGGAGAAGAACCCGACCCGTTCGCCGTTGGTCGCCCCCCACCCGCCGAAGGACTGGGTGAGATGGGCAAAAAAGGAAAAACCGTCGTTGGCCGGGGGGATTCCCGCCGCCGAGGCCCCGGAGGCGGTGGTCACCCCGTCGGGGTTTCCGTAAAGGCCCGCGTTCGGCATGACTGAAACCGACAGGCGTGTTTCACAGGGATCGAGGGAAAAGGAATCCTCGCTCCCGCAGCCATTCTCGAAAAGGTAGCCGAAGTATCGAAGGGCGGTGTGGTCGTTTTTCATCTGGAAACGGTCGGCATCGTAGTAGGCCGGAAGGGACGCCGCCCCGAAGCCTGCGAAAGGGAGCGCGCCATTACTGACCACCTCCGCCGTCCCCGGCTCGAAGTCGTCCATGACCCAGGGGGTTTCCCCCGCCCGCTGGAGGGCCCGCCGGTTCGAGAAGGGCGCGTCCTGGCCCGTGACCCCGGCGTAGAGGTTGAACAGGGTCGTTCCCAACAGTGTGTCGAAACGAAGCCAGAGGGTAAAGATATCGAAGGCCGGGCTTCCGGTGGCCGACCCACGGATTCCGGGCTCGGCCCAGAAGGAAAGATCCGGGGAGAGGAGGCCGCCCGAGAGGAGGGTCCAGGGTGTGGGGGCCACCGCCCCGTTTCCCCAGGTCCCGTTTCCGGAGCTGCCGTTTCCGCCGAGCTCCGTCGCCGGGATCTTCGCCGTGTCGGCAGAGCCAGCCGCGATCCGGGAGGCGGGGATTCCGACTCCCTCGACTGCGGCGCCGCCATAGGCCATTGCCATATGAAAGCCGATGGGAAAGTAGCTCTGCCCCTCCGGACGCGCGAACATCAGATCGAGACCGTTGGCCCGGCCGGTGGTCGACAGCATGAAGCCTCTGTCCCGGAAAAACTCACCCTGATCGGAAAGCTTCGGCCACTGAATGTGACAGAATTCGCAGGGAAGGTTGTAGCTTCGGGAAAATCCCGCATATCCCCATGCCCGGGGCGTCCGTCCCACAAAAAGCGCAATTCCCAGGGACAGGAAAACGCCCCAGAAAAGCCCCCTTTTCACCCCGGCCCGTCCTCCTTCCGACCGCACGCCCCTTCCTTTCCGGTCCGTCTTAAAAATAGGTCCGTCCCCCCACACTCAGATGGGAGCCGTGCCCGTCTCCCCAGAAAACCCCCTGTTGTTTCCCTTGCCCCAGAAAGAGTCCCAGCCCTCCATGGGCCTCCATGACGAAGCGGATCCGGAAGCGGGAGGGGTTGATCCGGCTTCCCCGGACGAGAGAGCCGTCGGCCGAAAGGGAGAGGGAGGGGTCGTCCATCGTGAAGTTCTTCAGAATGACCCGGTCCGGATCCTCCCGGACGAAGAAGGATCCCTTTCGGATGTCGAAGGCGGAAAAGGCCAGGTTCCGAAGGGGATTCCGGCTCCCAAGACGCACCCCCCGGAAGTGGACCCGGGCCGCATGGAGCCCCCGGGCGGAAAGGACCAGGCGGTCGACCTCCACCGTGACCCCGCCGGAATTTCGCCCAGGTGGGGGCGCGACACGAAGATCCTCATAGGTCAGGCGATAGGGGATTCCTCCCGAGGAGGCCCTGGCGCTGATCCGAAGCCCCGTCTCCCTGGAGAGATCGGAGAGGAAGCGTTTCGGCTCAAAAGAAAGCCAGACCATGTACCCGACCGCACACGCCCCCAGAACACCCCCCAGGATGAGCACAACCCGACCCTTTGAAACCGTCTCTCCCAATTCCTCACTCCTCCTCTTCCGCTGGATTCCCGGGGGACTCTCCCAGAATTTCCCGGGTCTCGGCCTCGGGAAGCCGCTCTACCTCCCGGAGCTTGCGATCCATGGCCCGTGTCCGGGTACCCAGACTCCGGACGGAGTTCGCGGCGGTCGAAAGCTGGCCAGCCAGCCTCTCGACCACATCGTTGTATTTTCCGAACTCCTGGCGGACCGCACCCAGGATTTTCCAGACCTCTCCCGAACGCCGCTCGATCGCGAGCGACCGGAACCCCATCTGAAGCGCGTTGAGGATCGCTGTCAGCGTCGTCGGCCCGGCCAGGGTCACATGAAACTCCCGCTGGATCTGTTCGAAGAGCCCCGGACGGCGAAGAATCTCGGCGTACAGCCCTTCGGTCGGCAAAAAGAGAAGGGCGAAGTCGGTCGTCCGGGGCGGCTCGATGTACTTCTCCCGGATCGTGCGGGCGAAGCTTCGGATCCGGACTTCAAGCTCCTTTGAGGCCTGGGCCGCCGCAGCGGCATCTCCCGCCTCCGTCGCATCGAGAAGGCGCTCGTAATCTTCCTGGGGGAACTTGGCATCAACGGGGAGAAGCACCTCCTCCTCCGCCTCCCGCCCCGGAAGACGGATGGCGAACTCGACCCGCTCCTGGGAATGCTCGCGGATCTGGGCGTTCCGCACATACTGCTCGGGAGAGAGGAACTGGTCGAGCAGGGCGCCGAGCTGGACCTCCCCGTAGGTCCCCCGGGAGCGGACGTTCAGAAGGACCCGCTTGAGATCTCCCACCCCGGTGGCCAGTGTCTGCATCTCGCCGATGCTCTTGTGGACCCGCTCGAGCTGCTCCACTACCCGTCCGAAGGACTCCCCGAGCCGTGTCTCGAGGGTCGTCTGGAGCTTCTCGTCGACGGTGCGTCGCATTTCGTCGAGCTTCAGCTGGTTTTCGGTCCGGAGGGCGTCGAGGCGCCCCTCCACGCTCTGCCGGAGCTGCTCCAGGGCCCGCTCGTTCTTCTCGGTCAGGGAGGCCAGAGAGGCGGACATCGCCTCCAGGAGCTCCTTCTGGCGCACGCCTCCCTGACGCAGGGACTCCCCGAGGGTCTGCCCCAGAAGGGCAACCGCGCCCATGAGCTCCTCGCGGAGGGCGCGGGCCCGGGGCTCCTCCCGGGCGGCGGCCTCCCCGAGCATCCCCCGGACCTGCTCGGTTCCTGATCGCAGGAGCTCAGAAATCTCGGCCCGAAGATTGCGCGCCCGCTCCTCCTCCGCCTGACGGAGCCGCTCCGTCTCGTCACGGAGAAGACGCGACACCCCCTCCAGGGAGAGGGCTCCCGCCCGGAAAAAGGCCAGCAGGGAGAAGAGGGCGGCCAGCCCCGCCAGAACGACGGCCAGAAGGATCACAGGATCACACCTCCGAAAGGGACGGATAAAAGACATAAGGAGGGAGGAGGGGGAGCCGCCTCCGGATATTGTAGCGGGAGAGTCGCCGAAACAGAAATCCCGCCCGGAGCCTTCTCTCCGGGATCAGAGTTCATGGACAACAAGGTGCTCCGGAGGGACCGCCTCCCGGGCCAGCTCCGCCATGTGGGCGTGGTGGGTCAGGAAGAGCACCTGCCCCGTTCGAGCCACCTCGGAAAGGACCCGGAAGGCCTCCAGAGCCCGGCGATTGTCCAGGGTGAGAAGGAGATCGTCGGCGACGAAGGGGACGGGTTCGGTCGTTTCGTTGTGGCGCATCACCGCCGCGAGGCGCAGGGCAAGGTAGAGGACGTCGCGGGTGCCGTCGCTCAGCTCGGAGGGCTCGAGGCTCCGCCCGTCCTCACGGACCACGAGGAGGACCGCCTCCCCCTTCTCCCCCCACTCCGCCCGAAGTTCCCGGTAGCGCTCCCGGGTCAGGGCGGCGAGAAGACGGCCGGCCCGGCCCAGCAGCGGTCCCTGGTTCCGGTCCCGGTAGAGTTCGATCGCCCTACGGAGAACCCCCTCCATCACCGTCCCCTCGACAAAGCGCGCGGCCAGTTCGGAGAGGCGGGCCCGCTCGACCTCGGCCTCCTGAAGGAGGTCCGCCGCCTGAAGGGACTCGAGACGCCGCTCCAGATCGTTCCGCTTTGAAACGAGAGCGCTCTGGAGCGACTCCCTGTTTTCCCGGACGACGGCCAGCTCCTCGCCCAGGGCATCGAGGCGACTCCGAAGATCGTCGGCGCCCGTTTCCCCGCAGGAGGCGAAGAGCTCTTCGATGCTCAGGCCCTCCCCGGCCTCCAGCGCCAGCCGGACCACCTCCTCCCGTCGGGCCAGGAGGGCTCCCTTTTCCCGGGAGCGGAGCTCGCGGTTCGGGAGCTCCTCCAGAGACTCCGTCCCCGCCTCCGCCATCAGGCGGTCGAGCATCCGGAGATGGCCGGAAAGGCTCTCTTCATGGCGGAGCCTTCGTCCCCGGGCCTCCTCCTCCCGCCGGTCGAGCGCCTCCCTCTGGATTCCTTTTTCGCGCAGCGCCCGCAAACCCCTGAAAAGCGCCCGGGCGCGCTCCGGAAGGGAGACTGGAGAGTCGGGTCCCAGGAATCTTCCGGCCAGGGGGGCCATCTCTGCCTCGAAGAGCCGGACATCCTCATTCATTTTAAGAATCCGGTTCCGCATGACATCCATGGTCCTGGACAGCTCGTCAAGCCGGGCCAGACGTTCCAGAAGGTCCCGGGCCTCCGCAGGCTCCTCCGGAAGCACGATCCCGGCCTCTCGTCCCGCCTTCCGGTATGACTCCCCCCAGGCCGCGAAATCCTCTCCGAGAGTTTGAAGAGACTCCCGCCCCTCTCGCTCCTTCTCGACGGCCAGCCGATATGCTTCCTCCAGCTTCGCGTCCCGCCTCCTCCGCTCTTCGGCCTCCCGCACAATGGCGCGGCCCCGCACCAAAAGGGCGGGAAGATCCGCATCGGGAAGAGCCGCTCCGAGTCGTGCGAGAACCTCCTCCAGGGAGTGCCGGAGATCCTCCTCTTCCGCCTCCTCGGCCGCCTGCGCCGCCTCGACCCCGTCGAGCCGCTCCCCTTCGGCCAAAAGGGCCTCCCGCCTTCCCAGCCATTCCGCCATCGCTTCGGGAAGACGGTCCGGAAGGCCATCGGAGGCGGTCCGGAGCATCCCCGGGGGCCACAGGGCGATCCAGTCCATGGAGAGGATCTTCCTTCTCTCCAGAAGGACGCGAAGACGCTCCTCTTCACGGGTGCGGGTCTCCCGGGACTCCTCCCGCTGCTGCCGAAGGAGGGCGAGCTCCACCGCCTCCTCCGAGCGGTCGGCGAGCCGGTCCGCCACCCGGTCGCTCTCCCGGAGAAGACCTTCGAACCCTCGGGCGGGACCTTCCTCTCCTGAAAAAAAATCCTGAAGACCCCCATCCGCCCCCTGATCACCCTCAAGGTAGCGGCTCCGGATGAGCTGCCATCCCGTATCGCGGCGTTTGCGGACCGCTCTGAGATCGGCCTCCGTCACGACCTCGCCCGCCGCCTCGAGACGGCCGATGCGCCGTTCGCGCTCCGACTCCTCCTGCTCGAGGCGCGAAAGGGTGGCTCGGATCCCCTCCTCCTCCTCGAAGAGTCCCCGGAAGGCCTCCCGCATCCGCTGAACCCCCGACGCCTCCGGCACCGCAAGGGATCGGAGGGAAGGAAGGTCCTTCGCTCCGACGGAAAGGAGCGTCTCCGAGAGGGTCCGGCGGCGCTGGACGAGTTCGGCCCTCTCCGGCCGCCGGCCGGCCTCTCTCTCCATCAGGCGCTCTCCCCGGGAGAGAAGGCTCTCGAGGGGAGCCGTTTCGGAGACGGGACCCAGGGCCGTCCGCTCCGCCTCCGCCCGCACGAGCGCCGCCAGGGCCTTCTCCCGGTTCCTGCGGGCCTCGGCCTGAGCCCCGTCGATCTGGGACCGGCGCTCGAGAAGCGCCACGACCTTCCGGCGGGCGGACAGGGAAGGCAGGCTCCGCTCCAGGGTCCCGGGGGTCCCCGGAAGAGAGTCCTGCAAAAGAATCCGGCGGACCTCCTCCTCCATCGTCTGGAGCTCCTGCTCTTTGCGGGGAAGATCCGACAGGCTCTTCGCCGCGGCCCCGAAATCCTTTTCGAGGGCAGCGATCGCCTCTGCATCGGGAAGATCTCGGGGGAGATCCCCCAGGGCGCTCCGTTCCCTGGCGATCTCCCGAAGCTCCTCCTCCACCCGTTCGAGTTCGGCCCGGGCGGAGGCCGCTCCGCTTTCGGCCTCGATCCGGAGCGAAGGGAAGTCGGGCGGGAGTGCCGGCACCTCTCCGAGCTCCGAGAGTCTCCGGGCGATCGCGTCGCACTCCTGGCGGCGAGGGAGGATCCGAAGGGTCCGCTCGGTCTGCCGGATCTCGCGTTCGAGCGCCGCGACCCGGCCCCGGAGGATCTCGGCCTCGCCGGCCATGCGCCGGATTTCTTCCTCCTCCCGGCCGTAGTCCTGGGGGGACACCGTCCGGTTGCGGACATCCCGGCGAATCTCACCCAGCCGGACCAGAATCCGGTTGATCCGTGGATTCTTTCCGGTGGGAAGAAAAAGCTCCTTTCTGGAGACCGCCAGAAGTTCGAGCTTTTTCCGAAGGCTCACGATCCCGGCCCCGGCCTCGACAAGCCCCTCCCCCAAAGCCCCCCCGCCGGCCTGGAGTTCCTGGCCGTGGGCCCGAAGGCGGACGGGGTCGAGGGAGAAGAGGCGCTCGAAGCTCTCCCGGGAAAGCTCCCCGGTGAAGCTCCTGAGCCGCTCCTCATCGAAGGGGGTTCCGTCGGCCAGGATGAGGGGGGTCTTTCCCCGCCGCCGACGGATGAGGTCAAGACTCTCCCCATTCCGGGAGGTGAGCCACGCCCCCAGGGCCATGTCGGCCGTTCCCACCAGATAGGCGTCCTCGCTCCGGGCGGGGTATCCGAAGAAGAGGCTCGAGAGGGCGCGGAGCGTGGTGCTCTTTCCCGCCTCGTTCGGACCTGTGATCACATGGAGACCCGGACCCAGCCGGAGACTCCTCTCCCGGAAGGGCCCGTAAGCCAGGAGGTCCAGACGCTCGATCCTCATGGCTCCTCCGTCCGGTAGAGAAGATCAAGAAGAAGCGGGAGAAGGGACTCCGGGTCGGCCAGGGCGGGGACGGCGTCGAGAGCCTCCCGGAGCTCCTCGGGGAGACTCTTCCGGAGCGGGGCGAGATCGGCCTGAAGGGCGGCTGTCAGCCCCTCCCTGTCCTTCAGCACCTCGGCCAGAATCCCCCCGAAGTCCGGGTCTGGAAGCTCCCGGGGGCGAGGCGGATCCTGTCCGGGATCGATCCGGACGCGCTCGACCCAGAGCTCGTCGAGGGAAATCTCCGCCGCCACCGCCAGCACCAGCTGGCGGACCGCCTCCGGCCGGTCGATAAAGCCGGGGGGAAGGGAGGAGCGCCCGGAGAGAGTCACCCGGACGGCGGCGGGCCGCCCGCCGGACTCCCGGAGAATCCTCTCGAATCCGTCCCGGAGGGGAGCGGCCAGTTCCCGGGAATGGACGAGTCCCGTGAGGTCGACCGAAAGGAGATGCCATCGCACGACGTCCAGGGGGATGAAGTCGAGGGAGGTCAGGCGATGGCCGTCGGTCTCGCCCAGCATTGCCCCCTTCGGTCCGGTTTCCTTCGCGTCGCGGCCCTGGAGGTTGCCGGGAAAAACGACGAAGGGCTCCCGCGAAAGGATCTCCCGTTTGTGGATGTGGCCCAAGGCCCAGTAGTCGTAACCCCGGGCGCAGAGATCGCCCAGGGTGCAGGGGGCGTAACTGTCGTGGTCGGGGGAGCCGGCGAGCGAGGTATGGAGGAGGGCGATGTTGAAGAGCCCCGACACGGGCGGGGGAAAACCCAGGGCAAGGTTGTCCGTAACCGGACCGGGAGTAAAACTCTGGCCGGTCACCGCCACGCCGTGCTCCTCCAGGACCACCGTCTCCGGAGCCTTGTCTGAGAGGACGGTCGTGTTGGAGGGGAGGTCGAGGTAACGGGTGATCCGGTTGGCGGCATCGTGGTTTCCCCGGACGATCACCACCCGGATCCCGCGGGCGGCCAGTCGGGATAGCTCCCGTCTCAGAAAATGGACCACCTGCATGTTTGGGTTGTCGTGGTCGTAGAGGTCGCCGGCCAGAAGGATCAGGGACACCCCTTCCTCGATGGCCCGATCCGCCAGTGCAGAAAAGGCTTCCCGGGTCGCCCTCCGGAGGCGGCCCTGCTGCTCAGGGTCTTCCAGTGCCAGGTTTCTGAGCGGGCTGTCGAGATGGATGTCAGCGGCATGAAAAAATTTCATGGATGTCTCCTCCCTCGATCGGACAGGGAGTCCTGGCGCGCCGGACTCTCCATCCGGCAACAGACCGATCGGCCGCCGGAGCGGCAGCGGTCATCTCCGGACGGACCCCGAGACCGGGGCGTCCCGTTCCCGGCTGTCCTCGCGCCTCTTCGCCGCCTCCCCCAGTTTCGCCCCCACCCGTGCCATCTCATCGAGTACCGGGCGAAGCTCCCGCCCCACCGGGGTCAATCGGTAGGTGACCTGGGGCGGAGAGAGGGGCAGCACCTCCCGGGCCACAACCCCCTGCGCCTCCAGGGTCCGGAGGCGGGCAGTCAGAACCTTGGGTGTGATGCCGCCGATCTCCCGGCGAAGCTCCCCGAAGCGCCGGGGCTCGTCGCAGAGATACCAGAGGATCTTGGGCGTCCAGGCCCCGGAGAGGAGCCTCAGGATAAGATCCAGGGGACAGTCCGGAGGGGGCGGCTCCCGGCGGGGGGAGAGGGTCGTCGTCATGGTCACAGCATATACCAGGTATCCAATCGGAATCTACTATCCAGAAGATCCCGAAGGGGGTATAGTGGATTTCATGACGGCCTGCCGGCGCTGCAACCGGCCGGGCATCACACACCTCTTTTCCGGAGGCTCCATGATCGTCCTTCGCAAAGGTTCCGAGAGAGGCCACGCCGACCATGGCTGGCTCGACAGCCGTCACACCTTCTCCTTCGCAGACTATCACGACCCTAGCCATGTCCAGTTCGGTGCGCTCCGGGTCATCAACGAGGACCGTGTCCAGCCCGACCGAGGCTTCGGCACCCATGGCCATCGCGACATGGAGATCATCAGCTATGTCCTCTCGGGCGCCCTGGCCCACACAGACAGCATGGGCGAAAGCGCGGTCCTCCGCCCCGGCGACGTCCAGCGGATGACCGCCGGCACCGGCGTGCGCCACAGCGAGTCCAACCCCTCCTCCCAAGAGCCGGTCCACTTCCTCCAGATCTGGATTCTGCCCCGGACGCCGGAACTTCCCCCAGGGTACGAGCAGAAGCATTTCTCCCGGCGTGACAAGAGAAACCGCCTCTGCCTCGTGGCCTCCCCCGACGGACGGGAGGGCTCGCTCACGCTCCACCAGGACGCGCGGCTTTACGCCGCCCTCCTCGAGGAGGGTGCCACGGTCTCCCACGAGACCCGTCCCGGCCGGAGGCTCTGGGTGCAGGTCGCCTCGGGCGCCTGCACGGTGAACGGCCGTCCCCTTTCGGAAGGGGACGGGGCGGCCATCACGGAGGAATCCCGGATCACGCTGGCCGGGGCCCCCGAAGCCGAGATCCTCCTCTTCGACCTGGCCTGATCCCACGGCTTTATGCACCGGACACCCCCCAACCGGGAGGCCCCCATGAACAGGAAGCCCGAAACGGCAGGCCGGATCGAGATCCAGAAGAACGGCCCCTATCTGGTCACGGGGAATATTCCCCTCCATGCCGAGACGATCGGCACCAACCGGGCGGGAGAGTCCGTCCGCTGGGAGAGAGGGGCCACCCTTTCCGCAGAAGAAGCCTATGCCCTCTGCCGCTGCGGGGTCAGCGCGAGCAAGCCCTTCTGCGACGGCTCCCACGCAGGGGTCGATTTCGACGGGACGGAAACGGCCTCCGTGGCCCCCTTCAAAGAACAGGCGGAGACCTTCGAGGGTCCCCGGTACGACCTCCTCGATGCCACGGAGCTCTGCGCCCTGGCCCGCTTCTGCGACCCCCACGGGCGGGTCTGGAATCTCGTGCGCCGGACGGACGATCCGGCGGCGCAGGCCCATTTTCTCCGGGAGGTGCAGGATTGCCCGGCCGGCCGGCTCGTGGCCCGGGACACGGAGGCCGGACGACTTGTCGAACCGGAGCTCCCACCCTCGATCGCGCTGGTCGAGGATCCCTCCCGGGGCTGCTCCGGCCCGATCTGGGTCCGGGGCAATATCCCGGTGACCGGAGCCGGGGGGCAGCCCTACGAAGTGCGAAACCGGGTCACCCTCTGCCGATGCGGCGCCTCGCAGAACAAGCCCTTTTGCGACGGGACCCACGTCGAGACCGGGTTTGACGCAAGCACCTGACTCTCCCCGCCAGCCTTATCCTTTAGCCAGGGGGACCCTGCGGCCTTAGCGGGTGAAAAACTCCCTGAGGACAAAGCCGCTGACCTATTTCTCCCGTTCCCCGGGAGTTGCTGTGCCCTGGAATCCCCGTGTCGACGAACGGATCCGGGAGTTTCAAAATCGGAGGACATGTCATTTCTCTGATGAAGTGACCATGAATGCAGATTTCAAAGGATTGGACTTTTTTATCGGGATGGCCGTCACGCCGGAACTCTTTCCGATCGCAGAAGCGGAGTCCGATTAAACCCTCAGGGAAGATTGGGGGAGTTCGCTACAGAGACCCGATGGAAATCCGTCCTTCGTCCAAATCGATCATCTTAAAGGGATCCAGAGCTCCTAAGGTCTTCGCCCCAAGCTTTTCGGCAAGTTCAGGGTAAAGCCTGGATCTAATGGCGATTCGCTCGGGGGTCGGATCGGAAAACCTTCGAACGAGCTCCGTTTCCCAGGCTTCTTTCTCCGTCTGGGTATGGGAAAGGGCGTTTCGTTCGACCCAGTCGGCGACCTCCTGGTCTTCGGATACAGAAAGGATCGTTTTCCGGAGGCTTTCAGGATCTATTCCGGCGAATTTTAAGAAGCACCCATCCAGGGCGGCACTTTGATCCGACGAAAGGAGTTTTTGGCAGTACTCGTCGGGAAGAATGCCGAGATGGTGAAGCCGGACCTTGTCGATAAGCCTGGGCAGAATGGCATATCCCCCCAGTCTTTCGCGGGGAGATCTTAATCGGATGAGAGGATCGAAGGCTTCGCTCAAGGGATTCTCCTTTTTGGGTAACCGGCAGAAATTAAAAAAGAAAAAGATGGTATCTTTCAAGTCCAGTCCGTCGAATTCCAGAAATCAGGTCCCCTGTGGCTTCCTTATACGGCATAATGCGCATAGGCACTTTTGACCTTATGATCGGAACCAAAGTAAAAAACCTCTGCCGCCATCCGGCCTTGAGTCCCCTTGTAGGAGAGAATGAGACTGTTGACACCGATCAGCAAGGCGATGAGCTCGAACCTGAGTCGGGAACAAGACCGAGAGCCATTGTCCAGTATTTTCCGACCGCATCTTTGCCCTTGAGTGTTCCAGAGGGCTCCCCTGCAATCTGGATGATTTTAGGGGAAAACATTTCGAACTGGTCTGAATAGTGGGAAAGAATTCGCTCCAGATCATGGCTGTTCCAAGCATCAATCCAGCTTCTTGCAAATTCCTCTGCAAAACTCTTCTCGATCATTGCCGACCCCCAAAGGGTAGATGAATTCTTGAATTTATCAACTGCTAGATTCACAGACACCGACTTACGCAACCAGCAACGATTTGCCATCTGCCGTTCCGTTCCAACCATGTACGGCAGTATCGGTAGTTGCCCCGAACTTCTTCCCCCTGAAAAACAACGACCATCGCCGCTTTAACTGTTGCCGTCACCACCGAATCGCTCAGGCAACGAATATCGCCTTCCGAAAAGTCGATCGACTGGACTCGAATATTTCCGGTGCGGTGAGCTTCCAGGTCCATTTCTTTCGTCGTGACCGATCCGTCCAAGAACACAAACTGGATTTCGTCTGCAATAAGCTCGCTCAGCGCTGCCACGTCGCTCTTGAGCTGAGCCTGGCGCAAACGCTCCTCATGTTGAGCGATGATTTGGCCTTTCATCTTCATGAGTCCCAGTGTCGAAGACAAATTCTGTGACAGCTGCGTGTCTCTCATCGTTCTTTCCTCCTTCACAGGGGTGATCGACGAGGAGAATCATGGCATACCTTATTGCCTGCCGGGATAGTCGGAAAAGTCGCAATATAGAGACAGGCACCAATTTTTCCCATCGACCAGGCGAGCCCATGCCTCGGATTCGGCCTTCGCGTCGAAGGACCTGGACTGAAGAGGAAAACCCATTCTTCTGACCTTCACCTTCCATTGAAGATCGCCGCGCTTGGTGATTGTTGCCATGGGGCGCCTCCGAAAAGGTGATGTTTTTCGGAGCCGATGTCCCCAAAATATCCCAATAAATCAATGTTATGAAAGAGGAAATAGAAAAATGATTTAAAATATGGTAGGCGGAGCGGGGATCGAACCCGCGACAACAGCTGTGTAAGAGCTGTGCTCTACCGACTGAGCTATCCGCCTGAGAAAGACGATATGAAGGACTGTCCTCAGGGTTCCGTGGCCGGCTCCGGGGCCCTTTCCGCAACCTCCTCGCAGGGCGCGAGAAGACGAAAAACCCCATCGGGAAGGGAGACGACCCGACCCTCCCGGTCCACCGTCACCAGGACCGTCGATCCGACCGCGGCCAGAACCCCCGTGTCGGTGTCCGTCACCCGGTAGGAGAACTCGAGGATCCGCCGGCCCACCCGGACCAGGCGGGTTTCGATTTCCGCGAGATCGTCGTACTGGAGGGCCCCCAGATAGCGGCATTCGAGCTTGGCCACCACAAGAAAGATCCCCCCCTCCTCCATCGCCCGGTAGTCGAAGCCCTTGGCACGGCAGTACTCGGCCCGTCCCATTTCGAACCAGACCGGATAGTGGGAATGATGCGCCCGCCGTTGGGCATCGGTTTCGGAGTATCGGACCCGGAAGGGCGTGGTGATCGGCATAGGGGAATCTTGCCACGATCCCCCCCCGCAATTCAAGCGACCTTCGAGCGCCTCAGAAGAAGCCGGGTCCCATCATCCCCGGGCCGTAGAAGCCGGGTCCCATCATCCCCGGGTCCATGAAGCCGGGATCCATCATCATCGGATCGGGAGGAGGAGCCGGAGCCTGGGCATGGAGGTGATGCGCCCGGACGAGCGGAATCGTCTCCGTCCGGTGCGCTCCCATCGCCACCGGGATCGGCGCCCGGATCTCCCCGATCACCTCGACCGTGTGGCCCGGCTTGTAGCGATCGGCGGGAAGCGGCAGATCGGTCTCGATCGCAAAATCACCCCGCGAGGCCCGGTCGGTCTTTGGATTGAACTCCTTGTCGAGCGGATACTCGTGCACGAAGATCAGGGATTCGGGAGTGCCCCGCTTCACCGTGACGATCTTGCCTCCCAGGACCACCCGCTGGCCCTCCATGGACTTTTTGTGGTGCACCACGTCACGGAAGAGGATCTCCCGGTCCGCCCAGCGCGTCTCCGACTTGGTGAAAGGCGGGGAGGGTTCGAAGAGAGCGCAGGCGGAAAAGGCGCTGGCCGCCAGGAGAAATCCTGCCGCGGCCACCGCCTTGGACGCCCGGAGCCTTCCGGTGAGAGCGGAGTGAGTCATGCGTGCCTCCTTCATAAAATGTGCGTTCATTCCCGGAGGAGCCGGTACCGCGCTCCCGGGACAAGTCTCTCCAGAACGAGCCGGCCCCCCGGTCCGGCCTGAAGCCGGACGGGCGGATCCCCTCCCCCGCACTCGAGGCGGTATCGGGCCGAAGGGGCCAGCCCCTTCCAAACCACCCGGTCCCCCGTCCTCCATCCATCATACACAAAATCCACCTCCCGTTGGGACGGCTTCGACAATAGCCTCACATACCCCGTCGCCCGGGAAAGGCGAACTCCCGGAGGCCGATTTCGCGACAGGGCAATCGTGGCCTGCCCCCTTTCCGGAGCGAGATAGAGATAAAGCGATCCCAGGCGGTGGCGCCATCCAATCACCCCCCGCGAGATTTCAGGGTCCGGATAGAGATCGGCTGCGTGGTCGAAGCGCACCGTCGTGTCCCGACCGTAGTCCGCGATGCGGTAGCGGATCCCCCCTCTTCCCGTCCGGACCCCGATGCGGGCCCCGATATACCCCTGCTCGACCCGGACGAAGTCCGAGGCGAAGAGCGGGGCGATCGGCTGGCGCCCGACCCAGGCCAGAACCTGCCGGAGCGCGTTCAGGGCTGACTCGCGCTGGCCCGCGTAGAAGTGGAAGTAGACGTCGATCGGATCGACCCGCCGGGGGCGGGCCGTCCTCCGGAAGGTCTTGATTACGTTCAGGTAGCCATAGTAGGGACCCCGCCAGTCGTTGGTCAGGATATAGTCGTTCACATCGCTGTTGAAGTACTGGAGGTAGGGCCCCACCCGCCGGAAATAGGGAAAGACGAAGGTGTAGGAGGGAGCCTCGCTGTCGAAGCGGGTGTCCGACCCGTTCATGTTGAGGATCCCCGTGCCGGAAAGCCGGCGCAGGGCGTCGGGTCCAGGCCGCGTGTCCCCGCTCCACTGAAGGATCTTCACCTTCTTGCCCGGTGGAAGGAGATGGCGGTCGATGTACGCGATCGATCCGTCGATTTCGGTCGCCATGTTAAGGCGATAGTGGGGAATCCTGATATGGACCGGCCCCTCGTCCCGCTGTTTCCGGGTGGGGGTCCAGTAGAAGGGATGACTGAAGGTGTGGGAGCCTGCCTCGACATTCGGAAGCGCAAAGATCCGACGGGCCCAGTAAACCCGGGCCGCGGATCCCTGGACCACGGGATCGATCTGGCTCGTGATCACCGAGACGGTGAAGGGCAGCGGGACGGGACGGAAGATCTCCCGGTAGAGGACCTCGGCCGCCATGCGGCGCCTCCGATAGCGGGAGAGGGTTTCGAAGGCGTCCCCGTCGACCTGGCTGTAAAAGATCCGGTTTCCGTTTAAGGTCGTGAGATCCATCCGGGGCGTCCTGCGGCCCCCCAGGACCGACTCGAGAAACCGGAAGGGATTCACGATCCAGAGGGTGTGGGTCGCATCGAGCGAGGGCCAGCGGATCATGAATGGATCGAGAATCAGTCCTCCCCAGGGCGCGAGCATCCCGTAGACGCTCTCCACCCCTTCGTTCCGGAATTCAGCGCTCCGGACACCCAGAAAGACACGGTTTTCCGGACCGATGCTTTCAAGCGGCCTAAAGAGCGGGGGAACGGCCGGAAGCGTTGCCTCGAAGCCTTCCATCCGGGGATCCCGGTGGCCGTAGGAGAGATCGAAGGGATTGTTGTCCCACACCCCCCGGAGACGGAGCCCCATCCGGAGGAGGACCTTCGCCCGGAGCCCTCCGGCCTCGGCGTACCGGGGATCGCCCTTGACCCGTTCCGGGAAGTCCTCGAGGAGGGCGAACGGAATCTTCCTGTCCAGAAGGGCGTCGAGGAAGCGCCAGAACCCTGCCGAATCAGGAAGGGGGTTCTTGTCGATCTGGAGGAAGACCGCGCGGTATCTTCCGAGCCGCGCGGGATCCGGAAATCCCCGGCGCATGTTCCGGTAGTCCGCGTCGAACCCCAGATAGTTCAGGGGGAACTCCCAGTAGGCCCGGAAGTTGTTGCGGTCGTCGGTTTCCCGCTCCGGTCCATAGTAGAGGACGAGACAGTGTCGCAAAAGGGGTCGCCACGTCCCCGTCTCCTTTGCCCCGGCCCGGGAGGGGAAGAGAAGGCTTCCGGCAAGAAAAAGCGCCAGAACTCCCGCCAGCACCCCGGAAGCCCCTGGACCCCGGCCCGGAGCGGCGGAGAAGGGGGGAGGAGGAGATGATTCTCCGGCCCCGTCCACCCCTTCCGTCCCCGCCTCGGGCGGGCTCATGAAGACTGTAAACTCAAAATCGATCACCCCCTGGTCGAGGAGGCGGTAGCCGTAGACCGCGGAGAGCAGGCAGGCCGAGAGATATCCGAACCCCTCGAGACGGGGACTGATCTCCCAGAAGAGAACCGTCAGACCCGCATTCGCCAGGAGGAGGACCCAGGAGAGACGCGCCACCATCCGCTGCTGGTTGAAGTAGAGCAACAGGGTGATCTCGATGGTGACGATGACCTGGCAGAGCCCCCCCAGGGCCCCCATCCGGAAGATCGGGAGCGCCAGGAGATCGGCGTGGAAGAGCGCGAGAAGCCCGTGGGCGTTCAGGACCGCCACGAAGGTCACCGCCCCCTGGATCTTCAGGATGTAACCCAGCCCCTGCCGGATGAAGGCGACCATCCTCTCCTTGGCCTCCTGCACCTCGGAGAGGGGCCGGCGGCCCTCCAGAAGGGCAAAGACCGCACGGTAGCGCTCGTAGAAGCCTGTCTCGAAATAGAAGACGAAGAGGGCCAGCGTGGGGATGATCGTGATCAGGGCGAAGAACATGGCGATGTCGTAGAGGCGGTTCACGTGGACGAAGCCCCGGATTTGCTCCCCCCCCGGTCCGAACCAGAAGAGCATCTTGTCGATCCAGATCCCGAGCGTCATGACCGCCCCGAGAAGCATGAGCCCCTTGCGTCTCCCGAGGGAGGCGAGGAAGCCCCGGTGGATGCCGACCGGGCCCGGAAACTCGACGGCGATTCGGGCTGCCAGGAGCGCGACGATCAGTCCTTCTCCCAGGAGATAGCCCCAGAGGGCTCCGGCCACACCTCCGTGGCGCCCCCCCCAGAGGGTGGCCCCCACGCTGACCGCCACACCGGCCAGGAAGGCCAACCCGACGGAGCGGTAGTCCCGGAGCGTCGAGACGAAGGCCGTCGTGATCCACAGGAGCATCAGGATCACCAGAAGATCGAAGAAGCCGAGTCCGACGGCCAGGGGAAGGCGCAGGACCAGCGTACAGAGAAGGGCGACCGGAACCCCCAGGGCCAGCGTGAGGACGACCGCGGTGAGGTAGATTCCCCGGCTTTCGGAGAAGCGCCGCTCGAAAAAGCGGTCGGCGACGAACCGGGTGGCGGGGAGCTGGAGAAATGAAACCAGGATCAGGGAGAGGGCGAAGGCGAAGGTCACGAGGGAGCGAAAGAGCAGATAATCCCGGACCCGGGGAAAGATCCCCAGGCTCGCGTAGCTCACGACCAGAAGGCCGACCGTCGTGAGAAGCCAGGGTCCCGCGGCGACGATCGCCGAAAGAAGAAATCCCGAAGCCAGCGACGAGAGATCCTCGCGGGCCGCGAGCTTCCTCAGGACAAAACCGATCCCGGCCATCAGAGTCCTCCTTCACGATAGAGCTCCCGGTAGGTCGCGAAGAGCTCCTCCTCCCGGTAGAAGCGCTCCATCCGGGCCCGGGCCGAACGCCCCATCCGAAGCCGGAGGGGCTCGTCCCCGAGAAGGCGCAGGATCGCCAGGGCGGTTTCGTCGGGATTACCGACCGAGGTGACGATCCCCCCCGGGCCCAGCATCCGGTCCTCCCGGGTCCGGCCGTTCACGAGCTCGTCGCAGGCCCCCACGCGGGTCGCGACGGCGGGGATCCCCCATGCGGCCGCCTCCATGATCACAAGCGGCTGGGCCTCGGAGAGCGAGGTCAGGACCACAAGGTCGATCCGGGGAAGGTATTCCTCCACTCGCACCGAGCCGGTAAAGCGGAGCCGGTCAGAAAGTCCCAGCATCTCGACGACAGCCCGGCACTCCTCGGTGTAGTCCGGATCCTGGTCGAGAGGTCCCATGACGAGGAAGCGTGCCCGGAGATCCTGGTCCCCCACGAGGCGGCAGGCCTGGATGAAGGTCTTCACGTCCTTGATGGGGACCACCCGTCCGATCAGGGCCACGGTGCGTGTCTCCTCCGGAGCGCGGGGGCGGCGGGGAGGGATGGTCTCGGGGAGGGCGATCCCGTTGGGGACCACCCGGGTCTTCCCCGGGCTTGCCCCGTCCCGGATCTGGATCCGGCGGTTCCCCTCGAAGAGGGTCACCACCTGGTCGGAGTAATGGTAGACGATGCGGCCGAGCTGCTCGAAGATCCGCATCCAGAACCCCTTGACCGTCTCACGGATCGGCCGGATCGCGACCTCCGGCTCCCGGGAGGTCCCGATCCACTGGGCGAGGGCGATCTCGATCTTTCTCTCCCGGGTGTAGAGGCCGTGTTCGGTCAGGATCAGGGGCCGGTTCCAGGAGAGCTTCCCCATGACGCCGAGCATCCCCGCGTATCCCGATGCCAGGGCGTGGTAGAGTCGGGCCTGCGGAAGGGGGGCCGAGAGAAGGGCAAAGAGGGGAAGGTGGGTCGTCCGCCACATCCAGAAGAAATCGAGGAAGGACTCACCCGCGAACTGCTCTCCATAGAACTCCCGGATCAGGCTCCAGGCCTTTCGCCCGGCCGACAGGGTCCGGAAAAGCTCGGGGGAGAGGCCCGCCTTCCCGAAGGCCGCGAAGAGGGCTCCGAAGGCTTCGGGATCGCCCGCGAGAAGCTCCCTGTGGAAGGTCCGCACCACCCCGACCAGCGCCTCCTCTTCGTCCGGGGCCAGCGCCCGGCCCTTCCCCCTCCCCACCTCCGCCATCCGCCCCAGGGAGAGGTTCGTGACCCCGACCACGTTGGATGGCCGCGGGTAGAGCCAGGGCCCTGGCTCCTTTTCCGCGATCAGGCAGTAGAGATGGAACCGGATCTCCGGAAGACGGGTGATCAGCTGGTGGGTCCAGGAGGAGACCCCTCCCGTCACATAGGGGTAGGTTCCCTCCAGGATCAGGCAGACGTCCGGGACCTCCCTGTGCTGGCTCTGCTGGCTTCTGGTCTCCGTCATGGCCTCCCCTCCCCTACCCGGAGCGTCGTCTCCCGCCAAAGAGCAAGGTGGTCGGGCAATGGCCGCCGCTCCGCCGGTCCCGCCTCCCCTTCGTCCAGCATTTCAGCAAGTCTTTCCCATTGACCTTCCTCATAGAGAAGGATCCGCTCGAGCTCCGCGATCTCCTCCCGGGACCCCTTCTCACTCAGCCGATCCTGAATCCGGACCACGAGCGCCCTGTCCCGGCGGGCGGCGGCTGCGGAACCGACACGGAGGAGTTCCGTCGATGGGAGATCCTCTCCGGACAAAAGCGCCTTCCCGTATTCCTCGAGGGCGGAACGGATGAGGGCACGTGCGAGGCGCTCCCCCACGAGACCCGACTCGGCGTACTCGAGGGATGCCCGGCCAAGGGCGCCATAGGGCTGGAGCGGATCCGGGTTCTCCCCCAGGCTCCGGATCCGCTCCTGGAAGCTTTTTTCGATCCGGGTCAGGATGGTGGTCGCAAAGAGGCGGACCTCCTCCTCCGGATCGTTTCCGGCTCCCCGGAGGATGCGGATCACGCGGGGGGAGATCTCCCCGCCCGCCAGGCGGTCGATGAGGGCCTGTTTGAGCGGGATCTCTCCCCAGCGCAGGATGTCGCCCGCGGGAACGATCTTCCGGTCGCGTTCCAGGACCTCTTCCAGGGTGAGGGTCTTCCGGGGGGGATTCACCCGGGGAGGATCGAAGATGAGGAGATAGGTCGGATCGTCGGCGAGGTAGTCGCTCCTTCGAAAAAGGCGAAAAAAGAGCAGTCCTGTGGCGGCCAGGACCGGACCGGCCAGGGGTGCCACGAGCGGAAGGGCTCGGTAAAGCGGGCGAAGAGCCGGCGGAACCGCTCGAGATCCCAACCACCAGAGGAGGGTCGCTCCTCCCAGGAGAAGAAGCGCCTCCGGGGGCGACAGCCACCGGAAAAGGAGCCCCCCCGCCCCCGCCGCGGATCCGGCTGCCCCTCCCGCCACGGAGACAGACAGAAAGAGCTTCCGGTTCTCCGTCCCCCGGGGATTCCCGGACCCTTCCGGCCTTTTCTCCTCAACCATCCGAGGGCTCCTTTCCGAACGACGAATGGCGATAGGCAACCCGGGGACGCCCCCTGCCGACCCTCTCCTCCCGGACCAGACGTCCCTCCCGGAGCAGGGCTTCGAGCAGGGCCGTCTGCTCCGCATCCGGAAGCCGGGCGAAGCGCCGGGAGGTCTTGGCGAGATCCCGGCGGGTCATTCCCTCCTCTCCCCGGCCGAGAAGGATGCTCTCCACCGCCTCCGCCAGATCTCCCGGGGCTCCGTCCTCTTTTCGACTTTCCTCCGGCATCTCCGGCCCGGAATCCTTCGCTCCATGAAAGGGGGCCGTCTCCGGAGCGACGGCGGGAGATGGCACATCCTTCGTCCCTTCGTCCCCCGTCTCCGCAAGAAGGGGCGGAAGCGGCCCCTCGCCCGGAGACACGGAGGAGACGTCGAACAGAAAGATGCCCTGCTTGAGCCTGGGAATCTCCGTCTCCTCCCAGAGAGCCTCGATACTTGTCCGGATCTTCTGAAGGCGCTCCGGCTCTCCCTCGGGCAGAAGAAGCCAGAGGGTCCGTCCGTCGAGGGCCAGACCCACCTGGGCTTCGTGCGGGAGCAGGCGGTCTCCTCCCCGGACCCGGTCGAGCGCACGCCGGAGCGCCAGGGCGTCCTCCCAGGACGGCGACGAAAAACGGATCCGTACAAGCCCCATCGGACCCGTCGCCTCCCGACGCTCCCGCTCCACGGTTTGTCTGAACCCGGCCTCCCCCCAGACCCGGGCCGAAGGATCGAATGCCGTCCTCCGGTCCAGGAGGCGCATGATCCATGCGTAGGAAGCCCGGAAGTCTTCCCCCGGACCGGGGGAGAAGCTTTCCACGCGCAGATCGAGATCCGTCTCCGCCAGAAAAGGATTGGCCTCAGTCTTCTCCGCCCAGAGCCTCCTGAGCTTTTCCGCGACGACGGCGGCTCCATCCGGACCGGTGTGGGGGAGGGCGAAGGAGACCCCGTCCCGCTCCGGAGCGAGACCCGCCAGGTCGACTTCCCGGAGAAGAGCACGGGCGACCTCCCGCATCGCACGAAGCGCCACGGGAAGATCGGCACCCTCCTCAGAGGAGGCGGAGAAGGCGACGAAAAGAAGGGAGAGCTCGGTACCGTAGCGCATGGCCTTCCCCAGCTCCTCCGCGGCCCTCCGGGCGAAGAAGAAGGGACGCAGGAATCCCGTCTCCGAATCGAGAGCCACCCCCTCCTGGGTTTCCCTCTGGCGCCGGAGAAAGGTGAGACGGGCGCTCGCCCGTTCCACGATCATCCCAAGGGTCTGGAAGAACTCGGGAACAATCTTTTCGAAGGGCGCGTGCCAGACCGCGAGAAGGGCCTCCACCTCATCCTCCCTTCCCCGTATCGGATAGACTCCCAATGGCCGGAGGGTCCCTCCCTCCGGAAGGGGGATCCCCGGGAGGATCCCATGGCTCTGGAGCGTGACCGCCTCCCCTGCCTCGTAGGCCCGCGCGAAGGGAGCGTAACGGAGGTCCAGCGACCGGGGAGAGGCGCCCGATCCCCCCTCGAGGTCGAGCCGGAAGGCCCGGCGCTCCCTTCGGTAGAGCGCGGCCCGGTCGGCCCCAGCGTAGGAGACGACCAGCGAGAGGAGGGAGGCGGAGAGGCTCTCGATCTCGTCTTTTTCGAGGGAGCGAAAGACGTCGAAGAGGTCGTTCACGGCGTTGGGATCGAGGAAGATCCGCCGCTCGAGCTCCTTCTTGGCCTGGAGGAGGACGTCCCGCTCGAAGGCCGCGGTCCGGGCGGACTCCTCCGTCTCGAGGAATCGTTCCTCGAGCTCCCGGTATTTCCGGGTCCCGGCATCACGCATCTCCCCCAGGATCATCCCCGTGAAGAGGAATGCCGACGGCCAGAGGAAGGAGAAGGTCTCCGGACGCAGAGACTCCCCCCGGTTCTGCCACAGAAGAAGGAGATAGTCGTCCGATATGGCGAAAAGGGCGGTGAAGAGGCCCGGGGCGAAGCCGTACCGTCCGGCCACAAGGAGAACCACGACAAGAAAGGGATGAAATTCCGGGTAGAGAAGCGAGGGGCGTCCGTAGAAGGTAACGAAAAAGGCAGTGAGGAGGATGATCCCCCCTGCCCCCTCGGCATAGGGAAGCAGGCGGAAGAGGTGCTCGCCCCCAGGCATCTTTCCGGGACGGCTCTTCAACGTCCGCCCTCCGGCCGTCCGATCCGGTCGAGGGCCACGTCCGAATCGAAGTGGGCGAATCCCAGAGAGTGTGCGAGAGCGCGACAGCGCCTCCGGAAGACCGGATGCGCGGGGTCGTCGTAGTCGAGCGCCAGGAGGGCCAGGGAGGGGTTTCTTCTTCGGGCGCGCATGATCGCCGGAAGAATGCGCGCCCGCTCCGCCTCCGGGACCACGACGTAGCGCCGGGTCTTTTCGTCGTAGCGGGAGCAGAAGTCCTCGTAGAGGACTCCGGCGAGATCCGGAGCGATCTCCGGGAGGATCTCGAATCCCCGGTTGACGACAATCCGGAGCCCCGGGTAGGAGGCGTGGACGATGCCGATCAGGGAGAGAAGGGCCCGCCGGATCCCCCGCCCCCGGCGCGGATGGGCTTCCCGGTAGGCGAGGGGGGAGTCCAGTGTGTCGAGGAAGAGCCCGCCGAACCCCCGTTTCGCATCCCGGACGACCCTGGCCAAAAGAACCTGCCTAAGTGCCTCTTTGCGAACGTCGGCCACTGTCGAACGCCAGAAGGCGTTCCTGCCCAGAGAAACGGATTCCACCCCTCCCGGAAGAGCGGTGAGAGCCCGGGCCACGGCGCTTCCAGCGTCGACCTCCCCCACCGAGAGATAGGCGAAGTAGACGGTCTTTCCTCCGGAGGGAAGCGGGACGTCGTCCGGAACGATCGCCCAGTCGAAGCGGGCAAGCGCCATGGGGCGGGGCCGCTCCCCGTAGTAGACGGCAAAGGTGGGGGCGGGCGGACGGACCCCGGCTCCGGGAACGGAGGGAGGGATCGTCCGGCAGGAGCCCAAAAGGAGCATCAGGAGAAAAAGTCCGGAAAGACTCCCCCCCCTTCGCACGACCCTAGCGCCCCACAAAGCGGGCAACCTCCCGGGCGATCAGGCTCCCCGACAGCGAGGTCATGGTCTGGCGGCACCCCAGAAAACACCCTCCCACCCCCGACAGTGAGGTGGACCACAGCACCCGTCCCGTCGACAGGTCGGTCATCGTCCAGGCGAGGCCCACCACCGGCTCGCTTTCGAGCTCCGAGCGATAGGCATACTCGATCACGGAGCCGGAGAGGAAGGCCCCGACCCCGGCGGCTATGAGCCTCTCCCTCTGGACCGGGCTCAGGCTGGTGGCGGAAACGGTGGCCGGCAGGGGAACGGGAAGGGCTTCGGCTCCGACAACCTGGAACTCCCGATGGCGCCGGAGCTCGGACTCGAGCAGGACGGTCACGGACCTCCCCGCGTCCGGGGTGGTGGTCAGGTTGGCGAAGGGCTGGACATAGACCGCAAGGGGAACCGGAGAGGCGGGAAGATGGCCCGAGGCCCGGCTCCCCGAGGCGCAGGCGGAGAGGACGAAACCAACGACAAGGAGCAGAAAAGCGGCGGAAATCTTTTTCAGAACCATAAGTTGACCCCCCAGACGGCCTCCTGCGAGGCACCGGTGTAAAGGACAGACTGGTTGAAGTAGTCCCCGCTCGCAAAGACCTCGAGAAAGCGGGAGAAGCGGTAGGAAATCCCCGTCCCGCCCTCGTAGGCGGGCCGGGAGGTGACGAAGTCCTCGTAGCCGCCCGCCTGGATGTTGAAGTTCAGGCGGTTTCGGATCCGCGTCTGGTAGACAAGGGCGGCGAAGACGAAGCGCTGTCGGGCCAGAATCGGCACGAGGGATGCGGTCTCCGGAGAAGCGAAGAGGACGCTCCAGTCCTCGTACCCCCCCACGAGATCGATCTGGGGGCGGGTGTCGAGGGTCAGGTCGGCCACTCCCTCTGTGTTGTGGAGTTCCCCGAATGGGAGCGTCCGGTCATCGAGGGTGTAGTCGAAGAGCCAGGACTCGGCCGACACGGTGAGGCGGGGGGAAAGGACCCAGGAGAGGGAGGCCATGTAGCCGGTCTGGAGTCCGTCCCGGACGATGGATTCTCCAAAATCCCCCCAAATCATGTTGTCGAATCCCTGGACGTTGAGGGTGAAGGGCCCCTCAGTCCCGGTGACATTTGCGTAGAAGCCAGGGGAGTTGGTGAGCCGGGTGTCCCCCGCCTCCCCCGTGACCTGCCATCCCGGCACCGGCGACCACAGAATCCCGGCGTAGGTGTAATCGTTTGTTCCCCATCCTGCCCGCTCTCCCGCGCCGAGGTACTCGGTCCGTCCCACGAAATAGTTTGCCGGACCGGTCCGGGGGCTCTCGAGCTTCGTGTCGAAGCTGTAGGAGGCCCCTCCCGGGTAGAAGACCTCAAAGTTCTGGTTGTGCAGGGAGAACTGGTCCATGTTATATAGGGAGAGAAGTCCCGAGGAGACCCGGGGGGCCTGGGTCTCCCCCTGGGAGAAGATATGGGAGTCGAAGGCCTGGGCGCGGGCGAGACGCCCTTGTCGGCGGTAGGTGTCGAGGAGATCGCCCCAGATGACCCGGTCGGCGGGGTAGCGGCGGTGAAGGCGCCACAGGAGGCGCTGGGCCCGGGCCAGATGTCCGGTTCCAGTCAGGATCTCCGCCCGGAAGACGAGAAAATCCTTCGAGTCCGGACGAAGGGCGAGCCATTGCGCGAGCGCGTCGAGCGCCCGCGCCCCGTCCCGCCGCTTCCACAAAAGTCGCGCCTTCCAGTAGAGCCCCTCCCGGTCTCCCGGGTAGCGCGCCAGATAGTCCTGCGTGTCGCGATAGGCCTGACGGTCGTGGCCCAAGGCCGCCGCGATCTTGATGGCATAGAGGAGGCGTCGCCTCTCTTCCTCCGGATCCGGGGGGGGGCCCTTGGGCGACACGGGATCGGAGGCGAGACGCGCGCCCACCGGGACCGGGTCCCCCCGCCGGGAGAGCGGTCCCCGCGCCTCCTCCGTCCGATCGAGGCTATGCCGCGAGAGACGGAACATCCGACGGGCCATGCGGACATTCCCCGTCCGGCGGAAGGCCATGCCCAAATGATAGAGGACGGCGTAGCCGGTGTCTCCGGACGCCACCGCCCGCCTGTAGAATCCGATAGCCTTCCGGAAGTCTCCGTGGTAATAGGCGTCATCGGCGAGAAAGACCAGAGCCTCCCGGTTCCCGGGGGCCAGCCCGAGCAGTCGCAGATAGGAGGCGGCGAGCCCCGCCTCCCGACCGGCCCACCGCCGGTCCCTGATCAGGAGGGCCAGCCCCTGGGGATCGTCCGGGACAAGTCTGACGATCCGTTTGTCGTAGGCGAGGGCGATGGAGAGCTGGTCGGCCGCCACAAACCAGTCCGAAGCCTGGAAGAGAATGGCCCGATTCTGAGGCCAGACGCGGGATATCCGATCGATCGCCCGGCGGGCCTGGCCGAAGTGTCTCTCCCAGATCAGGATCCGCGCCAGTTCCATCCCAAGGACGGCCGACAGACCTGGATGGCGGCCCAGTGCCGCCTCCAGGGGGGCGAGGTCGGGGCGGGGGGAGCTGTCGGCATAGAGCCGGAAGAGTGCATACTGGTCATTCTGGAATCTCTGCCGGGAGTCTCCCCGCAGAAGCCGCAAGGTAAGTCCCATCCGGGGAGGGATGGAGCCGGCTTCGGCGAAGGCCCGGATGGCGCGGCGAAGAAGCGGACGGCGGCCCGTGGCGATCCCCCGGGCCGCCAGCAGGGCCCCGGCCTGATCAGGCCGGTCCATATCCAGGAAGGTCCGGACCAAGTCCTCGAAAACGGGACTGCTCCCCGGATAAAGGGAGAGGGCCTGGCGCATCCTGGCCGCCGCAAGCGGCAGGTTCCCCTTGTCTTCGGCGCTCTGCCACCCCAGCCTGAGATCAGAAAGAACAGGGCCTCCGGGGGCCCCCAGCCATCCGAGAAGATCCCGCTGGGCCACCCCGGTCAGCCCCTGGCGAAGATCAAGATCGAGCAGTTCGGCATGGAAACGCTCCCGGTCGACGGGAATCGCCTCCTGTCGTTCCTCGAGAAGGGTCCGTGTACGGGAGTACCACCCCATCTTGTCGGAGAGCCAAAGGGCCTCCTCCCACCGTTTTCCACCCTCCGGGTGGCGGCGGACAAGCTCCTCGAAGGCGGAGAGGGCCCAGCCCAGGTATTTTTTGCGCGTGAAGAGCCAGGCCGCGGAGGCGATGACCTCGTCCCGGGCCACCTCCGGCGCCAGGGCCCGGTAGAGAAGGTAGGCCTCCGCCGGCTGCCTGAGTCGAAAAAGGGCCCGCAGGGCGGGAACCAGGACCGGATCGGGGTCGGCCCCGCGGGCGCGGAGCCGGTCCATCATCCGAAGGACCTCCCGGTCGCGACCCTGACGGTAGGCCAGGGTCAGCCGCATCGCCAGATAGTCGATCCGCTCCGGGAAACGATGGGTGAGGGTCCGGAGGGTCCGGACCATGTCCGCGTCGTTACCCGTCTGGGTGTCGTAGACGAGGATCGCCTTCCAGTAGCTCATGTCCCCGGGGTGGGCGGCGGCCAGGCGATGGAGGATCGAAAGGGCGGAGGAGGGGAGGTTCATGAGATCGTAGGAGCGGGCCAGCCGGCGCATTTCCCGTTCGGGGAGGCGTTTCGTCCGCAGGAGGATGTCGAATTCGCGGGCGGCCTTCTCCGGCTCGTAGAGGTCGAGGTAGAGCCGAGCCAGCTCCAGCCGGTCGCGATAGGAGCCCGGATCCCTCTGGAGAAGCCGTTCGAGATCGGAGGCGGCCCGGGCCGGATACCCCCTGAGGGCCGCCACGCGTGCCGCCTCCCTCAGGACCCAGAGGGGTGGATGGGGCCTCCTGAGGCGGGAGGCCAGCAGGGAGGAGGCGTAATCGTAATCCCCGGCGTCGATCGCCAGCCGGACGTACTGGGAATCACCCGGAACGAGAAGAAAGGCTGCAAGAAGGAAGAGACCTCCGGCCAGAACGATCCAGACGAACCGGATCCTCACCCCCAATGCCCCCCTTCCCTATCGCCGACACCCACAAACATCATGGATCTGTATCCCATAAGAATCGCATGATGTCAAGAACAAAGGCGTCCCCATAATTCCTGGATCCCTCCGAATGGGCGTCGTTTTTGAACGGTCGTCCGGAGGACCGGATCCATGTTAGGATAGATCGGTGTGAACGCAAGGCCGCCGGCCGGCCTCCCCGATGTTCCCTTCCATGAAGAGGATGCCCATGTCCACCAACTCCCCCCTTCCCCCTTCTCCCGACGCCGCCTACGGAAGCCGGGCCATCGCGGAGAACCACCTCGAACGCTGGCCAAACCCCGAGGAAGGGCAACGATACCGTGTCACCATGACCTTCCCCGAATTCACCTGCCTCTGCCCCCGATCCGGATATCCGGACTTTGCCATCATCCGGATCGTCTACGAACCGGGCCCCTATATCGTGGAGCTCAAATCCCTCAAGCTCTACCTGAATGCCTTCCGGGACCAGCGAATCTCTCACGAAGGGTCTGTCAACCGTATTTTCCGGGATCTCTCCTCCCTTCTTTCTCCGGGATTTCTCGAAGTCACGGGTGATTTCAACGTGCGGGGGAACCTCAAGACGGTGATCACCGTGGACACGGAGATGAACCCGCCAAAAGGGAAGGGCTCCTCCCGAAAAAGAGGCGCTTGAGAGAGGATCCCGGGACGGCGGATCAGCGGAAGGAGAGTCGGCAGTCCCCGTAGTCGATGCGTTCCCAGAACCGGTCGTCGGGCCCGATCGTTACAATGGAGACGGGAAGGGTGGTGGATTGGTCGAGAAGAAGCCACATCCTTCCGAAGACAGGTCGTGCCTCGAGCTGGTCGGGGGCGATGTTCAGGATCTCCACCGCTTTTCCCCGGAAGCGGCCGGAGCCGAGGTAGAGACAGGAGTGGGTCAAACAGGCCGGTCGCAGGACCCGCTTGTCGAAGCTTAAAAAGTCCGAGTGGTCGATGGTGTGGCCGAAGCGGGAGGTGATCAGACCGCTGTGGGGGGAGAGGGAAAGGGTCAGCGGGAGGAAGGAAAAGGGGTGGACCGCCGTCACCCGGGTCACCGACCGGTAGAAGACCGTTGCCCCTTTGCGCGGGAGGATGAGCCGGACGAAGGTGGTCAGGGGGTGGTAGGTCACGGTCAGATTGAAATCTTCGCTGGGACGCTGGACCACCGGACGGTTTTTCCGGAAGAGCTCGAGTCGCCTTTGACTATAAAAGGTCCGGGTCCGGCAGGAATAGCCGGAAAGACGCCGGGCCTGCTCGAGAAACCGGTCGGAGAGCGAGAGCCCCCGCGCATAGTCGTAGTCCCAGGTCTTTCCGTCGACAGAAAGCTCCGGGAAGATCCGGGAAATCTCCCCGGCGTCCGCGCCCCCTGAGGCGGCGACCAGAAAGACGGCGAGGCCGGCCAGGAATATCCACGGACTACGTCCGCGGGTGAGGCCGTCCGGCTTCCCATCCCTCTGCCTCATCGTCTCCTTTGCCCCTTCCTAGCGGTGCGTCAGCTGATAGATCACGAATCCCAGCCCCGTAAGCCCCAGGAGACCGTGCATCGCGGTGACCGTCCGGATCATGGCGCGGCGGCGGAATCCACGGGCCACGAGAACCAGCCCCCCGGCGGCGGCCACCACCAGGAGGGCCAGTCCGACATTGAACCAGGGCGCGCCGCCCCGGATGAAGAACCGGGCGACCAGCATGATGAGTCCAGCCATGGCCAGGGTCGGATGCACGAAGCCCAGAACCTGCGGGAAGTCCTTCCTTGCCACCTCGAGCCCCCAAAGAATCAGCCCGAAAAGCGCCGCGATCCCGACAAGAACCGCTCCCACCACCATCAACCCCTGATCCATATCCCTCGTCTCCCCCTGCGCGGCTAGTCCACCTTCAGGTCGTGCGCCAAAAGGACCGCATCCGCGATCTCACGCATCGACTTTCGCATGTTCATGCTTTTTTTCTGGAGAATTCGGTAGGCATCCTCCTCGGTGATCCGGTGTTTCTTCATGAGGATCCCCTTGGCCCGGTCGATCCGCTTCCGGCTCTCCAGTGCCTCCTCCATCGCAACCGTCCGCTCAAAGAGGGCGGTATTTTCCCAGGCGATGGCGGCCTGGTTCGCCACCGACTGCAGGACCTTGAACTCGTCCCGGGTGAAGTGGTGCAGGTGGCTGGTGTAGACGTTGACGACCCCGATCGCCCGGTCCTTGATCATCATCGGCACGGAGAGCATGGAGACGAGGTTTTCCTTTCTCGCGAGCTCCTTGGCGGTATAGCGGGGATCCTTCTGGACATTTTCCACTGCGATCGCACGCCTCTCCCCGAAGACGACCCCGGCGATGCTCTCTCCCACCTGGAGAGGGGGCTTCTTCCGATATTCGTCGGACAGGGTCTGCGTCGCCCGGACCACCAGGCCCTTTTCCGGATCGTAGATCATGATCGAACAGAGGGTGGAGTTGGTCATCTCGGCGGTGACCGTCACGATGAGGTGCAGGATCTCCTCGAGATACCGGCTCGAGGTGATGGACTGGCTCACCTGGGAAAGCGCCTCGATCTGCCGGGCCTTCTTCTGTGCCTCCTCGAAGAGCAGGATGTGGCGGATCATGAAGCCCATCTCCTGGGAGAGCAGCATCAGGAGCTCGATCTCGGTGTTGTTGGGGGAGAAGGGTGCCCGGAAATGGAGATTCATGACCCCCACCAGGCGGTCCTTGGTCCGGAGCGGAACGGAAAGGAAGGATTCGAAGCGGTCCTCAGGGAGCATCTGGAAGATCTTGGCCCGGGGATCCTCGTAGGCTCGCTCCGGGATGACGACGGGCGACTCCTCCTGGGCGACCCATCCGGTCAGCCCCTCCCCCAGACGGATCGAGAAATGCCCGACCAAGTCGGGGAGGTAGCGGGAGGCGGCCCGAAGAGTCAGCACGGGCGCGTCCTCCTCCAGAAGATAGATGAAGACCCCGTCCGCCGGAAGGATCTCGAGGAGGAGACGAATCGCGCTGTCGAGTAGAACGGAGAGGGAGTCCACCGAGATCGTGATCCGGAGGAGACCCTTCAGGAGCTTGAGCTCTTTCTGGAGCTCGGGAGTGTCTGTGCGGGTCCGGCTCGGGGTCATGAGAAAAGTCCGTTCGGAAGAAGGTTCGTGTCGTACTCCCTGAGGATCCGGACTCGGCCCGGGACCTCGGGAAGGATCAGGGCGACCTGACCTCCGGACGTTTTCTTGTCCCGGACGAGGTAGGGCTGAATCTGCGCAAAGGGAATCTCCCGGGGCCAGGCGACCGGAAGGCCCGCCCGGCCGATCAGGGACTTCATGAAGGAGAAGATTCCCGGAGCGGCGATGGAGGCCGCCTCCGAGATCGCGGCGGCGGAGAGCATGCCGATCGCCACCGCCTCCCCGTGGAGGATCCCCTCAAAGCCCAGGGCGCCCTCCAGCGCGTGGCCGAAGGTATGGCCAAAGTTCAGGAGCATGCGCTCACCCGCCTCCCGTTCGTCTTCAGAAACGATCCGGGCCTTGTCGACGGCGCAAAGGGATACGACCTTCTCCCACAGGATCCCGTCGAATTTTTCACCGGCCAGCTCTTCCACTCTTTCCTCAAGCAGGGAGAGCAGAGCAGTGTCCCCGATGAAGGCGTACTTCAGGACCTCGCCCAAACCGGCCCGCCGCTCCCGGAGGGGGAGGGTAGCGAGAAGCGCGGGATCCGCGAAGATGGCCCGAGGGGGATTGAAGGCCCCGATCAGGTTCTTCCCCAGGAAATGGTCCACACCGGTCTTCCCTCCGATCGACGAATCCACCTGGGCGACCACGGTGGTGGGCATGTGGATCAGCGGCACCCCCCGCAGGAGCAGGGCCGCCGCGAGCCCCCCCATGTCCCCTGTCACCCCGCCGCCCACGACCAGAAGAGGCTCCCGGCGCTCCCATCGCGCCTCGAGAAAGACAGTCAGGAGAGCCATCAGACTCTCCATGGTCTTGAAGCGCTCCCCGTCCGGGTGGAGCGCCACGACCGTCCGGAATCCGGCCTTTTCGAGAGAGCCCTGGATGCGGTCGCCATAGAGCCCCCAGACCACCGGATTGGAAACAAGACCGATTCGGGTGGCGGAGGGAAAGATCGTCCGGAGCGACGGGCCAAGACCCGGAAGAAGCCCCTTTTCGATCAGGATGTCGTAGGGACCGGAGGCGGAACGGACCGAAACCGTGGTCATCTCCGTCCTCCGCCGGATGAGTGGGTGGTCCGGAGAAGCCTCAGGATCTCCTCGACCGTGCCGGCGATCGAATGCCCCCCCGTCTCGACGACATGAGTGGCAACCTCCCGGTAGAGGGGGTCACGCTCCAGGGTCACCTGCCGGATCTCCTCGGAAAGGGGCATCTCGCCCCTGAGACGGGGTCTCTTCTCATAGGCGTTCGAAAGGCGGGTCACCAGCTGCTCGACCGGGACATGGAGGTAGAAGACTGGCCCCAGCCCGGAAAGCAGCTGTCGGTTGTCGGCGGACAGGACGATCCCCCCTCCCGTCGAGACGACCCCGGGTGGGAACTCCCCGAGCGTCTGAAGGACCCGGGACTCCCACTCCCGGAAGACTCCCTCCCCCTCCCTTTCCCACAGCCGGGACACCGGCTCCCCCGTCCGCTCCTCGACCATCCGGTCGGTGTCGTAGACGGGGACGTCGATAGACCTCGCCAGGGCATGTCCCAGGGTGGTCTTCCCCGATCCCCGGGGCCCCACCAGGATGATGAACCTCGATAGCGGGGCAGTCACGTCGCCCTCCAGGGGGCGAGACGCTCCCTCTCGAGCCGCCTGAGGACCGCGAAGTGCTCCCGGACCTCCTCCACCGAATCCCCCCCGATCTTCTCGGAAAAGGCCTGGGCCAGGATCAGGCAGACCATCGCCTCCCCGACCACCGAAGCGGCGGGGACGGCGCAGATGTCCGAGCGCTCGACCGAGGCCGGGCTTTCCTCCCCCGTCCGGAGGTCCACCGAGGGCAAGGGGGAATACAGGGTGGCGATCGGCTTCATCGCGACCCGCACCACGAGGGGCAGGCCGTTGGTGACACCGCCCTCCAGTCCCCCCGACCCGTTGGAGGAACGGATCAGCCGCTCCCCCTCCCGCAGGACGGGATCGTGGACTCGGGAGCCGGGAAGGCGGGCGGCCGCGAAGCCCAGCCCGAACTCGACCCCCTTGATCGCCTGGATCGAGAGGAGTCCCTGAGCCAACCGGCCGTCGAGGCGCTGGTCCCACTGGGAATAGCTCCCGAGCCCTATCGGAAGGCCGGTCGCCCGCACCTCGAAAATTCCCCCCAGCGTGTCCCCCGCCTTCTTGGCCGCGCGGATCGCCTCGACCATCCGCGCACTCGTTTCGGGGTCGGGACAGAAGACCTCGGAGGCCATCGTCCGCTCCCGAAGGATCGCTGGTTCGTCCCACAGGTCTTCCGGCGGTCCGGGAAAGGAGACGTCGCCGATGGAAAGGACGCAGGAACGGACCGAAACCCCGAAAAGGCCGAGATACTTTCGGGCAACGGCGCCGAGCGCGACCCGGGTGGCCGTCTCCCGGGCGCTTGCCCGCTCGAGGACATTCCGGAGATCCCGGTGGCCATACTTTACCCCTCCCACCAGATCGGCATGGCCCGGCCGGGGGACATGAACGGCCCGTTCGCCGTTCTCGGGGCCCGGATCGGCCCCCATGAGCAGCTCCCAGTTTTTGAAGTCGCGGTTCTCGATCCAGACGGTGACCGGCCCCCCCAGCGTCCGCCCTCTCCGTACCCCGGAGACAAAGCGGACGGCGTCGGTCTCGATGGCCATGCGTCCGCCGCGTCCATAGCCCATTTTCCGGCGCGCCATGTCCCCTGCCAGATCGTCAGGAGCAATCTCGAGGCCGGCCGGAAGCCCCTCGATCACCCCGGTCAGTCCGGGGCCGTGGGATTCCCCTGCCGTGAGGAATCGGATCACGGCATCATCGGCATCATCGGCATGCCGCCTCCCGATCCGCCCGGCCCCGCCTTTGCGGTGTTTGCGCCACGGACAGTCTTCTTCTTGCGGGGTACGAGATGAAGTGTCACTCCGAGAAGCGACTGGAAGTCCGACCCGAGGTAGGTCACCTCCTCGAGATAGAGCCCCTGCCCCGGATGGTAGGCCACCTCCCGGATCCGGGCATGGTCGAGAAAGGTCTCGACGCGCTTTCGTACGGCCGGCTTCTGGTCGAGCACCTGGCCCACGGTGACCGTTCCTGCCAGCGGCAGGGCCCGGATCGCCTGCATGTAGAGCGCCTTGACCCGACTTTTCGCTTCGAGGTAGGCCTCAAGGCGCGCCGATCCGTCGTAGGCCTCCCCGGAGGGAATGGGCACCGTCGCCGCCCGCACCAGATCGCTTCCTGACCACGGGAGCTGGTAGGAGTAAATGGGTTTGGTCTTTTTCTTTTCCGTCGCGCAGGAGGAGAGGACGGCAAGCGTCAAAAGGGCGGCCAGAAGAGCGGCCGCCTTTCTCCCTCCCCGATTTGTCGTGGTCATTTCATCACCCCTGGCCGACCTCTTCCGTGTCCGGCCTGTATCGTTTTGAGTCCTTGTCGATGTCCCGATGGGCGACCCGGATTCGGTAGCCCACCTTCTCGAGCCGGATGCCGAGATGTTCCGCGATTCCGACCGAACGGTGACGGCCCCCCGTGCACCCGACGGCGATCGTCAGGGTCGAGCGCCTTTCCTCCGCGAAGCGGGGCAGGAGGGAAAGGAGAAATCCCGAAAATTCCCCCAGAAAGGATTCGGCTCCGCGCTCCTGGAGAAAGGACCAGACCTCCACGTCCTTCCCCGTCCGGGGACGGAGGCGGGGATCGTAGTTCGGATTGGGAAGGAAGCGGACGTCGAAGACCATGTCGGCATCCATCGGCAGTCCGAACTTGAATCCGAAGGAGAGGAGATAAACCACCATGCCTCCCTCCGGCTCCGGCACGCCGTAGGACTTTCCCATGAGAATCCGGAGCTCCGCCACCGACAGAAGACTGGTCTCCACGACCCTGTCCGCCCGTTTCCGGAGGGCGGACAGGCGCTGGCGCTCCTCCCGGATCGCCTCCAGGAGGGGAAGCCCCGCTGCAAGCGAGAGCGGATGCGGACGGCGGGTCTCGGAAAAGCGGCGCATCAGGACATCGTCCCCCGCGTCGAGGAAAAGCACCTCAACCCCATGCCCCTCCACCTTCAAGCGGTCAAAGGACTGCCAGAACTCCTGGAAGAAGGCTCCCTCCCGGATGTCGACACCGATTGCCACCCGGTCGAACTTGGCGGGTCCCCTGTTCGCAAGGGCCGCGAACTGGGAGACCAGCGGAATGGGCAGATTGTCGACGCAGAAGTAGCCAAGATCCTCCAAAACGCGGAGGGTCTGGCTCTTCCCTGCGCCGGACAAGCCGGTCACAAACAGAAAACTGAGGCTCATTCCCCCTCCCCGACCGGATCCGGGCCACGGTCCGGCGGCCGGTCAGACCGGCTCGATCTGTCCCAGTGAACCATCCCGCCGCCGATAGAGGAGCCGCATCGACGAGCTTTCCGGATCGAGATAGAGGAAGAAGTCCTTGTCCAGGAGCTCCATCTGGACGATGGCGTCGTCGAGGGACATGGCCTTCACGGGAAACTTCTTGGTCTTGACGAGCGCGGGAAGCTGAAAGGGCTTTGTCTCCGAAAGATGCGACAACACCTCTTCATGGCGGGATCCGGTCCGGTTGGTGAGGAACTTCTCCCTGAAGCGGTGGATCTGGCGCTCGAGCTTGTCCACCACGAGATCGAGCGAGCCGTAGAGATCGGAGGTCACCGATTCCGCATGGATCATCTTCCCGTGGGTGTGCAGGGTAATCTCGATCTTCTGGCGATACTTTTCCACCGCCAGAACCACCTCGGCCTTGGCGGGCTCGCTGACGAGGCGCGCCACCCTGTGAAGTTTTTCTGTCACCTGGTTGCGGATCGCATCGGTGAGGTCAATATGTCGTCCTGTCAAAAGAATTTCCATCGTTCCTCCATGAATGGTGATCGTTACGGTGCTCTAGGTTTTCTGGGTCCTGGGGTCCCAGGGTCCTCGCCGGCGCTGGCTGACGGAGGGGATATCGAGTTCGGTGCGATACTTGGCGACCGTCCTCCGGGCGATGACCACCCCGCTTCCGGCCAGCTTTTCCACAATTTCCTGGTCCGTGAGGGGATCCTCCGGGGGTTCGGCCTTCACCAGCTGCCGAATTTGCTCCCGGACGCTGACGGCCGAATGATCTCCTCCGCCGGAGGAGGACGGCACGCTGCCCGAAAAGAAATACTTGAGCTCGACCACCCCGAAGGGGGTCTCGGCATATTTCTGGTTGGTGACCCGAGAAATGGTCGACTCGTGCAGCCCCAGCTCCTGGGCGATCGTCCGGAGTACCAGAGGGCGGAGCGCCGTGGGCCCCTTCCGGAAGAACGCTTCCTGGTGCTTGAGAATGCTCTCTCCCACACGGAGGATGGTCCGGCGCCGCTGGTCGACGCTTTTGAGGAACCACTGGGCTGCCCGCATCTTCTCCTCGAGGTAGTCGCGGAGCTCTTCCTTCTTGGGAGCCGACTTGAGCATGGCCCTGTAGGAGGGCTGGATCCGGAGCTTGGGAAGGCCCTGCTCGTTCATTGCGACTCGCAGGATCCCGTCGTCGTCCTCGTAGAAACGGAGGTCAGGAACGACGATCGAGGGACTCTCCCGATAGTAGGGACGGCCCGGCTTCGGCTCGAGCGAACGGATGAAGGCGATCGCCTCCGCCACCTCGCCGACGGGCACCTTGAGTCCCCGGGCGATCGCCTTGGTCCCCATCTCCAGGAAATCCTCGAAATAGTCGGCCAGGATCTGTCCCGGGAGATTCTTGTCCTGCCCCAGATGGCGCGCCTGGATCATCAGGCACTCCTTGAGGGAGCGGGCGCACACTCCGGGAGGATCGAATTCCTGGATCGTCTCGATGACGTGGGGAAAGGAAGCTCCTTCAAGAAGTCCGGAGGGGACCTCGGCGGAGTCGAGATGAAGGTATCCGTCCTCGTCGAGGTTTCCGATCAGGTAGGTGGCCAGGGCGCGTTCGACGGGGGTGAGGGTGGTAAAGGACAGCTGCCATTCGAGGTGGTCGGCCAGGGTGGTAGGGGCGGCCAGGACCTTCTCGAAGGAAAACTCCCCAGAGTCCGCCTCCCTCAGGGTCCGCTCTTCCCGGTGGAAGGCTTCCTCGTCGAGATTTTCGTCGACCGAATACTCCCAGTTGGAAAGGGGGTCGGGGACCCGGTCCTCATCCTCCGCGACAGGATTCTCCGGACGGGTGTCCTCCCCCATTGAATGGAGGCTTTCCCCGTCGGAGCCTTCGGAGGACCACTCCTCCGGTTCCTGGGCGTCCTCCTCGATCTCCAGCACCGGGTTCTCGAGGACGATGTCCTGCATCTCCTGGGCCAGGTCGAGCCGGTTCAGCATCAGCAGGTGGATCGCCTGCTGAAGCTGGGGGGTCATGACCATTTTCTGGGAGAGGCGGACCTCGAGCTGCTGCTTCATCCAGACACCTGCGCCATGTCGGCGTTCAGAAGGAATCTCTCTCCGAGGTAGAACTCCCTGACGCGTGGACTCGAGGCAATCTGGCGGGGAGTTCCCTCCTCCAGGATCTGCCCCTGGTTGATGACATAGGCCCGGTCGGTGATCTCGAGCGTCTCCCGGACGTTGTGGTCGGTGATGAGGACCCCGATGCCACGGGACTTGAGCTGGGCGATGATTTTCTGGATTTCGATGACGGCGATGGGGTCGATGCCGGCGAAGGGCTCGTCGAGAAGGATGTACTCGGGCTTCGTGGCCAGAGCCCGTGCGACCTCCACCCGTCGCCGTTCCCCTCCGGAGAGGGTGTAGGCCTTGCTCTCTGTCAGGTGGGTGACGTTCAGCTCGGCGAGGAGGGTCTGGAGGCGCTCCTCCCGTTCCGCAGGGGTGAGATCCATGAACTCGAGGACAGCCATGATGTTGTCCCGGACGGAAAGCTTGCGGAAGATCGAGGATTCCTGGGGAAGATAGCTGATGCCGAGGCGGGCCCGCTTGTGCATGGGCTCCTTCGAGATGTCCTTCCCCCCCATCATGATCCTTCCTCCGTCCGGACGCACAAGCCCCACGATCATGTAGAAGGAGGTAGTCTTTCCGGCCCCGTTCGGCCCCAGGAGTCCCACGACCTCTCCGGGATTGACGTGGAGGTTGACTCCGTTGACAACCTTCCGCTTGTGATAGGCCTTTTCGAGCCCGATGGCCTCAATGGACATCGGCGCCCCTCTCTTGCCCCATCCCGGATCCCTTCCCCGAAACGGAGGATTTCTTTCTTTTGTGGGGAGACAGCAGCATCAGACTGTGTCCCTGGATCACGCTCTTGTTGAGCCTCGTAAAAAAGGTGATGCGCTCTCCCGACATCCGGTCCCCGTTCTGAATCACCACCGGCTCCTCCGTAAGGACGAACACATGGGCCGCCTGGATGTAGACGGCCTTGCCGGCATAGGCGATACGCCTCGGCGTATGGATCACGACGTGGCCCGTCGCGACCATGGTCTCGACGCGCTGGCTCGACGACCCGCCCTTCGACTGCTCCATCAAGGTCTTCCCCTTCCCCGCCTTCTTCAGATAGACGACCAGATCGTCCGCGTGGAGCCGGAGGGTTCCCTTGACCAAGTGCACATGGCCTGAAAAGGTGATTTCGTTCTCGATGTTCCGGGCCAGCATGTGATCGGCCCGAACGACCATCGAGACCGGAGCCTTGTCCTTCGACTTTCCCTTCGGGGGAGGAGGGCCGGCCCCGGCCTCTCCGGGCCGACCGAGTCCCAGTGCGGCCAGAAGAAGAATCCCCGCGAAACCCCGGGCGAATCGCCCTCCCCGGCCCATGTCAACCGGCAAAGACGGCATGCACATCCCTCGCAAGGGTAAAGGATTGCGTCTTCGGAACCGATGAAAGCCCGACTCCATGGATCACCACCCCCCGGCTGACGAGGGTCACGGGCCCCCTTGTTGTGATGGTATCGGAGGCGTCGTGGTAATGCAATTGCCGGGCCACAAGAAGCAGCCCGCTGGAAAAGGCAGCGGAGACCGGGATGGAGCGTCCGGAGACCAGGAACTGGTGTCCTGGCTGGTCGATGACCCCCTCCTGGCTTCTGATGTCGAGCATCAGGGACGTGGTCAGAATGATGTGGGCGGACAGCTCGGAGAGCCTGGTCCGGGAGTGGTCCTCTCCGACAGTGGCCGATTTCGCCCGCACGAACCATCGCGTCCGGGAACGATAGGTCCGGGAATAGGTAAAATTCCGGATGATCACCGCCGGTTTCGGAAGGGGATGGGTATCTGTCGGCACGGTACCGCGGTCGGAGACATGGCGCCTGGCCAGGAACCCGAAGAGAAGAATGGCCGCGATCAGCGGGACAAGGGAGACGAGAACGACGACGGTTTTCTTCCGCAGAAACGTCAGCACTTGACCATCTCCTGCGGGTCCGGCCCGGGAAGAAACGGCCTGACGCCCCCGGAGGACACGTCCCTATTCCGAAAAATCGTGAAAAAGCCGCTTGAGGGCATCGATCCCTTCGGAGATCGCCGAGGCGGAGTTCCGAAGCTGCCGGGATTCATCCTCCGACAGGGGAAGCTCCACGATCTCCTCGAGCCCCTGGTTTCCGAGTCGGACGGGAACCCCGACGAAGGCCTCCTTGATCCCGTATTCGCCCTGAAGGAAAACCGAGCTCGGAATGATCCGGTGGCGGTCGTGAAGAATCGATTCGATCATCGAGTAGGTCGCGGCCGCAGGAGCGAAATAGGCGGAAGAGTCCTTCATCAGGTGGACGATCTCGGCGCCGCCGTCACGGGTCCGCTGGACGATCGCCGCCAGCCGGTCGGCCGGAACCATCTTCCGGACGGGAACGCCGGCGATCGTCGAAAAATCGAGGAGCGGAACCATCTGGTCTCCATGCCCACCCATGACCAGACTCTGGATGTTCGAAACCGAGGTCCGGGTCTCCTCGGACAGGAAGTAGGCGAAGCGGGAAGAATCGAGGGCGCCCCCCATCCCGATCACCCGTTCACGGGCAAAGCCGGTCACGCGCCAGAGGACGTAGGCCATGAGGTCCATGGGATTGGTCACGGCGATCACGATGCTGTCGGGGGCGAACTTCCGCACGTTGAAGGCGACATCCCGAATGATTTCACCGTTTTTCGTCAGAAGGTCGTCCCGGGACATCCCCGGCTTGCGGGAAAAGCCTGCGGTCACCACGACCACGGAGGAGTCGGCGATGTCCTCGTAGCGCCCCGTGCCCCGGATCCGGGTGTCGAACCCCAGGAGAGGTCCCGCCTCAAGGATGTCGAGGGCCTTTCCTTGGGCCACCCCATCCCGGATATCCAGGAGAACGACGTCGGCCAGTCCGTTCTCAACGATCTTCTGGGCCGTGGTCGCTCCCACGTTTCCCGCCCCGATAATACTGACCTTGCGTCTCTTTTTCACTGTTCGCACAAAACTCTCCTTCATTCCTTCCGGAAGGCGTGGACATGATCCGTCCGGTTTTTCTTGACGTGAAGGCGTAAGGGCCTTCCCGGAACGGCTGGGCCATCCGGAGGTATCACTCAGACCCTCAGGGATCCGACACACGAGTGCTTAGGATCATACGCAAACGGGAGAAGAAAGGCAAGCCGGACAATCGTTTCTGGAGAGGAAGCGCCTCGGGAAATCTCGTTTTCCGCCCCGAAAAGGGTCGCTCTCAAAAGCGCATATTCAGCAGTCAGAAATCCCTCGGGTATCCGATCTCGCGGTCGAGTCCGTCCTGGATCATGGAAAGCCGGAAGCGGTCCGCGATCAGGCGTTCACGGCTGGTCAGGACCTCCGTCTCGGCGTCGACTGCCGTCACCCCGTCTACCAGTCCCCGGGCGAACCGCCGTTCCACAAGACGCTGATTTTCCTGCGCATGGGCATAGCGGACTTGGTCCAGCGCCAGGGTCTCCCGTTGCGTCTCGAGATCGTCGAAGAGCTTCCGGACGTTCCGGATGATGCGAAGCCGCACGAGACGGGTCTTCTCCGACTCTTTTTTCGCCTCCATGCGGGCCCGCTCCGTGTCGTGGAGGATCTCGCCCCCCACGAAAATCGGAACCGACAGGGCGAGTCCGCTCTGGAAGGTCGGAAGGAAGAGCCCCAGCCCTCCCGAACCGGGAGGAGCGCCCGAGATCGTCGGCGGGACCCCCCACAGAAGGAAGCCCTGGGCAAAGAGGGAGAGGTGGGGATAGTTGCGGGTCCGGACCTCGTCGACCCGGTTTTCCGACTCCCGGTCCCTGGCCCGGGCCGCCAGGATCAGGGGACGATGACGCAGGGCGAAAGCGGTCAGCTCGCTCAACGGCCAGTCGGGTCCCGGTTGACGGGGGGAGCCGTCCGTCCGGTAGGGGACCGGCGCTTCTCTCCCCATGGCGTAGACCAGGTCGGCCCGGGCCTTCTCGAGGGCATTTTCCTGGCGAATCCGTGCAAGGCGGGTCTTTTCGAGGAGCAGTCGGGCCATGGTGACGTCGGTGACGACTCCAAATCCTCGGGCCAGTCGTTCCTGTGCCATCCGCAAATGGAGCGCGGCATCTTCCTCATTTTTGCGGGCCCCCCGGACGAGGTGCTCGAACATCGCCAGCTGGTCGTAGGCCAGGTTGGCCCGGAACGAGACCGCGAGGCGGGCCTCGGCGAGCTCCTCTTTCCGGCTCCGGAGAAGGAAGCGTTCCGCCCTGATCCGGTAATGGCGCCGGCCGAAGGTGGTGATGTCCTGGGTCAGGGTGGGATTCAGCATCTCGGGCGCGATGGGCTGGTAGTCCGGGAAGACGCCTCCGACAAAGGCTGAATTGAGGAAAAGCTGGTCAAGAGAGAGGGTCAGATGGGGATAGTAATCGGCCAGGGCCACCCCCACCTTTTCGGTCTGGGCCCGGGAACGAGCATAGGCGATGGAGACGAGCGGGTGGGAAGCGAGGGCCGCCTGAACGACCGTTTTCCGGTCGACGGGAACCCCCTCCTCGGCCGCCTTGACGGCCCGGAGAGGAAGAAGGACGATCAGGATCCCTGTCCAGAGGGCAAGAGTCCCCCCGATCAGCGGAGCGGGAAGGCGGTCAGCTCTTGCGGACAATGGCCACCTCGGCCGACATGCCGGGGAAGATCGCCTGTCCCTTCAGGTCGTCGAAGACGATTCTGACCGGGATTCTCTGGACGACCTTCACGAAGGTGCCGGCTGCATTCTGGGTCGGAAGGAGGGCGAAGGCCTGGCTCGCGGCGGGTATGAACTCCAGAACTCTTCCCGTGAAGCGGAGGCGCGGAAAGGCGTCGATGCGGATCCTGACCTTCTGTCCGGCATGGACCTTCCATACCTGGGTCTCCCGGAGATAGGCATCGAGCCAGAGGCTCTCCCGGCTTCTGGCATCGATGATGCTGACCAGAGGCTGGTTGGGACGGACCGTTTCACCAAGATTCACGAGCCTCTGGGCAACCTGTCCTGCAATGGAGGCGAAGACGGTGCGGTTACGCGGATGAACCTCGGAGATGGCCAGCGCCTCCCGGTCAGCATCGACGAGGCGGTGGATCTCGGCGAGCTGGGCCATCTTCTTTCGATAGGTAGTTTCGAGATCCTCGAGATCCTGGGCCGAGATGAAACGGCTCTTGAGAAGATCCCGCCCCCGATGGTAATGATCCCGGGCGTCGGCCATCTCCCGCTCGATCCTGACCTCCTGGGCCAGGTCGCGCTCAAGGGTCCGGTAAGGGGAGAGGTTCCCGGAAGAGTCGTGCCGCCTGTTGTACCGGTCGCCGGTGGTGTCGATGGTGGCGATCAGCTCACCGAAGCGGACGGGATCGCCCTCGTTGACCTTCAGGTCGAGGAGCCTCCCTCCGACCGGGGACGAGACCAGGGTGATCTTGCCCTGGACATAGCAGTCGACCGACCGGACGTAGCGCGCGTGGTCCTGCAGGACATCGACTCCCCAAAGGAGGGTCCCGAGGAGTCCGACCAGGGGAACGAGAACCCTCCAGGAGCGGAGGGACGGTCCATTTTCAGGAGTCTCGGCCATCGGAATTTTCTCCGGCACACATCAACAGGTTCATCCGGGTCGCCGCGTACGGAGGAACCCCGGAGAAGTTGTCCGTTCATCAATGGTGGCTGGAGAGAGACGCGTTGCGGAGGAGGGAAATTCGGGCAGGGTCTGAACCGGACAGCTGTCCACCGACAGGATCCGGATCGATTCCCACCATACGCGTGCCTGTCCACCCATGGTAGGAGTCATCACCCTGTCCTAAACGGACAGGGACAGGCGAACCCCATCGCCGCCAGAGAATCTGGCCAAGGCATCTTAGCATGCCGCAGATCAAAGATCCACCCCCCCCGGCCCCGGAACAGGAACCTCCCAAAGCCTTCATTTTTCCACCCGGGGACGAAACGGACCATGATCTCTGTCATAGGCTCAAGAATTTTTGGATTTCTCCGAAGAGTCCTTTGAAAGGAGGTCTCCCATGGACACCATCATTCCTCTTCTTTTTGGTCTTCTCAGCATCCTCGGTTTCCTCATGACAACGGCTCTTGTCTATCTGATCGTCAAACCAGCGCCCAGCAATCAGCTCTCCGGAAAGCGGTCCCGATTTCCCGAAAGAAAGCTCCACGCCCCATAGTGAACCGCCTGGCGATTCGCAAGAGCCTCCGATCTGAAGAGCGGAGCCACGACGGGAGCCAGCCCGCCGGTCAGAACAAGCCGGAGGGGGACTCCCAGCTCCTCCTCCGCTCTCCTTCCGAGGCCCTCTACAGCCAGGACGCTGCCCAGAACCACTCCCGAGAAAACACTGTCCCCCGTTGAGCGTCCCAGAGCCCGGCATTGGGTGAGACGCTCCCTGTCCAGAAGACGGCCTCCCCCTGAAAGGTCGACCCGTCCCGCTCCCAGGCTCCCCTCCATGAGAAAGAGGCCCGGAAGGATCGCCCCTCCCAGAAGCCGTCCCCCGCAGCAGACGGTGGTGACCGTATGGGTCCCGAAATCGGCGACCATGAAGGCGGAGCCCAGGGCCCTTCCAAATCGGACGAGGACCCCCCAGACGGCAGCGCCCCGGTCCGCTCCGAGTTTTTCCGGAGGACGGTAGCCCACCGCAAAGGGAGCTCCCGAGAGATTGAAATGCTCCGGAAGCTGGCCCGACCGTTCCTTCCAAAGGGTCGAGACCGGTCCGGAAAGATCAGGGACGACGCAGACCAGGGCCGCCGAAAGGTCTTTCTCCGACAAATCGGGCCAGAGACCGGAAAAAAAGGGGAGCAACTGCGCGGCTTCGCCCGGGGGGGGCGTCTTTCGGGTGCGCATCCGGAGAATCCTGCCCTCTTCGTGCAGGGCGACCGATATCCGGGAGAGGCCGACCTTGATCGTGATGCCGCGCCCAGGACTAACCACCCTGCCCCCCCTCGACCGAAACAGGCCGCAGATTCCGTATGGCGGGTCCGAGGCGGCCTATCCTTCCGCTCTCTTCCCGCACCCGGAGCGACCCGTCCGCTTCCAGGCCCTCGATCCTCGCGATCCCGGATTGTCCATGGAGGGAGTAGACAACCCAGCGGTCTTTCCAGAGAAGCCTCTCGTCGAGAATGGTCCGGACTTCCCCGGGAGTGGCTCGGGCCAGAAGAGTCCCGAGGGTTCGTGTAAGACGTTCGGCCAGAGCCAGTGGACCCAAGGCGCGGCCCTCCGGACCGGTGAGCCCGGCAAGACTGGCCGGCTTCATCTCCGGCCCTCCGGACCGGGCGTCCCGGGGGTCCGGCTCTTCCGGGATGGGACGGAGATTGAGTCCGATGCCCGCAATCCAGCCGGCCGGAACTCCGGCCGCATCGCGCACCGGCTCGACCAGAAGGCCGCCGAGTTTACCGACCCCCCCCGCCGGCTCCGCCGAAGACATAAGGGCATACAGGTCGTTGGGATATTTCCAGAAGGTACCCCGGACTCCCAGGGCGTCGAGGGTCAGAAGAATGGCGGCGGCGACGGCCAGGGGGAGGCCGGAGACCCCGATCCGGATCTCCTCACCGGGGTGGATCCATCGGCTCATCGTGAGATCCCCCCTCCGGGAATGCCAGCGGTGGCCAGGCCGGCCACGGCCACCGGTCTGGAGGGCGCTCAGAAGGGCCGCCCCTTGTGGGGCGCGGCCCTCCGAAACCCATCCTGCGAGCGTGTCGTTCGTGGAGACGAGCTCCCGGGCGAAAAACACCGGCGGATCGGAGCGAAGCCTCCGGAACCGCTCCGCTCTCCCGGCTCTCATCCGAGAAAATCCAGACGGAGCGAGAGGTCGCCGGGAGAATGGGTCAGCGCCCCCACCGAACAGAGATCGATGTCGAGCCCCGAGAGCTCCCGGACCTTTTCGACCGTCAGTCCCCCGGAGACCTCCAGGAGAACGTTCGGCCGCGTTGCGCGCAATCGTGGCACCAGATCGGCCAACAGGGGAACGCCCATGTTGTCGAGCAGGAGGATCTCCGCACCTTCGGCGACAGCCTCCAGGGCCTGCTCCGGCGTGTCGACCTCGATTTCGATCCGGTAGGGATGGGGGGCCTTTTCCCGGGCCAGACGGAGGGCCCGGGTGACCGAACCGACCCCCACGATATGGTTGTCCTTGATCAGGATCCCGGATGAGAGGGAGGAGCGGTGGGAGACGCCGCCACCGACCCGAACGGCATATTTCTGGAAGAGCCGGAGGCCGGGGAGGGTTTTGCGGGTCTCGGTGATCCGGAGTGGGCGCATCCCCGGGGGACGGTTCTCCCGGGCAGCCTCCACATAGCGCCGGGTGGTCGTCGCAATCGCCGAGAGATGCTTCAAAAGGTTGAGACAGAGCCTTTCCCCCGACAGAAGTTCCAGAAGAGGGCCGGAGAGGTGGCCCAGGAGCTCTCCCTCCCCGACCCCACCCCCTTCGGGAACCTTCCAGTCGATCGACACGGTTCCGCCGAGAAGGGCAAAAACACGGCCCGCGAAGGGGGTTCCCGCCAGAATTCCCGGCTCCTCGGCCACGAGGACCGCCTCGGCACTCCGGTTCGAGGCGGGATCCGAAAAGAAGAGGCGGCTAGTCAGATCCCCTTCGGGAAGATCCTCCTCCAGAAAGGCGGCCAGGGCCCGGTCGACCGCGGAGGGAAGCAGCCCGCCGATCACGGCTGGTCCCCGAGAAAGGTCCGGACCTGCTGGAGGGCAACCTCAAGCCCCTTCCTGTCCTCCTCGAGAGCGACGACCTGGGCACGGTCCTTTTCCACCACCTCGGGGGGGGCCTTCCGGACGAAGTCCTCCCGTCCCAGCCGACCCGAGATTTCGGCAATCTTGCCCGCGGTTTTCTCGATCTCCCGCTCCAGACGGTCGACCTCTCGGGAAAAGTCGACCAGCCCCTCGAGCCCCAGAACCAGGTATCCGTCCCGGAAGGGGGCGCGGATACCCCCGAGAGCGGGGTCGCCGGAGCGGGTGAGGCGTCCGAGACGCGCAAGGAAGGGCCAGAGGGTCCCGGGATCTCCCGCGTCCCGGGAGGACTGGACCAGGAAGGCAGGAATTTCTTGGGTCGGAGGGATCTTCATGACGCTTCGCGTCTGGCGCACCGACCCGATGATGGCCCGGATGCGCTCGAAGGGTTCCCCCCACTCGGAAGGGGTCAGACCCGCCAGAAAAGGCCCCTGCGGAGCATGGCCCGCACAGCGGTTGGCGAACCCGAAAAGCCGGGAGAGCTCCTCCGTCACGAAAGGCATCAGCGGTTGGGCCAGGTCGAGCAGGATCGATCCCACAGTGAGGAGCGTCCGGGCGGTCTCCTCCCGAAGAGGGTCGGCGGGATCCCTCTCGAAGTCGACCTTCGTGGCCTCGAGATACCAGTCGCAGAACAGGGTCCAGGTGAAGCGATAGACCAGGAGGGCTCCTTCGTCGTAGCGGTAGGACTCCATGGCCTTCGCATAGTCGGCCTCGAGACGGCCGAGCTCGAAGAGAATCCACCGGTTCGCGATTCCCCGGCAAGAGGCCGGATCGGCAAGCGGCCTCGTCCCGGGGGGGACGACCAGGGAAATGTAGCGAAAGGCGCTCCAGAGTTTCGAGACGAAGTTCCGGGCCGCCTCCACCCGCTCGACCGAGAGACGGATGTCCCGGCCGGGCGTGGCCAGAAGGGCCAGGGAAAGACGGAAGGCGTCGGTTCCGAAGCGTTCCATGAGCTCCAGGGGATCGACCACATTTCCCCGGCTCTTGGTCATCTTCTGACCGAACTCGTCCCGGACCAGGGCATGGATGTAGACGTCCCGGAAGGGAACGCGGTCGGTGAGGTAGAGTCCCATCATGATCATCCGGGCGACCCAGAAAAACAGGATGTCGAACCCGGTGACCAACAGGCTGGTCGGGTAGAACCTCCGGAGATCCGGCGTGTCGTCAGGCCACCCCATCGTCGCGAAGGGCCACAGGGCCGAGGAGAACCATGTGTCGAGGACGTCGGGGTCCCGGACGAGGTTCGCCCCCCCGCACTGCGGACAGACGGAAGGGTCCTCCCGGAGCACCGAGAGGTGGTGGCAATCCTGGCAGGTCCACGCCGGAATCCGGTGGCCCCACCAGATCTGGCGCGAAACGCACCAGTCCCGGATGTTGTCGATCCACTCGTAATAGGTCTTTTGCCATCCTTCCGGAAAGAAGCGGATTTTCCCGGAGGAGACGGCCTCTCGGGCCCGGGAGGCCAGAGGGCCCATCCGGACGAACCACTGGAGAGAGAGACGGGGTTCGACCTCCGTCTGGCACCGGTAACAGACCCCGATGGCGTTCCTGTGGGGCTCCCGGTGCACGAGAACCTCATCGGATTCGAGCACCTCGGCCGCCCGGATCCGGGCCTTGTCCCGGGGAAGGCCCGACAGGGGACCGGCCATGGCGTTCATGACGCCCTTCTCGTCCATGACGGACAGGGTCCCGAGAGCATGGCGCTGACCGATCTCGAAATCGATCATCGAATGGCTCGGCGTGATCTTGAGGACCCCCGTCCCGAATTCTGGGTCGACGGAGGCATCCGCGATCACCGGGATGATCCGGTCGGTCATGGGAACCCTCACCCGTCGGCCCACCCACGCTTTGAAACGCGCATCCTCCGGATGGACCGCCAGGGCCAGATCGGCCACCACGGTCTCAGGACGGGTCGTCGCCACCGACAGGGATTCTTCCGGTCGCTCCGCATCCGCATAACGGACGGTGAAGAGCTCCCCCTCCCGGTCCAGATGAGTCACCTCCACATCTGAAAGGGCCGTCAGACAGCGGGGACACCAGTGGATCATCCGTTCCGCCCGGTAGAGCGCCCCGGCCTCATAGAGGCGAACGAAGACCTCCCGGACCGCCTGGGAAAACCCCTGATCCATCGTGAAGCGCTCATGGTCCCAGGAAAGAGAGGCTCCCAGACGCCGGATCTGCTCCAGGATCCCGGACCCGATCGACTCCTTCCAGCGCCAGACCCGCTCCACGAAAGCGTCCCGCCCCAGGCTCTTGAAATCCACCCCCTCTGCGCGGAGCTGCTTTTCGACGACATTCTGGGCGGCGATCCCCGCGTGGTCGACCCCCGGAATCCAGAGGACCTCGCATCCCCGCTGCCGCTGGTAGCGGGCGGCCACATCCTGAATCGTCAGATTGAGGGCGTGGCCCATATGAAGACGGCCGGTGATGTTGGGAGGGGGAACCACCATCGAAAAAGGCTCCCCGCCAGAAGAGGCGGCAGGGGGGGATTGCGCCCACCGGAGAAGGGATTCGGCTTCGACCCTTTCCCAGTCGAACCGCTTCGGAAGGCCGGAGGCCTCTTCCGGTTCCGGCATGCCATCCAGGACGTCGCTTTCACTCATTGTGGGTCCATCTTTCGCTCATAGGGTTATTTATTGATTATTCCGGTCCACCTCTGTCCGGCGCTCACGCATGATCCGGCGGATGGCCTGGTCATGCTCCGGAAGGGTCCGTGAAAAAATGGTTGCCGATCCGTGGCCGTCGGAGACAAAGTACAGGTATGGGACATCCTTCGGAAAGACCACGGCCTGAAGGGCCTCCGCCCCCGGATTGGCGATGGGGGTCGGAGGAAGCCCTTCATGAAGGTAGGTGTTGTAGGGCGAATTGATCCTCAGGTCCCCGGCCCTCAGGTGGTGGCGATGGGGAAGAAGGTAGAGGACCGTCGGATCGCTCTGGAGCTTCATCCCGTTGTGAAGGCGGTTCAGGAAGACCCCGGCGATCAGGGGCATTTCCTTGCGCGTTCCCGACTCCTTCTGGACGATGGAGGCGAGCGTCACCCCTTGGTTCAGGGTCAGCCCCTGCGCCGAAAGGCGGGACCGCCACTCCGGCGACACCACTCTCCAAAACCGGGAGACCATCATTTCGAGCACCTCCCGTGAGGTCGACCCCCGCGAGAAGTAGTAGGTGTTCGGAAACAGGTATCCCTCCAGCGAGGTGGAAGGGACACGGAGCTGGCGCAGGAAAGCCGAATCGCTCATGAGGGCTAGGTTCTCGTCCATCGTCCCGATGCCGAGCCGGGTCATCCGGGCCGCGACCTGAGCGATCGTGAACCCCTCCGGAACCGTCATCTTGCGGTAATACTTCTGACCGGAGATCAGATCCCAGAGAATCCGGTAGGGACGATCCTCCGGGGAAATCTCGTACTCCCCCTCCCGGATGCTCCGGGCAAGTCCCAGCAGGTCGCTCCAGAATATGACCGTTTCCGGATCGGACACGGCTCCCTTTTTGGCCAGCGTCTGGATCACTTGCCGGAAGGGGGCCCCATGGGAGACAGTCAGAAGAAAGGGAGAGGCCTCCTCCTCCGGTCGCCCCAGAAAGGCTGAAAGGGACCAGCCGACCCCCAGGACCAGAAGAGTCAGAAAGAGGAGGGTCAGCCTCCGGAGTGTGGCGGAAAGATGAGCGTTCAGGGGACAGGCCTCCTTCCTTCCGGGGAAACGGGACGCATGTCGTCACCCCATCCGGGGATCAGCGCCCTACCCGTCGCCGCGGGATCGTCGAGAAAGCCCTGAAGAAGCAGAACTGCCGCTAGGTCGTCGCAGGCATCCTTCCGGCCCCGTGGCTGTTTTTTTGAGGGACGGAGCTCCCGGGCCCGGGAGGATGTCTGGCCCTCGTCGTAGAAAAAGACCGGCAATATGAGGCGGTCCCCCACCTGTCGGCCTGCCTCGAGGAACAGGGGGACACGGGGATTCGGGTCCCCGCTCAGATGGTAGTAGGGAACGCCGAAGACAAGGGCGACGACACCGTTCTGGCGGACAAGAAGCTCCAGTCGCGTCAGGACTTTTTCGTCATGGGATCCCGGAAGAAGATCCTCTCCCGTCCGGACCAGAATCTCCAGAGGCCGGGCCAGGAGGCGACCGGAGTCCGAGAGAGCGAGACCGATCCGTCTCCCTCCCCAGTCGACCCCCATCAGCACACCTGCCGGTGATGACGAAAGGGGCACCGTCAGTGACCGACCAGGGTTCTCCGGGCTTCCTCCCGGATCTCGGAACGGATCGATTCGAGGAAATCCGGCCAGGAGGGGGGAGGCGATCCGCCTCCCTCGGCCCAGGTGGGCCGCCCGCCTCCCTTCCCGCCCAGGGTCGCGGCCATCTTTCGAATCCAGACGTTCACAGGAAAACGCTTTTCCAGGTCCGGCGAGGCCCATCCCAGAAGCAGGACCGGCCCCTCGGTCCGGCCCGCCAGGATGACGAGCCCCGAAGAGAGGCGTCCCTTGAGAATGTCCATCCGGAGGCGGAGATCCCGTCCGTCCCGGCAATCCACGACCGAGACGAGGATCCGGATCTCCCCGGCATCGAAGCTTTCGGCCAGCATGCCGGCCGTCTCGACCTCGAAGAGACGGGACTTCGTGGAGCGGAGCTCCTGATCGAGCGCCTCCCGGGCCTTCTCGTCCGACTCAAGACGATCGAGAATCCGACCGCCGGGGATCCGGAGAAAGCTCCGGATGGAGGAAAGCTCCTCCCGCCACTTTTTCCCCTGTCCGTAGGCGGCGCTTCCGGCCAGGGCCTCGATGCGGCGGGTACCCGCCGCCACCCCTGATTCGGAGACCACATAGAGAAGACCGATTTCGGAGACCTCCCGGACATGGGTCCCTCCGCACAGCTCGACCGACATCCCGGGAACCTCGACCACCCGGACGCGGTCTCCATACTTCTCGCCGAAAAAGGCCAGCGCTCCGCCCGCCAGCGCCTCCTGACGGCTTTTTTCGGAGATCCTGACCGCCTCTCCCGTCGCGATCCAGCCATTGACCATGGTTTCGATCCGGGCCAATTGACCGGGGGAGAGAGGCTCACCGTGGGTGAAGTCGAAGCGAAGGCGGTCGGGAAGGACGAGGGATCCGGCCTGCCGGACATGGTCCCCCAGCTCCGACCGAAGGGCGGCATGCAACAGATGGGTGGCGGTATGGTGGATCCGGGCTCCCCGCCTCCAGGCCGGATCCACGGAGAGGCGCACAGGGTCTCCCGCAACGAGCTTTCCCGACCGGATCCGGCCCCGGTGGGAGATCCATCCGGGATAGGGGCGATAGACCGATTCCACCGCCACGACTCCGGCGGGACCTGCGATTTCTCCCCGGTCGCCGACCTGGCCTCCCCCTTCCGGATAGAAGGGGCTCTCGCCGGTCACCACCTCGACCGACTCTCCCTCCGCCACCTCGAGGACGGCCTCTCCGTCGCGGACAAGAAACAGGATCTCTCCGGCGCTTTCGAGACGGTCGTATCCGACGAAGGCGACTGGCTTCGAAAGGGCCCCGGGAGGGACCGGGAAGGTCGCCTTCTGGCCGATCCAGGAGCGGCGCCCCTGCTCCTTCTGCTCTCCCATGCGGGCATCGAAGCCCTCGAGGTCGACCTGAAAACCCTCCGGGCTCACCCAGTCCGAAACGACGTCGACGGGGATTCCGTGTGTGTCATACAGCCAGAAGAGCGTCTCCCCCGACAGGGTAGAGGACCCGCCCTTTTTGGCCTCCGCTATCGCCTCACGAACAAGGGGCAGGCCGTATTCGAGCGTCCGGATGAAGCGCTCCTCTTCCTCGGCAAGGACCGCGGCCACCCGTTCGGTTCCTCCCGAGAGTTCGGGATAGGGTCCCCGCATCATCTCCGCGAACCTTTCTCCAAGCTTCGGGAGAAAGGGATTGGGGAGGGAGAGGTCGAGTCCGAACTGGACGGCCCGACGGATGAAGCGGCGCAGGACGTATCCCCGGCCTTCGTTGGAGGGGACGAGCCCTTCCCATATCAGGAAATAGCTGGCCCGGATATGGTCGGCAATGACCCGGTAGGCAAAATCCTTCGGGCCTTTTCCCTTGCCGTAGGGGATCCTGGAAAGGGAGCCGATCGTCTCCATGAGGGGCATGAAAAGATCCGTCTCGAAGTTGCTCTCCACTCCCTGGAGAACCGAGGAGAGGCGTTCGAGCCCCATCCCGGTGTCGATCGAGGGGCGGGGAAGGGGGGAAAGGATCCCGGCGTCGTTTCTGTCGTACTGCATGAAGACGAGGTTCCAGATCTCGAGATAGCGGTCGCAGTCGCATCCGACGGTGCAGGTGGGTCGGCCGCAGGAAAAGGCGGGTCCCTGGTCGACGAGGATTTCCGAGCAGGGACCACAGGGACCCGTGTTTCCCATCTGCCAGAAATTGTCCTTTTCTCCCAGGCGGACGATCCGGGAGGGAGAGACTCCGGCCACGCTTTTCCAGAGTGTTTCCGCCTCGTCGTCCTCGTTGTAGACCGTCACCCAGAGCACATCGGGGGAGAGACCGACCCGTTTTGTCAGGAACTCCCAGGCGTAGGAGATCGCCTCCTTCTTGAAGTAGTCCCCGAACGAGAAGTTCCCCATCATCTCGAAAAAGGTGTGGTGACGACGGGTGAATCCGACGCGATCGAGATCGTTGTGTTTGCCGCCGGCACGGACACACCTCTGGATGGAGACGCAGCGCTGCGAAGGAGGCGCCTCCGATCCGAGAAAGGCGTCCTTGAACGGCACCATTCCGGCATTCGTGAAGAGGAGGGTGGCATCCCCGGAAGGAATCAGGGAAGAAGAGGGGACTCTCCGATGGTTGGCCCCCTCGAAAAAGGAATAGAAGTGATCCCGTATGCGCGGGGAGTCCATGAGCCTACTCGCCTCCCCGACGGTTCGGCCGGGGGCTCGGAGACGCCGCTTCCTCGGGCGCCGGCTCGGTCCGGGACGGGATCCCGGCCTTCTCGCGGATGGCGCGGTCGAGGGTCTTCAGCAGCTCGGGATGGGATTTGAGGTGGGTCTTCACGCTCTCCTTCCCCTGCCCGATCTTTTCGGAACCCCAAGAGTACCAGGATCCGCTTTTCTCGAGAATGCCGTTCTCGACTCCCAGGTCGATCAGCTCTCCCGTGATGGAGACCCCCTCGTTGAAGGAAATGTCGAATTCCGCCTGACGGAAGGGAGGGGCCATCTTGTTCTTCACGACCTTGACCCGAACCCGGTTCCCGAGAACCTGGTCCCCCTCCTTGATCGACTCGATCCGCCGAATGTCCAGTCGCTGGGAGGCATAGAACTTGAGGGCATTGCCGCCGGTCGTCGTTTCGGGATTGCCAAACATGACCCCGATCTTCATCCGGATCTGGTTGATGAAGATAACGACGGTGGAGGATTTGGAGATGGAAGAGGTCAGCTTTCGCAGGGCCTGGCTCATGAGTCGGGCCTGGAGCCCCATGTGCGAATCTCCCATGTCGCCCTCGAGCTCCGCCTTTGGAACCAGCGCGGCCACGGAATCGATCACGATCAGGTCGAGGCTCCCGGAACGAACCAGAGTCTCTGCAATTTCAAGGGCCTGTTCCCCCGAGTCGGGCTGGGCGATCAAAAGGTCTTCCGTCCTGACGCCGAGCTTGCGGGCGTACGAGAGATCCAGGGCGTGCTCGGCGTCGATGAAGGCTGCCATTCCGTTCTTCTTGTGAACCTCGCTGATGGCGTGGAGGGCCAGGGTCGTCTTTCCCGAGGATTCGGGGCCATAGATCTCGACGATGCGTCCCTTGGGATACCCGCCGATTCCCAGGGCGATATCGAGGGACAGGGATCCGGAGGAGACGACCGGAGTTTCGATGATGGGGGCATCCTTTCCCATCCGCATGATCGACCCCTTGCCGAACTGCTTTTCGATCTGCGACAGGGCCAGGTCGAGGGAACGCTGTTTGCTTGCATCCTTGTCAGTCAATGGATTCTCCCTTGAAGGTGAAAGGTGTGGCTGTCCGGCTACCGGCCGGAAAACAGGGCAAAAGCGAGGGAGAGGAGCGCCGCCGCCAAAAGGCCGGCTCCCGCATCGTCCAGCATCACCCCGAAGCCTCCCGGAGCCCTTTCGAGCCAGCGAACGGGGGGAGGTTTCAGAATATCAAAGAAGCGAAAAAAGACAAAAGCCAATCCGCCTCCCAGAAGCGTATGGGGGGCGGCCAGCAGGGCGATGCCCTGCCCGAACCACTCATCGATCACTACGCAGGACGGATCGGAGAGTCCGGTCTCTTCGATCGCCTTTTCTGAGGCCACTGTACCCAGGATTCCCAGGATAGCGAGAATCCCGGACAGCCCTGCCAGGGAAACAGGGGGCAGAAACTCCCAGAGCGCGACGCACCCGAGACTTGCGTAGGTTCCCGGAGCGCCGGGGATCATCCCCACCCCGCCGGTCGTGTAGATCCACCTCCAAAAGGAGGATCGGCGAGCCAAGGAGCGTCAGGACCGAAGGGAAGATCCCGACGACCGGACATGGCGATCGAGGGCTTCATAAAAGGCATCCCCCAGGAAAAAGCGGATCGTTCCCTCCATCGACTCGTACAGGAGCGGCCCGAGATTGCTTTCATGACAGGGCAGATGAGAGAGGAAGGGGGTCGTCTGGACTCCCAGGATGGTCCGGGAACCCTCCTGATAGATGGCCAGGGGGTACTGGACGCAATCAGCCGGCTTGAGGGCCATCCAGGACATCCCCGCGTCGAGGGCATAGGCATGGATGGAGCAATGCTCCTCCCCGTCCGGACCATGGGCCAGGAAGAGGCAGGAATCATGGTCCTCTCCCCGGACGATGAGGTTGCAGCGGTAATCGGCCTCCAGGGGAAACATTCGGGCCATGGCGTTCACCTCGTCCACATCGAGCTCGCAGCCGTCTGGACACTGTTCGGGACAATCGGCCTCGAATGTTCCGCGAGCCCTGTAAATCTCCTGACGGTCGGGGTCCATGTAAGGCAAAATACCGTCCATATGGGACTCGATCCTGCGTTTTTCCCCGGGTGCCAGGATGTTCGACCGGTAACAGCAGGTCGAGTGGCACTTTTGAAGGACAACGTCGCAGGTGTAGGTAGTCGTCCAGAACTTCGGATCAACCCACACCCCGGAGATCTCGACCATTTCGGGCCGTATTCCTGGGAAAGGGACAAATTGGGTCACTGCCATCGGAGTCTGAATCCTAGCGCTAGATCTTCGATTAATCGGGAAATCCCGGACGTAGAAACACATTCCCTTCCCGGGAAGGGCTCTGTCCTCAGCTCGGGAGCTTTCTCGCGTTTTCTTGAAAAAATCCCGTCTTTCAGTATAATTCCTTCGACAGAATCCGTAAAGCAGGGGAATCGTCTCCACACCTTCCCTCACTTCTGGGAGGAGCCGGGTCCCTCCCCTGCCCCCAGACAAGGAGCCCTCCGCATGAAAAAATTCCTTTCATCCGTCTTTCCGACTCGCAGAGGCACCCTCTTGGCGGGAATGGTCGCCATGAGTCTGCTGGCCGCCACGATCCTGTCCGGAACCGATGTCCGCGGCGCCTCGGCGAAGACCACGCGCACGAAGGTCCTTTTCGTGACACAGAACGGATCCCGGGAAAAGACACTGGAACTCGTGCAGGGCCAGTCCACACGCCTCCATTACAACCACTTCTGGATGGATGTCACCCGGAGCAAGCCTTTTGTGGATCCTGACGGCCGGAAGATCGTCGTTCCGGACACCCCCACCTTCCGGGGGATCCACGAGATCACCGTCCGGTTCTGGCATCCGCGCGGGGAACCAAACCTGCTTGACGCAATCGTAGTCAAGGCCTATGACGCCAAGGGGCACCTGGTCAAGCACGGAGCCTTCGACAGGGGAGTCTTCGTTCTCCTGCTCTCGAACAGCCTGTTCAATGGAAACTTTGTCCGCTTCGACGGAATCGGCCGCTACCTTCCGGGAGACAACTCCTTCTATGTAAAGGTTATGGTTCGCAAGACCCGCCAGGTCGCGATCATTCCCTTCGCAGACTTCATCAACGACTTCACCCGGCAGATCAACACCCAGCCGGTCGTCTCCTGGGCCGTGAAACGCCCCTGAACCCGCCTTTTCCCTTCAGGCCGGCGATTCTCCGAATCACCGGCCTCACCACGATGCATTCCAGAAGCTACCAACTCATTGGCAAAAAAGACAAAAAAAATTTCTTGCAATTGAAAAAAATCAGTGTATATTCTGACCGATTGTTGACCGGACGCCGTTTTGCCCAGACAATGATTCTGGGGGACGGAATCGTCCCGCAATTCGCCCGTCGATCCTTGCCCGGAGGAGACCGTGTCTCCCCGGACCATCGGCGGGCCGTCCCTGTATCAAAGGAGCCACGTCGTGAACAGCGTCTTCGACATACCGGGTTCCGGATTTCCGACATGCCGTCCGGAGCTTCTGAAACTCGTCTTCAAAACATTGACCGAATCGAGTCTTTGGCAGGTCTGGCCTAAAGGCTTCGGGTTGACCTAACGACACAACCAGGGGGTAACGAGTGCACGCATTGGGAACACATCTTCTTGTCGAACTGAAGGACTGTCAGTCCGATTCCCTTTCGGATCCGGATTTCGTCCGGAACGCCATGATTGACGCCGCCAAAAAAGCCCATGCCACCATCGTCGACGACAAGTTTCACCACTTCAGCCCTTTTGGCGTCAGCGGGGTCGTCGTCATCGCCGAGTCCCATCTGGCGATCCATACCTGGCCCGAGTACCGGTACGCGGCCGTCGACGTCTTCACCTGCGGGGATACGCTCAAGCCGGAAGTGGCCGCCATCCACCTGGCCCAGATTTTTCAGTCCCAGAACCCCAGCATCCACGAGATCAAGCGGGGGATAATCGGAATATCCAACGAAAAGATCGCCCACAAGATCGAGGGGGAGGCACGTCCCTCCGAAACCGCCGACATGCAGGGGAAAGGAATCGAATCCGATGAACGGAGCGAGAACCTCCAAGTGGTATATTGAGTACGCGGCTCCGTCGCTGGGGCACATGCACGGCATCGACGGAATCATTGTCTCGCGTCAGACGAACTTCCAGAAGGTCGACATCCTTCGGACCAATGTCTACGGGAAAGCTCTGGCACTCGACGAGAAGATGCAGTCGACCCAGGTCGATGAATTCATCTATCACGAGGCTCTCGTCCACCCGGCCATGATCGCCCACCCCGCTCCCCGCTCTGTCCTGATTGTGGGCGGAGGGGAAGGCGCCACCCTCCGAGAGGCTTTGCGCCATCCGACGGTCGAACGCGCGGTGATGGTGGACATCGACGACCAGGTCATCTCCCTGTCGAAGGAGCATCTTCCCGAATGGCACCAGGGAGCCTTCGACGATCCCCGGTCGACCGTCCTCGCCACCGATGCGCGGAAATATCTGGAGGAATCGAAGGATATTTTCGACGTCATCATCACGGATCTCTCCGAACCTGTGGAAGAGGGACCCGCCTATCTTCTCTATACCCGGGAGTTCTACAAGATCGCAAGCGACCACCTGTCCCCCGGAGGAACGATCTCCGTCCAGGCCGGGGCGGCCGCGCTCCCCTTCATCCTGGCCTTCTCCGCGGTCTACCAGACCATGAAGACCGCCTTCCCCACCGTTCGCGGATTCTCGACCAACATTCCCTCCTTCGGGCTTCCCTGGGGATTCACGCTGGCATCGAAAGGCGTCGACCCCCTCGCGATGGACCGCACGGCTGTCGACAGAATCCTCGGCGAACGGGGGCTGACCAATCTCCGGTTCTATGACGGCCTCGCCCACCAGGGACTTTTCGGCATCCCGCGCCATCTCCGGACTGAGCTGGACAAATCGACGCTCATCATCGAGGACAACCACCCAATCTTCACCTATCACTAGACGGATCAGCCCCCCCCGATGGACCAGACCAAAACGCCTCTTTTCGACGCGATGGTCTCCCTTGCCGAAAGCCGGAAAGTCTCCTTTCACACCCCCGGCCACAAAAGCGGAAAAGGGATTTCGACGCGTTTTCGCAAATTCGTGGGACCACGTGTCTTCTCGATCGACCTGACCTGTCTCGACGAGGTGGACTCTCTCCAGAAGCCCCGGGGCGTCATCAAGGAGTCCCAGGAACTGGCGGCGGAAATCTACGGGGCCGACCGCTCCTATTTCCTCGTGAACGGGACTTCGGGAGGCAATCAGGCCATGGTTGTGGCCACACTAAACCCGGGGGAGCCGGTCCTCGTGACCCGGAACGTCCACAAGTCGGTTGTCTCCGGGATGATCATGACCGGCTGCCAGCCCGTCTTCATTCCCTTTCGGACCGAGCACGGCGCCTCCTTTCCCTTGAACTACGGGACCCGGGATATCCTCGACAGCATCGATCGCCACCCCGAGATCCGGACCCTCTACCTGACCTCCCCCAATTACTACGGGGTCACCATCGATCTCCCCCTGGTTGCGAAGGCAGCCCATGCCCGGGGGATGCGCGTGCTTCTCGACGAGGCCCACGGTCCCCATCTCCATTTTCATCCGGAGCTCCCCGCCTCCGGCATGGCCGCAGGAATAGACCTGACCGTCCAGTCCACGCACAAGATCATCGGAGGCATGACCCAGGCCTCCATGCTCCATGCCCGAAAGGAGCGGATCGACGTGGAGCGCCTCTCCACCGTCCTCCGTTATCTCCAGACGACGAGCCCTTCCTATATCCTGATGGCCTCCCTCGACCTGGCCCGAATGCAGATGGCGACCGAGGGGGTGAAGCTTCTGGGCCGGGCACTGGAGCTGGCACGATGGGCCCGGCTGAAGATCCGGGAGATCCCGGGGCTGAAATGCGCCAACCGGACGGAGATCCAGGCCCTGTCGGGAGGAGAGAACGACCTCGACGAAACGAAACTGACCATCGACGTGAGAGGATGGGGCGTCTCCGGGTATCAGGTCTCCCAGCGCCTGAACCTCGATTTCGGGATCCAGGTCGAGATGGCCGACATCGACCATGTCCTCGTCATCGTCAGCATCGGGGATCATCGCGGTGACCTGGAGCGGCTGGTCAACGCCCTGGTCGCCCTTTCCCGGGAGACCCATCGCCAGGAGAGCCGGTCGCCGATCCCCTCGATGGTCTTTTTCGACAACCTACTCCGGATGACTCCAAGGGAGGCCTTTTTCGCTCCCCACGAGACCCTTCCCCTGGAGGATTCGGTCGGAAGGATTGCAAAGGACATCGTCACCGTCTACCCTCCCGGCGTCCCCCTGCTCGTCCCGGGAGAGGAGATCACCGCTCCCGTCATCGATACCCTCTGTCGCTTCCGGGACTCGGGGGCGACGATGGACGGCCTCGACATGACCAACCGCTTCATCGGTGTCGTCGGAGAGAACCCTGCCCGGGGATAGACGCTCCCCCTCCGCCAAAAAAACCCTTTTCAGAAACTCCAGGCCGCTGGATCCGGCCACTCCCTCCCCCTTCATTGCCAGCAGATCCTCTCACGGCGCAGAATGAAGGAAGACGCGAACGTTCACTCAGGAGCCCCCATGCGAAAACAATGGCCTCTCGCCGCTCTGGTCCTGCTGATCATCCTGTACTTCGGAGGCCAGTCCCTCCTTGACCTCTGGGCCGATTACCTCTGGTACAGATCGAACGGCCAGTCGCCGGTCTTCCTGACTTTGCTTGAGGCGAGAAGCGCCCTTCTCCTCGGGGTCTTCCTGCTCTTTTTCCTTGTTTTGGCCGCCACCCTGCGCCCCCTGGTCCGGGCCCTTCCCACGCTGACCTTCCGACGACGGGGTCCCGCAGGGGGGAGGGAGCCCGTCTCGCTCCCTCTCTCCGGCCTGGCTCCCTTCATAGACGCTGGACTCGCCCTCGTGGCACTCCTGATCGCCCTTCCCCTGTCGGACACCCGGGATGCCCTCCGTTTTCTGGCGGCCATCCATGCCCCCGCAACCGGATCCCCGGATCCGGTCCTCGGACTTCCCCTGGGGTTCTATCTCTTCCACCTCCCGGTCTACGACCTTCTCTCGGGCCTCCTCCAGGACGCATTTCTCTTTTCGCTCGTCCTCGGAATCCTTCTGGGATTGCCGGGAGGCCAGATCTCCTTCGCCCAGAACCGGCTCTCCCTCCACCCCGTCTGGAGGAAGGTTCTCATGCGTCTTTCGGCGGGACTTCTTCTGGTCCTCTCCATCGAGGCCCTTCTTCTCCGGACGAAGACACTCCTGTCAAGCCACCAGGCCCTGTCCGGAGCCTCCTACGTCGATGTCCATGCCCGCATTCCCGCCGCCACACTTCTCTCCCTGATTCTTCTCCTGGCGGCGATCGCCTTCCTCCTGGAGAGCTTCCGGAAGCTCTCCCGCCTCTCGCTCCCCCTCCTGGGTGTCGCCTTTTTCGTCTGGGCTGGCGGGCTGGTCGTCACCCCCTGGATCCTCTCCCGGTTCGTCGTCCTCCCCGACCAGTTCAACAGGGAGCGCCCCTACATCCTCCACAATATCCAATGGACAAGAAAGGCTTTCCATCTCGAAGGAACTCACTCCGAGCGCATTGCGAACCTGTCCGACCTCACGCAGGGGGACCTAGCGGACAACAAGCCCACCATCCGGAACATCCGCCTCTGGGACCACCGCCCCATGCTGACCACGGTCCGCCAACTCCAGCAAATCCGGACCTACTACACCTTCCCGATCCTGGCGCCAGACCGATACCGGATCAACGGCGTCCTCCGGCAGGTCCTGGTGGCGCCCCGGGAGATTTCCTACGCGAACCTTCCGAGCCCCAACTGGATCAACCTTCACCTGACCTACACCCATGGCCACGGGTTGATCATGTCGCCCGTCAACCGCGTCTCGCCGGAAGGGCTTCCCACCTTCTGGATCCGGGACATTCCTCCCCAGTCCTCGATCCCCCTGACGGTGGCCCATTCCCGGATCTATTACGGAGACCAGCCCGCCCCCTACGCGATCGTCAACACCCACATTCCCGAATTCGACTACCCCAGGGGCCGACAGAACATCTACAACCATTACGACGGAACGGGAGGGATCCGCCTCTCAACCCCTCTCCGGAAGCTCCTGTATTCCTATGAATACGGAACCTTCAAGATCTTTCTGTCAACTGCCATTACCGGACAGAGCCGCATTCTGGTCCACCGCGATATTTTCGGCATCGTCGAGCGCCTGGCCCCCTTCCTTCGCCTCGACCCCGACGTCGTCCCCGTCATTGGCCCTTCCGGACATCTGGCCTGGATGATGGACGCCTACACCACCTCTGACTCCTATCCCTACGCCTCGGAGATCCGCGGATCGGCCGGATTTTTCCACACGGGTCGCCTTATCCGGAGCGGACACCGACAGGCCCTTTCATCCTGGCCGGAACGTCTCAACTACATCCGCAACTCGGTCAAGATCCTGGTCGATCCCAAAAACGGAAGCGTTTCCTTCTACGCGGCAGATCCGACCGATCCTGTCCTCGCCGCCTACATGAACGCCTTTCCAGGCCTCTTCCGCCCGGCTTCCGACATCCCGCAGGAGATCCTCCCCCATCTGCGATTTCCTCCCGCCATGTTCTCCCTTTCGGCTCGCGTCCTCGCCGCCTACCATATGACCGACCCCCAGGTCTTCTTCAACCGGGAGGACCTGTGGTCCCTGGCCGAAAGGAACGGCCGCCCGCTCTCGCCCTACTATATGGTCTTGCGGCTGCCCGGAGAGTCCCAGGAAGAATATGTCATGATGCTCCCCTATACTCCGGCCCACCGTGACAATCTGTCGGCTTGGCTCGTGGGCCCTTCCAAGCTGGAACGCCAGGGAAAGCTCAGGGTCTACCGCGCCCCCAAGGAGCGCCTGATATACGGACCGAATCAGATCGAGGCTCGCATCGACCAGCGGGGTCCCATCTCCAAGCAGTTGACCCTCTGGAACCAGCAGGGATCCCGGGTGGTCCGAGGAACGCTCCTGATCATCCCCATCGCCCATTCCCTCCTGTACGTCGAACCCCTCTATCTATCGGCCACCAGCCCGGGCGCCCTCCCTGAACTGCGCCGGGTGATCGTCTCCATGGGGGACCGTGTCGTCATGAGGAAAACACTCGACGTGGCTCTCGCGGATCTGTTCTCCGGAAATCCATCACCCCGTCCGGCCGGAGTCTCCATGGAAAAAAGCGGAACGGGAACGAGGCGCCCGGGGCTCACGGCAAGACTGAAACGGTTGGGGCGTGAAGCCGACGAGGCCCTCCGGCGCGGGGACCTCGCGACCTTCGGAGATCGTGTCCAGAAGATCCTGAAGGACCTTCGCCAATAGAAGTCGCACGTAAAGGACATGATGGGGGGAGCGGAGATATGAGGCGCTTCTCGATAAAGCCAAAAACAACCAAATGAAATTCAGAGACTCAAGAATTCCTAGTCGAGAAGCTCCCGGGCAATGCGCATCGTCTGGGGGGACATCTTCTCACCCCCGAGCATCCGCGCGATTTCCCGGACCCGGTCTTCTCCGGCGATCGCCGAAATCCGGGAGCGGGTATGGCCATCCTCGGCGACCTTTTGGACGAGCAGGTGGTGGTCTCCCTTCCGGGCAACCTGGTGCAGGTGCGTGATGGCCAGAACCTGGCGGCGTCGTCCGATTTCTTTCAGAAGATCCCCCAGAACCTCACCGACCTCTCCTCCGATCCCCGAATCGATTTCGTCGAAGACGAGGGTCGGAACTTCGTCGAGGTCGGCCAGAACGGCCTTGATCGACAAAAGGACCCGGGAGATCTCGCCACCGGAGGCGACCTGGCCCAGCGGGCATTCCGGCATTCCAGGATTGGCCGAAAACAGAAATTCAACCCTTTCCATCCCGAAAGGTCCTCCCAGAGAATCGGGATAGGGGTCAAGAGAAACAGAGAAGGAGGGGTGGTCGATCCGCAGACGTCGAAGCACGGCACACACGGCCTTGGAAAAGTGCCCGGCCGCTTCCCGCCTCCGTAATCCAAGAGACTCCCCCAACGTCCGAAGCGACTTTTCGGCCTCCAGGATTCTCCCCTCCACCTCCTCCAGGGCCCGATCGGCCGCTCCGACGTCCTCCGCCGTCACCTGGTCCAGGTGGATGACAAGCTCCTCCGGCCGGACCCGGTACTTTTGAGCGAGCCGTCGATAGAGGCTGAAACGTCCTTCCAGGGCCGCCAGTTTTTCCGGGTCCATCTCCATGGATTCGCGGTACCGGTGGAGCTCGTGGGCGCTGTCCTTCAGGATCTCCGTCGCCTCTTCAAGGGCAGTCCGGAGGGGATGCAGAGTCGGATCCAGGGAGAGGATGTGTTCGAGGTCGGAGGCCACGCGGCCCAGAAGGGCAAGGACGCTCTGGTCGTCTTCATAGAGGGCTCCGTAGGAACGCCCGGCAACCGTGAGGATTTCCTGAAGGTTGAGCTGGGCCGACAGCGTCTGGGAAAGCTCTTCGAACTCTCCCGGACTCCCCGAGAGCAGCTCCGCATCCTCCCTCATCCGGATCCGCTCCTCCCGTTCCCTAAGATCGCGCTCCCGCTGCGCCGAAATATCCTCCCTCTCCCGCCTGAGGGCAAGAACCTCCCGACGCAGTCCCTCAAAGCGTTCGGCAAGTTCAACCGCTCCTGAGAAGGAGTCCAGGTAGTGGCGGTGAGCATCGCTTTTGATGAGCCGATGATTCTCTCCCTGACCGACGAGGTCGAAAAGGATCTCCACAAGACTTTGGAGCTGGGAGGTGGAAACGGCCTGACCGTTGACGGTCTGACGGAATCGACCGTTCGGGGTCACCACCCGGCGGATGACGAGATCCTCGTCGGAAGAAAGAATATCGGTCAGAGATTCGGGAATCGGGAGGGAAGGAGCCGAAAAAGAGGCCTCGACAATGCCTTCATTGCAGCCAGGACGAACTGAAAGGCCCCGGGGCTTTTGCCCCGAGACCAAAAAAAGCGCATCGACCAGAAGAGACTTTCCTGCACCCGTCTCTCCCGTGACGACTGTCAGCCCCTCATCAAAAGAGACCGACATCTCCTCGATCGTGGCGAATGCGGCGATTCGAAGATGGGAAATCACCCGGGTCAGGCCGCCAGAAGCTCTTCGATCTTTTCCTTGAAGGTTTTCTTGCTCTGGGCACCGACAAGCTTGCTCACGACCTTCCCGTCCTTGAAGAAGATCAGGGTCGGGATCCCCATCACCTGGTAGCGGACCGCGATATCCTGGTTGTCGTCGGTGTTGAGCTTCATGAAGGTCACGCGGCCCTTGTATTCTTCCGCCAGTTCATCCACGACGGGAGCCACCATGCGGCATGGTCCGCACCAGGGAGCCCAGAAGTCGACCATGACCACTCCCTTCGACTCGAGAACACGCTTGTCCCATTCGGCCGTAGACACTTCCCCAACATTTTCACTCATCGAGACTCTCCTCTTCGGATCTGTTTTGATAGGTTTATTTTTCAGGTGCCACCGGGAATCGTTCTAAAAAAGGCTTCGCCAATCTCCCTTGAAGGTTTATTTTACAACATTCCAAGAGCCTCGCGAAATCGGTCCGGACAAAATGACAAAAAAAAAGGGGGGGAAAATCCCCCCCCCATCGGAAACGGAAATCCTAGTACATGTCTCCCATTCCGCCGGCACCGGGCATGGCCGGTCCTTTGGCTTCCTTCTCAGGCAGTTCGCAGATCATGACTTCGGTCGTCAGAAGAAGCCCCGAAACCGAGGCCGCATTCTGGAGGGCCGTCCGGGTGACCTTGGTCGGATCGATGATGCCCGCCTGGATCATGTCCACATAGGTTTCGGAAGCCGCATCGAAGCCCATGGAACCCTTTTCGTGACGGACCCGCTGGAGGACCACCGAACCCTCGAGACCCGCGTTGTGTGAAATCTGGCGAAGCGGCTCTTCAAGCGCCCGCTTGATGATGTTGACACCGATCTTCTGATCGCCTTCAGCCTTCAGATGCTCAAGAACAGCCGACGACCGGAGAAGGGCCACCCCACCACCGGGGACGATTCCCTCTTCAACAGCGGCCTTCGTCGCATGGAGCGCGTCTTCCACACGGGCCTTTTTCTCTTTCATTTCTGTTTCGGTCGCGGCGCCGACATTGATAACCGCCACACCGCCCACGATCTTGGCGAGCCTCTCCTGAAGCTTTTCCCGATCATAGTCGGATGTCGACTCTTCGATCTGGGTCTTGATCTGCTTCACTCGGGCCTGGATCTTGGCATGCTCTCCGGCTCCTTCGACGATCGTCGTATTGTCCTTGTCGATAGAAACCCGTTTTGCCCGGCCAAGATCGGAAAGCTTGACGTTTTCGAGCTTGAGACCGAGGTCCTCGGCGATCATGGTGCCATTTGTCAGGATGGCGATATCCTCGAGCATCGCCTTTCTCCGGTCTCCGAAGCCGGGAGCTTTCACCGCCGCCACATTGAGGGTTCCGCGAAGCTTGTTGACCACCAGGGTCGCCAGAGCCTCGCCTTCCACCTCTTCCGCGATGATCATGAGAGGCCGGCCCATCTTGGCGATCTGTTCAAGAATAGGGAGAAGATCTTTCATGTTGCTGATCTTCTTTTCATGGATCAGGATGTAGGGATTGTCGAGAATGACCTCCATCCGCTCCTGGTCGGTGACGAAATAAGGAGAGACATAACCTCGGTCAAACTGCATTCCCTCCACCACATCGAGCGAGGTGGTCATGCTCTTCGCCTCTTCAACCGTGATCACACCATCCTTGCCGACCTTGTCCATGGCATCGGCGATGAGACGGCCGATCTCGGCATCATTGTTGGCGGAGATCGTGGCGATCTGGGCAATCTCCTTCTTGTCCTGACAGGGCTTGCTGAGCTTCTTGAGCTCCTCGATCACGGCAGTAACCGCCAGATCGATTCCACGCTTGATGTCCATCGAGTTGGCACCGGCGGTCACATTCTTGACCCCCTCGCGATAGATGGCATGAGCCAGGACGGTCGCGGTGGTGGTTCCGTCACCCGCGATATCGCTGGTCTTGGAAGCCACTTCCTTCACAAGCTGGGCACCCATGTTCTCGTAAGGATCCTTGAGCTCGACCTCCTTGGCCACCGTCACACCATCCTTGGTGATGGTGGGGGCACCGAACTTCTTGTCGATAACGGCGTTGCGCCCTTTAGGTCCAAGGGTCACCTTCACCGCGTCCGCCAGTGCGGCGACTCCGCGTAGCACGGCGTTCCGGGCCTCTTCACTGTAAATCATCTGTTTTGCCATAGCATTTCCTCCCGAAAAATTCGTGATGTTATTTTATTTGACGCACCCTTTCAGATTTTTCCGCTCCGCTCCTCAGGAGACAAAAACGCCCAGGATATCTTCTTCCCGCAGAATCAGGTAATCAGTCCCGTCGATCGAGATCTTCGAACCAGAGTACTTGTCAAAGAGGATCGTGTCACCCTTCTTGAGGGACTTCACCTCTTCGCCGATCTCCTCTACCTTGCCCTTCTGCGGCTTCTCTTTTGCAGCGTCAGGAATGTACAAGCCTCCCTGGGTCTTTTCAACCTCTTCCGCATAGCTCACAAAAACACGATCTTTCAAAGGCTTAAATTTCATACACACCTCCATTTTCAATGTTGGAACTGGGTTTTAGCACTCACACCAACTGAGTGATAAAATGATATCAAAGGGAACGGGAGTTGGCAAGTCCTTTTTAGGCAGGGAACATCCGGAAAGTGCATGGTGGGAAGCGGGGGCCCCTCAAAAAAACCCCCGGCTCAACCGGCCAACTTTCGTTTAAGGACCCGAATGGCAGTGCGAAGCTGATTGTCAGCCTTCCCGGAGGGAATCGGGTAGACAAGGTGTTTCTGGATATTGCCGGCGGGAATGACCACATGGTGTTCCTTCCCGTCAGGATTAAGAAAATGATGTTTCAGATCCACTTCGCGAGGAACGGAAATGGGTCGACCCCCTTTGGGAATTCGCTCCTTGACGATGATGTCCGGCGTGATCCCGTAATCCTGGATCGAGCGGCCCGATGGGGTGAAGTAGCGGGCTGTCGTCAATCGGAGAGCTGATCCGTCAAAAAGAGGAAGAATCGTCTGAACGGAACCCTTCCCAAACGTCTGTGTGCCGATAATCGTCGCACGGCGGTAGTCCTGAAGCGCTCCGGAGACGATTTCAGCCGCCGAGGCCGTTTCCGTGTTGACAAGGATCACGACGGGGACGCGAGGAAAGTCTTCTCCCCCGTGGGATCGGAAGGCCCGTTCCTGCCGGCGCCCCTTCATTGAAACGACCACCTTGTTGTCGGGAATGAAGAGCGAGGAGACATCCACCGCGCTTGTCAGCAAGCCACCAGGGTTGTTACGCAGGTCGATGACGAGAGCGCGCATTCCCTTGTGGCCGAGTTTCTTCAGGGTTGCGTCAAGATCCCGTGCCGTGTTTTCCGAAAATTCCCGGACGAGGACATATCCGATATGATCTTTCAGCATATGGAATTTGACCGTATGGATCTTGATGACCTCCCGGACCAGGTCGAAGTCCCGCGCCGTGAAAACCCCTTTTCTGAAAACCGTAAGAATCACATGGGTTCCCGGCCTACCCCTCATGGTCCGGACAGCCTTGGCCAGCCCGAGGGAGGCAGTACTCACCCCGTTGACCCGGATGATCTCGTCCCCCGACTTGATACCGGCTCGAAAGGCCGGGGAGTCGTCGATGGGAGCCTGAACAATGATGCGGTTCCCTTCGGTGGTGATCTTGATTCCGACCCCGCCAAAACGCCCCTGGGTGTTGATCTCGAGATCGTGATACTCCTGGGGGGTCATATACTCGGAGTGGGGGTCGAGAGAGGCCACCATCCCGCGAATCGCGCTGTCGAGGACCGGCTGCGCCGGAATCTTGTCGACGTAATCGTTCTGAATCAAAGCGTAGACCATGGAAAAGATCTTGAGGCTCTTGTCCGTTCCCCCATCCGCCAGAACTGCATGGCCGACTCCGCCGACCAGAATTCCGACCGCGAGGACAAGAAGGATATTTCCTGTTTTCATGACCCACTTCCAGCCTGATCGGTTCGACCCATTCCTGAAACCCGGAAGATGCATAAAGATCCTTATGATAGTACTCCCGAGGGTCCTGCCGGAGCCCGGGAGGCTTTCGAGAGAAGAAGCGGCTCAACAAATTGTGATTTGAGAATATCATGCATCGGCCGGCATTACAACACGGCCACCGGACTCCGCGTGGGCTCCCTTCAGTGGGAAAGGAAACCCATCGGGCTTATCGGCTTTCCACGGCGAGTCACTCCGAAAAAGAGGGTCGACCGCCCTCGGGTCCCCCCCCTCCCCACCGTTCCGATCATTCTCCCTTCCGGAACCCTTTCGCCCTCCCTGGCAAAAATATGGTCGAGATGGCCGTAAAGGGTGTAAAGATGATTCCCGTGGGCAAGGATGACCAGGCGTCCGTATCCCGCATAGGCCCTGGCGAAGAGAACCTTTCCCGGCCAGGCGGCGAGGACACGGGACCCGACTCCGGCAGCGATATCGATGCCATCGTGAAACGGTCCAAAGCTCTCGATGATCCGACCTTTGACCGGCCATTTGAAAACGGAGTGCCCTGGAACGGGAGGATGGGAGAATCCTTCCTGGAGGGGCGACCTGCGACGCATCCGCTCAAGCCGCGCGATCAGGTTCATCAGCTTTCGACGGCGCCGGAGAATCGAGCGGTTATCCTGGGCGATGGCCTCTTCTTTTTTCTTGAGCCGTGCGATCTCGCTCTGGGTCCCGGTCATTTTCCTCTTGAGACGGGCCTCTTCCTCTTCTCGATTTTCCAGAAGCTTCTTTTCGTGATTCTGGATCGTTTTCAGCTGCGCCCGACTGAGCCGAAGCCGATTTTCCTTGGTCCGGTAACCATGCAGGAGGGAGTCGAGATGGTTTGTCTGATCCGCCAGGATATTGGACCGCAGGATCAGGTCGGGTTGAATGTCGGTTCCGTCGAGACGCGACAGGGATACCTCCGCCATCCGTGTGAGGAGCCTTGATTCAAGGGAGCCTTTTTCGCGAAGGTCGGCGTCGACGACGACATCAAGACGGGCCATGGCGCGATCGAGCCGCCTGATGGCCTGGCGGTCCTGGATCTCGCGGATCTGGAGCCTTTCGACCTGCAGATGGAACGACTCGAGCTTGACGCGGAGCCTGAGGATCCTGACCTTGAGCTTGAGACGACGGCCCTTGTACCGCTTCAGACGGTCCTTGTTTTTCGCGAGGCGGAGCTTCAGGTTTCGCATCTCCCGCTCCCGGGCATCGAGCTTTTTCTCGATCGATCGAATTGACGGGTGGGAGGCGGCAAAGACCTTGTCCGGGATCACCCCAGCTCTTATTGGAAAAAGCATCCCAAAGAAAAGAAGGAAAAGAAGAGCCGAGCCGGACGGTCCGCTCTTGCGGCGGTAGGAGGTTTCCTGATATTTCGGAATCACGGCCGATAAACTTCCCTGCCCTCGGAGGGCAAGGGAAGGATAATGGAGACAAGGCCCCCAAGAAGGCCGATGACACCACAAAATCCCGGAAAGAGGATCCAGAGATGGCTAGCGAAGGGATGGGCTCCCATGGCCCCGGCCACAAACGGATTCTGAAGACCGGGATAAAGGGCCGTTCGGAAAGCCCAGACGAGGAAGGTCGCGATGGAAGCGGCAAGAATTCCCCACAGCGCTCCGGAAGGGAGGCGCAGGATGGCCGCGGGAGGTTCTCCCTCCCTTTCGAGCGGCACGGAATCGGACGCCGGGAACTCCTCCTGCCGCTGGAAAATCGCGCTCCGCGGAGCGGCCGGACTTCGGCCCTCCCGGGATCGGGATCCCGGGAACAGATGGCTCCAGAAAGAAAGTGAAATCCTGCCCCAATAGAGGGCCATTCCAACAAAAACGAGCCCCCCGAGAATCACGATCCCTTTCCGCACACCCCGGGAGATACCGGCAAGGGCGTCCACCCGGGATACCCATTCGGGATTGAAAACGATTTCCTTGATTTCAGAGTCGTTTTTTACAATCTCCCGAATGGAGCTGATCTGCTCCGAAAGCGTCACGAATTGTCCGGTCGGCGTCTGGCCCAGGGAAACGGCCACCGAGAGGATCCGTCGGCTGTTCGATCGTCCGGTCCTGCTTTTTTGGTCGGGTGCCTGGAGCGAGGATACGGTTCCTGTCCCTGCAATCTTTTCCATCGTGGCGGTAAGACCCTGGATCTCTTTTGGGGAGGGCGGAGTATCAAAGATCAGAAGGATATGGGCTGCCGAGGCCGTTTCCAGACGCATGTTGTCAAGAATCAGAAAGACCGTCGATGTCCAGAACAGAAACAGAAGGATCAGGGAGGAAAATGCCAGGTTGGCCATCAGCCAGAACCAGGAGCGGGCAGAGGACCCCGGATGCATCTCAGGATCATTATGTGACATTCCAACAGCTCTTTCGTGCATCAAGGCGCACTCGGAAGGAGTTCAGGAAATTCCAGGTTCAAGCGCCTTTCGGCAGAAGAGTGGGCGATGATGCCGGGAAAGCCCATATCTCCTGATCGCCTCTCTATGAGCCTTGGTTCCGTAGCCCTTGTGTATCCGAAAGCGAAACTCCGGGGATTCAGAGTCGATTTCGCCCATATATCGATCACGCGCCACCTTCGCCAAGATGGAAGCCGCCGCGATCGAAAGTACCATCCGGTCCCCTCCTACGACGGCCTTCTGGCGGAAGGGAAGGTCCTCGATGAGGTCTTTTCCGTCGAGGGCGACCAGAATGGAGCACTCTCTCAGAAGGGTTTGGGGGAGTGTCTGGAGAGCCCTTCCCATAGAGAGCAGCGTCGCCCGTCGAATGTTGAGACGCTCTATCTCGTCGACCCAGGCCCATCCCAACGCAGTATACAGGGCGTTTTCCTCAATCCAGCGGGAGAGGGTCTCCCTTTTTTCCGGAGCCAGCTGTTTTGAGTCTGCAATTCCATAGCCTGCGAAACGTTCGACCGGAGGAGGAAAGACAACACAAGCCGAAGTCACTGGTCCCGCCAAGGCTCCGCGACCAACCTCGTCGACTCCCACGACGAGCCAAGGGAGGCGACCATCAGACAAGGCAGAGACGGCGAGAGCTTCCCACGCCCCATCTATGGGACTTCGGCCTCCGAAGATGGGTTACTCCTCCTTGGCCTCTTTCAGGCGTGCTGCCTTGCCTTTCTTCTCGCGCAGGAAGTACAGCTTCGCGCGACGGACGCGGCCGGAACGAACATGGTCCACCTTGATAACCTGAGGAGAATGGACGGGGAAGGTCCGTTCAACACCGACACCAAAGGAGATCTTACGAATCGTGACCATTTCGCGCGTTCCCCCTCCGCGAATCCCGATCACGACTCCTTCAAAAACCTGTACTCGTTCTTTTTCCCCCTCGACGACCTTGGTGTGAACCCGGACGGTTTCTCCGACCGACAGCTTTGGGGATTCCTCTTTCATGAACAACTGTTCCACCTGATCAAGTACCTGCATGACTCACCTCGTGATTGTGTCCACTCTGTCGGACACTTGGTTAACGGGAAACACTGGCCTGGTCTCCGCCAAGATCCGGCCTCACGGCTTGTTGTTTCCTGCGGGAGACATTCTCTCTGTAGCGCCGAATGGCCTGATGATCCCCTGAAAGAAGGACCTCAGGAACTTCGTTCCCCCGAAAGACACGCGGCCGCGTGTACTGGGGGTAATCGAAGGATCCGTTTGAAAAAGTTTCATTCACCGGTGAACTTTCGTTGGAAAGGACGCCTGGAATGAGTCGTACGACCGCATCCACCATCAGGGAGCAGGGGAGCTCCCCTCCCGACAGGACATAGTCTCCAGCGGACCATTCCTCGAGGGGATATTCATCGAGGATCCTCTGGTCGATTCCCTCATAATGGCCGCAAAGGAATAGAAGCGGGCGTGAACTCCCGGCCCATTCCTCTGCGACCGTCTGTGAAAATCTCGGCCCCTGAGGCGATGGATAAAGAAGCCGGGGCGTTTCTCCGGTGCATTCCTGCAGGAGATTCATCGAACGGTCAAGGGCATCGGCCAAGGGCTCCGGCTTCAGAACCATTCCGCCACCCCCTCCAAAGGGATAATCGTCGACGGAATGATAGGAGCCCGTCCCGAAATCCCTGAGGTTCCAGGTGTGGTATTGGACGAGACCTTTTGTTGCAGCCCGTCCGAGGATGCTGGTGCTGAAAATGGAGCGGAGCATCTCAGGGAAAAGGGTGATGGCCCCTATATGCCGACAATGCCCCATTGAACATACACCTCACGCCTCTCCCTGTCTATCCGCGGAACGAGTGGCTCTACAAAGGGACAAAGAACCTCTCGTCCCTTTGCGTCGATGGCCAGAAGGTCCTGACCGGGTCTTTCATAAAATCCGATGATATATCCAACAGCGAATCCTGTAACCGAATCGAATACGTTCATGCCGATCAAATCGGAAATTTTCTGGGTCTCCGGGTCTTCGGGAACCCAATCATCCGGACCTTCCCAGAAAATGTCCCATCCGGAGATTTCCCGAAGGGTTTCGGGAGAATCAATCCCCTCCCATTTGACGAGAAGGAGATTCCCCTTCCACTCAGTGTCCTCAAGGACAAGCCTTCGGCTCTTTTCGTGAAAACGAGAAGGAGTCGCAAGACGGAAGGGTTTCCCCCGGTCGCCCAGAAAGCGGTCGGGATTGTCCGAGAGAACCGATATTCTACCGAAACCCCGGACACCGAAGGGACGTCCCATTTTACCGACCAATATTCCCTGACCCGAAGTGTCCGGGCTTACCACTGGCACACCATTATATCAACGTTCTCTTTGAGAGCGACAGTGACGGTGCTTCCTCATGCCTTCCGAAGGCAGACATCCCCGGAATCGAGGCAGTGTTTCCTGTCTCAAGAAACCGTTGGAGTCGCCTTCTTGATAAGACGAGCGACGGTGTCGGTCGGAGTGGCCCCATTGGAAATCCAGGAATCAATTCTTTCCCGGTTTATCTTGATTTCCCCATCGTTCTGTTGGGGAGCATACGTTCCCACCACCTCGATGAAGCGTCCGTCACGACGGGATCTGGAATCCGCTACGACGATGCGGTAAACGGGCATCTTCTTTCTTCCATGTCTTGCAAGCCGAATATGAACAGCCACACATCCTCCTTGAGTCCGGATAACCCGGATTGGTTCGATCGGTTGCCCCGATCAGAATGGGAACATCGTTCTTAATGACCGGTTCCCCTTGGATTTCAGCGCCGTGCGCATCATGCGCCGGGCTTGGTCAAACTGTTTCAAAAGCTGGTTGACCTGTTGCACGCTCGTCCCAGATCCGCTGGCGATACGCTTTCTCCGGCCCCCGTCAATCACATCCGGGTGGTCACGCTCTTCATTGGTCATTGAAAAGATGATCGCTTCGGTCCGCTTCAGTTCTTTTTCGACCAACTGCATATCGACCTTTGATTTGAGGGAGGCTCCTCCAGGAATCATTCCCATGAGGTCATCGAGTCCTCCAAGCTTTTTCATCCCTTGAATCTGCTGGAGAAAATCGTTCAATGTCATCTGGTTGTTTCCCATTTTCCGGACGAGATTCTCGGCCTGTTCCTGGGAAACGAGATTCTTGGTTTTTTCGATCAGGGTTTCGATATCGCCCATGCCGATGATGCGTGAGGCCATGCGCTCTGGAATGAAGGGTTCCAGACGGTCTAGTTTTTCTCCGGCCCCCGTAAACTTGATCGGTTTTTTCAAGGCGCTCCGGATCGACAGGATGGCTCCGCCGCGTGTATCTCCATCAAGCTTCGTGAAGATGACCCCGTCGACACCGACAGCCTGATCAAAGGCAGTCGCCACCGCAACAGCCTCCTGGCCCTGCATGGCATCCGCCACAAGCAGGCATTCCTTCGGAGAGTAGAGTGCCTTGAGGGTTTTGAGTTCATCCATGAGTTCGGCATCGACTGTCAGTCGACCGGCGGTATCCACGATAACAATGTCATACATTCCCTGGACGATGCGCTTTTTAACCGAGGGCACCATCTCCTGGGGACGACTGACACCCGGCTCCGGCCCGATGACGGGCACCCCGATCTGCTCTCCGAGAATACGGAGCTGGTCCACTGCGGCCAGGCGGGCGAGGTCGCTCGCCACGAGGAGAACCCTTCTCCCCTGGGTTTTGAAATGCAGGGCTATCTTGGCTGCAGTCGTTGTTTTTCCAGAACCTTGAAGCCCCATCATGAAGAGGATGGTTGGAGGCTTCGAGGACAGGGCAATGTTCGCCCGATGGTCCCCGAGGATATGAACCATCTCCTGATACACTTCCGTGATGACCTGCTGCGCAGGAGTCAGCCCCGTCTTTTTGGCCTGTCCCACGAGGCGGCTCCCCAATGCCTCCGTAAATTCCTTGACGACGGGGAGACTCACATCGGCTTCCAGGAGGGCAACCCTCAACTCTCGAAGGGCTTCCTCGACGGCCGCATCGGATAGACCTCCGCGCCCCGTCAGTTTTTGGAAAATCCCTTCAAAACGGCCTGTCAGGCTTTCGAACATTGAGATTATCCCTTGACCTGGCTGGACTTGAGGCTGGATTTCAGAATTCGGCTCTGCTTGAAGTAAGGGACCTTCTTCGGAGCAACGACGACCGAGGAGCCGGTCCGGGGATTTCTGGCCTTTCTCGTAGCTCGGGTCCTGACGCGCAACACGCCGAAATCACGGAGTTCGACGGTATCGCCTGATCGAAGACCGTCCTTCATTGAATCGAGGAACAGGTCGATCATCATACGGGCATCTTCCCGCCTGATTCCGGGGAATTGCCTTGCCAGTCTTTGTACAAGCTCACCTTTGGTCATCGTTTGTCCCGCTCCTTCTCGGCTAAGAGGTTATCGGAGAATGGCATGTCCCGGCAGTATGGACCAGAAACCGGCCGGTTGTTGTGCTACGGACTCCAACATGTTGTTGATCTGCGATGAAAGCATTTTATCCAGAAAACTTTTTTCGGGAAAGGCCCTGATCACGGGTGAACCGGTTATATGAGCCAATCTTGTCGCTTCAGCCACCGCATCCTGGTAATCCCCCAACTGGTCCACGAGATGATTTGACATGGCCGAATGCCCCGTAAAGACGCGGCCATCCGCCAAGGGCTTCAGGACCGCAATCGGGATGTGGCGCCCTTTTGCTACATCCGAAATGAACTGCTGGTGCATCTCATCCAGCACGGATTGTAAATAGATCTTCTCATCAGGCGTCATGGGCCTGAAGGGCGAACCGGCGTCCTTTAGAGCCCCGCTCTTCATGACCTCGCTCTGAATGCCTATTTTTTTCATGAGATCCTGGAATTCAGCCAGCTCCATGATAACACCGATACTTCCCGTGAGCGATCCCGAACTTGCCACGATCCTGTCACAGGCGGATGCAATATAATAAGCTCCGGAGGCTCCAACCGTCCCGATCGACGCGATGACGGGCTTCCCCTTTTTCCGGACTTTCAGAACTTCCTCGTAAATGTCCTGGGATGGCACAACGGCTCCGCCGGGACTGTTGATTCGCAGAACGATCGCCTTGATTCTCGGATCTTTGGCAAGGGACCGGATTTGGCGGATGGGCTTTCGTGACGAGAGGATGACCCCAGAAATGCGGACCACGCCGATCTCCGCCCCCCCGACCAGAGGCATCGAGCGACTAAAAAAAGCCGCTCCCCGCCCGAGCACAAAAATGACGACAAGAACGGCCAGAATCACCAGGAGAGCCCGAAAAATCTTTCGAACCATCATTTCCCCACATAAAACATCTTGCCTGGACGACCACCAAAATCAATGAGAAAAAAATTCCTTCATAACAAAACAGGGGAGTCCTGTCGCAACATGACGACAGGACTCCCCGCACTCCAATGGATGAATCAGGCGGTTTCCTCTTCGAGTCCCTTGACGGAAAGGCCGATTTTGCGCTCCGCCTTGTCGATCTTGACAACCCTGACATTGACCTCTGAATCGACCGGGAACATCTGGTCGAGCCGCTCTCCGGACGGGAGATCGACTTCGCTGACGTGAACCAGACCTTCTACACCATCCTCGATCTCGACGAAGAATCCGAAATCCATGACTTTCGTCACCTTGCCCTTCATGGTGCGCCCGACCGGGAAACGCTCCGGGATCTCGGACTCCCAGGGGTCGATCGTCATCTGCTTGTATCCGAGGGAAAGGCGCTGACGCTCCTTTTCGATCTTCAGGACGATCGCGTCCACCTTCTGGCCTTTTTTGAAGACCTCGGACGGATGCCGGACGTGGCGGGTCCAGGAAAGATCCGAAATATGGATCAGCCCATCGATCCCCTCCTCGAGGCCGACAAAGACCCCGAAATCGGTGAGACTCTTTACCTTACCGGAAACGATGGTTCCGATCGGATATTTGTCCTCCACAACATCCCAGGGATTGGGGCCGAGCTGCTTCAAACCAAGAGAAATCTTCCGGTTCTTCTCGTCGATCTTCAGAACCTTCGCCTCGACCATATCCCCCACATTCATGATCTTGCTGGGATGCTTGACCTCATGGTTCCAGCTCATTTCGGTAATGTGCATCAAACCTTCAACCCCAGGCTCGATCTCAAGGAAGGCTCCGTAATCGGTGATCGAAACCACCTTCGCCGTCACCTTCGACCCTTCCGGATAGCGCTCCGCAACAGTCGTCCACGGATCGCTCTTCAGCTGCTTCAGGCCGAGGGAGACGCGGCCCGTTTCCTTATCATGCTTCAAGACCATCACATTGATCTTGTCACCCACGGCCATCAGATTCTGAGGGCTCGACACACGCCCCCAGGACATGTCCGTGATATGCAGAAGTCCGTCGACTCCGCCGAGATCGATAAAGGCTCCGTAATCGGTGATGTTCTTCACGATTCCCTCGAGAACCTCACCCTCCTTGAGCGACTCCATCGTCAACTTCTTGCGCCGGTCACGCCACTCCTCGAGAAGGACGCGGCGGGAGACAATGATGTTGCCGCGCTTCTTGTTCATCTTGATGATGCGGACCTGAATGGTCTGACCGACAAGGCGATCCATGTCCCTGACAGGCCGAAGATCGATCTGTGAACCCGGCAGGAAGGCCTTGAGACCGATGTCGACGGTCATGCCTCCCTTGATGCGGCTCACGACCTTCCCTTCGAGAACCTCGCCCTTTTCAGACAGGGCCTCAAGGGAATCCCACACCTTCATGCGATCGGCCTTCTCCTTGGAAAGGACCAGGTTCCCCTGGGGATCCTCCCTTTCCTCAAGATAGACGCTGATCTTGTCGCCCACCTTGAGGGCGGATGCCTCCTCCTCGGAAAACTCCGATTTGGCGATGTGCCCTTCGGACTTGTAGCCTATATCGACAACCACCTCGGTCGGATATATGGCGATGACCATTCCATCGACAACGGCGCCTTCTTCGAAATTCCGGAGCGTTTCGGAATAAAGCAGATCCATTTGGTCCCGCCCAAGATTTTCATCCTGGTCCGTGACGACGTCTTCTGAAAGATTGTTTTGGTTTGAAAGTGACATGCGCGCGAATCCTCCTCTGACCTTTACCGCTTTTCTACGGTTCGGAATCTTTTTATTCTATCCGTATTCCTGACGAAAGGAAAGTATTTTTTCAGGGACGCCCTTCTGCTTTTTTCTGGCGGAGTTCTTCGTCCTGAAGGGAACGTGAGGGGACGGGTCCAAGAACCCTGTCGGCGGACTTCAGCAATTTTTCGAGGGTCCCCCGAAGCCGGGGAGGGGGATTCCTTGCGAGAGCCTCCCTGAAATTGTTTTCTGCGTCGGAGAACTCTCCCAGACGATAATGCACGATTCCCAGGTAGGTGAGAATCAGGGGATTGCCCGGATGACGCTCGAAGGCCTCATGGAGATAGATGTGCGCCTCCCCGTAGCGCGAAAGATCGATATCTATTTTTCCCATCAGGGTCCGGAAACCCTCTGGCCACTGGTCCATCGCAACGATTTTTCCCGCCGTCCGGAAGGCCTCGCCCTCACGTCCGATCTTGAGCTCTATCCGTGCCAGGTTCAAAAGGATTTTAGGATCGCGGGGAGATCTCCTGCTGGCCTCTTCGAGAATCCGGAGGGCATTTTCTTCTTCTCCGAGCCGATCCTCGACCACCGCCAGATTGTTCAGGAGGCTCGCATCGCCCGGGGAAAGCGCCAGGGCCTGCCTGTCGAGACTCAGGGCCTTTCTCAGGTCCCCCCGCACCAGGGCCCCGTGGGCCTCCTTTTCGAGAGTGGGCACAGTCTGCCCATCTCCCGCTCCCGTCGCGCAGGCCGTCTCCAAAAGCAGAAGAACCGCCAGCAGGACACCCTCCTTCAGTCCGGCACGCCGCACCCCTTTCATCCCTCGCCTCCATCCTGTTACTATGCACACGATGACTTTGGACATTTAAAGGTCTTGGAATTTCTGACCCGCAGGATCGATCCATGCCGACAATCCCGGAACCGGACCCCCGACCTGGCCACCCCGCCCCCCGACGCCCTTTTTTCTTCGCACCATGGGCCTACCGGGCAAGGGTCCCGATCCTCCTGGGTTTCTTTGCGCTTGCCATGGCCGAAAACAGCCGCCATCCATTTCCCCTCTGGGCAGGGATCCTCCGGACCATCGATGGAGGAACGCGGGAAATCACCGAAGGCATGCGCCATCTGGCACTGCTCCCTCCCCTTGGCCTTTATGGGATCGCGCTTCTCGTCAGACTGTCCGCCACCGCGACGCTGGGCAGCGAGACGGTGTGGAGTGCCGCCCCCAGAACCGCTCATCTGGTCAAAGGAGGAATCTTTTCCTGCGTCCGTCACCCCCTGTATGCCGGATCCGCCGGGATGATCCTCTCCCTTTCACTGATGTCGTCCGCCGAGGGGGCGGCGATTCTTGTCGGCGGAGGAATCCCCTTTCTTGTCTTCCTGGCTCGTCACGAAGAGGAAGGACTCCTTCGTACCACTCCCGAATATGCAGATTACAGGAGACGCGTACCGTCATTTTTCCCCTCCTTCGGAAGGGGGTGCCGCTTCAGGAATTCCTTTTCCATTCCCCTCCGCAAGAACCTCGGAAGAGGCCTCCGGTCGGAGGCCCTGAATGTAGGCCTCATGGGGGGGTTTCTGGCCTTCTGGGCCACCCCCGGCATTTCCTTCTTCTGGATCGCCTTCCTCTTGGCCACGGCTCTCGCCCTGACCGCTCCCGTCTGGATTCCCGAGCAATCGAAGGAGCCCCTGTGAGACCTTTCGTCACCTTCATCTCAGACTTCGGCCAAAGGGACACTTACGTTGCAAGCGTGAGGATGGCGATTCTTTCCCGGGCTCAGGAGGCCATCCTGATCGATGTCACCCATGACGTTCCCGCCTTCATGCCTCTCCTCGCACTTCCGCCCCTGATCGAGATTCTTGAGATCTCCCCACCCGGCTGCATTCATCTCGTCGTCGTCGATCCGGGGGTCGGAAGCCCCCGACGGGCGCTGGTCGGATCCGCGCATGGCACCCTGTTTGTCTTGCCAGACAACGGCCTCCCCCATCATCTGAACCGATGGGTCGAAAACCTTCGCTTCTACCATCTTTCGGATCCGTCGGCTTTCGGGGGAACGGAAACGGCGACCTTTCAGGGGCGGGATCTTTTCGCCCCAGCCGTCGCCGCTCTTTGTCGGGGAATCCGCCCCGAAGAGATGGGGGCAGAGATTTCCTCCGGAGATCTTGTCCGCGAAACGGGATTTTCAGGGGCCGGAGCGGACAGGCTCCTGGTATGGAATGTCGACCGGTTCGGAAACGTCCTTCTCGGTTACCGGGCCAGCATTCCTCCACGAAGTGTCAGGATCGTGGCCGACGGTGTCGACCTCCCCTACGTCTCCCGTTACCAGGATGTCCCGAAGGGCCGTCCCGGGATCCTGGTAAACAGCTCCGGATGGCTTGAGATCTTTTGCCGGGAAGGAAGCGCCTCCGAACTGACTGGATTTTATCCCGGAATGTTCCTGGACGCGTCCATGGAAGGAGGAGTGGGGAGGAGGCTCTTCGACACATAGGCGCCGGATCCCCTCGTCAGTGGTCTTTTCTCAGCTTATATGGGAAATTGTCGTAGTAATAGTCGGGGGGGATGTTCTGCAGAAGGTCGGGAATCTGGGTCCCGTCGACCTGTTCCCAGGGCCCCTTGAGATCCTCCGATCGATACCAGTTGTCCCTGTAATACTGAAAGTATTTGCCGTCCCGGAAGTACAGGGGACGGTTCGACGTGAGGAATACGTAGAGGTTGGTATGGGGAAGAAGGACCGGTGTGGCTTGGCCTTCGAATCGGATCGGGCTCGGCTGGTCCCCTTCCACGGAAAGGGAGACCGTGCTTCCGGATTCCTCCCCTCCCCCGGCGCACGCCGAGAAAAGAAAGAGTCCGGCTGTGAGAAGGAGGGCTCCCGCCATTCGCTTGACAGTCTCCCGCGCCCCTCCTAGAATGTCTTTCGTGAGCACACCCTCTCCCTCTCGCAAAAAACCTTTTCTTCTCATTGCGGGACTTATCGCCCTTCTGATTCTGGGGCTTTACCTTGCCTCGCAGGAACTCCCCGTTTTCCAGCCACTGGGCCCCTGACGCCTTTCCTGATTTCGGACTGATTCCGGCACCTGGTGCATATTCCCTCGATTTCAAACCGATGGATGGCATCGGTAAACCCTTCCTGAAGGACGATTTCATCGATTTCCTTCTCGATGGGACAGAAATCGATATGCCGGACATCTCCGCACACACGGCAAATCAAATGGTGATGATGGCCGGTCATCCCGACGATATACCCGTCCTCCCCCATTTCCCTGTGAACTTTTTCCAGAACACCGAGCCTGACGAAGAGATCGAGTGCACGAAACAGGGTGGCCCGCCCGAGGTCCGGATTGGAAAGGGCCAGATAGCGCTGAAGCTCGCCCACGGAAAAAATACCCGTATATTTGGACAGGGCCTCGACAATAGCCGTTCTTTGAGGGGTCAGGCGAATTCCATGCCGCTCGATCGTCCTGCACATTTCAGTGACGCTGTACACCTTATGCTGTCCTTTCGATCGATCTTGGTCTGCCATCGATGCCTACTGATCGACGAGCAGGAAAGAAAACACCTTGAGCGGACTCTGGGGATCGAGGATCTTTTGAATGAAATCCCCCAGGAATGTGAACTCGTTGACAACCTTGGGGTTCCCGGGAGCGACCGACAGGATCAGGAGCGGATCGGTGCATCCGTTGACGAAATTTCCGATCCCGATCCCTTTCTGGGAATTGACCGCGAGCGGGGAGAGGGTCCTGAGGAAGCGGTCCAGGTCCGGATGGAAATAGAATCTCCGGTCGATGCGGTTGTTCCAGTCCGTTCCCTTGACCTCGACAGACTGGACGTAGCCGTTTTCTCTTCCGATGAATCGCACAAGAACCTTCCGGTACCGTGAAGGGACCTTGACCACCCTGTTATGTTCGCAATGGATGACATAGGGATGTTCCGAGTCCAGGGATATCGTATAGGGCAGTTCGTAGGGAAGAGCCTTCTTGTTGTAAAAAGGGTTGATGGCCCGGACGATGATTCCGTTTGGACTCGCATCGGGCGTGAGTCCAGCCGAATGGAGCGTCGGATGAGTATGGCTGAATGAGCATCCGGACAGCACCATCATTCCCGCGACGATTCCGGAAAGAACGGAATTTCGGGCAAGTCTCTTGAATCCCATGCGGTGCCTCCTCCTTGCAGGATTGTGTCTCAGTTGTCCCCCGAAACCGCCGGACGTCTTTCCGATGCGAACCGCGCATAAACGACAGGAACCAGAACGAGGGTGAATAGCATGGAGGACAGAAGTCCTCCGATAACGACCATCGCCATCGACTCCCGGATTTCTCCTCCGGCTCCCCAGCCGACCGCCATGGGGGCCATCCCGAATACCATGGCCAGAGTCGTCATGGCCACGGGACGAAGGCGAACCCTCGCCGATTCGAGTGCCGCCTCCCGGACAGTCCGGCCTCTTGCCCCCAGCGTGTTGGCATAGTCTACCAGCAAAATGGCATTCTTTGTCACCAACCCGAAGAGGATGATCAGTCCTATGGCCCCCATCATATTGACAGAGATCCGCGAAATCCAGAGTAAAAGAATGGCCCCGACCAGGCTGAAGGGAATCGACAGCATGATCACAAAAGGCAGTACAAGGCTCCGGAACTGGATCGAAAGCAGACCGTAAACAACGAGAACCGCAACAACGATGGCCATGACGATCTGGGACCGGGCGTCGTTCAGGACATCGGAGTTTCCGGCATAACGGATGCTATAAGAAGGAGGGAGGCGTGTTTTAGCCCATGTGTCGACCTTGTGCATGACCTCGCCCAGGGAAATTGTTCCATAAATGTTTGCCGAGAGCGTGACGGAGGGCTGACCGTCGTCCCGGCTCTCCCGTTGGTCGGCCTTCTCTTCCGCTATCTTCGCCACGGCGGAAAGAGGGGTCACACGCCCCCCACCCACCGGAAAAGGAAGCTTCGAGATGGCCGAAACCGAGGCGGCATCGGAAGGCTCCATCGACACCACGATCTCCCGGGAACCGTCCGGGGTCTCCAGCGATCCCGCTCCATGCTCCGCCGTCGCCTGGGAGATCCATTGGGCAAGCCGCCCCGGGGAGACTCCCCATTGGGGGGGGGCTGTGGTCCTGGGCGTGACGGCAATGATATTCAGGAACCCCGAGCTGGAAGAATTGACGTCCCGCAATCCGGGAAGGGCCTTCAGATAGCTTCGGAGCTCCTCCGAGAGATCCTTCAGGGTCGCAGGGTCCTTCCCCGTAAGAAAGCACTGGAAGGGCGCGCTGGCTCCAGTCCCCCCCAGCGGGCTGATGGCGTCCACGGAGGCGCGGAGGCCCGGGAAGGTGGCCAGAATGCGGCGAGTCTTCTCCATGTATTCCGTATCGGCCCCGCTTCGTCGCGATCGGGGCACGAGGTTGACATAGAGGTATCCCTCCGACGGAGAGGCGCCCTTCCTGCCCCCCGACTGCTGAAAGACGGAGAGGACCCCCCGCATCGCGCCGACCTTGCCAGAAATCTCGCGGATAACCTCATCGGTCCGGAAGAGGCTCGGGGAGCCTTCAAGACGGAGATGGACGGCAAAGGCGGACTGGTCCACGGCCGGGATCAGGTTCGACCCCAGACGGGTCGCCAGAAGCAGGGATCCCCCCAGGAGGAGGAGACTTCCCGCCGTAACGAGGACCGGATGGGCCATGGCCCTCACCAGGAGGGATCCGTAGATGTCCGCGAACCATCGGCCTCCCCGGGCGGCGGCGGGAAAGAGGTGCGCAGGAGGCTGTGCTCCAGGCGTCATGGAGCCGTAGAGGGTGAGGGCGGGGGTGACGGTCAGGGAGATGATCAGGGAGGCCAGGACGGCGAAGGTCACCGTCCATCCGAACTGCGTGAAAAATTCGCCCAGGACCCCGTGCATCATCGCCATCGGGGCAAAGACTGCCACGATGGAAAAAGTGGTCGCCAGAACGGCCCGTCCGATCTCTCCCACGCCGAACCTTGCCGCCTCGGAAGGAGACTCCCCCAACGTCCGGTGCCGGTGAATGTTCTCGAGAATGACGATCGCATCGTCGATCAGGATGCCGACAACGAGGGAAAGTCCCAGCATCGTGAGGGTGTTGAGGGTGAAATGAAACAGCCGGAGAAGCGGAAAGGAGACGAGAACAGAGGCGGGAATCGCCAGGGCTGCAACCACTGTCTCCTTTAGATTCCCAAGGAAGAGCAGGATGACCAGAACGGCGAGAAGTGCGCCCAGAGTCAGGGTTTCGAGAAGTTCCCTGTTGTTCTGTGCGACGGGAATCGAACGATCCATCCGGATCACCGCCTTAAAATCGGGAGGGGTCCCCCCGGCAGTTCCCCGGAAGGTGTCGATAAAAAGCCGGATTTTCCGGGAGACCGTCACGAGGTTGGCCCCCTCGGACGGGTAGACCTTGATGGCGATCGCGGGCTTTCCTTCGAACCGGAAGAGGACATCTGTCCGGGCGTCGCCTTCAGAAATCCTGGCCAGGTTCCCGAGGGAATCGGGAGGCCCGGAGGGCAACATCACTGGAAAAGAATGAAGCCCAGAAAGAGTCAGGGGGCTCCCCCTGACATCGATGGCAAGGGAACGTCCCCCTGTCGAAAGGGTTCCCGCCGGATATTCCCGGGAGCGTTCCCTGATCTGAAGGGCAACGGCCTCCGCGGTCAGGCCCGTCGATGCCATCTTTGCGGCCGGAAGAGTGACGCGAACCACTCGTTTGGCGGGTGCGAGAATCGTGATCTTGCGGACTCCCTCCACCTTCTCGATCCCGGGAACGATCCTCGCCCTGACAAATGGCCAGACCTTTCCCAAGCCGGAGCCCCTTTCCCGTTCGCCGTCCAGCGGAACGAGGATCCAGAGAAGGGGAAGGCGGGTAGGATTTTCGCGGGCGATCCGCACGGGAGAAAGGCCAGAAGGAAGCGTGCCGGAAAGACGGTCGACGGCCTTCCGGACTTTTCTCTCCGGAGAGGCGTCAAGGGTCTCGTCGCCAAAAACCGCGGTCACGACCGCGGCTCCGGGAACGATGGTCGAATGGACATGCTTGATCCCACGGAGGCCCAAAAGGGCCTTTTCCACCGGAAGGACGATTTTTCGGGTGATTCCGGCGGGAGACTCTCCCGGATCCTGAATCGTGACGCTCACGAGAGGAAATCGTACACGCGGAAAAAGATCGGCCCCCAGCTGCAGATAGGAGAAGGCTCCGATAATGCAAAGCCCCGCAAGCAGTGCCAGGACAAGGCTGGGATGCTTGAGGGCGCGGTTTGTCAGGGCCAGGGTCTCACGCCTGTCGGACAATTGTCGGATCCTCGGGAAGTCGAAAAGGTGGTTGTGGGGCCTCAGGGAATTCCAGGCCAAACTTCATGAGGTTACCGGAACCGTCCGCACATGACAAGAGTTCGGCGATGCACTATTATGGACTCGTAGTAAAGATTGCCCTCACTCAACAGAGCCTTGGGAGGTTCGATGAATCCCGCAAAAAAAAACCGCCCCGGATTTCTGGCCTTGCTCGCCGGCCCGCTGGCCATCGCCGCATTGCTGTCCCTTTCCTCATGCGACTGGTTCCTCTCCTTTCCGAAGGAAGGGAGCCGGGCTCCCATCACCCACAACCCGGTCCTCCAGGTGGGTGAACGATTTGGAGACATCTGCACGATGAATGTGCCGGATCACCTCCACAGGGAAAGCTTTTCCCATGCGATCTACCATCACCGCCCCATTCTCGTTTTCTTCGGGGCCCCGATCCATTGCACACCCTGCGTGCACGAAGACCGCGTTGTCCAGGGCCTCCAGGGAACCTACCATCAGGACATGGCCTTCATCCATATCGACGACTACGAGGATTCGGAGCAGAAGGTGGTCCGGGAATGGCGCGTCCATGGCGAACCCTGGGTCGCCGTCATCGACCAGGAGGGTGTCATCCGGAATGTCATTCCAGGAGACGCCAACTATTACTCTCTCAACCGGATGATCAAGAAAATTCTTCGCTGACCTTTCGCTCCAGCCAGCGGAGAGCTTCGGCTGCGTCGCGCAGGCCCCCTGTCCGCTGCAGCACTCTCACCTCGGCCAGGATCGTTCCCCTCATCGCGGGAGGAATCCGGGGATGGATAAGAAGGGCCTCCCCCCCTATGAGAGGGGGGGTCCAACGCTCTCTGGCAACATATTCTTCCCAGAATTCGAGATCCGATTCCCGTCCGGTGAGGGTCAGAAAAAGAACCTGGTCCATGTCGAGACGGTCGGCTGCAGCACGCATCCTTCCCTGGTCCCGACCGGTGTTCCGCTCCAGTCCGACATAGAGTCCGGGAAAAGGCCAGCCTTCCCGCCCATAGAACACCCGCTCCAGCCGCTCCCTGAGCTTCGCCCCGAGACCCAGCCTTTCCGCCGCCGCATGGAAGCGCCCTCTGGGAAGTCCTGCCAGGAGGGCCAGAAAAAACATGTCGCGCTCCAGCGACTCTCCTGGGGGCACCATGCCCTCCCGGGCGGCCCCCAGGGTCCGAAAAAGACCTCTGAAGCGGAGCCATCTCCGGAGTCTCTGGCGCCGGGGACGCGAAAGGGCAGAAATTCCCGCGAGGGACTCCAGAATCCGGGAGGAGAACAAGAGCTCTAGTACGTCCAGGGGGTCCGGCTCGAGGAGAACCCGCTCGATTTCACGAAAGACGCGGGCTCCGCCGACGCGATCCCAAAGGCCCGGCGCTCCGAGGGACTGTTCGAGAGCCCGTTCCAGAAGGGCTTCTCCGGACAGCCCCAGCCGGACCGAAAAGCGTGCCCAGCGGAACAGTCTGGTCGGATCTTCGAGAAAGGTCTCCTCCTTGAGGGGGCGGATTCGTCCACGCCGGATGTCCTCCCGTCCTCCGGCGGGATCGAGGATCCTCGAGAACCCTCTCTTTTCCGACGACCATTCCAGGAAGACCGCGTTCATCGAAAAGTCCCTCCGTCCGGCATCCTCTTCGATCGAGCCCGGGAAGACCCGGGGAAGCACCCCTGGAAACTCGTACTCTTCCCGGCGGAAGCGGGCCATATCGATCCTGACGGGGTGTCCGCCCTCTCCCGGAAGCTCGATCCGTGCCGTCAGAAAACCCGGTTCGAGGCGCAGTCCGGAGCCGAAGGCCCGGGCCACGGCCGCAGCCCAGGAAGAAAGATCCCCGTCGATGACAAGGTCGATATCGAACCCCAGGGAGAAGGGGCCGAGAAGCAGGAGATCCCGGACCCATCCTCCCACAACATAGAATCGTCCCCCGGGGGGTGTTGGAATCCGTTCGAGAATTGTTCTCCATTGCGGACCGGGATCCGGCAGATGGACCACGAATCGCTCCCTCGTTCGAAGGAAAAAGCGTTGGGGGGCAAGGCTTCAGAATGACCGTGTCCAAAGAGGACACAACATGTGATACCATCTTTATCCAAAAGAGACAAACGCCCCGCGGGGCCAGCCCCGACCGGGACCAACCCCTAGATCCGGACCGACGATGACACCCCTTTCCACCGCTTCCCTTTCGGATGCTCGCAAGAAGATTCAGTCCGGCCATTATCAGGAGGGTCTGGAGATCCTCTCCCGGATCACGGATCCCTCCGGCGTCGACAATGCCGTGGAGTCCCTCAGGGGGCAGGCGCTCGAAGGAATGGGCCTGCTTTCCGAAGCGGAGGCCGCCTACTGGAAAGCCCTCTCGACGGAGGTGGGCCGCTCCCCGCATCCCTATCTGTGTCTCGGACTTCTCAAGGACCGCATGGGAGAGCGCGAACGGGGTCTCTGGGTTCTCGAGGAGGGGTTGCGACACTTTCCCCAGGACGTCGACCTTCGAAGGGAAGCGGGGATCCTCTATGGTCTGACCGGCCAATGGCACCGGGCCCTGCCCTCGATTCTCGGGGCGTATCGGGACGCCCCCGACCGATCCGAAAACATCATGGCGTTTGGGCCGGCTGTCGACCGCATGGAGCTCGTCGAGCTCTATGGCGAGATGCACCGTGCCTTTTCCCGACTCCTCGAACGGAGCCCGAACAATCCAGACGTCCAGGACTGGTATGGAAGGTCTCTCGAGCGGATTGAAAAATCCGGGCAGGCCCAAAAGTTTTTTCGAGGACTCCTCAGAAAGTCTCCACGGGACAAACGCCTTCTCGCCCATGTTGCCCGGATCTCCCGGAACACCAACGAAACGGCAAGGGCCCTCGATACCTACCGCCTCCTCATGGAGGAAACTGGGGAAACGCCCGACCTCCTTCTGGCGATGGCCGAAACCCACAAGATGGCCGGGAAGCCACTGGCAGCCCTCCCTCTTATCCGGCAGGCCCTTGGGCTGGACCCTGATAACCCCGAGGCCCGACTTCTTCTGGGTTTGGTCGCCGTGGACCAGGGAGACGCCGAAAAAGCCCAGGATGCCCTCGCCGGGATCGACAGCGCCACCGCACACTATCAGCTGGGCGAGCTCTTTCTCAGGAAAAAGGAGCCCCGTCGGGCCGCCGGAGCCCTGGCCAGGGGATTCGCCCTGCGACCGGACCCTTATCATGCCCCGGAGCTTCTCGGCATTCTTCTCGACGAAGGAGAGGACCTCCTCTTTCTGGAGACGCTCGCCTTTCTCCGGATCCTCTTTCCCAAGACGAAGGTCTCTTCCGGCCTTTTCAGGAGAGCGGAAGCACACTTTTCCGCCGCTCTCTCCGGCGGGGAAAGGGACGACCCCGAATTCCTCGCGATCGCCGGGCTTGCCGAGGCCTTTCTCCCGGGACACGACCGGAACAGGGCCTTCCGGCTCCTGGAACAGGCCGTCACCGTCGACCCCCTGAGCGAAGCCCTCTACTGGACCCTGGCCATGATCGACGAGGATGCCGGGCGATGGCTGTCCGCGGTCGAATGGTATGAAAAGGTGAAGAAAAACTCCCGCGAGCCGGTCACCCTGCTCTTCAGGATCGCGGAAAATCTCCACAATGCGCGTCCTCCCCTCGACCCGAGGCCCCTGCTCGAAGACTTTTCGCACCTCTACGGACCGATGCCGGGATTCTTCAGGGTTCTTTCCTCCATCGCCTCCCGGTCTGACATCGACCTTGCCCGGGAAATCCTCATTCAGGGGATGGAAGCCTTTCCCGATGACCCCTCCCTTTTCGCCTCCTACCGGTCCATGGATCCCGATCGCTGGAACCGCCTCCTCTCCCTATAAAAGACCGTCGGTTCCCCCGTCCGCAAGATCGAGGACAATCCCCTCCCGAAGACCATAGGCCGATACGACCAGCCCCGCCTGATTGACAAATTCGAGGAGAGACAAAAGGATCAGGGCCCCGGATAGAATAATGTCCTCTCGGCCCCGCTCGACCCCCGGAAGGAGGAGCCTGTCACTGGATTTCATCGGGCGGATTTCGGTGAAGAGCCGGTCAACCTCCTGCCGCGACAGCCCCTGACCGTGAACAAGGGCCGGATCGTACCGGGCCATCTTGTGGACCATGGCCAGTATCGTGGTGACGGATCCCGCTGTCCCGACAGGGGTCACCCCCGCGGTGAGATAGGGAGAAAGCACTGTCACAACATCCCGAAAGCGCTCCTCCAGGTATCGGCGGACCTGCTGGATTTCCTGGTCCGACGGGGGGTCGTTCCGGAACCATCCTTCCGTGAGGGTCACGACGCCGACCTCGACGGAAAAGGCCTTCCAGAACTTCCGCGTCGTCTCCCCAACGATGAGCTCGCTAGACCCCCCACCGATATCGATCACGAGAAAAGGACCCCGGCTTTCGTTAAGGTCGAGTAGAGCCCCGCGATAGGTGAGAGCCGCCTCGTCCTCGCCGGAAATGACCCGGACGGAGGCTCCCGCCTCCCGCTCGAACCGCGCAAGGACCTCTGTCCGGTTCGACGCCTGACGGAGCGCCGAGGTTCCCACATGAAGGATCCGGTCGGGAGCATAGGAGCGGATCCGGTCGGCATACTCGGAGAGGACCGCCACCGTCCGGTCCACAGCGGCCCGGGAAATCTGCCCGTGCTCGGCCAACCCTTCGCCGAGACGGGTGATCCGTCCGTCCTGAAACAGGATGCTTTCAATCCTGCGGCCATTGGCCAGGGCCACCACCAGACGGACCGAGTTGGTCCCGATATCAACCACCGCGACCTTTCTGAGCTGATTCATGCGGCACGCCCCCCTTTTCCGGAGGAGGCCCGTCTCCCGCGGACAGTATCGAGCGCGTTTCTCTCCTCCTTGATGCGTGCCAGCTCCGTGCGCAGGAGGTCCAAAAGCGTCAGGTCCCCCTCCTCGAGAGGCTCCCCCTGGAGACGTGCGTACAGGAACTCTCCCAGGTCGCGGTAGCCGGCCTCGAGATTCCTGTCGAGAAGCCTTCGGCGCATTCCTCTTCGCAACAGGTCGTCCAGGTGAAAGACCCGGACCGCAATTCTCCCAAAGGATCGCCCCATGCGCCTGAGTCCGCGGGAGACCCCGCGGCCATAATTTCTGTCCACAAGACCCTCCTCTATCTGATCGCCAACCACTGGTCCACGTTCCGGTACCTGAGCCGGAGAAACTCCTCCATCCTGGAGAGCTCCCAGGCTGCTCCCCCGTGCCCGATGGACGCCTCCACAAAGCGCGAGGCCATCGACCGGGCCTGGACAAGCCGCTCCAAGTCCCGGACGAGGTCGGCGAGAAGGAACATCGGCAAACCGGATTGGCGAACCCCCATGAACTCCCCAGGACCCCGCATCCGGAGGTCCTCTTCCGCCACATGAAAACCGTCCGAATAGGTCTCAAGGATCTCAAGCCGCCGTCGGCCCTCCGCCCCCGTCGCGTCTCCCGGAACCAGAAAAAACGTTCCCGGAAGTCCCCCTCGCCCGATTCGCCCGCGGAGCTGATGCAGCTGCGCCAGACCGAAGCGTTCCGCGTTCTCCACGACCATGATCGTGGCATTGGGGACATCGACCCCCACTTCGATGACTGTGGTGGCCACGAGGAGGGCCAGATCCCCCCGGCGAAACCGCTCCATGACAGATTCCTTTTCCACCGCGTCCATCCGCCCCGTCAGTAGGCCGATTCGATGGTCCGGGAAAAGGGCCGAGAGGGAGGCGTGGGCGTCCACGGCATTCTTGGCCTCGACCGTCTCCGACTCCTCGATGAGGGGATAGACGACGAAGACCTGCTCCTTCCTCAGGAGGGCCGGCAGTATTTTTTTCTTCCAGAATGTCTCCCCTGAATCGTTCACGACAAAGGTCGCCACCGGCTGTCGGCCCGGAGGGAGCTCGTCGATGACCGATATCTCCAGATCTCCGTAATAAGACAGGGCAAGCGAGCGGGGGATGGGTGTGGCCGTCATGACCAGCACGTCGGGATTCTGGCCCTTCGTCGCCAGAGCCCGTCTCTGGGCCACTCCGAATTTGTGCTGCTCGTCGATGACGACCATCCCCAGGTCATGGAAGGGAACTCCTTCCTCGAGAAGAGCATGGGTCCCGACGACCAGTTGCTGCTCTCCTGTGGCCAGAGCGGACAGAAGGCGCCGGCGATCCATCCCGCGGACGGCCTGCGAGAGGAGAAGCGGCCGGATGGCCGTCCCCTCCTCCGGACGGACCGCCCCCAAGACCTGCGACAAGGTCCGGGCATGCTGCTGGGCCAGAATTTCGGTCGGAGCGAGGAACGCTGCCTGGCGCCCCTGCCGGATCGCCTGAAGGATGGCGAAGGCCGCAACGAGCGTTTTTCCAGAGCCGACATCGCCGAGAAGGAATCGGTTCATGGGATGCGAGGAAGAAAGATCCCCTAGAATCTCCCGGCAGGCGCGTCTCTGGGCCCCCGTCAGGGCAAAGGGCAGTCCCCGCTCGAAGCGCTCGAGGGAGGGGTCTCCCCCGGAAGGAAGCGTCCAATGCCTGCCCGTGGCGAATATGCTCTTCCTCCGGACCATCATGAGATACTCCAGAAGGAAGAACTCCTCGAATATCAGACGGGAGCGCGGCGGATAGGCGGGGAGAATCAGTTCTTCGAGCGGGCGATCTGTTTCCTTCGGAAAATGCATCTCGACGATGGCCGGGAACCAGTCCATCAATCCCGCCTCCCTGCGGACCTCTTGAGGCAGGGGATCGAAGGTTTCCCCCCACAGGGAGCGCAACATGTCTCCGACCAGTTTCCGGAAAACCGCCGACGAGACCCCCTCCTCCTCCCGGTAGACGGGGACGATCCGTCCGACGTGATAGGACTTCCGGAAGCCCTCCTCCGGATCGATGCGTTCCGTCACGGGAGACCGGAGCACGAGGGAGCGCGAAAATGAGGAATACTCCACCTTCCCGAAAAAAAAGGCCAGTGTTCCCTCGGCCAGCTGTTTCAGGAGATATTCCTGGCCGAACCAGACCACCGGGAGCTCTCCCGTACGGTCGAAGATCTCCGCCTCGATGACCGGCGCCTTGAGCTTCGGGACAACTTTTTTCCGGATGGAGCGGACCGTGGCGAGAAAACCACTTTCAGCGCCTTCGCGTAGGTCGGAAATGGTCACCCGGACGCGTCTGTCCTCGTACCGGAAGGGAAAGGAGTACAAGAGATCCAGAACGTTCAGGATTCCCCGCCGTTCAAGTTTCAGGCGGCGGCGCGGTCCAATGGAAGGACACTGGTCGAGCCCTGCGGTCAGCTTGAGGGACTTTGTCGTGATTTCGGACAAGGATTTCCCCGGTTGGAGTTGGTCGTCTTCGGACATGGCTGATTCCCGGCCATTATAGCAGGAGCGCCGCCCCTTGTCCGGGAGCCGGACCGGGTTGATTTGCAGGACAGGATTCAGTTAAAATGCACGAATGGTTCATTCCAATGACTTTCAATGGGGGCGAAAATGGCAGCATCCTGTTTCGTATGTGGCAAGGCGAAGGCGGTCGGCAATCAGATCAGCCACTCTCATCGCGTATCCAAAAGGTTCTTCAAGCCCAATCTGCAGACCGTCCGGGCCATCGTCGAAGGGCAGCCCAGACGTGTCCGTGTGTGCACCCGCTGCATCCGGAGCGGCAAGGTCCAGAAGGCGATCTAGTTTCAACTCTCCCTTTCGGCCCTGAAAAGAGGACCGAAAGGGGGCATCCCCTACCTCTCTCCATCCTTCCATGCGATGACGTCCACCTCGAGTCCGACCCCCTTCGGAAGCGCTGCCACTCCGACGGTCGTCCTTGCCGGATAAGGTTCCCCGAAAAAGGAAGCGCACGCCTCGTTCACCGTCTGGAAGGCCGAAAGATCCGTCAGATAGAGCGTCAGCTTCACGACATCTGAAGGACGATACCCCGCCTGGGCCAACATCTTTCCCAACCGGTCAAAGATCACCCTGGCTTCGGCCTCTACACCTCCAGGAACGACCCGGCCTTCGGTATCAAGGGCAATCTGCCCCGACAGGAAAAGCCACCCTCCTGCCTCGATTCCCGGACTGTAAGGACCGACGGGAGGGGGCGCTCCGGGAGGCGCTGCCACGACCCTGCGATCCTTCCCTCTGCTAGAAGACATGGAGGGTCAACCCCAGACTCGCACCAATCACGGCATAGTAGACCGTCGCCACCCTCGGACTTCTGTTGATGCGGCAGACAACGGCACCACATCCGTCCCGGGTCAAAAAGGAACTCAGAAGATATCCGAAAGCTGCGCCTCCCGCTCCGCCCCAGACCATCGCCGTATAATCCATCGGTCCCCCTTTCTTTTTCACCGGATCGGTCCCCCGTGGATCACCGGTGCCGAACCCATTATAATGATAGAGGTATCACATCACTCTTTAAACACCAGGGAGTCGGCCGTGGCCAAAGTCAAACTGATCTATGCAAGCTGGTGCCCATCCTGCCCCGCCGCCAAAAGTTTCTGGAACCGTCTTCGGCAGGAAGTCCCTTTCAATTACGAAGAGATCGACATCGACAGCCCTCGGGGCAAAGAATTGGCGGAACGGTACAACATCAAATCGGTCCCGACCTCACTCGTCAACGACCGCCCCTATTTCGTCGGGGTCCCCGAAAAGCAGCGGGCCATGACCCTTCTCAAATCCTCCCGATAGAGGAGACCGGACCACAGGACCAAGTCCGGGGGAGGCCGGGAACGGCCTCCTTCCCCCAATGTTACGGTTGCGCCTTCGTCGGATCAGGCCATCCCATCCGTCCCAGCGAAGAAATATACATGGCCAAGTCGTATTGCTGCTGTTTCGTCAGATAGGTGAAATCCGGCATGATGGATCCCGGAAAGTGCGCCTTCGAATTCACGAACTGAACCGTCAGCCAATGGACGGAGTGGCCCACGAGCCCCTCTTCCGAAAGATCCGGCCCGATTTTCCCTCCCTTTTCAAAAACGGTATGACATCCGATACAGCCGGACTGGTTGAAAACGACCTGCCCCTGCACCATGGCGGCCCTGTCCACATCCACAAGCTTCTTGTATCCGTTTTCCGCCATCAGGGACAGCACCAGCATCGACACCAGGACCGTCAGGGCCGACAGGACGGAGAAGGGCCTCCGGAAGGGCGAGCGGACCGGCTTCTTGTCCAAAAAGGGCAGAAAAATGAGGACCACCGCGATCAGAACCGGCAGGCCCACGACTCCCACGATCTCGGGGCGGATCATCTTCAGAAGCTGGAATATCCAGTCGAAGTACCAGGCCGGAGTGGGACTGTAGGCCGCGTTGGAGGGATTTGCCACCGACTCGAGTCCGGGGGGGCGAAGGACCGCGAGGAGCAGTATCAGGATAAAAACACCCATCATTCCGAGAGAGTCCATCAGGACCTGGCGGGGGTAAAAGGTGTCCTTCGTCGCCTCGTTCTGTTCCGGCGTTCCAGAAAAGGGCCCGGCCGGCCCCACCCGCCGGAAGATCACCATGTGGAGCATCACTAAAATGATGAAGAGCGTCGGAAGAATCATGGTGTGAATCGTGAAAAAATGGGAAAGGGTCAGGGCTCCGAGCCCCACTCCGCCGCGGATGGCGTCCTTGATGGCCTCCCCGACGAGAGGGACGAGACCGATCATGTTGGTTCCGACGATCGTCCCCCAGTAGGCCCGCTCGTCCCAGGGAAGCAGATATCCCGAGAAGGCCGCCGTCATCGTGAGGGCGAGCAAGACCGTTCCGACCAGCCACATGATCTCCCGGGGCCTCTTGTAAGCGCCCCAGAGAAATACCTGCAGAAGATGGATTCCCACGGCAATGACCATGATCGAGGAGCCCCAGTAGTGGATGCCCCTGATCAGACGGCCGACCGGCACCCCCTGGTAGGTGAGGTGGTCGATGTAGTTGACGCTGTCCCACGCGTGGTCAGGGGTTCCTCCGTAATAGAAGGCCAGCATCATGCCGGTGATGAACTGCTGGATCAGCACGAACAGGACCATGGAGCCCGGAATGTAGGCCCACCGGGACCCGCCAGGCATCGGCTCGTTCAAAAGAAAGCTCATGAGTGCGCGGATCCGGACCCGCTCGTCAAGATATTCGATTATTTTCTGACCCATGAATATCGCTCCTTCCCTCAGGCCAGGCGAACCTTGGCCGCGATTCCAATGGCAAACTGCTCGTAGATGACCGATATGGATCCATCGGGAGCGATGCGGACCGGAAGCTGGTCCATCGGGCGAGGGGCCGGCCCCCCGATCCGGTTCCCGTTCAACTGGTATATCGAATGGTGGCAGGGACAGATGAAGAGCTTCTGCCCCTTGTGCCACTGCGGCTCGCATCCGAGATGGGGACAGATCGGGGAGAGAACCGTCAGCCGTGGATCGGAATCATTTTTTTCAAGAGGGGAATCGAGATTCTTCTTCTGATCCTCCGACTCGGACCAGGGATCGGCGGCTCCGGAGTGGCGGATAAGCCAGACGGACCGTTCTTCGGGAACCCGCATCCATCCGCTGACCGAGACGGCCCGGAAGGATTCCTGGACAGGCTCATCCAGCGGAAGGTCCTGGAGCTTGACCCCAAGATTCCGCCAGTTGTCAGTGACGGGTGTGGTGGCGGCCGCCATGATGTATCCGCCGATCGGGACGACGAGGCTTACGCCGATCGCCGTTGCCAGGAGTGCGACCGACTTGGCCATGAAGGCCCGCCTCGACCGGCACGCCTCCTCTCCCTGCTCACGGATGTCGAGAGGCTTGATCGTGACGAGGGCTCCGAGCTCGATGTGGTGACCCGGGGGGAAAAACCAGGGAGGAACTTCTTCATATTGCGTCGGGTCGAAGACCGAAGACTGGCGAATGTCCTGTTCGGTCAGTGTGGTGCGTATCTCCGTCCCGCTCACGGACGTGACCTTTTCGAGGGGTATCATGTGGAGGGATTCGAGGGATCGGACAACCAGACCCGTCACAAGGTGACGGGATTCGGAAAAAAGAATTTTCTCAAGACGCCCGAGAGTTTCCCCCCGGAGCCCAAGAACAGGAATGCCGACCCTGTACGTCACTTCTTCGCCCATGAGAGTCTCCCGTTTTGCGCGATCATCTCCTTCCGAGGGCCACACTCATCGGAGCTTCGCGGCAAAGAGCCGACAGGAGAAGCCCTCGAATCATCTCCTCGAATATGATCTCAGAACATTCCCATCTGGCGGTATCCCAGATCCACGAACAGCACCTCGCCCGTCACAGCCCTCATCAGGGGAGAAAGCAGGGCCGCGGTGGCATCACCCACCTCCTCCGACGTCAGATCCTGACCCTTCAGGGGGGCTCGGTCCGACACCGCCTTCTGCATGTCGACGAAGCCCTTGATGGCGCGACCGGAAGCCGTTTTGATCGGACCGGCGCTGACGGCGTTGACCCTGATCCCGGAGGCTCCAAGATCGTAGGCCAGATAGCGGACCGAGGCCTCGAGGGCCGCCTTGGCTGCCCCCATGACGTTGTAGTGGGGGACGATCCGTTCCGATCCCAGATAGGTCATGGCGACAACCGAAGAACCGGAGCGCATGAGCGGAGCGAAGGCCCGGCAAAGAACGACAAGGGAGAAAGCGCTGATCTCCTGCGCGAGGAGGAACCCCTCGCGGCTCGTCCCCAGAAAGGCCCCGTCCAGCTCCTCTCTTTTCGCGAAGGCGATGCTGTGCACCAATCCGTCCAGCGTGATTCCTTCGGACCTGAGCCTTTCGGCCACCGACGCCACTTCGTCGTCGTTTCGCACGTCGAGTGGCAGGAGCAGACTCCCGCGGTGTTCCTCAGGAAGTTCTTCCAGCAGCTTGCCGATGGTGGCCTTCTGGGACTCCCCCAGATAGGTGAGGGTCACCCGCCCCCCGTTCCGGAGCACCGACTGGACAACAGCCCAAGCGATCGACCAGCGGTTGGCGACCCCCGTGACAAGGACGTGACGGCCGGAAAGGAGCGATGGGGACGATGTGAGGATGCCAGAAGAGGAGGATGTCATTTTTTCTTCCTCGAATTGTAGGTGACTGGAATAGTATCCAACTGACCATGGAATTCGGTCAGCGGATACCCGGAAAGCCACGTCATTTCATGGTCCGGATCATTCATCACCACGAAAAGAATAGGCCAATTGGGGAAAAGATACAAGCGGAGGGGGCGGTACGGAAGCCGGACTTGAGAAGTCACTTTCATGGCCTGTACATCGAAAAGAACCAGCCTCCTGGAACGGTGAAAAAGAACGAGGGCGAGGCGTCCACCCGGGAGAAGCTTCAGCGCCCGGACTCCGTGGCGGAAGGGACCCCGAAGGACAAACCGCCGCGTCTGGCCAGTGGGATTCTGCCAAAGGATCGCATCCTCGCATCCGGCCAGAAACCCTCCCCCCGGGAGGGGCGCAACGCGAACGGGGGAGGAACAGCCGTCAAGATCCACGGTCCGAAGGACGGCGAACGGAGCGGTCCCCACTTCGAGGACCGCATCCGAGCGGAAAAGAGGCATCCAGAGGTGTCCGTCCACTCCGCGCGCGACCCGGGGAAAGACGTCCCCAACCGCGATCCAGTCCCGGGGGCTATAACGGTCGGGATCCAGCGCATAGAGAATATGGACGGCCCGGGCGGCTATGTAGTACCGGTCGTCCGCCCCTCCCAGGATCTGGCCCGGATTGAGTCCCACGGTCCGCTCGAAGGGGGGGCCGGCCTCCTCGGCCGGAAGGATCAGCAGGGAGCGGCTCGACTCGAGATCGACCAGAAGACGGCCTCCGTATCGCCCGACCGCCATGTCACGGGGATTCTTGAGTCCGGAGATCCGGAGGGCGGGCATGCCCGTCCGCGGATCGAGCCGGTAAAGGGATCCCGCCTTCTGGGACAGAAGGAAGAGACGTCCGGCCCCCGCCGCCAGGGTTGTCCGGCCCGCAGGAAAGGAGCGGGAGAAGAGTGGCGCAGAAGCATCCTCGATGCCCCAGGCCGGGCCGAGCGGAAAGAGTGCGAAAAAAAAGAAAAACAGGAACAGAGCTATTCTTGTGGACACGGACCCTAGACGACCCCCAGGGAAAGGAATCTTCCCCCGCCTTTCCTCTTGTTCCATCGGACAGAGAGCCCCATCATCGACTCCATGACTCCGGGAACGTAATGTTCCATGAATTGAGCGACATATTCGTCCACCGCCAGAAACCTGGCCGGCTTGTCTTTTCCGAAACGCCCCTCGACCTCGATCCAGAGCACCCTGTCGCGCCAGACCGGAGTCATGGCGACGCGTTCCGGGTGAATCGACTCCTCGTCAAGGCTTTTGGCCAGGGAGGCCCCCAGTTCGATCGTCGCCGCCATGGGCAGGAGGAGGGACCAGGGAACGAACGACACGTGTCCTCCCTCTCCCTCCCCCTCCGGAAACGGTCTGGCAAGATCGAAAATCCGGGAGACTGCCACCCCCACCTCTTCCTGGAGTGGTCCCGCAAAGCATTCGTCGAGGATTTCCCCCCAGTCTCCGGAGGGAGGAGGCGTCATCCGGACCACGCCCACCAGCGCCCCCCTCCCCGACTCAAGGGAGGACCCGAAGGCACGAAGGACCGGGTCCGAAGGAACCATGAGTTCGTCGGCGGGCTGGTCCCAGTCCCCGAGGAGGGCGTCCGCCATCATGACCGGGACCTCGTCAAAGCTGCCGGACGAATCCATCGAAAATCCGAAGTTGATCCGCTCCTCGACGAATCCCCGCCGGCTATCATACGAAAAAGTATAAATATCTGCAAAAGAGAGGACCCGAGGATGCAGGAAGACCTGGACGGCCCTCGTGGAGTCGGAAAGGGCCGTTTCGAGAATCCGGGCCAGAGGGGACAGGGCATCGAGGGTCAGGACTTCGGAAAGGGGCTGGTCGAGATCCACGAGAAGGCCTATCCCGAAGACGGCGTCCCCCGGCTCATGAACGCTTTCTTCCATGGCCTCATCCTCTCCTTCATCCTCCTCGAGGTCGAAACGGTCGTGCGAAATCTCGAGATAGTTCCGGATGAAAAGTGACCAGTCCGGGGTCATTTCGGAAAGCTGGGCCAGCTCACCAAGCTGCCGGTCCTCCGAAAGGAAGTCCAGGATGTCTGAAAAGCGCATCGAGAGCTCGTCATCCTTCAACACCTCCGAAGGAGGTCCCTGTCGAAGGATCTCGACGAGCTCCTCGATCGGCTTTTCCGGATCGCCCGGCATTGTTTCCATCATTTATGTCTCCTTCACGTGTCTTCTGAAATGTCTTGACTGTCTGTCTTTTCCTTCGTCCGGCGACTCTTCCAGGAAAAGAGAGGCATGGAAAAATCCCGCTCCGGTGGAAGAATCCGGCTCTTCTGAAGCAGGCGACGGGGCTGGCCGGCCTCCCAAAAGGAAAGCACCTCGGAGGCCCGGTCCACCACAGGGGCGGGAAGCCCGGCAAGCTTCGCCACCTCGATTCCGTAGGATTGTTCGGCGCGACCATCCACAATCCGGTGTTCGAACACAAGGACTCCCTCCCGGATCGAAACACGCACAGTCTGGTTCCGTACCCGACGATGCGTTCGGGCCAACTCCGAGAGTTCGTGGTAGTGAGTGGCAAACAGGGTGCGGCACCGGATGCGGTCGTGGATGTATTCGCTCACGGCCCAGGCGATGGCCATGCCATCGAAGGTGGCCGTCCCACGGCCCACCTCGTCGAGGAGGACCAGCGTCCTCGATGTGGCTGATGCCAGGATTCGTGCCACCTCGGTCATCTCGACCATGAAGGTGGAGGCTCCCTCCAGGATGTTGTCCGAGGCCCCGACCCGGGCGATGACGCGATCCAGAAGAGGAAGTCGGGCCAGATCGGCCGGAACGGGACTGCCCGCCTGGGCCATCAGGGCGATGAGCGCGATCTGGCGCATGTAGGTCGACTTGCCGGCCATGTTGGGCCCCGTCAGGACGATGAACTCGCCGTCGGCAAGCTCCGTGTCGTTGGGCATGAAGGAGCCGGCAGACATGCGTCCTTCCAGGACGGGGTGTCGTCCGCTCTTGACCAGAAGGGGTTCTTCGCCTGAGACGAACTCCGGAAGAACATACCGGTTGAGACGTCCCTGCTCGAAGAAGGCGAGGAGGACATCCGCCCGGGAGACGAAATCGGCCAGGAGATGGATTCCCTCGCGCGCAGACAAAACCGTCTCCCGGAGTCCCTCCAGGATCTCTCCCTCCCTGGCCAGAACCTTCGTCCGGGCCTCCCGAAGCCCCCCCTCGAAGGCGATGAGCTCCGAGAGAGTGAAGCGCTCCGAGTTTGTCAGCGTCTGCTTCCGCAAATACCGTTCGGGCATCTTCTGCGCCTGGGCGCGGGACACTTCGATGTAATAACCGGCCACCTGGTTGTAGCGGATCCGGAGGTTCTCTACCCCGGTCGCCTTTCGCTCGCGCTCTTCGAGCTCCGCCAACACCCGGTCGCCTTCGGACTCCACGTGCCGACACTGGGCCAGAACGGAGTCGAAGGTGTCGCGGACGATGGGGCCCTCTCCCAGGATCATCGCGGGCTCCTCCACCAGGGCCCGATCGAGAAGGTTCAGGAGGGACGCCCCCTCCTTCTCGAAGGAAAAGGTCTCCCGTAACCCAGAAAAGAGATCCCGGATCTCGGTGATTTCCAGGAGATCCAGGGCATTGCGAAAAGATCTCCGGAACTCGGTCAGGTCGCGGGGAAGTCGATTGCCCATGGCGAGCCGGGACTGGATCCGCTCCAAGTCCCCGACACCCCGCAACAGGGGAACGAGTCTGTCGGGCAGGCGGGGATGGGCGGAAAAGCCCCGGATGACGCGGTGTTTCTCCAGAATCGGCTCCCGCTCCGAGTCCGGAGACAGGAGCCAGCGCCGCAGCATCCGGCTTCCCATCGGCGTCCGGCACCGGTCGAGAAGGGCAACCAGGCTCTCGGCCTTGCGGCCATCCCTCCCCTCCCCCGGCAGCACATCGAGGTGGCGGAGGGTCCAGCGGTCGAGCTGGAGTGTGGGAGAGCCTCCTTCGAGATCAATGCCCCGGAGATGTCCAAGCACCGTCCGTTCATGGGTGGCCAGGAATCCGAACAAGAGCCGGAGAGCCTCTTTTGAAACCTCGGGAAGGTCGGGGATCCGATAGGACGGAGGAAGCCAAGCCGAAAAATCCCGGTCGGGAGCTTCCGGGTGGATCACGGCCGGAATCCCGGGAAAGCAGTTCCGCAGGTCTTCCGTTTCAATAACGAGTTCCCGGGCTTCCTTTCGCTCCAGCCAATCCCGAAGGGCGTCGAGGTCGGAAAGGGCCTCCGGTCCCCATACCGCGATCCGCCCGCTCGTCAGGTCGAGAGAAGCGGCCCCCCATTCTTCCCCCCGTTTCAGGACCGCGATGCCGTTCTGGGGAGCCCCCTCCTCCCGGGAGGGATCCTCCATCAAGGTGAACCGGGTGACGGTCCGAATGATCTTTCGCGGAAAAAGGCCAGACGGGTCTCCTTCCGAAGTCGTCTGTTCGGCGATGGACACCGCATGGCCGGCATGAATGAGCTTTGGAAGATACAGATCGAGGCTCTTGGCGGGAATTCCACACATGGGAAGAGGGTCGGGTCGGCTCTTGTCCCGGCTTGTGAGGGTGACACCCAAAAGTCGGGAGGCTAATTCGGCCTGGTCCCCGAACAGTTCGTAGAAATCCCCCAGACGAAAAAAAAGCAGGGCCTCTCCCGCTTCATTTCTGAGATCCCGGTACTGACGGAAAAGGGGCGTGTCGGGATAAACATAGCCGGAGGAAGGGGAGTCCTTCTCCGGTCCAGTTGAGGAAAGGGGGCTGTCAGTGGGGGGCATGAGGCGGGTCGGATGCCGAAGTCCCGCCTTCCGGGGAACGGGACTTTTTCAGCCTGGAGGCGACCTTCAGAAGAACCCCACCCAAAAGGCAAAGGAGGATCCCCGTCAGGACTGCACCCAGAACCACCACCCCCACCGAAAAGGGACCGATCTGCCCCGACCCCGGAAGTGTAATGGTGATGTGTTCCTGGTCATTTTCCACCATGAAAAGCCATCCGGCCACGACAAGAATGAGCCCCAGCAGAAGTCTCATGGCCGATCCTTTCCGAGCCAGGCCATCACCTGCTTGAGATCTTCCCAGACCTGGGCCTTGGCAGAGGGATTTCGGAGGAGATAGGCCGGATGGTAGGTCGGCATGACCCGAATCTCCGGGAAATGTGGAAGCCGGGATTCCTTCCCCCGAAGCCGGGAGATCCCTCCCGTCTGGCCCAGGAGAGAGGAGGCCGCCGTCTGCCCCAGAAGGACGATCGACCGGGGGGCGATAAGGGCGATCTGCCTGTGCAGGAAGGGAAGGCATGCGTGGCGCTCGGCCTCCTCGGGAACACGGTTCCCGGGAGGCCTGCATTTGACGATATTGGCGATATAGACCTCCGGCCGCTCGAAACCCATGGCTCCGATCATCTTCGTGAGGAGCTCCCCCGCACGGCCCACGAAGGGACGGCCCGTGACATCCTCGTCGGCCCCCGGCCCCTCTCCCACGAACATGAGGGTCGCTTTGGGGCTCCCCTCTCCGAAGACAACCTGGGTCCGTGTGGAGGACAGTGTGCAACGGGTACAGGTTCGGGACTGCTCCCGAAGTTCGGCCAGAAGCATCTCGCAGTCCGGGTCAGCCTTTTCGGAAGGTTCGACAGCCTCTCCAGGACTCCCTGAGGAATCCATCCCTTTCGCAAGGACAAAATCCGGGACGGTCTCTCCCAGATAGCGCAAATAGACGGCCAGACCTTCACGCCCGCCAAGGATTTTCCTTCCAGAATCTTCGCTCATCGGCTCCTTCCTCCGGGAGTGTGGACCGGCCATAGGGCCAGAGGGTCCTCCTCCGGGAGGGCGGCCATACCGGCCGCCTGCTCCCAGTCGGAAAGAAGCGTGGGGATCACGTCCGCCAACTCCGAGGCGAGACGCCCTCTGGAGGACATCTGTCCCAGACGCTCGCCCGCCGCCCCATGGATAAAAGTCGCCAGGCAGGCCGCCTCGAAGGGCTCCATCCCCTGGCCGAGAAAGGTCGTGATCATCCCGGTGAGGACGTCTCCCATTCCGGCCCCGGCCATGACCGGATCTCCCGTCAGGTTGACATATCGACGGCCGGCGGGATCGACCACGAGAGTCCGCGCCCCTTTCAGAAGAAGAACCCCGTTCGCTTTCCGGGCTCCGGAAAGGGCCAGGTCCAGGGGATCCTTCAGAACCTCCCGGGTCCCAACCCCCAGAAAGCGTCCCAACTCCCCGGGGTGGGGTGTCAATACGAGTTTTTTTCCTCCCCGGAGCTCCGCCACCCGTTCGGGATGGCCGGCAAAGAGGCTGAAGGTTCCGGCATCGGCGACCAGCGGCCCCGAAAATCCGGAGAGAAGCGTTTCCATCAATATCCGCGTTCCCTCTTCGTCCGGAAGTCCCGGTCCGCAGCCGACGGCATCGATCCCCTCGAAGGCTCTCCGGATCTCTCCGGGGTCCGGGGTTGACTGGTCGAAGAAACGTCCCATCACCTCGGGGAGGGCGCTTGCGTAACTGGAAAGTCCTCGATCCCAGAGAAGAGTCACCAGACCCGCTCCCGCCCGGAGGGCCCCCCGGGCGGCCAGAAGAGGTGCCCCCGTCTTCCCGGGGCTTCCCCCGGCGATCAGGACATGGCCGGCCTGTCCCTTGTGGATCTCGGGAAAGCGCTTCGGCAGAAGGGCCATGGCCTCGCGGATGGTCAAGCAGGATCCGGTCCCTTCGGCCAACAGGGCGAAAGGAAAACCGATTCTCGAAAGCCGGATCTCGCCCGCATGGCGCGTTCCGGGATCGACAAGCAGCCCCCATTTCGGAGCCCCAAGGGTGACCGTGCTCGAGGCCCGGACAGCCGCGCGGGCAACGGCACCGGTGCGTCCATCCACGCCGGAGGGAATGTCGACGCTGATTACGGGAACACCGGAAGCGGCAGACTGGTTCATCGCCTCGACATGCCGGAGGAGATCCTCCGGCAAATCTCCCCGGAAACCCGTCCCCAGGATTCCGTCGATAATCAGGCCAGCGTGGGATATCCGGTGGCGGACACCTCCGTCCGAAGAGAGGTGGACGGGAACCTCCATGCGCCGAAGCCGCTCGATTTCGCGAAGAAGCGCTGTACTCTGCCGGTTCGCCTCTTCCACGACGACAAGCGCCTCTCCCGTGTATCCGAGGCTGACAAGATCACGAAGGGCCACCAGACTGTCGGCGCCATTGTGGCCGCCTCCCGCCACCGCGAGGACCGGTCGTCGACCGGAGCGGAAAGTTGTCCGTCCAAGCCATTCCCTGCAAACACGGGAGACCGCCATGCCGGCGCGCTCCATCAGGATTTCTTCAGAAATTCCGAATTCGCGGACCGCTTTCCCGTCCGTCTCATTCATTTCTTCGGGGGTCATGACCCTCATGACGGAGGCCCCTCCAGGACAACGACCGCCACCACATGGTCCCGTTCATGGCTGAGGGAAGCCCATATCTTTCCGATCCCGCGACGTCCCAGGAGGTCCAGGACCCTGCCGGAGCATCGGACTTCAGGAGCTCCCGTCTCCCGGGAGAGCGTCTCGATCTCCTTCCACCGGACTCCCTCCGCCAGGCCGGTTCCAAGGGCCTTCAAGAGGGCCTCCTTGACCGCAAATCGCCCGGCCAGAAAAGTCGATTTTCCACCCGACTGCCGGCGTTCCTCCGGAGTGTAGACACGGGAGACGAAGCGTTCTCCGAAACGGCCGATCGCGCTTTCGATCCGGGAAAGCAGCACAAGATCAACCCCGAGACCGCGGATCACCGGGACCCTCCTCCGCAAGGGGCGAGAAGAAGGGAGCGCACCTCGGAGACCGCCTCCCGGATTCCGAACAGCACAGCCCGGGCGATGATGCTGTGGCCGATATTGACTTCGGCCAGGTGGGGCAGCGAAAGAATTCGGGGAAGGTTGAACAGTGTTAAGCCGTGGCCGGCCGCCAGAATGAGGCCCTGGCGATAGACCTGGGTGGCTGCGGCAGAAAGTCGGGCAAACTCCTCCCCCTCCCCGGGCGACCCGAATGCCTGGGAATAAGGCCCCGTGTGGAGCTCTACCTGGTCCACTCCTACGGAAGGAATCCGGCCCAGCATCACCGGATCGGGATCCATAAAGAGGCTGACCCGGATTCCCTTTTCCTTGCAGCGCTCCGCGAATGAGGTCAGGCTCTTCAGATAATCCGGCGTCAGGACCAGCCCCCCCTCCGTTGTCCGTTCGGTCCGCTTTTCGGGCACGAGAGTCACCCTCTCCGGAGCGAAAGACAGTGCCATCCCGGCCATTTCCTCCGTCAGAGCCATCTCGAGATTGACCGGAAGAGAGGTCGTCTCCCGTAAGCGCCGGAGGTCGGTCTCGTTTGCATGACGACGGTCTTCCCGCACATGGAGAACGATCTGGTCCGCTCCCGCAAGCCTCGCCAGGTGGGCAGCCGCCAGGGGGTCCGGCTCGAACACACCCCGGGCCTGACGCAGGGTCGCCACATGGTCGATGTTGACACCCAGACGCACAGGAAAGCCGGAAGGAGCCATGGCTAATCCTTTTCCGGGCCGAGAACGCTGAGAGAACGCCGGGACACCCAATCCTGGTCACGGGCGACACGCAGCAGGTCCAGAGGAGTCGCGTCGTCGATCCATCTCTCCAGTGTGTCCGCTTCCAGCTCCTCGCCCCAGTAAAGGATGTCGCGCCCCATCTTGTTCATGCGGGTCAGGATCGATTCGAGCCCTATGAGGAGGGAACTTTTGAGCTGGTTCTTCGCCCGCAAGAGCTCTTCGACGGTTAGGGGAACCTGCTGGAGTCGACCAAGCTCATCGACAAGGATGGAGAGGAGCTCTTCTTTTTTCGAAGGCCGGGTCGACGCGGAGATCCGGACGAGGCCTCCGTCGACAAAGGATTGTCCCGTCGAATAGATCGAATATGCCAGCCCCCTTTTTTCCCTGACCTCCTGAAAAAGGCGGGAACTCATTCCCCCTCCCAGGTGCAGGTTCAGAAGGCGAAGGGCCGTCTGGTCCTTGTGGACCACCGGCAATCCGGACATCCCCAGGGCAACGTGTACCTGTTCAAGATCCCGGGGAGTTTCGCGTCTATCGAACGCTGGAAGAAAGCTCCCGGGGGAATGCATCGTTTCGGACTGGTCCCGGGGAATGTCGGAAAATGCGTCTTCGAGGGTTTCCCGGAGTTGGGGCCACTGAAACCGGCCGGAAATCGTCACGAACATTCCCCCCCGATGGTAGTTCTTGAGGAAATATTTTCGGACGTCTTCCCGGGTAAAGGCCGATACGGAAGACTCCGTTCCCAGGATGGGAAGTGCGAGAGGATGGCTGCCGAAGTGCGCTTCATAAAGCTGTTGCGTGACCAGGTCTTCCGGGTCGTCCTGGGATTCGGCAATTTCCTCTATGACGACCCCCTTTTCCCGGGCAAGTTCTTCCGGATCAAAAACCGATCGTGTCAGGAGGTCCCCCAGAAGGGTTGCCGCTCGTTCGGCATTTTCAGAGAGAACATGCGTATAGAAGCAGGTCATTTCCTGGGAGGTAAAGGCATTCATCTCTCCACCCAGAAGATCCATCTCGTTTGCGATCTGCTGCGCCGAACGCGAGGGAGTCCCCTTGAAGCACATATGCTCCAGAAAATGGGTCATGCCCGCTTCACTGGGACTCTCGAAGCGCGAACCGGCGCGGACCCACACTCCGATGGCGACCGATCGGGATGTCGCGAGTGGATCGCAATAGACAGTCAGACCATTGGCCAGGATTTGCTTGATATAAGGCACGGCGATTCTTTCTTTGGAATTCCCCGGCGATCCTTCTTACTTCTAACCGAATCCTGCAGTTATCTGAGCGCGAAATGTCGCCCGAAAAAAGCGGGATATGGCTTAATACCGGGGAGGATCTGTTTATTTTTTATCGAGAGGAAAGGGACCACGTGGTCCTCGATGGGGCATCCATTACAGAAAGGGTGCCGCCTGTGGAGCGACACCCCCTGCAAAAGAAGAATAGAATAATTCCAAAGAAAAATCACCGGCTTGTCCGGCAGGCGGATAAACCTCGAAAAAAACTAATGAGCTCCGGTCGGAAGGAAGAATGGATTCACGCCCACATACGCGGAGAGTCCTCCCCAAACCACGGCCATGATAATCGCAACAACGACCAGACCCGCAGCACCTTTGTTCACATCCATCGACATCTCCTCCTTTTAGAATGCCATACCCTCTTCACGAACACTGAAGAGACCCCTCCCCCGCCAGGCGACTCTGGCCACAGAGGTTGATGGGGGGTTAAAAAGGCGAATCTGACACTTTGAAATTAAGACTTGACGATTATCGCAAAGCCAATTTCAAAAAACAAGGCTTCCTTTCATCCCCCGTTCCAGATTTTTTACAGGCCGCCGAATCGGGGGAATCAAAATGGAATCAGGACTTGGCAACCGACCGATGTTCCCGGCCCTCACCCTCTTCGGCAATGGCTTCCTTGCGGGACAAGCGGATTTTCCCCTGCCGGTCCACTTCAAGGACCTTGACGACGATATCGTCCCCTTCATTGACTACATCGGTTACCTTTTCCACCCTTCGGGGCTCCAGCTGCGAAACATGACAAAGACCGGTCGTTCCCGGCATGATTTCAACGAATGCCCCATAGTCGGCAACCGTCTTGACCTTGCCAAGGTAGATCTTCCCGACCTCTGCCTCTGCGACGATCTGGTTGATCATTTCGATCGCCTTCCGAGCGGCTTCCTCGTCGGCGGAAGCGACTCGAATCAGACCCGAATCCTCGATATCGATCTTGACCCCGGTTTTTTCCGTGATGCTCCGGATCATTTTGCCTCCGGGTCCGATAACCTCCCGGATCTTGTCCTGCTTCACCTGAATCGTCAGGATCCGGGGAGCGTAGGGGGACATCGTGGCGCGAACGGACGGCATCGAGGCCTTCATCTTGCCCATGATGTGAATTCGCCCTTCCCGAGCCTGATCGAGCGCTTTTTTCATGATCTCAAGGGTAATCCCCTTGATCTTGATGTCCATCTGGACCGCGGTTACCCCGGAATCGGTTCCGGTTACCTTGAAGTCCATATCACCCAGATGGTCCTCTATTCCCAGAATATCCGAGAGAATGGCCACCCGATCACCTTCCTTGATGAGGCCCATCGCGATCCCCGCCACTGGAGCCTTGATCGGAATCCCGGCATCCATCATCGCCAGGGTTCCCCCACAGACCGTCGCCATGGAGGTGGAGCCATTGGACTCCAGGATGTCGGAGACAAGCCGGATGGAATAGGGAAAGGCTTCCCTGGAAGGAAGGATCGGCAAAAGAGCCCGCTCGGCAAGATTCCCGTGGCCGATCTCCCGTCTTCCAGGGCCCCGCATCGGCTTGACCTCACCCACCGAGAATGCGGGAAAGTTGTAATGGAGCATGAACCGTTTGGTCGATTCCCCTTCCAGGGCATCAATCCTCTGCTCGTCGTCGGAGGTTCCAAGGGTTGCGACGGAAAGGCTCTGGGTTTCTCCCCGAGTGAAGAGGGCCGATCCATGGGTCCTGGGCAGGATGCCCACTTCGATCGTGATGGGGCGAATTTCCGTTGTCTTCCGGCCATCGGCCCGGATCCCCTGGTCAAGAACCATCGCCCGGAGGAGCTCCCGCTCGAGATCGTGAAACCCCGTAGAAAACTCTTTCTCTTCATGGGCATCCTTGAATCCGTCGGGAAAGAGTTCCTTTGAAAGGGTGCTCCTGATTTCCGAGGTTTTATCCTCACGAGCCTTCTTGTCGGACATGACCAGAACCGCCGACAGAGACTCCTTGCCTCCCTGCCGAATCCTGTCCATCAGTTCGGGGCGGACAGGAACAGGCGGGAGCGACCGCTTGACCTTGCCGGCCTTTTTCTGAAGCTCGATCTGGGCTGCGATGATCGGCTGGCAGGCATTGTGTGCCGTACGAATGGCTTCGAGAAACAGCTCCTCCGATACCTCGGAGGCTTTTCCTTCGACCATCATGATGGCATCGGCGGTTCCCGCAACGACCAGGTCGATCGAGGATTTTTCCTGCTGTTCAAGGTCCGGGTTGATGACAAAATTCCCGTCGATGCAGCCGACACGAACGGCCCCCATGGGATCATGGAAGGGAATGTCGGAGATGGTAAGTGCCGCCGAGGCCGCAACCACGGCCATCACATCGGTCACCCCGCTTCTGTCGGCAGAGACGACTGAAGCGATGACCTGTGTGTCATAATAAAACCCTTCCGGAAAAAGAGGACGAATGGGACGATCAACCAGTCGGCTGTTCAGGATTTCCCGCTCGGAGGGTTTTCCTTCGCGCTTGAAAAAACCGCCCGGGATCTTTCCAGCGGCATAGGCCCGCTCCTGGTAGTCGACCGTCAGCGGAAGGAAGTCCGTCCCGGGCTTGATGGTTTTTGACGCCACAGCAGTCGCAATGACCACTGTTCCCTCGACCCACAGGACAACCGCCCCGTCTGCCTGACGGGCCATTCGGCCGGTTTCGAGCCTGACCGTCTTCCCGCCAACGTTGACTTCTACAGTTTCTTGCTTCATGGTTTTGGTGTTCCTTTCCGGTAGCCGGATCGATGGAATCCTTGATGGATACGGGTTTCAGGCGGCCGCAAAACCGACTTCCGTCTTGTGTTCGACATGAAAAGTCGGTTCAACGCCCTTCTGAAACCCGCCGTTCAATCTAGCGACGCAACCCGAGACGTGAGATGATTTCCTGATATTTGGCTGGATTGGTTGTCTGAAGATACTTGAGGTGACGACGCCTTCTGCTGACCATGAGAAGGAGCCCCCGACGGGAATGGACATCCTTTGGGAACTTCTTGAAATGCTCGCCAAGCTGGTTGATCCTTTCGGTCAGAATCGCCACCTGCACTTCGACCGATCCGGTATCATTGTTGGAGATTTTGAATGAATTGATGACTTCCTGTTTTTTTTCCTTGCTCAATGCCATGCCCTGAACTCCCTTTTAACCGTTTTCATTGTTTGAAAGAACACACTTTCCCTCTCGTACCTGCGCTGACTTTGCCCGAAAAAGGAGTGCGATTTTCGCCACAGGTATGCCTCCAGGGAAAAGACTCAACTCCTCAGAATCCAAAAGAGCCTCGGCCAAACCGAGAATCTTCCCTCCTTGCCCCAATATTCTAATCGTATCCTTCGCATGAAACAATCCTTTCCGGCGAAAAAACCAGATGCCGGGAAGCAGGGCCCCCTTCTGCAAGGCCGGAGCGACATGCGGAAGAATCTCCAGTGAAGGAAGACCCAGAAAGATTTTTTCCGGACCAATCAAGGCGGCATCAAGGTCTTCCACATTCCAGAAGTTTTCGATGACCTCCATCCCTACCGCCTCCTCCACAGAGAAGCGTCCTACGGTCAATCTCCGCAGTCGGCTCACATGGCCGCCGCATCCCAGAGCATCCCCGATCTGGCGTGCAAGTACACGCACATAGGTGCCCTTGGAGCAATGGACACGCAAAGAGAGGGTCCCATTTTTCAATGCAAGAAAATCCAGCGAATGAATCGTCACAAGGCGAGGGTCGCGCTCCACGGTCAGCCCTTTTCGCGCAAGCTTGTAGAGCGGAACCCCCTTCAGCTTGACGGCCGAATACATCGGAGGTTCCTGCCACTGCTCCCCTACAAAGCCCCGCAGAATTTCCCTTATTTTTTCTTCAGAAAGATCTTCCGGCAGGGGACCCTCCGCGATGATGGTCCCCTGACTGTCATCGGTGTCCGTCGTCACTCCAAGGGCAATGTCGAAGGAGTAGGACTTGTCATGAGCCTGGATAAATCCTGACATCTTTGTGGCCTCCCCCAGAAAAAGAGGGAGCAACCCCGAGGCCAGCGGATCGAGCGTCCCTCCGTGGCCGACTTTGTCTATGCCCGATTTTTTTCGAAGGGCGTATACGATGTCGTGAGAGGTCGGACCGGCTGGTTTGTCCACCAGAAGAAGACCGGAGATTTCCGATGTTTTCCGATCGTCAAAAAAGGTCACTCTCCACCTTCCTCTACTTTCGGGTTTGCCAACAAGCGTTCGATCCTGGCGGGATCTGTGTCATCGGCATCAAGGGTGAAGGTCAGAGCGGGAATGTACTTGATCCTGATCCGACTCGCAAGTTCCTTGCGGAGCCCGCCGCAGTAACGGTCGAACGCTTCCTGGCAGGCGGCTGGATCCTCTCCGGGATAAACGCGATAGTAGATTGTCGCCTTTCTAAGATCGCCCGAAAGCGCCACTCTCGTGATGGTCGCTCTGGAAAGGCGAGAATCACGGGAAAAACGGGACAGTATCAAGGCCATGACCTCATGAATTTCAGCAGAGACCCTGTCCGACCTCCGGAACCCAGAATCATGCTTCATAGAAACTCTCGATGAGAATCGAGAAGAACCATCTCTGGAGTGGAAAGCACCATCTCGCTGACCTTCTCAAAAATGCGTTCCGGGAGCAGTGGATCGGAGGAAATCATAACCACCTCCACCACCGCCCTTTGCCAGAGATCCTGATATCCCGTTTCGGCTACCGAAACGGGATAACGTTCCCGGATCTTGGCGGTCAGACTCGACAAAAGGTGTCTTTTTTCCTTGAGGGAATGGACGTCAGGAAAATGGAGGACCAGTATGAGGTGCGCAATGGGAGATCTCTGATGCGGATCCCTTTCATGTGTTGACCGGCTCAAGCTTTCCCGCTATCTTTTCCTGGACGAAACACTCGATCAGATCACCCACCTTGATATCGCGGAAATTCTCCAGGGAAATCCCGCATTCGTAGCCGGCGGCGACTTCACGGACATCGTCCTTGAATCGCTTAAGGGCTTCCATCTTGCCTTCGAACACCACCGCTCCATCACGAATGAGCTTGACCACCGTCCCGGTCCGTTGCATGACTCCCTCGGAAACATAGCATCCGGCAACCGTTCCGACACGGGTGATATTGTAAACCTGACGCACCTCGGCACGACCGACAAACTTTTCGCGAATTGTCGGCGAAAGCATTCCTTCCATTGCCTTCCTGATGTCTTCCACGGCGTCATAGATAACCGAGTAGAACTTCATTTCCACTTTTTCCCGTTCCGCCAAAGTCAGGGCCTTGGGCTCCGGACGAACATTGAAACCAAGAATAACGGCGTTTGAAGCCTGGGCCAACAGGACATCGGTTTCCCTAATTCCTCCCACACCTTCATGGATGAATCGTACTCTGACCTTCTTGTTCTCAAGTTTGCCGATCGCCTGGCGGATGGGTTCGATCGAACCCTGGACATCGACCTTGAGGATCAGGTTGAGATCCTTGATGATTCCTTCCTCAATCTGGGAATAGAGATCCTCAAGCGTAACCTTCTTGTTCTGGAGAAGCTGAAGGGCCCTTTGTCTGGCTTGCCGGGCCATGGCCACCTGCCGACCAAGTTTTTCGTCCTCGACCGCGATGAAAATGTCGCCAGGCTGAGGCATCCCGTCGAGTCCAACGACTTCGGCCGAATGCGAAGGGGTGACCTCTGTGATCCGGTGGCCGAAGGGGTCCGTCAGGCTTCGAACCCGACCGACCTGGGCTCCCAGGACAAGAAAGTTCCCGACCTTGAGGGTTCCTTTTTGAACGAGAACAGAAGCCACGATGCCTCTTCCCCTGTCCAGACGTGATTCGATGACGAGACCGCGGGCCCGGCGATTGGGATTGGCCTTAAGGTCGAGAACGTCCGCCTGAAGCAAGATCATTTCGAGAAGAAGGTCCAGACCCGTCCTCTTTTTAGCCGAAACAGGGCAGAATATCGTCGTACCGCCCCATTCTTCTGGTGTGAGCCCGTATTCGGACAGAGCCTGCTTGACACGGTCCGGATTAGCCTCCGGTTTGTCGATCTTGTTTATGGCGACGACGATCGGAACATCGGCCGCGCGGGCATGGTTGATGGCCTCCACTGTCTGGGGCATGACTCCATCATCCGCGGCAACGACCAGAACAACGACATCCGTTGCCTTGGCTCCCCGGGCCCGCATCGCCGTGAAGGCTTCGTGTCCGGGAGTATCGAGGAAGGTGATGTCCCGTCCGTTAATCGATACGGTGTAGGCACCGATATGCTGGGTGATGCCACCCGCCTCCCCCTCGGCCACTTTGCTTTTACGAATGGCATCGAGAAGTGAGGTCTTCCCATGGTCTGTGTGGCCCATGATTGTGACGACGGGCGGGCGGGGCAAAAGATCCTCCGTCGAATCCTCCGATTCACCGAGAATGGCTTCCTCCGGCTCTTCCTGCTGGATCTCGACGGCAATGCCCAGCTGCTCGGCGACAAGCATCGCGGCTTCAGGGTCGAGCGGCTCGGTGATCGTAGTCATCACCCCCATCGCCATCAGACGCATGATGACATCCTGTACCTTGACACCCAATTTGTCCGCGAAATCCTTGACGCTGGTTCCGGCCTCGATCCGTATGGATTTCTTCCGGGCTTTGGTCCCGTCAATGGCCTGAGCGGCTCCTCTTGAATCGCTTCCCCCTTTCGCCTTCTTCTTGAAGGCGGGGGGTTTTTTGAATGCAGGACGCGGAAAGGATGTCCTGGACGATGTCTGTGTTTCGGGGGGAGCCCCGGGAGCGACAACACGATGAACCGGGGCGGGGGAAACAGACGGCTTGGATGTTGAGGATTCTTTTTCTCCAGCCTCCTCGAGATCGACAAAATCCTCTTCGCGCAGCATGTGAAGACGATCGAGCTTCTGATTTTTATCTTTTGTGGTCTTTGCTGGCTTTCCGCGCTTGTCTCCGGGGAGGCCCCGATCCCGGGCCGCTCCCTTGTCCGCACCTTCTTTTGAGGAAGCAGCCGGGGAAGGAGGTGCTGTAGCCTTTTCTCGACCTGGCGCGTTTTCCTGAGTCCACCCCTCAACCGGAATCCGGGGAAGAATATTCTCGGCAGGAGATCCTGCTGTTGGAAGGGCTTCCGTGACAGGGAAGGAGGCCGCTTCGACGACATTCACGACCTTTTCCATGCCGGCGGGGCGCTCGGCCTCGACGAATGCCGTTTCGGGAGCGGGGAACGCTTCGGGTTGAACGGGTTGCCCCTCAGGGCTTTCGTTCCCGGAAGAGAGGGATTTTTTCTTGATGAGTATCGGTTTTTTGGGGGCCTCGGGGGCCTCCTCCCCCTTCTTTATCTTTTGCCGAACGGTGTTGATGGTTCTTTCATCGAGTGTCGCCATGTGAGAGGGCGCATGAATCCCCCACAGTTTAAGTTTGGCAAGCAGGGATTTGCTTTCCATTTTCAATTCGCGAGCCAATTCATAAACCTTCAAAGAACCATCCCCCTCTTCGTTATACCGACCCCGAATCCGTCTCCGGCGTTGTCCCGGAAGTCTTCGGATAACCCATGAAATCCCGCGCGGTCTCGATCAGCTTGGCGGCGGTTTTCGGACCAAACTTCGGAAGCTTGGCGATGTCCTCCGCTGATGCATTGGCGACCTTTTCGACACTGTCAAAACCCGCCGCCTTCAGGGCATCGGCCATATTTCCGCCCATTCCGGGAAGATCCTCGAGAAGAATCATCGAAGGAGATTCCTGTGAGAGCGCGGCTTCACCCTCATGCTCTCCTTCTGCGGAGCGGGCCATCCGATCGGCCTCGTACTGCTGCTCACTGAAGATGTCGATCTTCCATCCGGTCAGCTTTGCCGCAAGGCGGACATTCTGGCCCCGACGGCCTATGGCAAGGGACAGCTGCTGATTGGCGACGACGACCGTTGCAACCTTGTCGAACTCCCCGTCCCGGGTCGCCACACGAAGAACCTTGGCTGGTGAAAGCGCACGGGCGATAAAGGTCCCCGGATCCGGACTCCAGTCGATAATATCGATTTTCTCTCCGTGTATTTCCCGGACAATGGCCTGGACACGTGAGCCCTTGACTCCGACGCACGAACCGACCGGATCAACATTAGGGTCCCGGGAAAGAACAGCGACCTTGGCCCGCTCACCCGGATCACGAACAACACCCTTGATCTCGATAATCCCCTCGCTTATCTCAGGAACTTCCTTCTCGAAGAGGCGAGCAAGAAACTCGGGATGGGTTCTAGACAGTATAAGCTGCGGCCCCCGGGTCGTTGTCCGGATGTCGAGAAGAAGAGCCTTGACCCTGTCTCCGCGATGAAAGGACTCTCTTGGAATTTGCTCTTTGTAGGGCAGGATCGCTTCCGTCTTTCCCAGGTCTATGATGAAACTTCTCTTTTCCTGTCCGATGTAGACCCCGGCGACAACATTCCCCTTTTTCCCGCCAAACTCCCTGGCTACCACAGACCATTCGGCTTCGCGCACCTTCTGGAAAATGACCTGTTTTGCCGCCTGGGCCGCAATCCGACCGAAGTCATCGATTTCGAGATAGGCGCCGATCTCATCTCCCACCTCCGCCTCGGGGTCGGACTCCATCGCTTCGGCAAGAGAGACCTCCTCATTGGGAGAAAGGACATTCTCGACAATCCGGCGAATATGAAGGACCTGGATCTCTCCTGTTCTCGGATCGATTTCGACCTGAAAATTATCGCCCCCGCCATAGCGTTTTCTTGCAGCGGTCATAATGGCAGACTGCAGGGCTTCCAGGAGTGTTTCCTGGGGAATTCCTTTCTCCCGGTGAAGCTGGTCAAGAACACTCAACAATTCCTGATTAACCATTCATCTCTCCCAATCGGTCCCGTCTCTTCGTCCGACTTGAACGTCATCCGGGAAACAAGCTTCCTGTCTCTTTATATCATTACACTCTACCACACGATGCCCGTTTTACCCTCATGACCGGGTCCCTTCCCGGTCTTTTGATACGGGAACGGGACGCCAGAACTCCGCCTGCACGCTCCTGACATTCGAAAAAACAATCTCAAGGGTGGCAGACTTCTTTCCGGACGAGACCAAAAGCTCGAATCCCTCCGCAGTCACCGCTCCGATCCGGCCCTTCCAAACCTTCTGGCCTGACATGGCCTCGACAAGCTTCACGTTGACCCACCGGCCAGGATTGCGCTCAAGATCCACCGGAATCTTCAGCATCCGGTCAAGACCGGGAGAGCTTACCTCAAGGTGATAGCGGCCCGGGAAAGGATCAATGACATCGAGCAACACACTGATCCGGCGACTGGCGCCTTCCAGCTGGTCAATCGTCACCCCCTCGGGGCTTTCGATAAAAACCCGAAGGACACCGCTGTTTTTCTTGGGTAGCACAAGATCGTAGAGTGTCAGTCCCATTGAAACAAGGAGAAGAGAGATCTCTTCGGTCAATCGGTCGGGGGAGGGGGGCAAAACGGGGTTATCGGACATATTCTACAGATCTCCTTTAATAAATCAACCCCCTGCCCCGTGTATAAGGATGAGACGTCAATCGCCATCCCTGTCAATGCGTTTCAACGGGAGTTCCCAGGGGCGGCTTGTCCGCATAGGGGACAAACGAGTTGGCCCCCCCCAGCTGTCCGGGAAGGACCGAAGGTGAGGTTGCGGTTCGAGAGGGAGAAGGGGTAGAGGCCTCCGGGACCTCTGCCGTTTTTGATGTCCCCGGAGAGGAATGGCAGCCTGCCATCACAAGCAACCCACAAAAAATGACAGCCCGAATCTCTTTTCTAAAGCATCCCATCGAAATCACCTGCCTAAAGATGGAAAAACATGAGGAAACCGTTGACAAAAGCCAATGTTCCCAAGCCTCCAAGCCCCAAACTGACATACCAGAGGGAATTTCTTCTCAGCATGACGGCCATTGACGAAAGGACGATACTGATCTGAAAACAGACAACGCTGAGGGCGAAGGCATGATGGTGAGCCAGAGAGCGGTCCGACAGCGCATTCATCCGATCACGCTCTTCCTCGAACCCCATGGCCTGTTTTTTTATTTTCCCGACCTGTCCCTTGTATTTCAAAATCAGTTTTTCCAAACGGTCCTTTTCGCTCCGAGACGAATGGATAAGATCCACCAGGTGAATTTGATTCTCGGACATATGGAGCTTGATCTTTTTTGCCTGATAGAAAGACCACTGGTCTGAGGCCTTGGCCTGATAAAAGATGGCCGAGTTTTTCAGCATGATCGCTTCCGAGGTTTTCTGCTCGGATTCAAGATTTGACAAAGCGGCAAAAACAGCCAGGATAGAGGTGGTCAACGCCACCTTGATATTCCACTGATCTCTTTTTTCTTCGCGCTTTTCGATGGACTCACTGAGCGACTCCATCAGGTCATGGGCTTCAAGCGATTCCTGACTCATGGCCTCTCCACAAAACGTGATGCCAAACATTTACCGGCATCAAAAATTCTCCCCAGATCTTCCTTTTTCTATTTAATCACAAAAACGAGACAGATGTCATGGACCAGACACGACCCAAACCCCTGTCGGCGCATCATGTGTCCTGAAGAAAATAAGAATAATAGAGGGGAGTAGTCGAAAGCTGGAGCTCCTGCTCGGAATTGAACCGAGAACCTTCCGCTTACAAGGCGGGTGCTCTGCCAATTGAGCTACAGGAGCAACTATCGGAAACAAAGATGGCAAATCGTCAAAAGGCTACTCCATTCAGCACCTCGATTTCAAGACTCCCTTCCCTCCATCCTCCAAGGGAAGATTGAATCTTTACCCCCCGTTTGCTAGCATCGTTAAGATGCGGTCCAAAAACCGATCCGGACATACGCTTCTCCACCGCCGTCCCTCACCAATTCCGGGCCTGATATTTCTCAAGGACTCCGATTCTGGCCAGAAGGATATGTCCCGAAAAGTTTTTTATGTTCAGACCCCGCTCCACTCTATGCCGATCTCGACGATAGAGATCCCCGATACCGGGAACAGGGGAAGGACATTGCCAGCCCCTGGCCCCTTTCTAATGAATATGGGACGGATCGGGAAACACAAGAATCTGGTAACCATAGAGAGACCATAACATGCCGTTTGCCTTCTCAAGCAGCTTTTCACGGAGCGGATTTTTAAAACGCGTTTTCGCTCGAGACCGATCCCTTGTTTTTTGGGTTTTTTTGGGACTCATGGTCTCACTTTCCGGAGGCGTTGACTTCGGCAAAGCCCTGGCCGCTTCCCCTTCGGGGCCATCCCCTTCAGTGCAATCTCCCGCAATCTCGAGTGCGCCGGTCTCAGACGACCCTGCAGCGCTTCAGAAACGATTCCAGAAGGTCATTCTCGATTCCCTGGCCCGCCAGCGCATTCCCTACCGTGATTTTTCCTGGCTCGCCCCCAAGGCAGTCGACAATGACATTCTGGCACTTCCTTTTTCGATAATCGTCGGAGCTCAAAAAATTGTTCTTCCTGTCTATATCATCAATCATCGCTATCTCGTTACGACGCCCCTTCTCGACATTACCCAGCACTATGCTGTCGTTCCAAGCATCCCTCCCCCGCAACCCGTCTCCCTTTTTATCCCGTCATCAACTTTCCAGATGGACAAGTTTCCCTCCACAGGACCTGGAAACGCTCCTCACTCCCTGATCATGTTCGGAGACGAACAATGCTCGGTCTGTCGTCGCTGGAACCGGGAGGTTCAGGACAAGGTCGCGTCAGATTCCTCCATCCGTTTCACATATATTCCCTACCCGCAGGTCACCATCCACCGAAACTCCCTGGACGCGGCAATCTTCGAAATGTGCGTCTATAAAGAGAAGCCGGCCGCCTTCTGGGCGATTCACAATCAGCTTGACCAGCGGGTCGACCTCAAAAATATCGACAAAGCGGGCCTTAAGCCCATCTTTGCCGGATTCATGGTCCAGGCGGGAATTCCCACTCCCAAGGTCCAGGCATGCATCGACCAAAGTCGCCCACTTCCCGACATTTCGAAAGCCGGCGATACATTGACCTCTCACATCGGGGTTCCTTCGACACCGGTGTTCATCGTCGATGGCCAAGTCAAGTCTGGCTATCTTTCCTATGACGACATTAAACAGATTTTTGCCCAGGAATCGCAAAAAGCTTCCCAGCCAAAAACGAACTGAAAGGATTGATCGAAACAATCCCCCGGATTTATCTTAAAATAATTTCGAAGACAGACGTGGGCCGATGGCCCAGAAATCAAGGAGAACAGACCCCGTGGCATTTCGCCCCTGGACCGATATCGACAGATGGACTGAAATCGACATTGAGAACATCGTCGAGCAATCAGCCGCTTTGACAAACGACACGAATAAGGACTCCATCAAGGATGCGATCCAGACCATCAAAAACTCTCTTTCATTCCTTGAAAAGAAAAAGTCCACCAAGGAGGAACGAGACCGGATGACCAAAGAGCGGATCAACATCCTGCTCCGTCTGGGCTTTCAGATAAGACTCAAGGACCCTTCCCGGGAGGAGTCGGCTCCCAAGCCTCAGGAAACAGGGGTTCAGAGTTAGATCCACCCTATGGGTCTCACGTCAGGAGACATGCCATGACCAATCTCCTGATCGGTCTTTCGGCACTGCTTGCCGGCGGTATCTGGGGAAGCTTTCTGGGGGTCCTGGCCGTTCGGATTCCCCAGGGACTCTCCATCGCGACTCCCGGCTCCCGGTGCGATCACTGTTTTACCCCTCTTGGCCTCTCTGAACTTCTCCCCCTGGTTTCCTGGATGCGTTCGGGAGGACGATGCAGACGATGTCATCATCGCATTCTCCCTGAAATTCCGATTTCAGAATTCGCAACCTCCTTTTTTTTTCTTTTTGTCGTTTTTTTCCCAGCATCCATCGAGGAACGGGTTGCGCTGTTCCTTTTTTTCTCCTTTGCCCTGCCCTTGACCCTGATCGACGTGCGCCATCATCGCCTTCCCCATCTTCTCACCTCTTCGGGAATCGCAACCGGACTTGCTTTCTCCACCTTCACGATGGGCTGGAAGGGCCTTCTTGGCTCTGGCGAAGGAGCGCTCATTGGCTTTATTCCCGTGGCGCTCGTCGCCTTATTTTATAGCCGGGGGATGGGGATGGGAGACGCCTTCTGGCTTGCCGCCATCGGGGCATTCACCGGTCCCCGGAACCTTTCCCTCGTCCTTCTGGCGGCCTCCTCCACCGGCATTCTCGCCGCTCTCGCCGTCCACTATCTCAAGCCGCGCGGCAATCGGGGGGCTCTTTTCGGAAAGGCCCTGCCGTTCGGGCCCTTTCTGAGTCTGGGAGGATTCCTTGCCCTGGCCTTCCCGGGCCTCGTCCACCTCATCAACAGTCATATCCTGGAGATACCTTTATGAATATCACCTTTGTGGGAACGGGACACATGGGAGAGCCCATGGTCGAGCGCCTCCTGGCTGACGGATTTCCGGTCACACTTTTCAACAGGACCAAGAGCCGTGCGCTTCCGCTTCTCGAAAAAGGGGCCATCTGGGCTGAAACTCCGGCATTGAGTGCGGCCCGATGCGACATTCTCGCCACAATGGTCGCAGACGACACGGCACTGGAAAGTCTCCTGGTCACGGGAGGAATTCTTGACGCCATGCCTGAGGGAGCAATCCATCTCTCGTTTTCGACCATCAGCGTCGACTTTTCGGCCTCTCTAGAAAAAAGACACGCCGCCCACGGCCAGGGATTTGTCTCGGCCCCGGTCTTCGGCCGGCCGGATGCCGTGCGGGAAGGTCGGCTCCGCCTCCTCTGCGCCGGGAAAGCGGAATCGGTGCAAAGGGTCATCCCCATTCTGAACACGCTGGGATCGAGAGTTTTTCAACTGGGAGAAACACCTTCGACCGCCAATCTGGTCAAGCTGTCCGGGAACTTCATGATCGCTGCCGCCCTGGAAACCCTCGGCGAGGCCTTTTCGCTGGCCAAGAAAGCGGGAGTCGACCCGTCCCTCTTTCTCGAAATCGTCAACGACTCCCTCTTCCATTCTCCACTTTACGGAAACTATGGGCGGATCATGGCCGAAAAAAATTACAACAAGGCCGGATTCACGATGGATCTCGGCCTCAAGGACATCAACCTCGTGCTCGAGGCTGCCAATGGCCTGAGAGTCCCTTTGCCTCTCGGGGGCATTCTTCGGGACTCCTTTCTTTCGGGCCTCGCAAAAGGGAGACAATCGCTGGACTGGTCGGCGGTCATCCTCTCCCATTATGAAAGGGCCGGAATCCCGGAGGGATCCTACCAAGGACTTCCAGCCTCATGAACACCCCCGACGCCGATCCCACCGCCGGTCGGGGAACCAATCTCATCCTCAAATAACACGCTCTTCCAAAAAGGGGAGCCCCGGTTCCCCCTTATTCTTGCCCGATCTCGCCTCGATCTTTCCTCTCCCTTCGATCGCAGGGCCTTGCATTGACAAACCGATCCCCGGGGGTATGTTTATAAGAACCTCGCGACAATTCTTTTTTATTTCTTGAAGATTTGGAAATTGTGCGTGTTTTTGACACTTTCTTGTTTGTTTTTGAAAAAGCGAGGTCATCCCATACAACTTCAGATAGCCGGCCGAATCAACCGAACCGGCCCATCAAGAAAGGAGCAACATGATGCAACGAGGACGATGGATCCAGGCAACTCTGGGAATCTCTATGGCCGCACTGTTTTCCCTGCCGGCCCAGGCGGGAGAGCTTGACATTCTGAAACCCAGGGTTCCCGCAGACCAGATCGCGGCGGCCAAGGCCATGAAACCTCCTTTTTCAGTTACAGCCGACACGATCGCCAAGGGGAAGGATGTTTTCAACGGGGCAGGCACCTGTTATACCTGCCACGGAGCCTCAGGCAAGGGAGACGGACCGGGGGCAGCAGGAATGGATCCAGCTCCCCGGAACTTCACAAACCACAAGTTTGACCAGGTCCGCACAGCGGGGGAAATGGTGTGGGTCGTCACAAACGGCTCTCCCCTCCAGCCCGCAATGGTCGGGTTCGTCAGCGCGGGTCAGATCACCGACAAGCAGGCCTGGGAAGCGGTTATGTACGAACGGAGCCTCGGCTGCGGAGGAGATATGGATTGCGTGAACGGTTCGGCGGACTGGGTCGCCAAACAGCCCATCCATGAAGAATCCGCCACGTCCTCCTCGCCGGCCGAATCAACGCTTGCTGTAAGCTCTTCCCCGCTCGACCTGTCCCTGCATTGAGATTCCATCGGCGCGGACAGTCCTGACCGGGTTGTCCGCCCTTTTCTTCTCCCAAATCGGGGGATTGCCCTTCGCGGGTGATTGGATCAACCGCCGCAAGATATGATATTCTGGAGCGGCTTCATTCCGGGGTCTCCCGGAGCCACCGACGATCACTGGGAGTCGCCCATTCATGTCCTGCTCCTTTCGGCGCATACTGTTTCCATCCGATCTGTCCCCCCTCTCGCCGGAGCTTATAGGCAAGATACGGGACATTGGCGGAACGGATCTTGAAGAGCTCCATCTGGCCTTTGTCCTGGAGGCCTTTCACGAAATTCCCTCAGACTTTCCCATTCCCGGAGTCTCCCTTGAGCCTGTCGCCCGGGAGGCACTGGAGCGACTCGTTCAGATTGCCCGCTCGCTCGACCTCGCCCCGGGAGTCGTCTCTGCCGGCGTCTATACCGGGAGAGCGGACCATACTCTTTCCGCCCTGGCTGTTTCGGGTGGGTACGATCTCCTTCTCATTCTTTCCCACGCCAGGAATCTTCTGGGACGCCTCATGGTCGGATCGGTCTCGACTTCCCTCATGCATATCTCACCCGTCCCGGTCCTGGTTCTCAAGGAGCCCTCCGCTCAGAACTCCCTGAAAAAATCGGCAGAGCTCCACATGGCTGACAAAAACGCCCTCCTCCCGATGGCATTTACCCAAGATATCCGGAAGGGCTGATGGCAATTCGTCAGAACCTCGACCTTCCTCCGAATCTGGACACCGCAGGATTTCTGGGTGAGATGAATCGCCACATCCACCTCTTCGAAGAGGCCTTTCATCTTCGAATCTCGGTCAACGGACCTGTCCTGACGATGGTAGGCGAAGAAGAGGATGTCGGACAGGGGTCCCGGGTCATCAACGACCTGACCTCCCTCATGGCCGCAGGGTACACGATCCGCGAGGAGGAAATCCGCCAGGCCATTTCCGTCTCCCGCAGCTCGCCTCATCTCTCCCTCAAGGATCTGCTCTCCGAGTATGTGCCCATCAACAGCAAGAAGAGGGTCATTTTCCCCAAATCCCTCCATCAGCTCGAATACATCCGGGCCATGAATAAAAAGGATATCGTTTTCGGGATTGGCCCGGCGGGAACCGGCAAAACCTACCTTGCCGTCGCACTGGCGGTCCACCATCTCTTGAAAGGGGCCTTCCGGAGGATCATCCTGGTCCGTCCGGCGGTCGAGGCTGGGGAGAGACTGGGGTTCCTTCCGGGGGACATCGCGGAGAAAATCAACCCCTACCTCCGCCCTCTGTATGACGCCCTCTTCGACATGATCGACGTGGAAAAGGTCAACCGGATGATGGATCGCCGCGAAATCGAGGTCGCGCCCCTGGCCTTCATGCGGGGCCGAACGCTCAATGACTCCTTCGTCATTCTCGACGAGGCCCAGAACGCCACCGTCGAACAGATGAAGATGTTTCTCACCCGGATCGGCTTCAACTCCAAAGCGGTCATCACGGGGGACACGACCCAGATCGACCTCCCCCAGGATCGCTACAGCGGACTTCTCGAGGCACAGGAAGTCTTGAAGGGAATCGAAGGAATCTCGTTCACCTTTTTTTCGGACGTCGACGTGGTCCGCCATCGTCTGGTCCAGGAGATCATCAAAGCCTACGAACGCTACGAAGCCCCCCGGAAAGAGGAGTCTTCTTCCGGCCCCGACAAGACGGAAAGACCGCGTTCTAAAACACGCCCGCGCTCTCGCGGCTAGGACGATTCATGGCCGTTGTCCTTCTTGATCTTCAAAGAAAGCTGACCATTGACCGGGACCGGCTCGAGCGCCACGCTCTCCGGGGTCTCCGGTCAGCCCGGAAATCTTCGGCTAATCTGACGATCGTCCTCGTCAACGACCGAAGGATGCGGGCCCTCAACGCCACATACAGAAGCAAGAACCGGACGACGGACGTTCTCTCATTCGAAGCGGGCCCCGCCATCCCTGGCACCGGGCCCCGATCCAGATTCCTGGGAGAGATCGTCATCGCCCTTCCTCGGGCCCTCGATCAGGCAAAGAGGCTGGGAATCACCTTCGACGACGAGGTCTCGAACCTTCTGATCCATGGACTTTGCCACCTTCTCGGATATGACCACGAGAAAGGCGACCGAGAGGCTCTGGAGATGAAGAAGGCCGAAGAAAAGATGGCCAGGGCCATCCGAAAGAATGAGCCCGGGGGTGGGACTTCGACTTCCATTTCCGGAAAGATTCCGGACACGTTTCTGAAGGGAGGGGATCAAGACTGATGGGTTTGTTTGAGAAGATCAGGGAAGGCCTGTCAAAGACGCGCACGCGCATCGCCTCGGCGGTCGAGGTCCTTTTCAACCGGAAGGATCCCGCGTTCTACCGGGATCTTGAGGAGCTCCTGATCACATCCGACGTAGGGCCTGTCGTTGCCCGGGCCCTGGTCTCCGATCTGGAAGACTGGGAGAAACAGCATCCCAGGGGAACTCCCGAGGAAAGCCTCTCCCACCTTGAACAAAAAATGGCCGAAGAATTCGCTCGAACCCCTCCCCTTTGGGAGGCCCCTCCGAAAACCGGGCCTCTCGTCATTCTCATGGTTGGTGTGAACGGGGTCGGGAAGACAACGACAACCGGCAAGCTGGCATCCCACTTTCTGGAGCAGGGCCGCACGGTCATCCTTGGGGCAGCCGATACCTTCCGCGCCGCCGCCATTGAACAGCTCAGAAAGTGGGGGGACCAGCTCGACATCCCCGTCGTCTACCAGAAACCGGGGGCCGATCCCGCATCGGTGGCCTTCGATACGGTCAAGGCGGCACGCGCGAGGAAGCTGGATGTGGCGATCATCGATACGGCGGGGAGGCTCCAGAACAAGCACAACCTGATGGCCGAACTCCAGAAAATAGGATCCGTCATCCGGAAGGACGATCCGGAGACTCCGGTGGAAATCCTTCTGGTCCTGGATGCGACCATCGGACAGAATGCCCTCTCCCAGCTCGAGGAGTTCAGGAAGATCGCCCCACTGAGCGGCCTGATCCTCACAAAGCTCGACGGAACGTCAAAGGGAGGCGTCGTCGTCGCCCTGGCCCAGAAACATCATCTTCCCGTCCGGTTCATCGGGATCGGGGAAAAGGCCTCGGACCTCCTCCCATTTGACCCGCTCATGTTTGTCCGGTCCATCCTGAGACGAGGGTGAGCCGCTTCTAATCAACCTCCCGGAAGACAAAGCGGTAAACCACCCAGACCAATAGTCCGATCAGAAGAGAAACCCCTCCCGCCAGAACCCCTTTTGGTCCGGTGGACATCATGAAAAAGAAGAAGACTGCAACGAACAGCCCCCCGAGAAAGTACCGCAAAAGGCCGAACCATTCCTCTTTCTTCATCGGGACATTCTCACCCGGACGATCATCCGGATCAGGGAAAGGAGAATGATCCATTCCATGATTATCTTCCATCAGAAACTCCTTTGGGAGCAGACAAACTGACCAGAAACGATCCGGTCCGTCCGTCCCTCTCCATGCTACACTGGTAAAAAAGGTCGGAAGGTCCTGAATGAGCCAGAAGCATGGACCCGTCCTTCCATTATAGGAGACACGCAAGCCCACAACAATATCGGGATCTTTCATCCCGGGAGTCGCCTCTTTGGACATTGCACAAAGCTTTCCGCAGAACCTTGAGGAAAAACTTCGGCTGCTCCCCGACTCACCCGGCGTCTATCTGATGAAAGGAGCGGAAGACGAGGTCCTTTATGTCGGAAAATCGAAGTGCCTGAAGGACCGGGTCCGATCTTACTTCCAGAAAACCCGTCCATCCTCCCCCCGCATCCGAAAAATGACCGAGCGCGTCATGAACATCGAAACGCTCGTCACCCGAAGCGAACTCGACGCCCTGATCCTCGAGAACACCCTGATCAAGAAATACCGTCCCCGGTTCAATGTTCTTTTCCGGGACGACAAGACTTATCCCTATCTCCGCTTTTCCTGGTCAGAAACCTATCCCAGGCTTACCGTGACCCGTCGCGTCCGACCAGGAAACGATCTCTATTTCGGCCCCTATGCCAATCCCGGAGCCCTCAGGGAAACCCTCCGGTCGATCGCAAAGCTCTTTCCACTGGCGACCTGCACTCTCGATCTTGGAAAAACGATCGAAAGACCCTGCATCGAATACCAGATCCAGCGCTGCCTTGGCCCCTGCGCCGGTCTGGTCTCCCCTGGCGACTACCGGAAAATGGCAGAGGGGGTCCGTCTCTTCCTCGAAGGCAAAAATCGGGACCTGGAAAATCATCTTTATGCGGAAATGGCCCGTTTCGCCCGAGGCCTAGAATTCGAAAAGGCCGCACAGGTCCGTCGACAGATCGAAAGCGTCCACACGGTTCTCGAGAGGCAAACGGTGGAATTTTCAGTCCGCCACCCTGTCGATGCGGTCGCTCTGGTCTGTGACGGGCCCTGGGTCCAGATCCAGCTCCTTTCGATCAGAAACGGAAGGATTTCGGGAAGGAGGGAAGCCCATCTCCGGAATCCCGACGGAGAGGCACCGGAAGATTTGCTCCTGCTTTTTCTCGAGCAGCATTACTCCCCAGAGACCGTGGTTCTCCCCCAGGAAATCCTTCTCTCCCATGCCCTGCCTCCTTCGGCCCTCATGTCCCTCGAATGGATGACCGAAAAGAGAGGAGAACGCGTATCGCTGCTCCATCCAAAGCGGGGAGAAAGGAAAATCGTGCTGGAGCTTGCCATCGACAATGCGCGGGAGGCGCTTCGTGAACGGGTCAAAAGCCAGGAGGACCGGCAAAGGACCCTTGACGAGGTCCGGGAGTTGCTCTCTCTCCCCGCCACGCCCCGCTCCATCGGATGCGTCGACATCTCGAATACGGGAGATGCCTATCCTGTTGCATCTCTCGTCGTCTTCGTCGAGGGACTCCCCGAAAAATCCCTTTACCGGCGATTCGGAATCCGGTACGGGAAGGGCCAGGACGACTTCAGGATGCTGGCCGAGGTGCTGGAGCGGCAGTTCGACGATCACCCCCTCCCCGATCTCCTGCTGATCGACGGAGGGCGCCCCCAGCTCAAAGCCTCGCTCGAAGCTTTGAAAAATATGGGGAAAAAGCCGTCTCCCTTTCAGGTCATGGGTCTCGCAAAGGAAAGGACCAGAACAGGGCATCTGGAGAGAATCGTGGCCGAGGAGCTACCCGAACCCCTCCTGCTTCCACCCCACAGGGCGGCCACCCACCTTCTCCTTCGTATCCGCGACGAAGCCCACCGCTTCGCGATCACCTACCACAGGAAGGTGCGGGAGGAGGCACTGACCCAGTCGCGGCTCCTCGAGATCCCCGGCATCGGACCCTCCAGGGAGCGACAGCTGATCCAGACTTTCGGCTCGATCGCATCGCTCAAGGCCGCCGATCCGGAAGAAATCGCGCAAAAATGCTCGATACCGGCGACGCTTGCCGGAAAGATCCTGGCGGCCCTGAACGGGGACATGACAGATGGCGGGGAGACCTCTTGATGCTGCAGCCGATCATCCTCATGCTTGTCGGGCTCATCTGGGTTTCGGCCTCGCTCTTCTTTCGCCGGGAGATAGACCCCATCAATGACCAGTTTCCCCTGATGTCCACCCTTGTCATCCTTCTTTTTCTTCTCATGCACGCGGCGGTTCTGGCCGGGATCGGAAAAAATCTCGGTCGTCCCTATCAAGCCGGGAAAAAGAAGCGGGGCCCCAGGGGAATTCCCCCCCCTTCCCTTCCCTTTGTGGGTACATGGAGCTTCGTCGCCCTGGTAACGATCGGATCCGGACTCTTTTTCCGAACCTCTGTCCCGACGCTGGCGCTGACGCTCTGGATTCTCGGAGGGGTGACCCTTCTCTCCGCCCTCTGCTTTCTCCTGATTCCATCCCAGGTCCACTCTGAAAATTCCGATGGGGATATCGTCTTCAAGCCGAACCCGGTCCGGATGGCGCCCAAGGCCATCTATTTCTGGAGTTCCTCGATCGTTTACGGGGGATTTTTCCTGATCTCAGGTGCCGTACTGAGGTCTTCGGCGACCATCGGATCGATGATCAGCATGGGAACCGGCGCCGGGTGGCTTTTGGGCGCCATGATCCTCTCCCTGGTCGCGCTCTTTCGCATGGGGCTTGAAGACGAAGCGAACGCCGTTTCAAAAACAAGGCTTCTGGTGCCGGGAGAGGACTTCAAGCAGATCGCAGGAAATCCGGGGATCAAGGGCGAGCTGTCGCAAATTTTCTATCAGGTCGCATCCGCCCAGAAAACGGTCGGAGCTGTTCCCAACGGAATCCTTTTGACCGGTCCTTCCCAGCTCGGGCGCACCATCTTCGCCCGGGCTCTTGCCGGAGAATATAAGCGTCCTTTTTACAATTTCTCCCTCGAACCCCTTCTTTCGATCGACGGATCCGCTCTGGACAACTACTGGAAGGGCTTTCTGTTCAAGATCAAGCCCTTCAATCCCCTTGTCATCTACCTCGAAAACTATGGGAAAACCATCTCGGCGGCCGCCCAGACCAATCCGCAGGGACTTCACAATATCCAGATTTTCCTGGGACGGCTCGCTCGCAACCGGACTCATCTCCTCATCGCCTCGGCCGAAAATGTAGAGGAGATTCCGAAACAGTTCACCTCTCCCCCCATCATCCACTGGATCCTCTCCGTCCCCTTGCCGGATGTGGAGACAAGAAGATCCCTCCTGGCCCGCCTTCTTCTTGAGGAATCAAGAAAAAACGAGATTCTGCCCGGAAACGTTCCTCTCCTGACCCCCGACATGATCGAAGGGTTCGACCTGGGTAAGCTGGCCGCAATCATGGAGGGATTTGCGCCGGAAGACATCCGGGATGTCGTTCTCCACAGCAGCGATTATGCGCGGAAGCTGCGTCGCTCGCTTCGGCAGCTTGACGTCGATGTGTCCATCCGGCGCAAGGCCCAGAACTGGAAAGATCCGACGGCCGGCCCTATGGAGGTGATCCGATCGAGACTGACAGACCAGACGATGGGTCCGATTCTCGTCAACCGGGCCAACGAACTCTTTTCAAATCGGCAAAAGAAATCCCACGAATCGATTCTGATTATCGGAAGAAATCGACCGATCCGCCGCATGATCGCCGAAAAGCTGGCACAACAGGCCGGAGTGTCATTTCTAATGACTCCGGATGACAAAAAGCTTGACGGAACGGAATTCCGGAATCTGCTTCTGAAAAGTCGAAAAAATCGTCCCTCAATGATTTTCGTGGACCCTCTCGAAGAATTGTTTCCCAAGGTTCAGCTCTCCAACTACGGGTACCATGGAGAAATCTACAACCAGAAGGTGATGGAGCTCGCCCAGGCCAATGAGGACAAAGGTGTCTGGCTCATCGGCGGGGCCGAAGACATCAACAAAATCGACCCCTTTATCGCACGTCGCTTTTCCTCCCTTCTGGACCTAGCGGAACTTGGTCGATCCCTCTTCTCGGAGCTCGAAGAATTTGCCCTCAGCCGGATTCTCGAAGGAGTTCCGGCAGAAAAGATCGATTTTTCCGAATTCGACGAACCCACGCAAATTCCGCAGGAGACGGGAGAGGCCGAAGAAGAACATCAGGAACATGGTGCCATTCTGATGGCTCCGCCCGAACCTGCATCCCTTCCGGGATTTCCGGGTCGTCCCGAGTTCCAGGACGAGATCCGATCCATTCTTGATGCCGCAGGCTACGATATCAAAAAGGGAGGAGCGGCCGTGATGGGCGCATTCCTCTTTGCCGGACCGAGGGGAACCGGAAAAAGGGAGGCGGCGCAGGCCATCGCGCATCACCTTGATCCCGGCAAAGGACGACTTGTGGTCCGGGACATGGGGCTTTATGCGGATCGCCTATTTGCCAGCATGATTCTCCAGCGCCCCCTTGGATCGACAAAATCCAGCCCGGTTCCCGAAGGGCTCCGCACGATTCTTGAGGAGAGGCCGGACGCCGTCCTTTATCTCGACAACATCGAACAGGCCCATCCGTCGGCCTGGGATTTTCTCCCTGACTACCTGAGCTCGGGGGTCATCACCTCGGGAGGAAAGTCTCTATCCGTTCCCAGAAGCACCCTCATTCTCGCCACGTCACTGTTTTCCGGCGACGACATGGAGATCGCTCGCCGCGGAAATCGTGCGGACCTGATCCTTGACACACTTTCCAAAAAAAATCGACGGCTGGCTTTTCTGCCGGTCTTCAGCAGGGAGACCCTTGGAGCGCTCGACCTGATCGTTCCGTTTCCCGCCTACACCGATTTGGACATCACCGATATGTCCCGCCGGACGCTTTACGAGACCCTGTCCCGCTTTCTCGAGAAACATCCCTTCAGGGGAACGATCGAGGTCGATCCGGAAATTCCCGCCTTCATCACCTATCAGGTCGATCCATCCACAATCACCGCGTCCGAACTGACAAGGAAGATTCAGTCCATGCTTCTGCCCGTCCTGAAGGATCTCGAAGGGCAGACTCACTCTCCGACCTCCGGAAGCGTCCTCAAGGTCGGCATCATGGACAATCGCCTCGAACTCGTCGAAGGGACTCCGACTGTCGCGGCGACACAGTCTCCGCCGGGAACGTCCTGACCATCACCTCCCCTGTCTGAAATACCCCCAGAAACACCCTCCCAGGAGTAGTATTCCCAGAAAGGAAAGCCATTCCCCCGGAAGAAGCACGCCCGAAATACGAAGAACCCCGACAACGGAGAGACACAAAAGGCCAAGAAGTCGCCCCTCCCTGCCGACTCCCGCGCCGGCCAGGAGAAGCGCTCCCCCCGCGAAGACGGCCATCGATCCCGAGATAAGGGTGTTTTGAAGAATGAGGATGAGCAACAGGAGAAGCACAGCGGTGAAAAGCAGAACGGGAAGCTTTCGAGCGATCCTGCCCTCCGTCCGAAGCCAGAAGAGCGGAAACAGTCCGAGCCCGGCCCCCAGGACTCCATGGGCGGCTATCATCGAAAAGGGAATGGGGTCGACGGCCGACCGGGCCAGGACGGCCCCGAGGAGGACGCCCAGGGTGGCCGCACCGCAAAGAGCCGTCCAGTAAAGGAATCGCCACGATCCTGAGAAAAGCGTGACACCCGCCATCAGGATTCCGGCGGTGACCATCAGACCGCCCTCCTCCGGAAGGGCGGAGCGGGGGTGAAGGAGGAACCCCGTGATCAAGACCAGGTCGCCGGTGGCAATAAAGAGCCCCGACACACGAAAGAATGGGGAATCCCGTCTAAACCTGTCGAGGAGAAGCGGGACAAGGGTGCCCACAACCAGGGCATGGAGGGCTGCGAGCAGTGAAAACTCGAACAGGGGGGTCGAAAGGGACGGGCGGGTCATAGCGAAAAGGATGCCGGCGAAGAGCGTATTTCCCAAAGCGAAGAAACGAAGAAAAAGACGATATCCATTCGTTCCGGCAATTGTCAAAGGGAACGAAACCTCCTAGAATGAAAGCTCTCCGAGCGAGAGTGGCGAAATGGCAGACGCACCAGACTTAGGATCTGGCGGGGAAACCCGTGGGGGTTCAAGTCCCCCCTCTCGCACCAACACATTTCCATCGGCTGCAACAAAAAAATGAACCAAATTTTTTCTGTCACCCATTCGTCGGTTCATTCTTCATTTTTCTCTCCAAACCCTTCGCTTTCTTCCTCCGATGAATCATCGCCAGGGGTCTCTCGCCGGTACCGTTTTGAGTTAACCGGTTCGTTTGCAAGAAGCGCTGGGTGCAAGCCTTACGGCATTCGGCCGGCCAGAACCCGGAGAAGTGCCCCGGACTGTCGTTCCAGGCCGGCCAGAACCCGGAGAGAGGTCATGAGGGTCAGGGAGAGAAGGGATGCCTCTTGTCCAGACCATATTTTTGCATTTTTCGCCAAAGAGTGATCCGGCTCATGGAGAGGATCTTTGCGGTCTCAGATATGCGGCCCTGATTGTCGGCAAGGGCTCTCTGGATCATCTTTCTCTCGACCGAGGAGAGGGTCGCCCTCATGGGCTCGCATTCCTGTTCCTGGGACGCGGTTTTTTTTAGCTCCTCCCCAAGAGACGGACTCTCGGACAGGATTTTTCGGACAGGTTCCGGAAGATTGAATTCCGTGATTGTCTGATCCGAAGACAGGGCCAGGCAAAGATCGACGAGATGCTTGAGCTCGCGAATGTTCCCCGGAAAGGCATACTTTGCGAAACAGTCGATTGCCGAACCATCGAATTCGGGAACCGGTTCGCCATACTTTTCTCCCCATGCGATCCTAAAAGACCGGATCAGAAGGGGAATCTCCTCTTTTCTGTCCCTGAGGGGCGGAAGGTCCACAGTCATTCCCCGAAGCCTGTAATAAAGATCTTCCCGGAGCCTTCCTTCGTTAAGAAGCCTGACCGGGTCCACATTGGTGGCGGCCAGGATGCGGACATCAACCAGGGTTCTCTGATTCTTGCCGATATGCTCGATGATTCCCGTCTCGAGAAAGCGGAGAAGCTTTGCCTGGACAGGGAGGGGAATGTTCTCGAGTTCATCCAGAAAAAGCGTCCCCTTGTCGGCCTGAAGCAGCTTGCCGGTATAATCGGCGGTTGCCCCGGTGAAGGATCCACGGGCATGGCCGAAAAGGGAATCGTCGACGAGCGTTTCCGGAACGACAGAAAGGTCGAGAACCACGAAGGGCCGCTCCCTTCGTGGACTCAAGCTGTGGATCCTGTGAGCCAGAACCTCTTTTCCGGTCCCGGTTTCTCCGACGAGCAGAACGGGAATGGTGGTCCGTGCGACTCGCAAAAGGGTGGAGGGGATGGAGGTTTCGCATGCCCCTCCCGCCTCGAAGAGGCTGCTTTCGAGATCCGTATCGTTATCGGCAGATTCTTCAAGGATGCCGGCTTCCCGGGGAACGATCATTTTCAGGAGGCCGACAGAGGATCCTTTCGGATCCCGAAGAATAGTATTGCGGATCTGGAAGGAATCCAGTCGTTCCTCCAGACAGAAAGGCCCGAAGGGATTTCCATTCTGTGCGGGAGAGATCATCTCCCCGGCCTTGAGGCAACGGGCGGAGCACACCCGATCTTTGAGGACATTCGCGCAGAGCTTTCCCACGACAGTCCCTTCACCCTCGAACAGAAGCTTCCTGACGGGGCGCGAGATCCACTGGATGCGGTAGTCGTTTCCGATCAGCAGAAAGGAGGAATCGGTCTGTTCCGCAATGCGGTGGGACAGTATCCGGTACATGTTGTTCTGAAAATTCTGCTTTAAAGGCAATTTGCTCCCCTTTGTGAGGCCCGCGAATAGCAGGGCGAATCAAAACCCTCAAGACCAAGGTGAGTGAGGAGCCGGCATCCGCCCCGAACCGGGTCCGGCGGCGAACGCAGGGGGAAGCGGCTCATCTTGCCGGAGAAATCCCTCCGAAGTCCTGTTCGTCCATATACCTAACAAATCCCAAGAATAAAATCCAATCACGTACCCTCCGGATATCCCCCCCAACCCCCTTGAATGACCTGAACACCGCATACTTCTAGAATTTCACGCGTCTCAAGAAAAGAAGCCGGCATATGTCGGAGCGGGAGATCGAAGCGACCCTCCCCGGGACCTCTCCCCATCCGGAAGCTCAGACCCGGGGGGGAGTGTGCATCCGGTTGTCGACCAGAAACAACCCGTTTCCATTTTATTCGGGAACCCCAAAGGAGCAGGGGAGTGTCCACTCATTTGCCGTGTCATGCAAGAATTCGAAATACAAAGATAAATCCCGAATCAACGGTGATGGCACAGGGATTGCTTTTCAAGGCGGGAAGGCCTAGCCAATACCCGGCATTGGGAATGGGAAGCGAATGCCGGAAGAGTTGGAAATTCGGCCATAAATGAAGCGCCGCAGAAAGGCAAACAGGATGGTGAAGGGGGGATTATGATGGCACCAGGAAAAGGGAAAGAGATTCCAAGCGGAACCGCGGCGAAAACCGCCATCATCTCGTCGGTATTCTGGCTGGCGATGGGAACCACGCTCGGGTTTGTCACCTCGCTCAAGCTGGCGTATCCGGATGTCCTGAACGGAACTCCCTATCTGAACTTCGGCCATATCCGACCCGTCCATGTGATGACCGTGATCTATGCCTGGATATCCATGGCCTTCGGGGCTGCCATGTACTACATGACCCCCGTCCTCTGCGGGACGAAGCTCTGGAGCGAACGGCTCGGTGTCATGAACATCTGGCTCTGGAACCTCGGCATCACCGTAGCAGATATCTCCATCGATCTGGGCATGACCTCCGGCCGCGAATATTCCGACTTCATCTGGCCGGTGGACGTCTATGTGATCCTCTTTGTCCTCGTCCCCTTGGCCGTCAATGTCTGGATGACGGTCCTCACCCGTACGGTGAAAGGCATCTACCCCACCACCTGGATCATGATGGCCTCGCTGCTGTACCTTGCGACCGTCTATTCCCTGAGCCAGTGCGTGGAGGTCTTTCACATCACGGGGCTCAACGAGGCCCTCGTGACCTGGTGGAACGCCCATAACCAGCTCGGGATTTGGGTGACGCCGGTTTCCATGTCCATTGCCATGTATATCATTCCAAAACTTACGGGCAATCCTCTGTACAGCCACAAGCTGGCGCATCTCACATTCTGGGGGCTCTTCGCCTTCTATTCCACCCCCGGGGCGCACCACATGATGGGAGCTCCCGTTCCCGAGTGGCTGAAATCCTTCGCCTCGGTCTCCGGCGTCCTCATCCTGGTCCCTGGAATGGCCTTTATCGCCAACGCCCTCCTCACCATGCAGGGCAAGTGGAAACTCTTCGTCGAAGTGCCGGCCCTTCGCTGGGCGATCACCGGAACCCTGATGGGCATTCCGTTGCTGTTCCAGGGCGGCTTCCAGCAGACCCGGGCGATCAACTGGTACGTCCACGGGACCCACTGGATCGTGGCCCACGCCCATCTGGCCCTCCTCGGGTTCTCCTCTTTCATCGAGATCGGCGCCATGTACTACGGTCTGGAACGACTCCTGAAACGCAAGTTCAACCCGACCCTCGAACTCTATCACTACTGGCTCATGACCATCGGATTCATCATCTTCTGGACTTCGCTCACTGCGGCCGGACTGATCCAGGCGGCGGCCAAGGTCTACGAGATCCCCTACGTGGCTTCCGTCCAGGCCGCTCACCCCTACATGGTGGCCCGGGCCTGGGGAGGATTCATGATCATCGCCGGACAATGGATCTTTCTCTACAACATCTATCGGGTGGCAACCTCCCAATCTGCCGAGCGTCTTGTCGCCCCAGAAAAGGTGACTGCGTAGGACATACGACAGTCTGCCCTGTTCTCGAAAATCACCGGATCCCCATGATCCGGTGATGAACGGGATTCCGAGTTGGAAGCCGGAATCCCCCTCTCGTCCCAGGGACGGTGCATCCGCATCGTCCCTTTTATTTTCTGATGAAATAAAAATAAATGAAAAGCTCGGCCGAAATGAGGGAGAGTGATCATGTGAATCCCCGAAAACGGGCAATCTCTCGGAAATTGTCCTCGCGATTGCGGGTTTGCCGGGGCAGGAACTTCGGCACCCTTCCGGCACTTCGAGCCCTCCCCCGGATCGAAACACTTCTGCCGCTTTCGGAGCGGAACGCGATGAGAAGGAACCGTTGGAGGGCAACCTTCGGAGCCCCACCCCGAATACAGCTCCGGAAAGTCCAGCGGGAAAATGCACCGAATCATCTTTCCCTTTGCAGGATGGGACTCTCTCCCTGAAACGACAGCGCGGAAGGACAGAGAGTCTCTGCTGCAGGATCCGAACTTACGTATGGGGGGGTTCCTGAGAAAACACCATGCAGTGCCGTCGGGGAAACGTCTTCGCGCCGGGAACGTCGGCTTAAACTGATCCTCAATTTGATCGGTTTTCATTGAAAAAAGAACCTGAGGTTTAAGACCACACAAGGATCCCATTTCAAGAGGTCCGTCATGAAGATGCTCATCAAGAAAACTGTTATCGTGGTCATTCTGATGCTGGGCCTCAACATCGGAACCGGGTACTGGCTCCAGCACCAGGTGACTCTCTCGCTCAAATCCGAATCGGCGCTTCAGCGCGTGGCGGTGGACCTCGCCCTCATGATGGCCTCCGAATCCCGTATGGAACGATCCATGACCGAACTCGGAGAAAATCCGAAAAGCAAGTTCAGCGCGGTGCAGGCGCAGGTCATCCAGATGAAGGCCCTCTCCCATGTCCAGATGATGCGTCTCCGGATCGATGCCCTAAAGGCCTGGGGAAATCTGGAACCGGTCAAGAAGCTGGTCCAAGACAGGAACGAAGCCCATTCCACCTCGATTCAGATCGTGAACCTGGTCAAAAACCACCACGAAAAACTGGCGCCGTTGCTGTGGATGCAGATCGCCCATCCCGCCTTTTCGCATTACGTCACCGAGACCCGCCTCCTTTTTGCCCACATCTCTCGTCAGATCCGGAAGACAGACCAGAGTATCGTCTACCTGAGAAGGCTCCAGACATGGGTCCAGATCGTGACCCTCATGGCTTGGGCCATCGTGCTCTTTTGGGATTTCAAGGCCCTGTCAAAAATGGCAAAACGACTAGGACTAGCCGCAGAAACCGTACGCCTTGCCTCGTCGCGGGATCTGACCTGTCTTTCGAGGGTGGATGGACAGGACGAGGCCGGAGAGGTGGGCCGGAGTATCGACCGGCTGATAGAGGAACTTTCCGGAGTGACCGGTGACCTGAACAATCAGGCCCTCACAATCTCCCAAGAAGCCGACCATCTCTCCCGGGTTCTCTCGGCGGTCTCCGAGGGATTCCGAGAGGCAGTCGGCACTCTTGCCGATGTCCGGGAAAAGGCACAGGGTCTTGCGGAGGAAGCACAACGCGAAAGCAATCTGGCGGTAGAAATGGGGAAGTCCTCAAAGAAGGCGGTCTCTGAGGCCGACAATGGGTCGAAGACAGTCCGGAGCGTTCTCGAATCCGTCCGTACCTCTTCCGATGAAATATCAAGCCTCGCGAATCGCATCGCCGGTCTCGAGGAATCAAGCCAGAAAGTTGGAACCATCGCCGGCTCCATCACCGCGATCGCCACCCAGACAAATCTCCTGGCACTGAACGCCGCGATCGAAGCCGCCCGGGCCGGGGAACAGGGCCGGGGATTCGCCGTCGTGGCGGAGGAGGTCCGGAAGCTTGCCCAAACGACCTCGAAAGCCACCGAGGGGATCAGCACCGCCATCGCGGAGATTCAGACCTCCATCGCAGAAACGGTCTCAGACATCCGCAAGGAGGCCTCAGCTCTGGCAGATTGCGGAGCCAAGGCGGGTCAGGCAGAAAAGGTCCTCGATACCTTGGCCGGAATGGTCCGGACCACCGGGCACAACGTCGACATCATCGTGGAAGAGACGGAGGTGCAGAAGATGTCCTCCGACCGGATCCTGGAGGCGGTGAACGCGCTCGCGGGGATCATGGAAGCCCGGGGCAAGGACATTTCATCCGCAGTACCGGCTGTCGAGCGCCTCCGGGACATTGTCCGGTCCCTCTCGGCCCTCACATCTTCCTTCCGGACAGAACAAGGCGGCAAGCTTTCCTGACTGAGGAATGGGTGGTTTTTATACGGGAATCCATTTGCCACTTTTTTGCGAGAAGGCAGGAGGTATCGAGCATGGAGCGCAAGCCGGGTGGATCCTTCCCGGAATGGAAAAGGAGCCTGTTAACTTGCCGGTTCTGGAACCCCGACTTCCCACGCCTCAAGATCATAGGCATGGGCCTTCATGACCCGGCAATCCACAATATCTCCCGGACGGCCCTGTCCCGAAAGCACAAGGACCTCCCCGTCGATGCCGTCGGGGGCCATTCCCATGATCCGTCCGGAAAGGACCAGATCCGACTGTTCGGAAAGACCTTCGATCAATACCGGCAGGGTTTTTCCTTCAAGGCTCCGGTTTTTCTCCTGGGCGATGGTCGCGCACAGGGACATCAGTTCCTTTCTCCGGCGCATGCGGATCCCGTGCGGAACCTGTCCCGGAAGATCGAAGGAAGGCGTCCCCTCTTCCCTCGAAAAGGCAAAGACCCCGACGTGATCGAATCGGGCCCACTCGACAAAGCGAAGCAGACTTTCGAACTCCTCCTCTCCTTCACCGGGGAAGCCCACGATGAAGGTGGTTCGAAGGACAATTCCCGGCACGGCTTCCCGGATGCGGTCGACCAGCCTCTTCATGAAGTCGACGCTTCCTGGCCTTTTCATTGCGCCCAAGATTCCTTCGTCGACATGCTGCAGTGGAATGTCGAGATAAGGCAGGACGCTTTGGGACTCCCTGATCATCCGCAAAAGAGCCTCGGTAACCAGTGTCGGATAGGCATACAGGAGACGAACCCAGGGAACGCCTCCTTCCCTGTCGATTTTTTCGAGGAGCGATGACAGGCCATCGGTCTGCCCCAGGTCATGGCCATACCGGGTCAGGTCCTGGGCGATGAGAGTGACTTCCTTCACCCCGCGGGAAGACAGGTGCCGCACCTCGTCTAGGATTTCCTCCGGAGGACGGCTGACCTGCCCTCCGCGAGCCAGCGGGATCGAACAGAAGGTACAGGGATGGTCGCACCCTTCCGATACTTTGACATAGGCCCGGTGGGGAGGCGTCAGACGGGATTCGGCCAGCGGAAAAGTCAGACGGGGACGGAAGGATGGGGCAATTCCCCCCACCTCGTCCAGGATTTCGCCAAGACGTCCCTCATCGAAGGTGGTCAAGGCCAGATCCATTTCTGGAATAAGGTCCCCCATCTGGTCCCGGTATCGGGAGACCAGACAGCCGGCGCCGACCAGATATTTCGCCTTTCCCTCCTCCTTGTATCGGGAGAGCTCCAGAATGGCATCGACCGATTCCTTCCTGGCGTCGGTCACGAAACTGCAGGTGTTCACGAGGAGGATTTCTGCCGCCTCCAGATCGGGCACAACGGTATACCCCCGTCCGGAAAGATCGCCGATCATGCGCTCGGTATCGGCGGCGTTTTTCGGACACCCGAGGCTCACGATTCCGACCGTCTTTTCCTTCCACTGGATATTCTTTTTCACGATTCGATCACCCGCTCCAAACAATCCATCCCCGCTCCCGCATTAGGAAGGGGAAAGCCAACATGGTACAATTGGAAGCGATTGGAACCACTTCCATACACTTATTTTCCCAAGGGCCGGCAAATGATGAAAAATCTGTTGATTGTGATGGCGATAGTCATAACCATAGCCATCGCCTACTCCATGGGAAAGAAAGAAAACGGATCTCAGGTCAATGACCTCAAATCCCAGATGGACAACCTCAAGCTTCAGCTGAACGAGCAGGGAAAGAACTTCAGTCAGTCCTACCAGAGACTCCATCGCTCCCTGGATCTCCATATGGCGGAAACGAGCATCGAAGCGGCGGTTCACGATACTCTCGACCAGAATTTCGGTCAGGCCCGAATCGCCGTCGATTCGGCAAAAAAGTTTCTCAAAGGGGCCCCGGGAAACCGGATTTCCCCCGCAGAGATCACGTCACTTTCCCAGGCGCTCGACCAAGCCTCGGAGAAGCTGACTCATCTCGACAGGGATGCCATCAAGGGCCTCAACGAGGCCGATCAGAAGATACGGTCGCTCATCCTCAAGAACTCCCAATAGGATTTTCTGAAGACTATCGGGAGCCCTGAATCCGCTTGAAAAATCCCTGATAGGGAATCTCAGGATTGTTCATGACAACGATCTGCACGAGTTCCCAACCTTCCTCACCCAGAAAATTGAGCTGGTTCTCAACCTGCTCTCGACTGATGGGTGCGACGCGGTATTCCCAGATCATTGCCATCGTCAGCTCTCTTTCGAGGAAGCACCTTCAGCGGGGGGGGACAACCGACGCCTCTTGTTGGCGACTCTCCGAACGATCCGCTTGAGACGCCGGAGCTCTGAATCCGCCTTCCGGTTTTCGGACGGGACTTCCGCTTTCTTTTTCTGAAGCATTTCCTTGGTAAGAGTCAGCCTTTTTCCCAGCTTTTCGATTTTTGCTTCCGACATTCTCCATCCTTTTCGATTAATAGTGAATACCTTCAGTCTGCCTCAACGATAAAGGCGCTCCCGAGATCCGCCTTCACCTCCCGGGCAAATGAGCGGGCCCTTTGGGGGTCTGAAAAATGGCCAACCTGCACTCGAAAAATTGGGTGACCGCCGAAATGCGACCGTTGAATTTTTATGTGGTCGTACCCCCGTAATTTTTTCCCATAATTCACGGCCTTGTCGTAGCTCGAAAAAGAGGCCACCTGAATCGTGTAATGCCCTCCAGGATTTATTCCAGGCGCCCCTGGAACCGAGAGAACGGTCAACTTGACCAAACCCGTCCCTGGACCAATTATTTCGAGGCGGTTGGCGGCCTCCCAGGAGAGGTCGATAATCCGGCCCGATACAAAGGGACCCCGATCGTTGATCAAAACATCGACGGAGCGGCCATTGGCCAGATTGGTCACCCTGACGGTCGAACCCAAAGGAAGGGTGCGGTGGGCGGCCGTCATGGAGTGTTTTCTGAAAATGGACCCGCTGGCCGTTCGTTTTCCATAAAACGTAGGACCATACCAGGAGGCTCGTCCGACCTCCGTCATTCCTACCTTGCCTTCGACCACGGAAAAGTCAGGCTGGCCGAATCGCTCCCTCGATACAACCTCTCCTCCGGAATGCCCCCAGGAGACGGGCGCACCGGAAGGAGATGCGCAGGCGGAAAGCGCGAAAAGGGTCCCGATGGTTCCCGTCCCCGTCAGAAAGGTTGTCCAGCTTCTTTTCCACATAACGGCCTTTTTCACTCGACCCGTCCCCTCCAGGCGAATTTCCCCTGAGTTGCCGAAAATCTGCCCAGATATCGATAATCCCGACGATGCCCAGGATCATGAGGAACATCGGCTGAATCAGGATAAAAACTCCCGATACAAGCCAGAACCATCCTCTTAGCCCTCTCTTCCTTGCATAGCTTAGCAAAACCCCTGCCCCTTGTCCTACATAAAGGACTCCCAGAAACATGACGAGATTGGTTCCCATCACCCGGACCTCGAAAGAGGGAATCAGAAGAAGGGCCATGGAGGCGATCAGGGCAAAGACAACGGGATCGGGGAGAACCCATCGATCGATTCCTGGAAACCCAGCAGAAAGGTTCCTTTTTTCAAGAATTCCGACTGTTGAGGCCCATACGGCCAGCGCAGTCAGGAGGGCGATGCTCGCAAAGAATCCGGGAAGAAGAGCGATGAATGCTCTGTAAATGAGGGGTTCAAGACCCAGAACCCGGGCCTGGTCCGAGGGGGTAAGCGATGTCTGGGAATTCTTGATGGCAGCGTTCATCACGACATCCAGCGCCCCGTGAATGGTCTGGGAGATTTCCGTCCAGATTTGCCCATGGGTTTTCATATATAAGAATAGGGCGATTCCCCCAAGAAAAAAAAGAATCTGGAAAGTGGTTGAAAAAAGCATTGGAAGGATACGAACCTGCCGGCGCAACAGCTCTGCTGTCAGGAGAGCCGGAAGGCCGCACCATCCTACATAGATCAGAACCTGAAGGCCCGGCATGGGATTATGGAGAAGCGATCCCAGAAGAAAGATCAGGCCTCCTGAGGTGATCATGGCGCCAGTCCCCAGAAGTTGGGCCGGGAACTGGATTTGGGCCAGCACAATAGGAACACCGGAAAACATGGCGATAAGGATACCGACCCGGGGAAGGGCCAGCAGCGACAGATACAGCGCCGTGGAAAAGGACACCGTCGACAGAAAAACTCCGACGGGAAATGGAGTGTTCAGGTCAGCTTTCCTCGGCAAAGGCAAGAAATGCAACATTTCTGGCCTGTTTGATCGCTTTCGAAACCGCCCTCTGATGATGGGAGCAGGTGCCTGTCAGTCTTCGGGGAAGGATTTTTCCCCGCTCGGTCAGGTAGGAGTGGAGTGTGACCTGATCCTTGAAATCGATGAGGAGGTTCTCTGTGCAAAACCGGCATACTTTCTTTCTCTGGAACGAGCGAGCCTGACCTGCCATGCGCTTATGTCCTTTCATTTGATCTTATTGCCGTTGAAATTCTTCCCGATAATCACATTAAAAGGGGATGTCTGATTCTCCCTGCCCCATGAGCAGATCCGCGCCAGGATCCGGATAAGAATCCTGACGGTGGGTCATATCGGGTCCTGAGCCGGAAGAACGCTTGGGCGGTCCCACAAAGGTCAGTGTCTGGATGATGACCTCGATCTTTGAACGCTTCTGACCTTCCTGTTCCCAACGGTTTTGCTGAAGACGTCCTTCGACAAGGATCGGCATTCCCTTGCCAAGGTATTCCTTGGCAAAATCGGCCTGCTTCCCAAAGGCGACACAATCGATAAAGCTGACATCTTCTTTTTCATCGTTTCCCCTCACGCGATTGTTGATCGCGAGGGTGAAGGTGCCGACGGACATTCCTCCCCCGGTGACGCGCATTTCAGGATCCCTGGTCAGATTTCCCATGAGAATGACCTTGTTGTAACTGCTCAAATTGCCGCTCCTTCAACCTGCACAGCACCTTCGGATAGGGATTCCGCCCCGGCAGCATGTTCGGCATGTCCTTCGGTGGGGGGAACAAGGAGTTTTTTTCTTTTGAGGATCATCGACTTGAGAACCCTTTCGTCGAGACGGGCGTTGCGCTCAAGTTCGAGCTCGTCCGATGCGTTGGGAAGCTCAATATAAAGAATAACATATTCGGCTTTTCGTTCCTTCTTCAACTCATAAGCCAGCTTCTTCTTGCCGAGCCGCTGAGTAGCATGAACAGTTCCGTTTCTGTCCCCGACAATTTTTTCAAACTTTCCGACCACCGAGGCGGACTCCTCGTCGGAAAGGGTTGGCTTCAACAACAGGACGCATTCATAAAAATTCATCGGAATTCACCTCTCGATTGATCTAGACATGAAAACGGAAATAAACCACATCTCCGTCCTGAATGATGTACTCCTTGCCTTCAAGGCGAAGAAGCCCCTTCTCTTTGACGATTTTTTCAGAACCGAGCCGATCAAGGTCCTCATACCTCATGACCTCGGCCCGAATAAACCCGCGCTCGATATCCGAATGGATTTCCGATGCGGCTCTGGGAGCGGTGGTTCCTTTCAGAACTGGCCAGGCCCGAACCTCCATCTCTCCGGCGGTAAGGAAGGTCACCAGTCCCAAAGAGCGGTATCCCTCGAAGGCCAATCGGTCCAGACCTGATCTTTCCAGACCGAGTCCTTCCAGAAAGGCTGCGCGTTCCTGGGCGGGCAGTTCCGCAATTTCGGCCTCCCATTTTGCACATATGGGGATCAGGGAGGCACCCCTCGCGGAAATCGCCTTTTCAAGGACTTTGACCCTTTCCGAAGGCTGCTGGAATTCCTCTTCGGAAACGTTTGCAACATACAGGGCAGGCTTGTCTGTCAAAAGTCCCAGATTCCGTCGAAAGGTTTCCATTAGCGGCTCCGAAGGCATCTCCCTCGCAGGATGCCCTTCCTCAAGGCCATTCAGGATCGTCGTAAAAAGAGCCCTCTGAGCCTCGGAATCCTTTCCTTCCGACTTCCACTGCTTTTCCAGCTTGGGCAATCGGAGCGTCATCGAAGACAAGTCGGCAAGGAGAAGCTCCGTTTCGATCACTTCGAGGTCCGAGACCGGGTCGATCTCACCATGGACATGAGTGATCTCTCCATCCTGAAAACCACGAAGAACATGCACAACGAGATCGACGGACCGAATATGCCCCAGAAACTGGTTGCCCAAGCCCTCTCCCTGGCTCGCCCCCTTGACAAGTCCGGCGATATCGACGAATTCTACTGTGGCCGGCGTCACTTTTTTCGGGCTGTAAAGTTCCGCCAGACGATCAAGCCTCTTGTCAGGTACAGGCACGATCCCCGAATGGGGGTCTATCGTACAAAAAGGATAATTGGCGACCGGGACGGAAGCAGCAGTCAACGCGTTGAAAAGTGTCGACTTTCCGACATTCGGTAGCCCTACTATGCCGCAGGAAAGCCCCACAGAAACCCCTTCATCAATTCCCGTCTTTCGACATCAGCCATTTTTCAGTCAATTCCAAGGCATTCTCAAACATAAACGGGAGACGCTCCTTTTCCTCTTTTGAAAAAGGGGATAGGACATACCCGCTGATATCCGCCCCCACATATGGGGGTCTTCCAATGCCGACCTTGATCCGGGAGATCTCTTTCGACGCGGCGGAGAGCAGAAGCGATTCGACGCCACGCTGGCCCCCGGCTCCCCCCTTTTCACGAAACCGGACCATTCCGAAAGGGGTGTCAAGATCATCGTGAAGCAACAACCATCGGGATGGATCTCCGGCCCCCTTCATCCGAAGCCATGGAACCACTTTCCCGCTCAAGTTCATGAAGGTCATCGGAAAGACGAGCAGCAGGCGACGTTCTCGCCACAATCCCTCTCCGAATTGAAAATCGGACTGTTTCTTGTCCAGAGGGATGACATATTTTTCAGACAAAAAATCAAGCAGCCGCTTTCCGACATTGTGACGAGTTCCCGCATACTCCGGTCCAGGGTTTCCAAGCCCTATGATCACCAAAGGCAAGAAACCACCTCCACTACCCCGTCAAGCCAGAGTGGAAAAAACCAACTGGCTTAAGCCTCAGCCTTCGGCGGAATAACATGCACGGCCACGGAATTTTCGTCATCAAGGACCTTTACTCCAGGAGGAAGTGTGATGTCCCTCACATGAAGGGTCTGATTGATATCGAGCCCCGAAACGTCCACTTTGATATGGTCCGGCATCTGAAAAGAGAGACATTCGACATGGAGTTCCCGCATCACGAAATCCAGAGTCCCGCCTTTTTTGACACCAGCCGGCGCTTCGCCGATGACTTCAAGAGGAACCTTGTTCCGGATTCTCGCCTTTTCTGAAACCTCAAAAAAGTCCAGGTGGAGAATCGTTCCGGTAATCGGATCCCTCTGAATATCCCGGACGAGCGTCAATGCCGTACGAACTTCCGGGCCCCCATGGATTTCAAGATCAAACAAGGCATTTTTTCCTGCATGCGTATGCAGGGCCCTCTCCACATCCTTCAAGGAAGCCGAAAGAGCCCGGGATTTTCCTCCCCCGTAAACAACCGCCGGGATATGTCCGGTCCGTCGAAGCGACCTCGCCACACCCTTTCCGTTCTTCTCCCTGAGAGACACTTTCAACCTGCTGTGATCCACACCGACCTCCTTTTATACTGTCGGGAGTTTTTACCAGAAACCCCACCACATCTCAGATAAACAATGAGCTGACCGAATCGTCTTCGTGAATCCTTCGGATCGCCTCTCCTAGCAGAGGCGCGATCGAATAGACGCGAAGCTTACGGCATACCTCGTCCTTCCCACCCATGGGAATGGAGTTTGTCACAATCACCTCATCGATCACCGACTTGTTCAATCGCTCGAGGGCCATCCCTGACAAGACCGGATGGGTCGCGACAGCCACAACCCTTTTGGCCCCGGCATTCATCGCTGCCTGAGCCCCCTGCGTAATCGTACCCGCCGTATCGATCATGTCATCGAGGATAACCGCAGTCTTTCCTGAAACGTCCCCGATGATGTTCATGACTTGGGACTGATTCGGCCCTTCCCGCCTCTTGTCGATAATGGCAAGGGGAGCCTGAAGCCTTTTGGCGAAGACCCGCGTTCTCTCGACCCCTCCCGCATCCGGGGACAGGAGGACGAGATTTTGCCCGGATATTTTTTTAAGCGGCTCGATCAGGACAGGGGTTCCATGGAGATGGTCCACCGGTATGTTGAAAAAACCCTGGAGTTGACCTGTATGAAGGTCCAAGGTCAGGATTCGCGAGGCCCCCGCCGTCGTGATCAGATCGGCGACAAGCTTGGCCGTTATCGGAACTCTCGGTTGGTCCTTCCTGTCCTGGCGAGCATAGGCATAATAGGGAATAACCGCGGTAATCCGCTGAGCCGAGGCCCTTTTCACCGCGTCGATCATGACGAGAAGCTCCATCAGATGCGTATTGACGGGATGCGAAAGCGACTGGATCAGAAAAACATCGTTTCCCCGGACATTCTCTTCGATCCTGACACGGACTTCTCCGTCGGAAAACGCCCCGATGGTAGCTGCCCCGAGAGAAACCTTAAGGTAAGACACAATTTCCTGGGCCAGCGAGATGTTGGCGTTCCCAGAAAATATCTTTATCTCCCTCACGACCGTATCAATCCTCCTGAGTAAGAAGCATTCAGTTTTCGCAAGGAGGTCACACCTCCTCCGCACCGGCAAACATGCCGGCCCTTATCACGCGAACTGGCTGGGGCGCCAGGATTCGAACCTGGGAATGCGAGATCCAAAATCTCGTGACTTGCCGCTTGTCGACGCCCCAAGGAGTCCGAAAAAAATGACGAAATAAATGAACTCAAGCATTCCTGGAGACTCAGACTCCGGGTACGGGAGGAGACAGAAGTCCTTCGAAAACGCCGGTCCATCCTCCGAGTGTCCCGCCCATTTCCCGGGCGACTCCGAGCGCCTTCTCTCGTGAATCGAACCGGGCAAAAACAGTCGGCCCGGATCCGGTCATCCGAACATTTCCGGGGCGGAATTTCTCCAGAAAATCTATTCCATCAGCAATTTGAGGACAAAGGCCGATGGCCGCCTTCTCCAGAGTGTTAACCAAATCACCGGATTTCAAAAGACTACCAATTCTATTAGAACGCTCTTTTTCTGTCAATTCGACTGTCTCCTTGTACTCCAGATCGGCCGGGTCGAGAGCGCGGTAGACAGAAGGTGTCGGCAAAGGAATTTCAGGGTTCCAGAGGAGAACGGCAAATGGCTGTGGCGGCGGAAGGGGTACCAGGATATCTCCCCGTCCCACCCCCATCGCCCGTGGTCCTCCCAGGAAAAAAGGAACGTCCGCCCCCAGACCACGCCCAATTTCCCTCATCTCGTCTAGAGAGAGCGGGTGTCCCATCAGCCGGTTCCCGCCCCACAGGGCGATCGCCGCATTTGAAGAGCCTCCCCCCAGACCCGCGCCGACAGGAATGTTTTTGGTGAGATCCGCAGCAAATCCTCCGGAAAGATGCATCCTTTTTTTCTTCGCGCTCTCTACCAGAAGAGTCAAGGCCCGGACGACGAGATTTTTCTCTGGATCGCCATCGACCGGACGTCCGGAAAGCCGAATATGAATTCCTGGATCAGAGACTTTTTCGAGAAGGAGCTCATCAAACAGATCGATCATGACCATCTCTGTCAGGAGTTCGTGATACCCGTCTTCACGCCTGCCCAGCACCACGAGAGAGAGATTGATCTTCGCAGGAGTTCTCAGATAGAGGGTGTTTGTCGCCATCAGGCCGAAACCTCCCTGAGCGGGGCCGCATCAGACACATCATTCATCCAGAGCCAGAATTCCCGGGCAGAAGAGGGAACCGCAACCGTTTTAACCCCGGTGCCGGCGGCGATCTCCGTCAGGGATCCGTCATCGATCAGGATCTCCGTGCCGTCCCGGAGACAGATGTCCGGAATACAAAGAAGGGCCCCCTCCGGCAAGCGTGCTTCCTTGACTGCGGCAATGATGTCACGAGATGAAAGGAGGCCAGCGACCGTCACTGTTAGACCAAGATATCGGTTGCAAACCGGGAGAACCATGAAATCATCCTTTTCCGCCAAATGTGACTGCCTCCACAGATCTGTCAATTCCTGAAGATAGGGGGAGAAGGCCAACCCCGTCGCGAGGACAAGCTTTGCGGGAAGAGATCTCCTTACGGACCGCATTCCTTTTTTCCACTGGCGCTGAAAGAGGGGCACTAGGCCAACCCCGTTTCCAAGCTGGGGGAGTGATCCGTAGCGTGTCAGCGACGGAAAAGATTTTTCAGAAAGAACGAACCACTCATCCGCCGGAAAGACAAAAGGATCCCCCGTTTTCTCAAGTGAAACCTTTTGCATGGCGGCGAGGTTTCTCAACATCTTTGCGGCATATTCCTTCCCTATCAGCGGGAGATCCGGCAAACCCTTCCGGTGCGCGGTCAGGCCGACCGGAACGACGGCCAGGGATCCGACCCCCGGATAAAGTTCAAGCAGATCGCGCCAGGTCCTCTCCAGAATCTCCATGTCATTGACTCCCGGAGTCAGGACAATTTGCGTATGAAGGGTGATGCCTCCCTCCGCAAGCCTCTTCAGAAGCGGAAGGATATCCGGAGCCTTTTCGTTCTTGAGGATTTTCCGCCGAACATCAAGCGCGGTAGCATGAACGGAGATGTACAGAGGGGAGAGCTTTTGCTCCAGTATTCTCTGATAATCCTTTTCAGTCAGATTCGTAAGGGTGATGAAGTTTCCATACAGGAAGCTGTATCGATAATCCTCGTCACGAATGTACAGAGATTTGCGTCCTCCATCCGGCATCTGGTCTACAAAACAGAATTCGCAATCGTTGGGGCAACGGCGGATCGGAGGGGGATCGACGACGATTCCGAGAGAGATGTCGGGATCCTTTTCGATATCGACGAAAAGGATTTCGTCTCCGTTTTTATACTTGACGAGAGTCTCGGAGTCGGACTGGCAAAATTCAAGGTCGATCAGATCCCGGAGAACAAACCCATTGATGGCTATCAACCGGTCTCCCGGAACAATCCCTGCATCCGAAGCAGGACTGTCCGGAATGACTTCCTTGACCAGTAGACCGGGAGCGTTTTTTTCTCCGGCCGAAGGATCATGTACTTCGATTGCTTCCATTTTTTTCCTTCTGGACCCAGGAGAGTCCGCGAAAAATGTAATATCCCCCAGACAGGAATGAAAAGGCCACAGATCCCACCTGCAAGGCAGGAATGAATGCACTGAAGTGAACACCTGAAATGTTCATGACAACAAACCCGAGGTAAAAAATCTGGAATCCCGTCGTTGTCTTTCCAAGGGCATGGGGCTCCACGGGAATCGGACTGTCGACGAGTTTCAAAAGAACAACGCCAGATACCAGAAGAACATCCCTGGTCACAAAAACAATGACGACCCAGCGCGGTATGATGCCGTACCATCCGAGGGAGAGTGCCGCGGAGGAGAGAAAGACCTTGTCTGCCACAGGGTCCAGAGTTTTTCCTAGTGTGGATCTTTGATTCAGCAGACGGGCCAGAAGTCCGTCCAGACTGTCCGTCAATCCACCCACAAAAAAAACCCAGAAGGCCCACGTCATATTTTTGTAGGCGACTAGTCCAAAAAAGACGGGAGCCAGGAGTATCCGCAAAACAGAAAGGATATTCGGAATCGTCAATGGATATCAGTACCCCTTTTGCTCGAGATAGGCAAGCTGATCGCGGATCCAGCGGGAGCTGAACCCCGCCGAAATGGCAAGTCTGGCCGCATGGGCTTCCCCGATGGGATTGTTGTCGGCGCCCATCGCCGTTATCCAGTCCGTATACAGCTTCCTGGAACGGACCCCCATTGCAATAAAATCCCGGGCCTTCTTTTCTGCCTTTTTCCATTTACCCTTTTGCAATTCTCGCATGACCATGGCATGGGCCAGGTAAGGCTTTGGTATGGCTTCTCCGATTTTGTGTTTCCAGATAAAGCGTCGGTACCAGATGTCGGCTTCGTCACCACGGCCCAGACCCGCTAGGCAAGCATAGACCTCTCCGCGAAAAAAAGGGTGCTGCAGAGAGGCATGATTCCTTTTGCTGAAAATATTTATGATTTTCAGGGCCTGCAAGAATTCATCCTTGTCGATGTAATCATCTACGAGTTCTCTCCAGAAAAAATGGTCCTCCGGGTATTGGGAGAGCCCTTCGTACAAGAGATTCCTTTCCTTGTTCATATCTCCTGCATCTCTCGCATTTCTGGCCATTTCCAGCAACAGTTCAGACGAGGCCCGTCGTATCCGGATCGCCTCTATTCCCACACTGCTGGCCATTTCAGGTTTGCCAGCGCTCATTTCGAGACGGTACAATGTCGAATAGAATGCAGAAGAACGGGGAGAGCCCGACCCGTTTTTGAAAATGGTCTCCCCGCGACGGAGGGCGAGGTCTATTTTTCCTTCGTCCACAAGCGTCCGTATTTCTTTCGCGGCTCCTTTGGGACCCACAAGACTCTTTCGGCTGGAAATGGCCTCGACCCGGCGCATCATCCGGGAGACCCCCCGTTCGACAAGTTTTTCCATGAAAGGACCTGGTCCTTTCATGGAAAAGGAAACGGGAACAGTCATCTCCGGAAATAACGGATCGACAGACCATCGGGTGAGGGTCAGAACTCCCTCGGAGCGACCCTTCGTATCATCCTTGCGAATTGTGGCGGCAAGGATAAATTTATAATGAAGCTTGCGGGCTGCATCTGCATAGCAGGGAATGGATCGGCAGACTGCTGCAACCTGTTCTCCTTCCACACCACGGAGCTTCGCAGCAAGCCGGTGGCCGAAAAGGACTGTCCCCGCCTCTCCCTTAGAATTAAAAAGGTCCCCGAGATAGAGGGAGAGAGATGCAGGATCGGAAACGAGAGCGTCTGGGTCTTCCAATGGTGCGAGAAGTCCCTGCTGGGAGCGGAATTGATGAGGGCCACCGGATTGGGCACATCCGGACAGGATGGAAAGCGAAACGAGGACGATCAAAATCAGGGGTCCTGAACCCCGTCGCCTGATGAAATTGTTCACGTTAATCTAAAAGAAAGGATTGGTCTGTTGAAGCCCAAGATCAATTATACCCTCGTCCTGATCGTTGCGATCCTTGTCATCATTTTTGTATCCATCGGAAACAGAATTGCCACCAGCCTTTTCTATCTCAAGGGGTTCCACCTCGTCGACACCAACTATGCCGTCATCCCCCCGGCGCAAACCATCGACGGCATCACCTTCACCCTTTCCTACATTCCGAAGGAATCCCCGTATTACAACTCGCTTCTGAATGCGGAGTTCAACGCTTTTCTTGTCACCATCAAAAACAACGGGTCAGGATATCTTGACTTTGATCCGATGAACTTTTTTCTTGAAAGGGGGCCGAAACAGGTCGAAAGAGCCCTCAGCGTGGACGAGGCCCAGGATGGTGTTTCAAATGGATTCCTGGGATCGGCCAAGCCGATCCGGATAGCCCGCAAACTGATCCGGATGACCTACATTCCCCCGGCCAGGCTTTTTCCGGGATATGAACGCAAGGGAATCCTTTTGTTTCCAAGGTTCGTGCAGAGCCCGAATTCCTTTGTGGTCAAACTTGCCCACATGAACCTGAATGCTCAGCCTTTTTCAGATATCCGGTTTACCCTCACGCGCCCTTCCTCTCATGCCCCGAGTAGCGAATCAAAGCCTTGACTTTTCCCGAGGCCTCGATCAGGCGGAAAGGGATCCGCGATTGTCCTCCGGTCCGGCCACATCCTTTTTCTTGTCTCCCCAGATGAGGGTCGGGGCCTCGCGCTCGTTGATCGTGGCCTCCGAGATGATGACTTCCGAAAGGTTCTGAAGAGAGGGAATCTCGTACATCAGATCGAGCATGACCTCTTCGAGGATCGCGCGAAGGCCCCTGGCCCCCGTTTTCTGGGTAAAGGCCTTGTGTGCGACAGCCTTGAGGGCTCCCTCCGTGAATCGCAGCTTGACTTTTTCGATGGCAAACAGTTTTTCAAACTGTTTCACGAGGGCGTTCTTTGGTTCGGTCAGGATCTGAAGAAAGGCAGATTCGTCGAGGTCTTCCAGGATCGCCATCACCGGAAAACGACCGATGAACTCAGGAATGATCCCATATTTCAGAAGGTCGTCAGGACGAGCCTCCATCAACAGCTTTCCTGAGAGTGTCCGATCCTGAGAGGGAGATGTTTCGGCCCCGAACCCCATGGTTTTTCTCGCGAGGCGCTGGGAAATGATCGAATCGAGCCCGACGAAAGCTCCCCCGCAGATAAAGAGTATATTCGTCGTATCGACCTGAATGAATTCCTGGTGAGGGTGCTTACGCCCCCCCTGGGGAGGAACATTCGCCACCGTTCCCTCCACAAGCTTGAGAAGCGCCTGCTGCACCCCTTCCCCCGAGACATCCCTTGTAATGGACGGATTCTCGGATTTGCGACTTATCTTGTCGATCTCGTCGATATAGATGATTCCCCATTCAGCCTTCTCCACATCGTAGTCGGCCGACTGGAGAAGCTTCAGGATGATATTCTCGACATCCTCTCCAACATATCCCGCTTCTGTCAGGGTTGTGGCGTCGGCGATCGCGAACGGCACATCGAGAATGCGGGCCAGGGTCTGGGCGAGAAGGGTCTTCCCGGTCCCCGTCGGTCCCAGCATGATGATGTTTCCCTTCTGAAGCTCGACATCTTCAGCGATTTTGTTGGCCCGGGCCCTCTTGTAATGGTTGTAGACAGCGACCGAGAGGATTTTCTTGGCCCTGCTTTGACCGATGATGTACTGATCGAGGGCCTTCTTGATTTCGGCTGGCTTCATGAGATTGGGGGCGGATGATTTTTCCTGTTCTTCCTCCCAGGACTCCGAAATGATCGCCGAACACTGCTCGATGCACTCATCGCAGATATAGACACCCGGCCCGGAAATCAGGCGTCGCACATCCTCTCGGCTCTTTCCGCAGAAGGAGCATGCGACTCCGCCATCACCGACATTGTTTTTATCCTTGCGATCCTTGCCTGCCATAGCATCCTCACTGACATAAGATTCCCGATTAGACTGACCCTGTCTTCTGGTCCGGACGATGGGTGGAGATGACGGAATCGATCAGACCGTAGTCCTTACCTTCCTGGGAAGACATGAAGTAATCACGGTCCGTATCTACGGCGATCTTCTCGATGGGCTGGCCACAATGTTCGGCGAGCATCCTGTTGAGATCCGCCTTGAGCTTCAGAATTTCACGTGCATGAATCTCGATATCGGTGGCCTGGCCCTGGAATCCCCCCATCGGTTGATGGATCATGATCCGTGCATTGGGGAGGGCAAATCTTTTTCCCTTCGTCCCGGCCGAAAGGAGGAAGGCCCCCATGCTGGCAGCCTGACCGATGCAGATGGTCGACACATCCGGCTTGATGAATTTAATCGTATCATAGATCGCAAGACCGGCCGTAACGATTCCACCCGGAGAATTGATGTAGAGATTGATATCTTTAGAAGAATCTTCCGATTCGAGAAATAGCATCTGCGCAATTACCAGATTGGCCACATTATCATCGATGGCCGTCCCGAGAATGATGATCCTGTCCTTGAGAAGCCGGGAGTAGATATCGTAGGCTCTCTCTCCCCTGTTCGTCTGTTCGACAACCATCGGTATCAGCATGAGCGTCATTCCTTTTTTTTGTAGGTCTGGAATCGGGATTCTTATCCATTCATGGCCATCTTACGTTCAATGGTCGTGGTCATGATCGTGATCGTGGTGATGGTCATGCCCTTTGTGGTCGTGATTCGCATGGGACGCGTGGTCATGGGGGTCAGGAAGAACTCCGAAATCATTCCATCCGAGCTTCGCGAGAAGTCCCTCTGAACCAAAAAAATCCTCCCATCCGGAAAATGTCGACTTTTTGAGAACATTTTCCTCCGTCAGTCTTCGGCGGGCGGAGAGAAATGCCTGCTCGACAAATTCCCTGCGCCTGACCTCGTCATTCCCTGGGTTTCCGCTCTGGCGTACGAGAGCCAGATATTCCTGCTCAACGCGTCCCATGGCCGGCTGAACATTCAGTTTCTTTGAAAGGGCGTCGAGAATGAACCACCAGAGGGTATCCCGGCGGACCTGCTCCCTGTCGACATCGTTCGCGGCCATTCCAGCAGAGACCATTCGTTCAACCTCAAGATCGATCCTGCGCTCCGGAACGGCGATCGCGTTTCGCGACAGGACCTCAAGCACCAGCTCCTCAAGCTTCCTGGTCAGCACTTCCGAAACCTTACGCTCGAGAATTCTTCTTTCGACCAGTCCCTCGAGTGATTCCGAAGAGGACTGACTCTCCTGACCAGCGGTCAAGGCCTTCAAAAGCTCCTCAGGGGTGGCGGGCTCAATCCGCTTAAGGCTCTCGATCTTTATCTGGGCATCAAGGGTTTCCACCCGAGCCTTCTCACTTTTTTTCGCGCCTGGAATATTGAACGGAAGCCGCTCCGAGAAGGCTTCCCCGACCTTGCGTCCGATCAGGGATCGGGTCAGTGCCTCCGGGTGGGAGGGATCCCCCACATTGATTGTCTGCCTGTTCTCGTAAGGAAGCCCCGTGTCGGGATGGGTGAAGGAAAAAGAAAAAGAAACCAGATCCCCCTCTTCGATCGGGGCATCCTCGGGAAGGTCTTTCCGAAACTGAGTCCCCGCACGTTTCGACAAGGACGCTGTTTCCTCCTGAATCTCCGACTGGATCACTGTCGGAGCCGATTCGGGAGACAGGGAGATTCCTTCGCACACAAACTCATCCGGGAGAGCGAAGCACTCAAGGGTTCCGGAAACGGTGATTCCGGCCTTTTCATGCTCACCGGAAACGGAGAAAGGTTCCGGATCAAGGAAGACAACGGTTCCCGACTCCTGGTTAACCAAGGCATCAATCGCGGCCTGACGCAAGGAATCCGTGACCGATTCATGGATCGACGCCAGAAAGGGGGGGCGGGATCGAACATAGGACACAGGGACATGACCAACCCTGTAGCCAGGAACTTTCAACGTCTTGACAGTGGAGCGAATTTCCTTATCCACCTTCGCCCTCACGTCCTCGTCGGAGAAGACGACCCGAAATTTGCGCTGCGCCCCCTCAAGGGGCTCTATCTGGACATCCATCAGCAATTTTTCCTTCCTGAAAAATTATTAAGGATAAAACCATCCACCGAACCCGGCGCGACAGAATGCGACCTGTCCGATTCACATTCTTTTTATTGTAATGGATTGTCGTTCCCAAAAAAAGAGTGGAGAGCCAGACCTCCTGGGTTGCCCAAGAGGAGAGCGCGCAAAACGGGGCTATCAAGGCGGAGGGGCATGGACGGCGAGACAATATCGTCCTTGCGAGCCACGCACAATATTGACCTCTCGCCTCCAAGTGGATAAAGTTATCCCGCCCGAACAATTATCCATGATAATCACCGCAAGATCCGGACGGAGAAAAGAGTGTCGCAAAACGATATAGAAACTCTTATCGTAGGAGGGGGAATCGCGGGACTGGCCTGCGCGGTCCATCTCAAAGAACGCGGCCGATCCGTCCGCCTCGTCGAAAGGAACGACCACCTCGGTGGGGTCATCCGGACCCTTTCGGAAAGCGGCTATCTCATCGAGACGGGTCCCAACAGCCTTTTTATGCGCCCCGAGGATCCACTGCTCGGCTACATCGAAAAACTCGGACTTGAAAAAAAGGTCGTGCAGGCGGGTCTGACCGGAAAGAGACGGTTCATTCTCAAGAGAGGGAAGCCCATCCCGCTGCCGACATCGATTCTGGAAGGGGTCACGACCCCAGCCCTGTCACTGGGCGGAAAACTCAGGGTGTTCAAGGAGCCTTTCATCCCGCCCTATGAGCCTGACGAACTCGAAGACCCCACAGAAGAGACCGTCGCCCAATTTGTGTCCCGGCGCTTCGGATCTGAGTTTCTCGATTGGATCATCGACCCGTTCGTGAAGGGGGTCTATGCGTCCAGCCCAGAGATTCTGTCCATGGGAGATACCTTTCCACGACTGACCGCCCTGGAAGATCGCTACGGATCGATCATCCGTGGAGCCCTGGCAATGCAGTGGGGGCCGAAGCCCCCCTCCTCCCCCTTGACCCGATCCATTTTTTCCTTTACCGAAGGGATGGGCTGCCTTCCAAAAGCCCTCGCTGAATTTCTCGGCACCGATGCGGGAACCAATGCCGAAGTCATCGGATGCACCCGCAACTCGAACGGATTCAGGACAGCGCTTCTCTTTGACGAAGAAACATACTACCTCCATTCGCGCCATGTCGTTCTTGCGGGAAGCGCAAACCAGGCCTCGGAGCTTCTGCAGGAGATCAGCCCCGAATCCGGCGGACCATTGTCTGAAATCCCCTATGCCCCGATCGCAGTGGTCTCCATGGGATTTTCCCGGAAAAGCATCTCCCATCCTCTGGACGGGTTCGGATTGCTTGTCCCGACGAAGGAAAGAAGAAAGATCCTGGGCATTCTTTTTTCTTCCTCGCTCTTTCCCGGAAGGGCGCCGGAAGGTCAGGTTCTTCTGACGGTATTCGTAGGGGGGATGCCAAATCCGAAACTGGCCTTCGCCTTTGATGAAGACCTGATCGAAATTGTCGAAAAAGAAGTGGAGACGATTTTGGGATCGAAGGGGCGGCCGGATTTTCTTCGCATTCAGCGGTGGGAGGGAGCCATCCCCCAATACACACTGGGCCATCGGAATCGCATCGAAAGGCTCAAGGAAACCCTTCCTGAGGGCATTCATCTGGCAGGATCCTATTTGTCCGGAGTCTCCGTCTCCCAAAGCTTCACATCGGGAATCGACGTCGCGCGAAAAATTCTGGCCACATCTCCACAATCCTGACCTCCTCCGCTTGTTACTCGGGGATGCCGGATGCCCTGTGAAACTGGCCGGTTTCGAGACAAAAAGCGGATAGAATACCGGTCCGGTAAGCCCCCGTATCGACCATCACGATCCCGTCTCTCCAAAATCCGGCCTTGCGGACAATAGTATGCCCTGAAACAACAAGTCTGCCGTCCCAGGACGGGTAAAGATTCGGGGGGCGAAGCTCCAGACATTCATGACCTCCCTCCTCCCCGGACATTCTGGTTTCGCAAAGATCGCGATCGCCCAGGCTTGTTCCGGGGACAGGCGGAAGGCTTCCATGTACGACAATCGTTTTTTCGTCCGACCAGACGAGAGGCCAGGAGGAAATCCATTCCTCAATCACCTTGGCCTGATTTTCCCCGAGGTCGGCAAAGCAGGAGAGTGTGGCCCCCCCTCCAAAAGCCGGAGTGGTATACCAAGAGATCCATTCTCCGGAACGAAAACGGAGGAAGGACTCTTCGTGGTTTCCCTTGACAGATTGAAACCACCCTGCCTTTGATGCCTCATGCAAAAAAAGAAGAAGATCGCCCACCCGGCTCCCCCGGTCGAGCACATCTCCCACAGCAATCAGACGATCCCGTTCCTTATCGAATGAAACTTGGTCGAGGAGCGTGAGAAGAAGGGAGATCTGTCCGTGCAGATCCCCCACGACATACGTTGACATCCGAAATCCTTCCGTTCCGCGTTCAGCCGGCGGGAAGGAGGCTCGAAAGGGAGCGAAGGGTGTTTTTGAGTGAGGATGTGGCGTCTCCGACAGCAGAAGGCTCGAAACCACAATGCACCATGCAGTCCCGGCATTTTTCATGTCCGGAGGCCGGGCCGTACTTGCTCCAGTCTGTCTCTTCTATGAGTTCCCTGTAAGAAGCGGCATACCCCTCATTCAACAAATAGCAGGGACGCTGCCATCCGAGGACGGAATAGTTGGGACTGCCCCATGGGGTGCAGTCGTAGTCCCTCTGTCCCTCGAGGAAGTCGAGATAAAAGGGGCTGTGGTTGAAATTCCACCCCTTGCCGGCACGGTCGGCAAGAATCATCCTGAACAGATTCCGGGTCCGGTCCTTATTGAGGAAATGTTCTTGGTCGGGAGCCCAGTCATAGGAGTATCCGGGAGAAATCATCATCCCGTTCACACCCAGCTCCTTCACAAAATCAAAGAAATTCCGGATCTCGCCTGGATCTTCCCCTTCGAAGACCGTCGTGTTCGTGGTCACCCTGAAACCCCGACTTGTCGCAGACCGGATCGCCCGGACGGCCGTGTCGAAGACTCCTTCGCGGCAGACGAGGCGGTCATGGGTTTCCCGAAGCCCGTCGAGATGAATGCTGAAGGTCAGGTAAGGCGAGGGAGAAAAGCGGTCCATGTATTTTTCGAGGAGAATTCCGTTGGAACAGAGATAGACGAACTTCTTGCGTTCAATCATCCCCTCGACGATTTCGGAAATCTCTGGATGAATGAGGGGCTCTCCCCCTGCAATCGTGACCACCGGTGCCCCGCACTCCTCGACGGCATGAAAACATTCCTCGGGAGACAGTCTCTTTCGGAGAATTTCCTCGGGATACTGGATCTTTCCGCATCCGGCGCATTCAAGGTTGCACCTGAAAAGGGGTTCGAGCATCAGGACAAGGGGAAACTTTTCTTCTTTTTTCCATTTTTTCTGCATTACATATGCCCCGACTTTCAGGGCCTGCTGAAGAGGGATAGCCATGGGAGTGGTGCCTTTCATTCAGATGGGAGCAAGGCAAAGAATCCATATGGTTGCGGACAGAGAGGAGAGAGATGACAAGATTGCCGCAACATTTTATGATCATAATGATCCGGTTCAGTTTCTGTCAAGGAAATCGGCATCCAGACACACTGTCCCCATCCGAATGATCAAAGAGCCCCCGGACTTCGAACGGAGTCGGGAGAAAGGACGTGTTGTGGAAAACCCTTCCCCCATTGATTCCAAGATCAGCACCAATCTTCACCCGTCGATCCTTGCCGGTGATATCGGCGGGACCAAAACCCTGCTCGGGCTTTTCCCCGCAGCCCCGGGAAAAGGGGACCGGAATCAGGTTCCCCCGACCTTTTTCAAAAAAGAATACCCCTCCCGTCACTTCGACTCTCTTGAAAAGGTCCTTGAATCCTTCCTCGAGGATGCCCGGTCCGGCTATTCCGAAAGCTTCTCTATCGCGGGGGCAGCCTTTGGTATCGCCGGTCCAGTCGTGAAAGGCCGCTGCCAGACGACCAATCTGCCCTGGATCGTCGAAACGGAAACGCTGGGAGTCCTTCTCGGGTTGTCCGTCGGGAATGTTTTGCTTGTCAACGACCTTGTCGCCATGGCGTGGGGAACAACATGCCTCGATCCAAAAGAGATCCCCGTCATCAACGAAGGCCATCCGGATCCCCTGGGAACCCGGATTATCGTCGCCCCCGGGACCGGTCTCGGAGAGTCTGTTCTGGTCCCGGGAGAACAAGGGCCCGTCGTCATCCCGACGGAAGGAGGCCATTCGGACTGGGCCCCCGAGTCCCCCGCCGACATTCCCCTGCTCACTTATCTCTGGTCCCGGTTCGGTCACGCCAGCGTCGAACGGGTGGTCTCCGGCCAGGGACTCGCCAATCTCTACCATTTTCACACCCAGGGTCTGTCCGCAGAAGGTCTTCCATTGGACCCCGCCCTCACGGAGGATGAAATTCCTGCGGCCCTCACCCACGCCGCCCTTTCGCGACATGACCCTCTCTGCACCATGATCCTCGAAAATTTTTGCCGATTCCTGGGGCAGGAAGCCGGGAATCTGGCACTCAAGTCGCTCGCCACCGGTGGCGTCTATCTGGCCGGCGGAATTCCGGGAAAAATTCAATTTTACCTCATGCGATCCTCCTTCATGGATCACTTCACGAACAAGGGAAGATACCGGAAAATTCTATCCGAGATGCCCGTCTACATTGTCGACAATCCTGAAACAGGTCTCAGGGGATCCTGGCAGCTGGCCATGCGAAGAGTTACGGGAACCCAAAACCAAGGAGTTGCGAGATGACCCGCCTCATGGATCTTGAAGAGGGCCCCCCGCCCGTTGTCGTTTGCGTTTACCCTTCCATTTCCGAATGGGCGGAGAAGGGATCGGACAATTTTCTGCACAGGATCTCGACCCTTCTTGAAAAGAAGCGCGTCGCGTCGATCGGTCTTTCGGGAGGCAGCACCCCGATACCGTTTTTGAAGGCAGTGGCCAGGAAAATCGCCTCTTGGCCCGATGAGAAGAAGTCCAGGATCCACTGGTTTTTCTCCGACGAACGATGCGTGTCTCCGGAGAGCGACCAGAGCAACTTCAGGATGGCCCAGGAAAATTTTTTCTCTCCGGGATCAATTCCTGGAAAAACCGTTTACAGGATTCATGGGGAGTCCCCCCACAATGACCGGGAAGCCCTGAGGTACGAAAAGCTTCTCTCGGAGACCCTCGGCAACCCCCTCCCCCACCCGCCGGCGCTCGATATCGCACTCCTCGGGGTGGGGCCCGACGGACACACGGCCAGCCTCTTTCCGGGAAGCTCTCCGGAAGACGACCGCCATCGCTTGATCCTTGCTGTACCCGAAAGCCCCGGGCGAGTTGCCCGAATCACCATGTCCTACCGGACTCTGGCAGAAGCAGGAACGAGAATCTTTCTAGTGACCGGAAGGGAAAAGCACGACATCCTTGCGAGGGTTCTCGACCCCGAAGGCGATCTCCCCACCCAGTGGGTCCTACGAGAGTCGGGGATGAGGATGCATCTCTCCGAGTTCTGGATCGACCGGGAGGCCTGTCCCGAAGGGATCAGCCGTTGGTCCGATGTCAGAATCAGCTAGACTGGGATTTTCCCGCTTCGCGAGGCTCCCCCAGCAATTCATATGATGGGCATCACCCTCTTGCAACGGGAAGGGGGACCATATATGAATTGCTTTGCCGGAGTGCCATCGGAGGGGGGATAAACGCATCCTTCCAGGTTTCTTGACGGACGACAATTCCATGATATCGTCAAGACGGTCGATTGAAATGCGCAAGAAATCATTCGGGAAGGGGATCATGATGAGGCTGGGAATTCTTTCTTTAATCTTGGCAGGATCCGTTTTTGTGGCGGGCACGCTCTCTTTTCCGGAAGCGGCTTTTTCCGTGGCGGGAGGATCTCCCCGATTCTCCGCGACCCAGATTATAGTTCTCGATAACGGCCGGACGATGAAAGAAAAGGTTTACGTCGATGGAAAGAAGGTCCGCACCGAACCGATAAACGGATCTTCGTCCAGGCCCCGAATGATCAACATTCTCCTGATCGACTCTGGGAACATGTACATGATCATGCCCAGCCATCATATGTGCATGCATCAGAAACTGGATCCTGCCAATTTGAGCCAATACAAGGGTCTTCAGAAGTCGCCCGACGTCACGATCCGGCATCTCGGCTCCACCCGGCTCGACGGCCATCCAGCCGAGATCACCCTCGCAACCACGAGACTTCCCGACGGCAAAACCGGGAGGATAAAAATCTGGTCCGCCAGCGATCTGGACGGGGCGCCTCTCAAGGAGATCGTGATGGTGGCGGGACATCCCCCCATAACAATTCTTTACAAGAACATCGATCCGCATAGACCCGACCCGTCCCTTTTCGTGCCTCCGGCCCACTGCCGCTCCTTCCCTGGAATGGGGGGAATGATGAGGCCTTCCATGCCGTCGGGCGTTCCCCAGATGCCCCTCCATTTCTGACCCCCGCCGCATTTCGGTCCGTTTTTTAACAGTCCCTGAATCTCATGCCACCCGGGGACTGAGCACGGAGGGGGGCAGATCATTGAGGGCCTCGACGTGGTGCCTTTTTCCTCGGTCCGCGATAGAGAGTCTATAAAACAAACAAGCCTTCTTTATTCGCGAGTGGTGGACGCTCTCGGATCTACGGGAGCTGGAAGAGGCCTTTCTTTCGGTCATCTGGCTTCCCCGGATCCGGACAAGGGCTAGTTGGGGAGGGGAAGAAAACGGAAAAGGCCATACAGGCGGCGCACATGGAGTCCTTCGTATTGTTCCCGGGCTTCCGGCCGACAGGAAAAGCCCGGAAGGCCGACTCAACCCGGACGACAAAACCTTGGGCCTGGCTGAGAAGGGCATTCGGGGAGGGGCTGGGAGCCCGAAAGGTCTCCATAGCCCCAGAACGCCTGAAAATACTCGTCGTGTTCGTCTATTCTTTATTATAACAATAAGTTAATGCAGCAGAATCAAATTTTAAATCCTGAATTGCTGGAGGCTCCCAGGAGAACCTTGCCCCAAGCCAGGGTCATGAAGTAAAATTAAACGATATGTTTGAGCGTACCTGCCGCAGGATTCGGCAAGACGAGGGAGACCCGAGGAGTTTTTGTCCATGACCGCATCGCGACAAGGCGCAGGGCCGGAAAGTGGTCCCAGAAAACCGACACCAGACAATCCATCCCCGCAGGAACCTTCTCCCACCTCTCCACCACCCACCGAATACGAAGAGCTCTACAGTCCGTCACGCCCCAAGGAAGAGCAGGGGTTCAGTCCTGTCACCATCGCCATCTACATCGTCATCGGACTTCTGCTTGTGGCAGGCATCGGAGGTTCGATCATCGGCTTCAAGGCCGGGCCTCTGGGAAAACCCCACAAGATCGTCTCCCAACGGAGCATCAGCACCCGAACGACCTTCAAGAGCATCCAGGGTGAGGGTTGGCGGCTCAACATGTCCATGCTCCTCTCCCCCTCGGTCGCCTACATGAAATACACGCTCGAGGGAAATCCCATCAAACTCCAGATGCTGGGAGCCCATTACAAAATCGGCAACGGATCGGAGGTGCCGCTTAAACTTCCTCCGGCCTATATGATGTTTGAACCTCTGGCCCCGAAGGAGGAGACATCGCGGGCCTTCTGGCTCGGCGGCTCTCCCGTTTACTCCATCACCATCGAGATGCGCATCGATGACGGCCACGAAATTCGAAACGAGACCGTCACCTTCGACTGAGCATGGTGAGGCCGGACCACGTGTGAACCCGAGGAGACGGCGAAACCTCAAGGGATTGGACCTGTCACCGCCCTCTCAAGTCTCCTGCAACCCTCGTCCGGATCGAGTCCGGACACCTCGATCAGTTTGATCCGGCTTCCCTCTCCCCGAACGATCGAGACGGAGGAGACGGACACTCCAAGATAATCCGCCAAGACCCTGGCGACGCCCCGGTTCGCAAGTCCGTCCCTGGCCGGTTCGCGGACTCCGAGAATCCATCCCCTCTCTTCCCGCCTGAAGCAGGGTCTTGCCTGGCCAGGCTTGACATTGATCTCGAATCGCCAGATTTGTCGGGAAGCTTTTTGATTGGGGGAGCGATCAGAAGCGGATTTCTTTGGGGGTTTCATTGGTGCTTCCGCCCATGTCCGACGCGGTATTCTCCCAGCGGGTGAGGGCTTCCCCGAAGGATGCCAGCTCCCCCCTCAGGCGGGATACGGTCATTTCCGTTTCATGCCGGAGACGCGCCCGGCCTTCCTCTTCAGAACGGGACTTTTCCCTGGTCTGCTGATGAAGCTCCTCGGACTCCCGATGGGCGCGCTGCAGGATCTCCTCCGCCTTCAAATGCGCCTCCCGGACAATCTGCTCTCCCTCCTTTTTGGCAAGTCCCTTCCATTCTTCGGCCGTCGCCTGGGCCGCCACGAGCGTCGCAGACAGCTGTTCCTCACGTTTTTTGATCTCCTCCCTGTCGTCCTGCAGTTCCCGAATCTGCTGGGTGAGGGCTCCCACAGCATCGACAAGCTGACCCGCCTCGAACAGGAGCTTCTCGATGAATTCGTCTACCTCGCCCGGAGTGTACCCGCGCAAACTTTTCCCAAATTCACGAGCCCGGAGGTCGTTGAGCTTTGTGTGATCGAGCATGAACCCTCCTTTTCTCTCTGTGACACGGAACTTTCATGTCTTGGTTCAATAAACGAACCGTTCGATCCCCTGAATGATCAGAATCAGAATGAAAGGGGACAGGTCGAGACCGCCCATCTTTTCGGGCGGAACGAGCTTCCGTATCGGAGCCAGAAACGGCTCGGTGACATAATCCATAAACCGGATGATCGGATTGTGCGGATCGGGACGCACCCAGGAGAGGAGTGCGCGTATGATGATGATCCAGGTGAACAGATTCAGTATTGTCGTGAAGAGTCTGATGAGATCCTCCCTCGATGCAGGCTAAACGTTGCGGGACAACTCCCGGGAACGGACCGCCATGGCCCGCACCGCTTCTATCATGGCCCCCCGAACCCCCTGACGCTCGAGGGCCGCCAATCCTTCGATCGTTGTCCCGGACGGAGATGCAACCTTCGCCTTCAGGAGCTCCGGAAGGTGTCCCTTTTCGACCAGCAGGGCTCCCGTACCCAGAAGGGCCCAGGAGGCCAGCAGGGTTGCAGTCTCCCGGGACAACCCTTCCCGGACGCCTCCATCAGCCAGGGCCTCGGCGACGAGAGCCAGCAGGCCGGGCCCCGAACCGGCGATGGCAGTCGCCGCATCGAAAGAATCCTCCGGGATCCAGAGGGCCCGCCCCATCCCTGAAAAAAGGCTGTAAATAAGAGTCTGCTCGGAGTGTGTCACCTCCTGGGAGGCGGCCAGAAGGGTCATGCCCTTGCCGGCAGAAAGGGCGAGATTGGTCATGGAGCGCACCCAGCGGAGGTTCGGGGCCCTCCCGCGAAGATGGGAGAGCGGGACGCCAGCCATGACGGAGACCGCAAGAACGCCCGCAGGCATGGCCGCCAATGCTTCCGACACCTCCGACTCGGATTTCAGAAAGATGCCCGGCTTGACGCAGAGGACGATCAGGTCGGGACTCCTTCCCTTTTTCATCAGCGCAGGAAGAGAGGGCTCTCCTTCGATCCCCTCCGCCTTCAGGAGCTTCAGGACCTCCGGACTGGGATCGGCGACCGCAAGGGACGGTCGGACACCTGCACGATTGCTCACCAGATGACGGGCGATGACGCCACCCATCTGCCCCCCTCCGACAACCCAAACGGACCCGGGAGAGTCTCCCTCGGCAAATGTTTTCGAAAGATGTCCGTTTTTCTGATTTTTCTTGCCCGACTTCCGCGTATCGCTCACACAATCCCTTCCTCGAAAAGAAGGCGCCCGATCCTCACCTCCGTAGCTCCGCAGCGGATCCCCTCCTCGAAATCCTCGGACATGCCCATCGAAAGCTCCACGAGAAAGGGCCAATGTTCCTGGAGTCGGATCCACCATTCCCTTGCTTCTTCGAATACCTTACGCGTCCGGTCCTGACGGTCGGAAGGATCGGGGATAGGCCCCATGACCAGGAGTCCGCGGATATCGAGACCCTCCAGTGACGAAACCGACTCCACTCCTTTTTCCAGTTCCTCCGGAAGAAAGCCGGACCGCCCGGGATTGCGCAGGATGTTCGCCTCCAGAAGAACAGCCTGTTTGAGACCCTCGCTCGCGGCCCTTTCAGAAAGAAGACGGGCATGGGAGAGATTGTCCAGGGAATCGACCCGGAAGAGCGGTCTGTAATGCTTCCGGAGGGCACGTCCCTGGATCGCTCCGATAAAATGCCATGAAATGATTTCCTCAAGGGCATTCCGCTTGCCCTCCCATTCCTCCCACCGATTCTCCCCGAGATGATGCACCCCGGCATTGACCAGACTCCGGATCTCCTCGACAGTCCGCATCTTCGTCACACCGACGAGGCGGGGGAGATCCGTCCGTCCCGCCTCCCGGGAGGCGGCTTCCATCCGGGACCTGATCCTAGCGAGATTCGCCGCTATCATCGCATATCCCGCCGGATATAGTTCAGCATCGACCGCCCCTTCCGGCGCGTCCCCCATCCCCGATGGGAAAAGAAAAGATCCGGGTGACATCGGGTACAGAGAGAAATCCTTCCGATATTTTCCGGGGAAACCCCCACCTCAAGAAGCTGGTGGGTCACGAGCTCCCAGAGGTCAAGCGTCCGTCGTCGTCTCTGGACATAGGTCGGAGTTTCCGACTGGATGGACTCCCAGACCTCGGGGCCAACCTCGAAACAGCAGGGCCCGATGGCCGGCCCGAGAACGACCCGAATATGCGCCGAAAGGATCTGCCCCATCTCCGCAATCCGACGAATGCCCGCAGGAACGATCCCGGCCGCGGCCCCTCTCCACCCCGCATGGAATGCCCCCACACACTCTCCTGACTCCGTGGCGGCGAGCACCGGAAGACAGTCGGCGGTAAAGACCCCCACCTCTTCTCCCCTTTCGTGAGAGATGAGCCCGTCTCCCTCCATGGGACGCTCCTGGGCCCGGTACTCTCCGGGAGAAAGGACCCGTGTGCCGTGGGTCTGTCGAAGAACCAGGCATTGGGGACGCGGGGCGCTCCCGACCGTTCCGAACCCATGATCGATACCAATGGTAGAGAGGAGGGGATGGCGGAGAAAGTCCTTCATTCTCCCCGTTTTCTCCAGATGGCGGGCCGCTCGTTGAGATCCCCTTCTGGCTCGGCTTCGACGGGTTGCGTCTCCCGCGAAAACGGACGAGTGGCCTGCCCCTGTCTTCTCAGGAAGGCAGGAATCTCTTCCTGTCCCTCGGAAGGAAGGGGCTCGGCCGAAGAGGTCTCGGCCTTTCCCGGAGCGCGGTCGGCCGGTTGGTCGAATCCCGTCGCGATCACCGTGATGTGGATCTCCTCCATCGGATGATCTTCGACCACCGTTCCGAAGATCAGATTGGCCGATCCCTTTTCGGCCTCCTCCTCGATGAGGCGGGAGGCCTCGGTGATCTCGTTTAAAGTCATGTCCGAGCCTCCCCGGAAATTCACGAGAATGCCTTTTGCCCCCCGGATCGAGCTATCCTCGAGAAGGGGACTGTTTATGGCCGCACGGGCAGCCGTCAGGGCCCTCTCCGGTCCGGATGCAGTTCCGATCCCCATGACGGCGCGGCCCATGTTGGCCATCGTCGTCTTCACATCGGCAAAGTCCAGATTGATGAGTCCCGGACGGGTGATGATGTCCGATATCCCCTGGACACCCTGTCGAAGGACGTCGTCAGCCTTCTTGAAGGCGTCGATGAGGGGAGTTCCCCTGTCGACCACCGATTCGAGCCGGTCGTTGGGAATTACGATCAGTGTGTCGGTGAAACGACGGAGCTCCCGAAGTCCCTCCTCGGCGTTCCGGCATCGTTTCGGCCCCTCGAAGCCGAAGGGGGTCGTCACGACCGCCACGGTAAGGATGCCGCTTTCCCGGGCCACCTGCGCGATCACGGGAGCCGCTCCCGTCCCCGTCCCACCGCCCATTCCCGCCGTCACGAAGACCATGTCCGATCCAGCCACCGCTCCACGAATCTTGTCGACGTCCTCAAGAGCGGACCGTCGTCCCACTTCGGGATTGGCTCCGGCTCCAAGCCCCCGGCTGACGGCGCTTCCGATCTGGATCCTGTGGGCATCGATCCGGTTGAGGGCCTGAAGGTCGGTGTTGACCGCCACGAACTCGACGCCCTTCAGGTCGGACATGATCATGGTGTGAATCGCATTGCACCCTCCGCCGCCTACCCCGATGACAAGGATGCGGGCCCCGAGTATTCCGGATTGCTTGTAGTCGATCAAGGGCTCTTCGCCCCACTCTGAATCCATACCCGCTCTCCAAGGAGCCATCCGGCTCCGAACTGTTGATGATCATGAGAGGTCATCCGGTCCGCCACCGGAGAGATGTCCGTCGGAAGACGGACCTGTTTGGCCCGTCAGATGATTTCCCGAAGCCAGTTCCAGATCCTGACCCCGGAAGAGGCCGTCGCTCCTTTTCTTGGCTCCTGTGTTTCCGGCAAAGAGACATCTTCCCGATGCGGGATATCCTGAGGACTCCACTGATCCCTCGCAAAATAAAGGAGGCCGATGGCCGATGCGAACTCGGGAGCGGAGGCCTGATCGACCAGGCCCTGGACGCGGAGACCGGTTTGTCCGACGGAAACGGGCATTTCGAAGATCTTTTCCGCGAAAGGAACGATGTTCGGCATCCGGGCGACGCCCCCAACCAGGACGACTCCCCGGGCAAGGAAAGCGTTCTGGCGCATCCGGTCAAGTTCTCCCTTGACGCGCGTCAGAATTTCCTCGAGCCTGGCCTCGACAACCTCCCGGACCTGGGTCCTGCGGAGCGAACCTTGCGGACTTTCCTCTGAAACGGGAGGGGAAGGAGACCCTTCTTCCTCCGGAGCCTCCTGCAGTACGGACTGCCCTGGGGTGCTGAAAACCTCTTTCTTGATCCGTTCCGCCTCGGACTGTGAGATCCGCATGACGGCGGCCAGGTCCTTCGTCATGGCGGCCCCTCCCAACGGAATGATCCGGACTCCGGAGAGGGCTCCGTTCTGGTAGAGGACCATGCCGGTTGTCCCCCCCCCGATATCGACGACACAGACGCCAAGCTCCTTGTCGTCCTCGGTCAGAACCGCCCGGGCGCTTGCAAGAGGCTGCAGAACGAGGTCTCCGTCGCGAACCGTCAGCCCGGCCCTTTCGACACTTCGCTTGAGGTTCGCGAGCACCATGTCGGAGCCCCGGATGACGTGGACGAGTGCCTCCAGGCGAGCCCCCACCATTCCGACAGGATTCACGATGCCCCCCTGCTCGTCGATCCGGTAGGACTTGGGGATGGTGTGGAGAAGCTCGGACGACTGGCATCCCATCATCGTCCGGGCTTCCTGCAGGATCCTGTCGATATCCGTCGCCAGGACCTCCCGGTCCTTGAGGGCGATCATGACCCGCTGGTCCTGGCCGTCGATCTCGCCTCCCGCGAACCCGACAACCACACGGGAGACGGGACAGCTCGCCTTCCGCACCGCGACATCGACCGCTTTCCGAATGGCCGCCACTGTCTGCTGCACATCCACGATCGTCCCGTTTCTGATACCGTTCTGTGTCGATGCGGAGCCGATCCCGACTATTTCAAACCGATCGTCGTCGATCGCCTGACCCAATACGGCGCACACCTTTGTCGAACCCAAATCAATTGCCGCAAATACTGGTTGATCCGTCATCGAATGCCTCTGTCTCCCCTGAAAATTGAAAGTGCCCGCCCGGCTCTCCCCGAAGCCTGCCCATTTTCTCACAACGGAGGAAGTGTCTCAACAGACCGGACTGAAATGGATCCCGTCAGGAACGGGCCTCTTTTTTTCCTGGACGGGAAGGTGTGGGAGGGAGATTATCCAGTGATGGACGGAGAATGAGCATTCCCTTGAAGCGCAGGTCGATTCCTTCGGGGAGCTTGCCGGTGGCCAGAAGGCCGGATTTTTTCATGTAGGCGCGGAAAAGATGGAACGGCGCACAGCCGAGATCGGTTCCTAACAGGAGCACCGGAAGATTGTGATCGGGATAGAATCGGACTTCATGGGGGCCGTTCAGGCTGAACCACTGCCCGGAAGGTGCCCCTTCCGAACGGCAGTTCCGGACGGTCTCGATGGTCCGGACCAGCCGGATCCCGGTGGAACGGGTCAGGGGAGCACGGACGATGATCTGGGGGAGTGCCCCCGTGCCCGGATAGGAACGCCCCATGAGGGAGAGCCCCTGCGCGTTCAGATAGGAAACCCTGGAGGGAACTGCCGTCGCCAGAGGTGCCTGAAAGGCCATGAGACCATAGGCCGGCCGCAATAGGCCCTCCGGCGTCCACACCTTGACTCGTACGACGCGTCCTGCTCCGAGGAGATATTTTTCGCTGACGGACTCGATCCAGGGATGGGACTCTTTCAGCCTTTCGAGCGGTTCCCGGTCGAGATAGGGCACGGTGCGGTATCGGACCCGAGAGAGCCAGCCGGCAACGAGGTCTCTGTCAAGGACTTCCGGGCCGAGGATCGTTACCGTGAAAGCCCGTCCTGGCGAATGAAAGAGCCCACGGAAAAAAAGCCCCCCCCAGATGAGCCAGAAGAGAAGGAGAAGAATGTACCGGCCAGATCCGGGGCGAAGGAAGGAGGATGTCCCCGGACCGGAAGCCCCTCCTCCCATCAGAGGCCGGCATGGACAGCGGAGCACTCCCCGTCAAGACGGGCTGTCCACAGGAGCTCCAGAAGAAGATCGGTAAAGGAGAGTCCTGCATGGGCAGCAATTTCCGGCAACAGGGAAGTCGGAGTCAGACCCGGAAGAGTATTCACTTCGAGAACAAAGAAGACCCCTTCTTCGTTCAGGATCGTATCGAGACGACTGGTCCCCCTGAGTTCAAGGATCCGGTGGGCTTCCAGTGTCGCCTCGGCCAGCTCCCCGAGAAGGGTGTCGGACAGGGGCGCCGGACAAATATGGCGGGAGGCCCCTGGAGAGTATTTTGAAGCGTAGGTATAGAACGGTTCGGCGTTTCCCGGAATAATCTCGATAGCCCCGAGAAACCGGTCGGACAGGACGGCGGACTGGATTTCCCTTCCGCGGATGCATTGTTCGATCAGGACCCACGGAGAATATTCGCCCGCGAGAGCGACCGCTTGTGCGAGATCCTCCCGTCGTTCGATCCGGCGGACGCCGATGGAGGATCCACCGGACTCCGGCTTGACCATGTAGGGCGGGTCAAAGGAGACGCTGTCGGCACGAAAAGCCGGTCCTATCCTGTGGGCATAGGTCAGGGGAACGGCTAGCCCCCGCTCCCGGAAGAGGGCGCGCGAACGCATCTTGGACATCCCGATCGCCGATCCGAGGACTCCGGAGCCGGTGTAGGGAATTTTCATGATTTCAAGAAAGCCCTGGAGCGTCCCGTTTTCCCCAGCCCCTCCATGTGTGGCAAGAAAGGCCGCATCCGGAGCGAATTCGGAAAGAGTTCTCGCCAGTGTCCTGTCCGCCTCGAGTTCCCGGACCTCAAATCCAGCATGAACAAGGGCTTCGGAGACCGCACGTGAGGAGACCCGTGAAACCTCAGCCTCCTCCGATTCCCCCGCACAGAGAACCGCCACCTTCCGAATCCCTTTTTCCTTGAGCATTACCTGCGTTACGAGTTCCACATTCTCACCTCAGGTTCCAGAACGACACCCCAATGCTCCCTGACGCGCTGGGTCACGTCTTCCAAAAGCTCCCGAAACTCACGTTCGGATCCACCACCCGTATTGACAAAAAAGTTGGCATGCCGGAGAGAGACCGTGATGCCTCCCCGGCGTTCGCCCTTGAGACCCGCCTCCTCGATGAGCCGGCCGGCCGTGTATCCTGCCGGCCCATCGTCGGGGTTCCGGAAAACAGATCCGAGGCTTGGCTCTTCGAGAGGCTGTGTTCGCTTCCTGTAGTCGAGGTGACGGCTTAGGAGAGCCTGACAGTCTTCCGGAGAACTGCACGGACCCGAGAGTAGCGCTCCCAGGAGAACGATTCCCTTCGGGATGTTTCCCGGTCCGGAGGCCCCCATGCGCTCAAGCGGACGGTCCGCAAAAAGCGAGGTCCGATATCCGTAGCCCATTCTTTCGGCAGAAAGTGTCTCGATGGCGCCAGAAGGATACATGACGGTCACGCTCTTGCAGAGATTCGACCATTCCCGTCCCCCTGCCCCGGCATTCATGACTGCGGCGCCACCCACCGTTCCGGGAATCCCGGCGAGAAACTCGAAGCCTCCGATTCCCCGCCGAGCCGCTTCGCGGGCAAGTGCCGGCAGGGGAAATCCAGCATCGGCATACACTTCCCCTTCCTCCGTCCACCGGCAAGCCGACGTCAGATCGCCGGGCTCGAAGCGGACCAGCGTCCCTTCAATGCCCTGGTCGGGAAAGAGGATATTGCTTCCCCGGCCGGAGAAAAAAAGGGGCCCCGGGATTTTGTCCTGGCTCCGCAGGACAAAGACCTCTTCCATCTCCTCGGCTGTGGAAACACAGACGACCGCGGAAACAGGCCCTCCGATCCGGATCGAGGAATAACGGCTTAGACGTTCACGGGATCGGATTCGCGGGCGACGAGCGAGGCTGGCTCCCACAGAAGAAATTCCTTTCCAAGTCGCGTGATGTCACCTGCGCCGAGGGTCAGGAGCAGGTCTCCCGGCTTCAACAGGGAAAGCAGTCGGGTCATCCAGCATTCCCGGCGTGGCTCGTAGTCGACCTTTTCTCCCCAGCGGTCCCGCATCTTATTGTAGAGGGCCTCCCCGGCCACTCCCGGAATTGGCTCTTCTCCCGCCGCATAGATCTCCGTCACCAGAATCCTGTCGGCATCCCCGAAGGCCTCGACAAAGGCGTTCTGTAGGTCCCTGACCCGGGTAAAACGATGGGGCTGAAAAACGGCGACGATACGGCGCTTCGGATAGGCCTGCCGGGCCGCAGAGAGGGTTGCACGGATTTCCGTGGGGTGATGGCCGTAGTCATCCACCACAAGGACTCCGTCCTTTTCTCCGAGAATCGTGAAACGCCTTCCGACGCTGACGAAGCCGGCAAGGGCCCTCTGCATCGTCTCCGGGGATATTTCGAGACAGATTCCGACGCAGATTGCGGCCAGGGCGTTCAGAACGTTGTGGATGCCAGGCACCTTCAGGGAAAACCGCCCCCAGAAGGCTCCATCGACCATAACGTCGAACGCCGACCCCACCCCCTCGTAAGCGAAGCGTTCCGCCCTGACCCGAGCCTCCTGGGAGAGGCCATAGGTCAGGGGAACGGTGGAGAGCCGCGCCACAACAGAGACGATTCCCGGATCATCAATGCACAAAACTCCGATTCCCCCGACGTCTCCCGCATCGAGGTATGTGGCAAATGCCTCCACCAGATTTTCGAAGGTTCCATAAAAGTCCATGTGCTCGCGGTCGATGTTTGTCACGACCCGGATCCGGGGCTCGAGCTTCAGGAAAGATCCGTCGCTCTCATCCGCTTCCGTGACAAAATAGGGCGACTTTCCGACAAGGGCGCACCCTGGGAAGGTGCTGACCTTCCCCCCCACGACGCAGGTCGGGTCCATGCCGGCCGCGAGGAGGAGCGTGGCGATCATCGAGGTGGTGGTCGTCTTTCCGTGAGAGCCGGTCACCGCGATCCCGAAGGAGGAGTTGAGGAGCTCCGCCAGGATGTCTCCCCGGTGAACGACGGGAATTCCCCGGGTGATGGCCGCCGTCCATTCTGGATTCCCCGGCTTGATTGCGGAGGAGACGACGACGCGGGAGACGTCGTTCATGTGGGAGGCCGCGTGGCCTTCCATGATGGTCGCTCCCTTTTCCGCCAATCGCCGGGTGCAGTCGTTCGTTCCGATATCCGAGCCCGAGACGGCCACGCCTCTTTCCAGAAGTATTTCGGCAATGGGAGCCATTCCCGCCCCGCCAATTCCGATAAAATGAACCTTCTTTCCCGTTTTTTTGCGCATCGCGCCCTCCGAGGTTTCTTCCACCATTGTAACGGATTGGCACTCATGTTCCAAGACGATTCATGACACATACAAAGATAATCGATTAAGTTTATACATAACACAATTCCAATGCATGGAGCCACTCTTCCGCAGGAACCGCCGGAGAGAGACGCCATGCATTTCTGGCGATGGCGTAAAGCCCCTCCCGGTCAACGAGAATTCGGGCGAGGTCTTGGGCGCATCCCCCCGGATCTTCGAGACGATCCTCCCGCCAGGACCAGCCTCCGCCCTCCTTCGAGAGGGACATGGCGTTCAACTCCTGATGTCCCCCGGCCGAATGGGGAAAGGGGATGTAAATCGCCGGGGTCCCCGATCCGGTCAATTCCGCGATGGTCATGGCCCCCGCACGGGCGATGACAAGGGTCTGCCCTGAGAGCAGCCCCGATATCCCCGACAGGAACCCCTCCACCCGGGCCGGGATCCCGAGTTTTTGATAGGCCTCCCGCGTCTCCTCCACCCACCGCTCCCCGCTCTGGTGCAATATCTCTATCGGTCCGATGGAGATCTTTCTCAATTCCCCGAAGATTTCCGGAATTTTCCGGTTGATGGCCCGGGCTCCCTGACTCCCTCCCATGACCAGGACCCTGGGAGGATTTCTGAAAAAACGCTCCGGGAGAGGCTCAGGCCCCCGGACTCCGGGAGCCACGGGAATCCCTCCCCCTTCTCCCGAGATGACAGTCTTGGCGGCCAGGGGGCGGAGAAGCCGGTTGGCCAGCCCGGGAACCCTGTTCGGCTCGAGGAGCACAACAGGGAGTCCTCGAATCCGGGCGGCCAGTACAACGGGGACCTGCACATAGCCTCCGGTTCCGATCACGAGGTCGGGGCGGCTTTCCGCCAGGATCTTCATGGCCGAAGGGATTCCGGCCGCCATCTTCCGGAGCCCCATGAGCTTCCCCGCCAGACTCTTTCCGACAAAGCCGCCAGAGCTGACCGGAAAGAACGGGATGCGGGCCTCCTTTGCCAGGCGGGCCTCGAGACTCCCGTCACCCCCTGCGTAAAACACGGGGGAGTTGGCCCGCTCACGATGCGCCCGGGCAAGTTCGATGGCCGGAATGACATGACCTCCCGTTCCCCCTCCCGTCACCAGAAGCCGTGATCCCGCATGGTAGAGCGCGCCCAAGGACTATTCCTCTCCTTCACTATCCGGGACGGTATCTCCGGAAGTCGTCCTGTAGCGGGAAACGGAGAGGATGATCCCGATCGCCCACGCGTTCGCAAGAAGGGAGGATCCTCCGAAGCTCATGAAGGGAAGGGGAATCCCCTTGGTCGGGAAGACTCCGGTCACGACACCGAGGTTCATCAGGGCCTCCAGAACAACAGACAGGGTGAGCCCCTGAACCAGGATTCGCCCAAGAAAATCGGGGGAGTGGGCGGCGACCCGCATCCCGAGATAGAAGATTCCCCCGAAAACGGCCACGACGGCCACGGACCAGAAGAACCCGAGCTCTTCGCCCACCAGTGCGAAGATAAAGTCCGTTCCCGGTTCCGGGAGCACTCCTCCCCCGATCCAGTCGTGGCCCAGGCCCTGCCCCCAGAGCCCCCCGGAGCCGATCGCGACGAGGCTCTGACCCAGCTGGGTCCCGAGGAGGGATGCCGGACGATGGGTCTGGGAAAAGTTGTGGAACCGCGCGAGGGCATAGGCGTGGTGAAAGAGGAACAGAGCCGCCGCCACGGCGAGCCCCATGACCAGAACACCCAGCTGTCTCATGGAGACTCCCGCCAGGAACAGCATGGCTCCGATGACGATGACGATGAACAGATCCGATCCGAAGTCCGGTTCGTGAAGGATGATGGCCAGGTAGGGAACCATCAGGAAGGCGAAGCCCAGGGCTTTCGGAAGACGCATGACAAGGGGGCGGTTTTCCTGAATCTTTTGCTCCACCCGCTCCCGGGAGAGAAGCGCGGCCATCAGGATCACCAGGATCACGCGCGCGAGCTCGGATGGCTGTAGCGTCAGAAAGCCGAGATGGACCCAGCGGCGGGCCCCGTTCAGCACAATCCCCACGTGGGGAACCATCAGAAGGAGAAGGGCAAAAAGTCCCGCCCCCCACAGGGGGAGTCGCCGGCGGGTCCACACATGGTAGTCGACCCGAGAGACGGAGAACATGACCACGAGCGCGAGAGCCGTCGAAAGGATCTGCCTCGTAAAGAGTTGGTAGGGAGACTTTAGGGCGAGTCGTGCGGACATGACCAGAGCGGCTCCCAACATCATCAGGAGAAAGACCAGAATGGCCAGAGCCCCGTCCATCGCCCCCGACGGTGCGGGAAGGCGCTCGGGATTGGGCCGGTCGGCTTCCATGTCAGCCTTTGTGCCGATGGTCGGGAGCATGCCGAGTCCTTTCTCCGCCAAACTGTTCCTCTAGACGCCTCACCGCTTCCCGGAACCGGTCCCCGCGTTCCTCGTACCCGTGGAACATGTCATAGCTCGAACAGGCGGGAGAGAGAAGAACGATTTCGCCCGGATCGGCCGCGGAAAAAGCCCTGGCCACGGCCTCGTAGAAGTCAGAAGCTTCCTCCACGGCCACATAAGGGGAAAGCTCCTGGCGAATCTTTTCGCGCGCCTCCCCGAGGACCACCACCTCCTTGACATGGCGCCGGATACCCGGGACGAGGGGAAGATAGGATCCGCCCTTGTCACGGCCTCCCATGATCAGGACCGTGTTCGGCTTCTCCACATCGGAAAGACCGGCCAGAGCAGCTTCAACCGCCCCGACGTTCGTCGCCTTCGAATCATTCACGAAGGTCACCCCGCGGACGGTGGCAATCCGTTCCATCCGGTGGGGAAGACCTGTGAATGTGGCGACCCCACGTTCCAGGAGATCCAGCGGGACCGTCCGGCCCTGTCCCTCCAGAAACAGGACCGCCGCCAGAAGGGAAAATCCGAGATTCTGGCGGTTTCCGCCACCCGTCAACATGAATTTTTCCGTGGAGACGGCGCGTCCCGGAACGATTCCCGACACCCCCGCGATCTCCATCCGGTCCGGGTGGATCCGGAGAACGGGAGCATCGCCGAAAGCGTCTCCAGGCGAGCCCGCCCGGATGACAAACGCCTCCCTGGCGGAGCCGATGGAACGTCCGCTCCGGTAATCCTCCTGGTCCGCGTTCCAGATCACCGTCGTATCCGGACCGAAAAGGGAGACGGCCCTCATTTTGGCTCCCCTGTACAGCGCATAATCTCCATAGCGGTCAAGGTGGTCGGGAGTGATGTTGAGCAGGAGATAAAGAACCGGAGAGAAGGACTGCATCGATTCTGTCTGGAAGCTCGAGACCTCGACGACCCCGACATCATAAGGTGAGGGACGGCCCTTTCCGATCGCCTCCCGGACCTTCCGGACCCCTTCCGAAAGCGGGGTTCCGAAGTTCCCTCCGACAAAAGGCCTCCACCCCGCTTCCGCGAGGAGATGGGCCACGAGGGCCGTCGTGGTGGATTTTCCGTTCGTTCCCGCGATTGCGATGACGGGATGTGGCCAGAGCGATGCCGCCCACTCGAGCTCTCCCCGCACTTGGGGAAGGGGCGGCGCCACCACTTCTCCCGACCAGCGGACGGGCGGAACGCCCGGACTCACCAGGACGGGAGAGGGCCATTCCCGGATCCAGGGTCCGATCCTCCTGTCGGAGAGAATCCTTCCCCCGTGTCTTCTGAGTGCCTCCCACGGCGGTGTCGCAAAGGTTCCGGGATCGTCGTCGACCACCGAGACGGAAGCGCCCAGGTCGAGGGCCAGGTTCGCGGCGGCAAGGCCCGAACGCCCCCCTCCGATCACCAGCACCTCCGAACCCCTCCCGATAAATTCTTCCATGGCTCCTCCCCCCTATCGGAGCTTGAATGTCGAAAGAGCGATCAGTGCCAGAACCACCGAGACGATCCAGAAGCGGACGATGACCTTGGGCTCGGATACGCCCCCGAGCTCAAAGTGGTGATGGATGGGGGCCATCCGGAAGATGCGCTTTTTTCTGAGCTTGTAGGAGCCGACCTGAAGGATGACGGAAAGGGCTTCCGCCACGAACACCCCTCCGACAATCAGGAGCAGAAGCTCCTGGCGCGTGATGATCGCAGCCATGCCGATCGCGCCCCCGATGGCAAGAGAACCCGTGTCCCCCATGAACACCTGGGCCGGATAGGTGTTGAACCACAGGAATCCCAGAGCGGCGCCCACCATCGCACCCATGACCACAGCAAGCTCCCCGGCTCCGGGAACCTCGAGTATCTTCAGATAGGCTGCGAAGAGATGATGGCCCACAAGGTAGCTGATCACCACGAAGGAGAGGCTCACGACGATCGTGGGACCGATGGCCAGACCATCGAGACCGTCGGTCAGGTTCACGGCGTTGGCCGTTCCGACCAGCACCAGCACCAGAAAGGGCAGAAAGAAGACCCCCAGGGCGGGATTCAGGGTCTTGAAGAAGGGAACCACGATCCGGGTATCGCCCGGAAGGCTGCTCATAAACCACAGGGACAGGAGAAGGGCCACACCGATCTGGAGGGAGAACTTCTGGCGTGCGGACAATCCTTTCGATCTCTTCCTGACAACCTTCAGATAGTCGTCCGCGAAGCCGATGGCCCCGTTCGCGAGGAAGCTGGCCACGACCATCCATACGTACCTGTTGGTAAGGTCGGCCCAGAGAAGGACAGAAAACAAAAGCGAGCCGGTAATGAGAACCCCCCCCATCGTCGGGGTTCCCTTTTTCGAAAGATGGCTTTGGGGTCCGTCGTCCCGGACCTCCTGACCGATCTGGAGGCGGCGGAGGGCACGGATCAGGAGTGGCCCCATCAGAAGGGCGAAGGCAAGGGCCGTCAGGGTTGCGTAGATCGACCGAAAGGTGATGTACCGGAAAACATTGAGGGCCGGCACCATGTGATGGAGGTAGAACAGTTGATACAGCAAGGCCTATATCCCTTCAAGAAGAGGGGCCACGACCTCTTCGAGTTTCATCCCGCGGGACGCCTTGACCAGAAGGATGTCTCCACCCTCCGGCCCGCGCCCCCTCCTGAGGTCTTCCGTGAATTCCTCGGCTCCCCGTATCCGGTCAGGATCACCTCCCGCCGTCCGGAATCCCCGTTCGAAGGCTGACCGCTCATTTCCCCTGTACCAGAGACGTTCGACTCCCGTCCGCGAGGCCTGCTTTCCCATCTCCTCATGGAAGGCCGCGCTCTGCTCTCCCAGCTCCAGCATATCCCCCAGGATCGCAAAGGATCGAGACCCGGATCGGGATGCCCGTTCTCGGGCCAGCCAGTCGAGCGCTTCATGCATCGAAGCCGGGTTGGCATTGTAGTGATCGAGCAGAATCAGAAGCCCCGACGAAAGCGTCTTCCGCTCCATCCGGCCAGGAAGCCCCTCGTAGCCGGCCAGGCGGGCCGCCCCCGCAGCCGGAGGAACGCCGAGCGAGCGAAGAGCGATGAGGGCCAGGAGGGTGCACCAGGCCAAGGCCAGCGAAGGGCGTGAAAGGGGAAGGTCGATTCCCCACTCCTTCACATGAAGGAACATTCCGGGGTTCCCCTGGAGGAGGGCGGTCACCGTCCCCGGGGGGGAGGGTCCCTCCCCGATGGCTCCAGCCACAAGGGTCCGGGTCAGGTCCCCGAAAAGGGGATCAGAGCCGAACATCCGACGAACCGGTTCGGGGACGACCCGGGTCCCTCCGGGAAGGATCTCCCGGAGAAGCTTCGACTTTTCAGCCCAGACGGAGTCGACCGACCCGAGGATCTCGAGGTGGCCAGGGGCGATGGCGGTGACGATGCCGACGTCAGCCTGCAGCAATGGCGCAAGATAATCCATATCCCCCGGCTTTCTCACCCCTGCCTCGAGGACGCAATTCCGCAGATCGGTGGGCCAGGAGAGGAGCGTGAGAGGAACTCCGATCTCGTTGTTCTCATTTGCATGGCTGGCGTGGGCTCCCCCCTCCGGCGCGAGCCCCCGGCGCACGAGCTCCCGTGTCGTGGTCTTTCCCACGGATCCAGTGAGCGTCACCAGGCGGTGTCCCGCTTTCCGGTGAGCCTCCAGGGCCAGCGTAGCCAAGGTTCTGAGAGCCAGAACGGTGTCCTGAACCACGAGCTGCGGGAGAAGGGTGGTTTCGACAGGACGCTGTACGACAGCAAAGAGCGCTCCTTTCCTGCGGGCTTCTTCAAGATGCTCGTGGCCATCCGTGCGCACCCCGGGAAGTGCCACGAAAACATCCCCCTTGACGACCAGACGGGAGTCGCTGCGTGCGTTGATCCAATCCGTCTCCGTGGGGGATCCCTTGGACTTTTTCCAGGTTCCCCCCAGGGCTTCCCGCGTCCTCCAGGCGGAGACGAAGGGATCCGTCACGATTCCCGCCCCCCGGTCAGGCCGGTCAGACACTCCCGGGCAACGAGACGGTCGTCGAAGGAGGTCTTGCTCTTCCCCAGGATCTGATAGGGTTCGTGGCCCTTCCCAGCGATCAGGACGGCATCGCCCGGACGGGCCAGGGCCATGGCCCTCGCGATGGCCGCTTTCCGGTCCACTTCCCGGATGAAGTCCTTCCCCGATTCCTGAATCCCCGGGACAACTTCGTCCATGATTGCACCGGGATCCTCTGTCCGGGGATTGTCCGAGGTCAGGATCACGAGATCGGACAGCTCCCCGGCCACCCGTCCCATCCGGGGACGCTTGCCCCGGTCCCGGTCCCCCCCGCATCCGAAGACGGTGATGATCCGGCCGGACGTCAGAGGCCGGAGGGAGGTAAGGATGTTCCTCAGGGCGTCGTCGGTATGGGCGTAATCAACGATCACAGCGAACTGTCCGCCAGGATTGACCCTTTCAAAACGTCCGGGAACGCCGGACAGGCTCCGGATACCCTTCTCGATCTCTCCGGGGGGGATCCCCAACAGATGCGCGCAACCGATGGATCCCATGAGGTTTTGGAGATTGAAGTCACCCGGGAGGGCAGAAGCGACCTGAATCACTCCCCCCGGAATCCGGACCGATCCTTCGATCCCGTCGAGGGTGATCCGAACCTTCCCGGGGTGAATGTCGAAGGCGGGATCGTGACCGTACGACAGACATTTGCGCCCGTCCCCACGAAGTCTTTCGAGCAGTCTTCTCCCGTAGGGATCGTCGGCGTTCACCACCGCCGGAGGCCGGCTCCCGTCAGGGTTGGTCCAGAGGATCAAACGGGATTTGGCGAGGAAGTAGTCCTCGAAGGTTTTGTGGTAGTCGAGATGATCCCGGGTCAGGTTCGTAAAGTGGACGGCCGAAAAGCGGGTCCCGGCCACACGCTCCTGGTCAAGGGCATGGGATGAAACCTCCATCGAGACCGCCGCAAGTCCGTTTTCCCGCGCCTGCGCAAAGGATTCCTGAAGGAAAAGGGCTCCGGGAGTGGTCTGGGGGGCTTCGACCAGACCCTTCCCCAAGTCGAACCAGACTGTCCCGATCAGTCCGCTCCGCTTCCCCGCGGCCTCGAGGATTTCCCGGGTCAGAAAGCTCGAGGTCGTTTTTCCGTTGGTCCCTGTGACCCCGACGATCTCCAGACTCTGGCTGGGGAAGTCCCACCACGCGGAGGCGATGACTCCGGCGGACTCCCGAATGTCAGCCACGGCACAGACGGGGGTGGTCGCGGCCCACTCTCCAAGCTTTCGGGAAACGGAAGGGAGGTGGATCTCCGGAACCAGGAAAAGCGCGGCTCCTTTTTGGAGCGCCTCCCGCAGGTGGCTCTCCTCATAAGTGGACCCGCACCGCAGGATAAAAAGGGCCCCGGGAGTCACCATCCGCGAATCGTCTACAAGACTCGAGAGAGCTTCCGGAAGACGCCCCGTCGCCGGAGGAGGGAGAAATCGCTCCATCCATTCCTGTCCCTTTTTCGATCCCTCATTATTGCCCATTCCTCACTCTCCCGTCCGGTGCTCCTTCGAGTCCGGAGCCATTGTAAAGAAAGTTCTTCACGCGTCCCATGACGCAGGGCACAGTTTTCTCTTTTTTTTCCTTACCGGCCCTGAAGAAGGTCGACCCGGGCCACCGTTCCACCAGAGATACCCGGAGGGCTGGCGGGAATCCGGAAATGGACGAGGGCCATCTCAGCGACCTTCCGGAATAGAGGAGCGGCCACGGTCCCGCCCCAGGAAATTCCTTTCGGCTGGATCACAACAACCAGCACCACGAGTCTTGGGTTGTCCACCGGGAGAATTCCGACAAAGGAATCGACCGTCCTGGTCCTTGAATAGACGCGCCGTTCGGGATCGTAGACCTCAGCCGTTCCCGTTTTCCCCGCCACGTTGAAACCGGCGATGGCCGCGTTCGCCCCTGTCCCGTCGGCTGAGACGACCCCCGTCAGAAGGGAAAGAAGGGTGCGGGAGGTCTTCTCCGAAATGACACGGCGCACGGTGCGGGGTTGATGGTCGTACAAAACCTTCCCGTCCGGGCGGACCACACGGGACACCAGATAAGGCCGCATCAGGCGCCCTCCGTTGGCGATGGCACTGACGGCGGTTGCAAGCTGGATGGGCGTCACACCGATCTCTTGGCCCATGGCGATGGTGTAAAGGGATCGCTTCGACCAGCGGCGGCTTCCCCGGAACAGGCCACGAGATTCTCCCGGAAAATCGATCCCGGTCTTTTCGCCGAATCCAAAGGAGCGGATGTATCGCTCAAATGTGGCCGGACCGAGCCGCAGGGCAACCTGCGAAATCCCGATGTTGCTCGAATGGGCAAGGATTCCTCCGAGGGACAGCGTCCCGTAGGGTTCCGCATCGTGCAAAAACCCTCCGGGTATCGGCATCGCTCCGTTGTAGCAAAAAAAGGTGTCCGCCGGGGAAACCCGGTGCTCGTTCAGCGCAGCGCTGGCCGTCACCAGCTTGAAGATGGAGCCAGGCTCGTAGACGAGCGACACGCCCGGGGTCGGTCCCGCCCATCGGCCGGAAACCCTGGACGCAAGTGCGAGGAGAGCCCCGGTCCTGGGATCCATGACCACCACGATGCCTCCTTCGGCGTCCACTGCGCGCACTTCTTCGTCGAGGACGTCCTGGGAGTACTCCTGGAGGCTGGCAACGAGAGTCGTTTCAAGGGCATTTCCCGAAAGGGCCTCCGTATTGGCCGACTCCGTCTGAAAGTAGGAACGGCCCCGCGCGGAGACTTCCCGGACAATCCTTCCCTCCTTTCCCCTGAGGACGCTGTCGTAGGCTTTTTCAAGGCCGGAAACGGGTGTGCCGTCAGAGCGGATGCGGCCGAGGACCGAGCGAAAAATTGAACCGTACGGATAGGTCCGTCGCTTTTCAGGAAGAACGTAAAGTCCACGAATCCGCTTTCCGATCCGTTTTTTTTCGCCTTCTGTGATCCCGTGCTTGATCCAGACAAACCTTCTCCGGACCGAGATCTTTTTTCGGATTTCCTCCGGAGGGATTCCGAGAACGGGCCCCAGCTGTGCGGCAAGGAGGGAGGGATTCTGATACCGTCGGAGTTGAAGGGGATCCGCCGCCAGACTCAAGACAGTCCGGTTGTCGGCCAAGGGATGTCCATCGGCCGACAAAATCATCCCCCGGGCCCCCTCCACCGTTGCAAGGCGCTCCCGTTCGCTCCTGGAAAGGGTCAGATAAAGGGGGGAATCCAGGACCTGAAGCATGAAGAGGCGCCCGAGGATGACAGCAAAGCCTGCCATGACGATGATGACCGCAAACGTTGTCCGTCTCTTCATGGGAGGACCTTCGGGACGAATCGTCCGGGATGGAGGGTTAATCGGAGCTACGGAAGATACAACACCTCTGCCGGCAAGGCTCTTTCAAGATGGTTCGCCCGAGCGTATCCCCGTAACCGGGACTCCCGCGTGAGGGCGATCATATCCTCTTCGAGCTCTTTTTCCCGGGATTCGGCCCTTGCGGCCTCCGCATTCAGAAGGGTGACGCGCCGCTTGACCCGGACAGACTCGATGCTGACGGACATCCCGAGCAGCAGGCCAAAGATCCCGCAAACGAAAAACAGGAAGGCCCACGACCTCTTTTTCCAGAATGGTGTTCGGCTAGTCTCCTCCAAAGCGCACACCCCGCAGCCTGGCACTCCTCGATCGGGGATTTTCCCGGACCTCCGCCTCGCCGGGAACAAGAGACTTTCGAAAAAGAAAGGCCGCCTCTCCTTCCGAGACCCATTGCCTGAAGGTCCGTTTCACGATCCGGTCTTCTCCCGAATGGAAAGTCAGGACCAAAAGCCTCCCTCCATTTTTCTCGAGGACTTGCCAGGATCCGGTGAGCGACCGATCGAGATTGTCATACTCGCGATTGACCCGGATCCGGAGAGCCATGAACACCCGGGTTGCAGGGTGCCTTTTGCTCCTGCGAAATCCCTTCCGGTAATACACTCCTGACACGAAGGCCGCAAGATCGATCGTCGTCCTGGGAAGGCGCCCGGACTTTCTGGCCTGAACAAGGGCCCGGGCGATGGGAACCGCCAGAGGCTCGTCACCCTCCGCAAACAGGTCGGCGAGATCGTTCTCCGGCAAGCGTTCCAGAAGATCCGCCGCCGTTTCTTCCGTTGTCGCGTCCAGGCGCATGTCCAGAGGACCTTCCTCCGAAAAGGACAACCCCCGCTCTGCCTCTCCACCCTGAAGGGTCGACCACCCAAGGTCGAACAGGATTCCCGATACGGTGACTCCCGCCTCCTGGACATAGCGGGCGATCTCAGCGTTGTTCCCGCAAATTGTCAGGATGCGCCCGGAATACCGGGATCCCTCCTCCTCCAGGAAGCGGTCCACGGCCGTCGAATCCCGGTCGATGGCCAGAACACGCCCTCCACGCTCCAGGATAGCCCGTGTGTGACCGCCTCCCCCAAGATTGGCGTCGACATACCAGCTGTCCTGCCGGATATCGAGCCATTCGAGAGTTTCCGACAGCATGACGGGACGATGGATCAAACTGTCTGACCCTTCGGAGGAGTCTTTCAAAAGAGTCCGGAGAGTTTTTGGGTGACAGACCGGACCTTTTCGTGGCCGGTTGCCGTCCCCAACCGCTCTCCGTTCCAGATTTCAAACTTGTGGAGAAGTCCCACAAACCAGACCTCGTGATCGAGACCCGCATAGTCCCGGAGGGGCGGCGGAACAAGGATCCTGCCCTGGCGATCCAGAACACCTTCCGAGGCCCATCCGACCATGAAGCGAAGATAGGTTTTGAGATCGTCGTTCATTTGCGGAAGTTCTTCCCATTTGCGCTCAAGCTCGGTCCAGGCCGGTTCAGGATAAACCACCAGACATCCCTCGGGATCGACGGTCATCACGAGCCGAAGCTCCTCTCCCCCATCGTCCATTGCTTCACGGAAACGTTGGGGGATTGCGACCCTTCCCTTGGCATCCAGACTATGGAGAAACCGTCCGCGAAAAAATCCCATCCACTTTCCCCCACATTTCCCCACTCTTCACCCATCATTATAGAGAGAGGAATCAATCTGTCAACATTTTCCCACCCAATTTCATCGGGCAAATCAGGGAAAGCGGACTGTCCACCCGGGAAACATTGCTTGAAGAAGGGGGTTGGGTGTGAGAAAATAAGGTCAGACAAGGACGCCATCTTGGGGAGGGATCAAATGCCTATCTATGAATATGCCTGCAATACCTGCGGGACTACTTTTTCCGTCCTCCAGTCGATCAGAACCGGTCCAGGGGAAACAGAATGCCAGAAATGCAAGAGCCTTGACCTTCGAAAGATTCCATCTTCTTTTGCCAGCGCTGTGGCCGGAGCTCCCGGATCTGAATTCGCCCCCCCAGCGACCCAACCATCCGGCGGAGGGGGATGTTGCGGCGGCGGATGCGGCTGCGGGTGAGAATCGACCTTTTTTCCGAAAGAAAACCGATGCCTCATTTCAAAACAGGGCTGGTCGGCAAGGCGGGCCTTCTCTTCCTGTCCCTGTTTCTTTTCTCCTCCTGTACCATCCGAACCCATTCGCCTCTTTCCTTTCATCCATCTCCCCCGGTGATGGAAGAAAAAAACGGGATCACATACATTTTTCTCCCGATCGAGATCGAGGACAAGGGATCCCGGACCCTTAGAATCCACCTCAGGGAAAACATCCTCGACCTGACGGCCAATGACCAGCATTTCAGGCTGAGGGGAAAGAAGAGCTACCAGTTCATGCTCGAAAACGCGAGCAAACCTTTCAAGGATCTCTATCCGACCTCCTGGAAGACAAACTGGACCGACCATTACATGTCCCATCAGGACTGGGTCGTTCCCGCCATCTCGAAGAAAATCGTTCCGCTTCTCTTCGTCCTCCCGGGCCCCCCTCCATCGCCCCGGAAACTCATTCTTCATCTGTCCTACTCCTACCCTCAGACAGCCACCTTTGACGAGATTCGTCTCGTCATCCCGCTTCCTGGCGGCGCTGCCCCCAGTAACCATTACACCTCTTCGGGGGAATAGGGTTTACAAAAACCCTGAATCAAAAAGGCCTCCCTCAAGGGAGGCCTTTTACACGAATACCTTTATAGATCTAACAATAGGTCTTAAGACTACGCGAGCTTTTTCAGCTCGGCCAAAATCTCCTGATCGTCACGCGCTGTCAAGATTTCCTGAACCTTGACGTAGCGAACCACGCCTTTCTTGTCGACGATGACGGTCGCCCGCTTGTTGATGTTGGCCTCTTCGATATAGAGACCGTACGCCTTGCATACCGTTCTCTTGATATCGGAGAGAAGCGTCTGCATGAGCTTGAGGTGCTCTTTCCAGGCCTTGTGGCAGAAGGTGCTGTCGGTACTGATGCCAAAGACCACCGAGTCCACATCCTCGAACCGGGGAAGATCATTCGAAAAGCAGGTATTCTCATTGGTGCAGATGGGGCTCCAGTCCAACGGATAGAAGGCAAGAACCACATTTTTCTTTCCCTTGAAGGAGGAAAGCGTCACAGGCTTCTTGTCCTGGTCTTCCAGTGTGAAGTCGGGGGCTACGGCCCCGACCTTGATCTCAGATGACATATTTCATTCCTTTCACCTTTTTGTTGATTGCAGTCAGCCATGACAGGTCGGAACCCGACGGTAGGATCCCGACTTGAGCGTTTCGGCCACAGTCCGTCCGATCACGGACGGGTTGTCGACGACAATGACCCCGTAGGCTTCCAGGGCCTTCATCTTGTCCCGTGCCGAGCCCTTCCCGCCCGAAACGATGGCGCCGGCATGGCCCATACGGCGCCCGGGAGGTGCCGTCAGTCCGGCAATGAAACCGATGATCGGCTTCGTCATATGGGCACGGGCGAAGGCAGCCGCCTTCTCCTCGTCATCCCCACCTATTTCACCAATCATGACAATGGCTTCCGTTTCAGGATCCTTTTCGAAGAGAGAAAGAACCTCACGGAAGTTGAGTCCACGGATCGGATCTCCTCCAATCCCCACACAGGTCGACTCCCCGAGACCCAACTGGGTCAGTTGCCAGACCGCTTCGTAGGTCAGGGTTCCGCTGCGGGAGACGACCCCGACACGCCCCCGCTTATGGATATAGCCAGGCATGATACCGATCTTGGCTCCGTCAGGGGTGATGATTCCCGGACAGTTGGGTCCAATGAGGCGAATGTCTTCTCCTTCTTCGTTCTTGATATCGAGAATGCGACGAACCCGCATCATGTCCTGGACCGGGATCCCTTCCGTGATGCAGACGATCAACCCGATTCCCGCCTCCGCCGCCTCCAGGATGGCATCGGCGGCAAAAGCCGGCGGAACGAAGATCAGGGAAACGTCGGGATGGACGGCATCGGCGGCATCCCTGACCGAATCCCAGACCGGAAAGCCCTCATGGATCGTGCCTCCCTTGCCCGGGGTGACTCCGCCCAGGACGAGTGTCCCGTAGTCACGACAAGCCATGGCATGATAACTTCCTTCCTTTCCGGTTATCCCCTGAACGATGACCCGGGTCGACCGATCGACAAGAATGCTCATTTTGCTCCTTTCACGGCCAAAACGATCTTTTCCGCTCCCTCGAAGAGCTCCTCGGCCACCTGCAAATTCAGGCCGGAGTCGCGAAGCATTTCCCTTCCTTCCTTTGCATTGGTCCCCTGCAGACGCACCACGAGGGGAACATGAAGCTTGACATCCTTTGCGGCGGCGATGATTCCACCCGCAATCCGCTCGCAACGGACGATTCCCCCAAAGATATTGACAAATATTCCCTTGACGGCCGGATCCCCCAACAGGATCCGGAAGGCCTGCTCGACGGTCTCCTTGCTGGCGCCTCCTCCCACGTCCAGGAAGTTCGCCGGACTGCCCCCGGCCAATGCGATCACATCCATCGTCGCCATCGCCAATCCCGCCCCATTCACCATGCAGGCGATCGAACCATCAAGCTTGACATAATTGAGACGATGCTTCGAGGCCTCGATCTCTAGTTCGTTCTCCTCGAAAAGATCCCGGAGGGCCATCACCTTCTCCTGCCGATACAAGGCGTTGTCGTCAAAAGACACCTTTGCGTCGAGCGCCAGGAGACGTCCGTCTCCCGTCATTATCAGAGGATTGATTTCGACCATCATGCAGTCGGTATCGATGAAGAAGCGATACAGGTTGGAGAGAAGCGACGCAAACGAATTGTAAAGGGTGACAGGAAGGCCGAGAAAAGAGGCCACCTGACGACCGACAAACCCCTTGCACCCGATTTCCGGATCCACCGCCAGGGTCAGGATCTTTTCAGGATGTGCGGCCGAAACCTCTTCGATCTCCATTCCCCCTTCGGTACTGGCGAGAATCGAGATGCGCCGGCTGGTCCGGTCCAAAACGAGGCTCAGATAATATTCCTTCGAAATGACAGCCCCTTCCTCGATCCAGACCTTTCGGACCAGTCTCCCTTCCGGGCCCGTCTGATGGGTCACCAGCGTCTTTCCGAGAAGGCCCGCCACAAGACCGGGAATATCCGCGGTATTTTTAGCGATTTTGACTCCCCCCGCCTTTCCTCGTCCCCCTGCATGGATCTGGGCCTTCACGGCGAAGACCGTCGCCGCCCCTCCAAAGATTCCCGCTTTGCTTTCAATCAGGGAGCGCGCCTGGTCGGCCGAATCCACAACAACCCCCGACGGGACAGACACACCATAGCTTTTGAAGAGCTCCTTGGCCTGGTATTCATGGATGTTCAAGACCTTCTCCTCTCGATAGGAATTGTGATCGTTTCAGGGGGTGCTCAGGAATCCTTGCGGCGGTAATCGGGAAAAAGAGTCGGGGCCATGGGCCGATCGGCTCCCTCGAATTCGCGGGCCAACGATTGCTCGAAATGGTCGACGTGAGCCATGGAGACTTCTTTCCAGGAGAACGGAGCTCTCTCTCTGGATTCTTTCACGGCTTCCAGACCGGCCCTCCGGCCGAAAACAAAAAGCTCGAGAAGGGAATTTCCCATGAGCCGATTCGTCCCGTGAAGTCCTCCCGAAGCCTCTCCGGCCACGAGGAGGTTCGGGATGGAGGTATGGCCGTTCTGGTCGGTCTGAAGGCCGCCGTTCTGGTAATGAAGGGTCGGGTAGACCAGAATGGGAAATTTGGTCGGATCGACCTGATGACGGGTCATGAGTTTGACGATATTCGGAAAACGCTTTGCGACGGTTCCTTCACCTGCTTCCCGGTCGATCGAGGCGAGATCGAGATAAACCCCGGACGCCCCGGATGGGGTCGGCACCCCTCGTCCTTCCGAACACTCCCGGATGATGGCGGAGGCCACCACATCCCGTGTTTCAAGCTCGTTCACAAATCGGCGCCCAAACCGGTTATACATGCGGGCTCCGGCACCGCGGACCGCTTCCGTGATCAGCATTCCGGCCATCTCGGATGGAAAGATGACCCCGGTGGGATGGTACTGGAAGCTGTCGATATGAACGAGTTTCGCCCCCATGCGGTAGGCCATGCACAACCCGTCCCCCGTGGCCCCGAAATGATTGGAAGTCGCAAAGCCCCCCAAGTGGAGCCGTCCGGTTCCGCCGGTGGCCAGGATCACCGTCCGAGCCTTGACATACAGATACTTTCGACTGTCCAGGTCCCAGAGGACAGCGCCGGCGCAGGCTCCGCCTGGCCCCTGAAGAAGTTCGACTGCCGGAGAAAATTCGAGAATCTCCACAGGAGCATTGACAACGTCTTCCTTCAGGACGCGGATCAGCTCGAGGCCCGTGTAATCCTTGGCCGAGATGAGTCGGGGGCGGGAGGTCCCGCCTCCTTTCCGAAGAGACAGGTTCCCCTGAGGGTCCCTGTCGAAAAGGATGCCCCTGGAAATCAGCCACTCCACCATCCTCGGACCTTCCTGGACCAGGACCGACAGAAGGGCCGGATCGTTCGCCCCATGCCCACCCCGAAAGGTATCCCTGAAATGATCGACCGGACTGTCACCCTCTCCGAGAGCTGACTGGATTCCTCCTTCCGCCATGACCGTGTTGGAATCTCCCACACGAAGCTTGGTGGCAAGAAGGACGCCCGCACCCTGTTCGGCCGCATGCAGGGCCGCCGTAATCCCTGCCCCTCCCCCTCCGACGATGAGAATGTCCACATCCCGGTCGGGGTGGTCCGGAAGAGGCCGGGGCCCCTCGATCCTGCTTCGGGATTCGAGGAGGGCTGCGATCTCTTCCGGGACCACCGTTCCCGCGCTCGGGCCGACCCGGATCGTTGCCTTTCCTTCAGGCCGGTAGTCCGGATAAAAGGATTCAAGAAGCCTTGCGCGGTCATCGGGAGAAAGCGCCGGAGGGGATGTCTCATCGAACTCCGGCATGAGGGCATAAAACGAATCGACCAGATCGGACATTCTAGGATTTGACCTCGCATTCTTTTTTGAGTTCGTCCGGAGAAAGGCCGAGAAGACGGTCTATCTCCCTCGAAAAAATCCCCTTCTCGATTTCGTTCAGTCGCGACCTGAGATTTGTCGGAAACGGAAGCTCCTTGGCTCCATAGGCCCTGCGTGCATAGAGGGCGATTTCGTGTGGGGCCATCTCCGCAATGCACCGGGAAACGCATAGTCCGCACATGACACAACTCATCGTCAGTTCGGCCACAGCCTTGAAGTCCCCGAAATTGGCGCGCCACACCGAATCGCGGACATCGATTCCCTGGGGACAGACCTCGGTGCAGGCATTGCAGTTCCGGCATGTGGCTGATTCCGGATAGAAGGTGAAGAGCTCCTCTTTCGGATCGGACAAATGTGCCACGTCGTAATGCGCTCTCTGGATCGGGTAGGAATCCAGCATCGAAAAGCTCATTCCGTCCTGGACAAGGGTCTGGCAGGCGAGGGCGTTCCTCAAGCGGAAATCCCCCTTCACCCGGTAAACGGTCGCACAGGCGCCGCAGACTCCTCCGAGGCACCCGATTCCATGGATGACCTCATGCCCCGTATACCACATCGCCTGCACCATCGTCGATCCGGCGGGAACCTCAAAATCCCTTCCATTGATCGACACATGAACCATTGTCTCTTGTTCTTTTTGGGAATTATCCATATGTCTGACTCCACAGGCTTGCTGGTTCGCGTTGAGGGACGCCCGGGGGAGTTAAAGAGGGAAATTCGAAAGGCTTTCCCTTCCCACCAGAGAGTCGGCGAGGCTTTCAAAATCCAAGACATCACGTTGCGTGTTCGGGAGTTAAAGTTTACCAGAGTGGACCAGACCAATTCAATCAGATTCCTTTAGGGATCTGGTCCTTGCTTGTTTCCTGAGACCCTTTTCGGGAAAAGATTCAGGATTTTTGACGGGGTGGGGTCTTATCGCGTGGACCATTTTCATTTTTTCGCCAGACGCGAGGGAAGCTGGGGTCGAGGAATGGGCGTTTTTCCTTGGCTCCAACCGGGGCAGGGTGATACTGGATCGCATAGACACGGAGAATGGTCATGGCGAGAAGAATCATGACGAGCTCGATGTACCGGGAAAGGGGCTCGTTTGAAAACCACGTGACGAGGGTTTCGGAGAGAAGGACCGCCAGAACCGAGTCGACGATATAAGTCACCTTCACCCGGCCCAGCGTAAAGTAGGTCAGGATCGTTCTCGAGACTTCAAGGAGAGCCAGAAGGAGGAGAATGTTGACGAGAAGGGACTTCAGCATGGAGAGAAGACCATGCTTGGCGTGGATGAAAGCCTGCTCGATCGTCTCCCAGACCCCCCAGATCATGGAAAGAAACATGATCAGGAGAAGGGTCAGAAGAACGAGTTTGACCCCTCCCAGATACCAGGCGGGGAACTTTTGCTCGATTTCCTCCAGGGGAGGAGGAATGGCCGGCTCGATTTTTTCATCCGCCATGTTCTAGGGTATCCTTATTATCCCGGGATGTCGGCTTTTTGGCGTCATTCTTGGAACGTAATCCCGGTCGCCTTTGTGGCACCTTTTTAAAATCCTACCAGACAGAGGATTTCCAAAACCTCAAGAGGGATGGCCGCAACCATTCCCTCTTGATTGGAGATTTCGCAAAAATCGACTACGACTTCGAAGGAACAGGCCTTACAGGGGTCCCGTCATAGACATAGGTCCCCTCTTCGAGGCGGCGGAAGGGCTTCTCCCTCTCCCATTCCTCGACGACGTGCGCCACAAGCCCGGGAATTCTTCCGATAATAAAAATCCCCTTCCCTGTCTTCCAGGAAAGCCCCATCTCGGAGATGATCGCGGCGATCATCCCATCGACATTCAGGGGAAGATTCTTTCCGCTTTTCGCCTCGAGCTCGTCCTGCACCGCAACGGCAAATTCGACAAAGCGCCCCATATAGCCATATTCCTTTGCCAGTTCCAGAAGACGCATCGTCCTCGGGTCCCGCTTGTAGAGCTTGTGGCCATAACCGGGAAGTCTTTTCTTTTTCTTTTCGAACTCGTCCACCACAGTCTTGGCGTGTGCCTTGACATCGACCACATCGGTGGGAAAGTTCTCTTGGTAGATCCTGGCGCATTGTTCGATCGCACCCCCGTGCGAGTCACCAAGCGTCAACACACCGGCCGCCACTGCCGCATTGAGGGGATTTCCACCGGAGAAGACGGTCCGGGCGGCTACGACCGAGGGGGGGCCAATGCCATTGTCGATACATGCCACCAGCATGGCTTCCATCATCTTCTTTTCACGTTCGGTCGGAAGCTCTCCCTTGAGAATCAGATAGATCGCCTCCGCAAAAGAAACCCGTCCAACCAGATCGTCAAGAGGGTACCCTCTGACAACCGGTTTCCCGTCGACCTGACCGCCGACCCGGGTTCGCCACTTGAGATCCTTTTCCTCATTGTCCTTGCTCATGATTCATCCTTTCCCAAATTGATCAGTCAATGAAGTTGCGCTCAAAAAAAGGGCCGGAATTTTTCCGGCCCCGAAAGTGCGACAAGAACAGGCAGGTCTACTTGCTGCGCCCCTTAACGTAGGCCAGTGTTCCACCGGCCCGGACAATCTCGAGGTCTCGCGCCGAAAGCGAATGCTTGACCGGAATCTCGACCTTCTTCGTCAGGTTCTTGAGTACAAGGGTTCCCTTTTCAAGTCCGGCCGTGCTGAATTCAAGCTGGTCGTCCCTGTCGATCTTGTCGTAATCGGCTTCGTTGACAAAGGTCAAAGGAAGGATTCCGAAATTGATGAGATTGGCCAGATGAATTCTGGCGAAGCCTTTCACAATGACAGCCTTCACGCCCAGATACATGGGGGCGAGGGCCGCATGTTCACGGCTCGAGCCCTGTCCGTAATTCGCTCCACCGACGATGAATCCTCCCCCGGCTTCCTTGGCCCGCTTCGGGAAGGTCGGATCCACAGATTCGAAGACATACTGGGAAATGGCCGGAACGTTGGAGCGGAGTGGAAGAACCTTGGCTCCGGCAGGCATGATGTGGTCGGTGGTGATGTTGTCGCCGACCTTCAGAAGAACCTGTCCTGAGACCGTTTCGGAAATGCGATCACGGGTCGGTAGGGGTTTGATGTTCGGCCCGCGGAGAACCTCCACGCCATGGCCGTCCTTCGGGGGGAAGATCATCATTCGGTCGTCAAGGACATACTTTTCCGGAATTTCGACTGTCTCCGCCTTGACTCCAAGATCACGAGGATCGGTGATCACTCCGGCGATGGCACAGGCGGCGGCAACTTCGGGGCTTGCCAGATAGACCTTGGCATCCTTGGTTCCGGAGCGGCCTTCAAAATTGCGGTTGAATGTCCGAATCGAAACACCACCGGACGGCGGTGCAAAGCCCATTCCTATGCAAGGTCCGCAGGCCGATTCGAGAAGACGGGCTCCGGCGGTGATAAGGTCTCCGAGCACGCCGTTCTGGGAGATCATTTCGAGGGTTTGACGGGACCCAGGCGAAAAGCCGAGGCTTACCGAAGGATGGACCGTCTTTCCCTTCATAATGGCTGCGATTCCCAGAAGATCCTTGTAGGAAGAGTTGGTGCAGGATCCGATCGCCACCTGGCTCACGGGAATGCCCTGGATTTCACGGACCTTGACGACATTGTCCGGAGAGTGGGGCTGGGCAATCAAAGGTTCGAGGGTATTGAGATCGATCTCGACGGTTTCGTCATAGGTCGCCCCAGCATCGGCCGCGAAGGGGGTGTAATCGTTTTCCCGTCCCTGGGCCTTCAAGTACTTGCGGGTTTCTTCGTCCGAGGGGAAAACCGAGGTCGTCGCACCCAGTTCGGCCCCCATATTGGTGATCGTGGAGCGTTCCGGAACGGACAGCCCCTTTACACCTTCTCCACCATATTCAAAGATCCTGCCAACACCGCCCTTGACGGTCAGACGCCGGAGAAGTTCCAGGATAACATCCTTGGCCGATACAAAGGGCTGAAGCTTTCCGGTCAGCTTGACCAGAACCACCTTTGGCATGGTGGTGTAAAAAGGTTCTCCCCCCATCGCCAGGGCCACGTCAAGACCTCCGGCACCGATGGCCAGCATTCCGAGCCCGCCATTAGTGGGAGTATGGCTGTCGGACCCCAGAAGGGTCTTGCCGGGCTTTCCGAAACGTTCAAGATGGACCTGATGACAGATTCCGTTTCCTGGACGCGAAAACACGATCCCATATTTCGCGGCCACGGTCTGGAGGTAACGGTGGTCGTCCGCGTTTTCAAAGCCGGTCTGAAGCATATTATGGTCAACGTAGGATACGGACAATTCCGTTTTGACGCGATCGAGGCCCAGTGCTTCAAACTGGAGGTAGGCCATTGTTCCCGTCGCATCCTGCGTCAGGGTCTGGTCGATTTTGATCGCGACTTCCTTTCCGGGAATCATTTCACCGGAAACCAGGTGGTTCTTGATGATTTTTTGGGTCAGGTTAAGCGCCATTGCTTAATCTCCTTGGCAGGGGAATGGGTCCACACATCCGGGAACGAGATCCTCTCTCATCCGATGAGAGATCCCCGGCAACAAACATGCTCCGAAACAAAACGGACGCGGATTCGCGTCTGATTATTTTATCCTGATTTAATGGCAAAAAAAAGCCCCCATCCTTCGCCCAGATGATAGGCGAAAAATGGGGGAGCGCAACGAAGTTTTAAGAAAGTAAGAAAAAGTTCTTTAGGGCCAGAGGTGGGTCGCCGATCCCGGCAACCAGGCTTTCATGTGATTTGCGCTTTCGGCTCCTTCCCCCAGAAAAAGGATCAAAAAGAGAAGTACCGCCAGAATAATTACGCCACCCACGATCGCAGGTCCCGTTGCCATTTGTGCTCTTTCTTCTGCCATTTTCCTTCACCCCCCTTCGATTGATTGGCCCCTAGAATGTGGAGTAAAGGGGCTTCACATGCTCGGTCGTGCTGTCCTCGAAATCCCGAGGAACCCCGAGCGATTCGATTGTCTTCACGAGATCGTGGTAGTAAAAGGCAACCTTCACTGGATACCTTTTCCCCGCCGCTTCAAGCCGGGCAATTTTGTCCGTCGCCTTGCCCATGCCACGCTCCACGATGGCCCCGGCATGGCCAAAGGCGACGCCTTCCGGCATCCGCTCCTGGAATCGACCCGAGATAAAGGCCGCTACCGGCTTGTCAAAGCCACCAGAAAGAATCAGGTCGGCAACCTGTTCTTCGTAGGATCCCCCGGGCTCTCCCAGCATGACAACACCCTTGACCCGGGGATCGCCTTTGATCTCTTTCAGCACGTCAGCATAGGTGTTATTGGAGATGATATCGCCACCGATGGCCAGAGCCATGTAGGTGCCCCATCCACGGCGCCGGAACATTTCAGCAGTCGTGACGGTCAGGCCGCCGCTCTTGGAAATGACCACAATACCGCCGTCCCGGAACGCAACAGACGGATCCTTGCCCCCGATAGCACCGATCCTGCCGACGGATGGGACGAAGCACCCGAGACTTGTCCCTCCGACAATGATGGCACCCCGCCGAACCTTTTCCTGATAAATAATCTCCGAGTCACGAATGGGGACATGTTCGGTGATAATATACAGAACCTTGATTCCATTGTCCAGACACTCCATGACCGCATCCAGAACGGAGACGGGTGGCACATAGATCAGGGCGGTGTTCAGTAGCTTTCCGACCTTTGGATCACTGACCGCCTCTTTCAGGGTATCGAATACCGGAACCGGCAATTCGGTTGAGCCGCCCTTTCCCGGAGTGATCCCCGCCTTGACGATTCCGGGATAGAGGGATTCCGACTCCTTGATCACCTGGGAGGCCTCGCGGCCGGTGGCTCCAATCACGACGATACCCGTCTTGTCATTCAGATAGACAGTTCCCTTCAAGAGATTCCCCCTCAGTATGATTTGAAAGCCTAGACGACCTGCTCCGGCTTGTATCCGATATGCTTGATCATGAGCTCTTTTAGACGGATCGGCGCTTCCGTGATGGGAAGCTGCGAATCGTATATTTCTCCACGGATTCCGTTCCGGACAAAGCATTCGTGAAGCATCTTGAGACCTTTCACATATTCGGGACCAGACCGTCGGACGACCCAGACAAGATTCTTGTCGAGTTTGCCTTCGGCGTTCATGTCGTCAAGCGCCTTGGCCAGACCTTCGCCCAGCGTGACATCGATCCTGGTGTTGCTGGCCGTTCCGCCGCAGACCAGCACCCCTTTCAATCCGGGCTTCGACAGAATAATCCTTGAAATCCGGTACATTTTTTCCGCAGGGGGATTCCCTCCGATATCGGTCAGGTTCGCGATCCGGAGGCCGGCCTCTATCGCAGTTTCTGCCGTCACCGTTGAGCCACCGCCACCGAAGGTCATCATCGCGATGTCTCCTTCGAGCTCCACATAGGAACCTGCCTTGCCCCGGTGATCCCCCTGGTCGATCAGGATCGCATCCTGCTCGCGCTGCGTCAGGGGGCGTCCCTGTGCGCTTCTCGCCCCATAGACGACGGCCGGATTTACGGAAGCGTCGTCATCGAGAATGACGACGGCATCGGCAGCCACAATTTTCCGCTTGTCTCCGGAACGGGCCACAACGAGGGGATTGATCTCGAGAAGTCGGCTTTCCGATCCCCAGAATGCATTGTATACATTGACGATCACCTCAGAAAGCGGGCGCAGGAGCTCCTTGTCGGAGAATCCGATGCCAACAAGAAACTGACGGATCTGATAGGGATAGATGGATCGGACATCGGACACAACATAGGTATGGATCAGCTTCGGATCGATTTCCTCGACATCCATTCCGCCATGCTCGCTGAAAATGATCGCGGGAGCCCGATCCTTCGTGGAATAGGTGACACTCAGATAGAACTCCTTTTCGATGTCCAGCTTTTCCTCGACGAGAGCTCCGATCGACTTTTCACCGTAAACGTCCCGGGTCGCCAGGTCTGAAAAGACCTTTTCAACTTGGGACTTATCGGAAACAACCTTGACGGCACCGGCCTTTCCGCGCTTCCCGACCAGCACCATCGACTTGATGACGACTCCCGGCTCCTTCTCGACGAACTGGCGGACAGCATCGTTCATTTCTGCGGAAAAGACATAACGAGGGACGGGAATCTTGTACTTCTTGAAGATGGCTCCCAGTGCCTCGTGCTCATAAAGCTTCATCGGCTCTTGACTCCTTGGATTTGGGTATCGGAAGGGAATTTCATCTGCCGCTTATGGGAAAATTCCGCAGTATGATACTTAACAATGGGGGTCCGAGTCAAATAGGAAAACTTGCCCATTCGATCGACCGGAATCCGGTAGCCCTTTACTTTCGGAAGGCGCAGGCGCGTGAAAGATGCTTGACCGATGTTACCGGCTTTGATATTCTCGCGAAGATGAACAAATGATCACCTTATCGCATAATGAGGGCCGGGACGACATGGAAACTTCCGAGGAACCGCTGACCCACAGACAAGCGGAGATTCTCCATTTCATCCAATCGCACATCGGGCAGCTCGGATACCCCCCCACCCTCCGGGAGATCGCCAGAAAAATGGATATCCGGGGGATAAGCGCCGTCAGGAAACATCTTGACGCGCTTGTCCGAAAAGGCCGCCTCATTCGTCGAAAGGGCGCCAGAGCCCTCGATGCGGAATCACTTTTTCCTTCGACAGTACCGGTCCCCGTTCTTGGTCGCGTTGTGGCGGGCATTCCGGTCAACGCAGCGGAAAATCGCCTGGACACCATCGCGATCGATCCTTCCTGGATTCCGTCCGGACCCGTTTTTCTTCTCCGGGTCAAGGGTGACAGCATGAAGCAGGCGGCCATTCTCGATGGAGACTATGTCCTTGTCCGCGCAAAGGAGACGGCGGAAGAAGAGGAGATCGTCGTCGCCGAGATCGACGGAGAGACGACGGTGAAGAGACTCCGAAGAAAAGACGGACAATTCATCCTGGCCCCTGAAAATCCTGATTACGGGGAAATTCCCGTAGCCGAGGGCAGCGCGTTCCGGATCGTCGGAACGGTGTGCGGCGTCTTCCGCCCCGCTCTCGGGGCTTCGCGTTGAGACAGGCAATGCTCTCCGCTTCAAGCTCGCACTTCTTGCCACCTTTTTTTCTGCGGCGAACAGCGCCGCGGCGCCCGCTTCTCCTGCAGGGGGACGAGCCCCGGCTCGGCATTTTTGTTTACCGCATCCTGGCACTCCGCCTTCTCGACCCTGCCGAATCCGGGAGCTCATGCCTCATTGTCTGCGGAGACAACGTCTTTCGATCCGACATTATCGTGCAGGAGTCGCGAAACGCAGCCACGGACCCGCGGAAAACCCTCTCGCGCATCCGAATCTCTCGGGCGGTCACAATCCATCAGTTCCACACCCTCGTCGCCTCCCGCCTCGAGGAAGAGATCGGGGCCTTCCGCACATCGCTGATCCTGCTGTCTGGCATCCTTCCCCTTTTTTCGGACGGAGCGATCTCCGAACGGGAGTCTTTGGCCCTTCTGCTCTCCATCATGACAAAGCTTCGCGAGATTGCACTCAGGCGGAACATTGCCTGCATTCTTCCCGTCGACCGCCGCGAAGCCGTAAATGACGCCCGCTCCAGGCGCCTCATTTCGCTCCTGGAATCCTCGAGCGAATCAGGAAGCATTGTTGACCCTCCTCCAGTGGGGCAGTCCGCCCCCCGCCGGAGCCCCGGGAAGCTCTTCGGCGATCAGGAGCCCTGATGGGACGGACGCTCCCCACCTTCACAATGAACGTCGAGCAGACACTGTCCGACCTCTCCCGATTCCGGAGAGCCCTCAGACGGGAGGACCAGATCCTTCTCGACGGGCTCTTCGCCGATGCGCGCCTTCATTCCCAGGCCGGATCCTTTCTCTCTCCCGTGGACCCCTTTCCGGTGATCCTGCTCTGCATGCTTCTTGAAGAACGTCGCGAACGCCTCCTTCTCGAACGCCGCATCTGCGAGGTCGAGGATCATGGTGCAGACCATTCGTCCTGAAAGAACGGGATGGCTGCTGGATGTCTACCCTGCATCGCAGGGCATGCTTCTCTGGATTCTGAGCGACAAGGGAGAGCGGATCCTTCGTCCTGTCCCATTCCGTCCCCGCTTCTATGTGGATGCCACAGGACGGGCTCAGGACCGGCTAAAGAGCCTGCTGGGACGCCTTCGCCATCCAGTCTCCCTCGCCCGAACGGAGCGCACCGACCTTTTCACAGGCACCCTCCGCCCCGTCCTCGAACTCACGACATTGTCACCGGCAGATTTTTTCGCGGTGATCAGACAGGTGGCCTCCATCCCGGAGATCGTCCTCTACAATTGCGATATTCCCCTCCCGCAACTCTATTTCTATGAATCGGGGCTTTTCCCCCTCGCGTTCTGCCGGATCGACACGCTTCCGGACAGACGCGCAGTTCTTGACTCCCCCTGGAGCACCGATCCCCCCATGCCTCCTCTCCGGACGATAAGCATTGGGCTCGAAGCGGACGGCTCCCCCGGAAAGCACGGAGCACCGGAAAGACTGGTCGTCGAGATCGACGGAGAGCGAAGGCTTCTTGACGGCGAGGATCCCCGGGAGCTCCTGGCCACGATCAACGCCATTCTGAAAAGGGAGGATCCGGACCTCATTCTGTCCCGGAGGGGAGACGACCTGATCTTTCCCCGGATTCTGACGCTTTCGAAAAAGCTCGCCGTCTCCGTAGCCCTGAACCGGGGCGGGAGGCAGGAGATTTCTCTTGGAAAGGACCGCTCTTTCCTTTCTTATGGGAAGACCGTTTTTCGGGCCGGAGGATTTTCCCTTTTCGGACGATGGCATCTGGATCAGAGCAACTCCTTCATTCTGAAGGAGGCCGGGTTGGCAGGGCTTTTCGAACAGGCCCGCGTCACCCGGATCCCTCTCCAGCAACTCGCCAGAACCTCCACCGGAACCGGCATCACCTCCATGCAGATGGCGCTGGCCATCGCCTCCGGAATCCTCGTCCCGAAGGACAAAGGGCATCCGGAGGCATTCCGGAGCGGACTCGATCTTCTCGAAAGCGACAAGGGGGGCATGGTCTTCCTTCCCAGACCCGGCCTCCACGAATCGGTCGTCGAACTCGACTTCGCCTCGATGTACCCCTCACTGATGACGGCCTACAACATCTCCCCGGAAACGGTCAACTGCCCCTGCTGCCCCGGGAATCGGGTCCCGGAAAGCGGACACCACCTCTGCACGCGAAGGAGAGGCCTGATCCCTTCGGTTCTCGCCCCTCTTCTTGAAAAAAGACGCCGCTACAAGGAACTCAAAAAAACGGCGGATGACCCATGGCTCCGACAGGAATACGACCGACGCCAGGGCGCACTCAAGTGGCTCCTCGTCGTTTCGTTCGGCTATCTGGGCTACAAGAACGCGCGCTTCGGAAAAGTCGAAGCCCACGAATGCGTCACCGCCCTGAGCCGGGAAAAGCTTCTCCAGGCGAAAGAGGTCGCGGAAGAGTGGGGATGCCGCTTTCTGCACGGGATCGTCGACTCGCTCTGGCTGTCGCATCCCGACCTGGACGAAGCCGACTGCCAACGTCTCGCCGAGGCCATCTCCCGGACGACCGGCCTCGCCATCGGAATCGAGGGACTCTATCGCTGGATTCTCTTTTTCCCTTCGAAGGAGCGCCCAAGCCTGGCCGTTCCCAACCGCTATATCGGCGTTTTTCGCTCGGGCGAAACAAAAATCCGAGGAATCGAACTTCGCCGGAGCGACACCCCTCCCTTTGTCGCCAAAATACAGCAGCGGATCGTCTCGCATCTTTCTCGGGCCAGCGACATCCGGAGCTATCGGGCATGTCTTCCAGAGGCCAGACGCCTGCTCGAGGAGGGCCTGATGGAGATCGAGGAGGGGCGCGTTCCTGTCTCGGAGCTTGTGATCAGGAAGCGGATATCGAAGACGCCGGAGTCCTACCGCAAGGCCTCCCTCCAGGCGATCGTGGCACAGGAACTGGCAGCCCGTGGACGGGCGCCCCGCCCCGGAGAACGGATCTCCCTCGTCATCACCGGGGAGGGGGATCCCGATCCCGCCTCCCGCGCCCGGGCCTACGACACCTTCTCTCCGGATTACGGCTATGACCGGAAAGCCTACGCGCGGCTTCTCCGGGAGGCCTGCGAACCGATGCTCGACATCTTCGGAAGACCCTCCGCCCCTTCCCGCACCGTCAGGAAACCCATCGACCTTCTTCTCCGCAAACGCCAGAAAAAATCGGAGCCTGCGGAGAGGCCGGATGGCATGGTATAATGGGGTCCATTGATGTCAGGAACGCTTGAAGGAGGAGCCTCATTCGTCAACCACCCCGCCGTGAACGGCGGAGCTTGAAAGGAGGTCCGACAAGCTCGGGTTGACCAGGGAAAGCGGCAGCCGATCCGCTCCGTTGCCGACAGGTTCAAGACCCACTCCGGGGTGTTTCCT
>JAJZXW010000013.1 GCA_021806225.1 Nitrospirota bacterium | reverse complement strand
TTCCAGTAACGCATTGAATCAAAGGAGCGGATCTTGAACGAATTTCCGGAGCTCGACCCCCTTCTTTCGGATCCCGTCGTCACCGATATCCATATCAAGCCCTGGGCGATCTATGTCCGGAAGAACGGGAGACTCGAAAAAACCTCCGTTTCTCCCGGGGATCTGCCCGAACGCCTCAAAAATCGATACGGAACGGACTGGGCCCTGTCGGTCCGGGATCTCCGGATCCGGGGACGGGCCGAAGACGCCGAAGGCGGCACATTCCTCGCGATCCGGATTCTTCCGCGGAAGATTCCCACCTTTGCAAGCCTCGGCCTTCCGGGCCTCTTCGAGCGGATCGCGAACTTTCCCTCCGGACTCGTCGCAATCTGCGGAACGACGGGAAACGGAAAAACATCGACGTCCGGAGCCATCCTCCATCAGATCAACGAAAGCCGGTGCGAGCATATCGTCACCATCGAGGATCCGGTCGAGATCCTTCATCCGCCCCTCAAGTCCCCTGTCAGCCAGATTCCGGTCCTTCCCGGCCCGGACGGATACGTCAAGGCGATCAAGGGGATCAAGCGGGACGACACCGACGTCGTCCTGATCGGCGAGACTCGGGATGCCGAAGCCCTCGTGGCGGCCCTCGATCTCGCAGAGTCGGGAGTCCTGGTCCTGACGACCCTTCACGCCGCCGACGTCTCCCGGGCGATCCACCGAATGACCTCGATGCTGAAATCGGAGCCGGCCGCGAAAGACCGCATCGCCGACACGACCCGGCTGATCGTCGCACAGAAACTTGTCCCGGGAGTGGCCGGAGACCGTTCTCTCGCCCTGGAATATGCCTTTTTAGACCTCGCCATGAGCCAGCTGATCCGTGACGACAAGATCCACCAGATCGCGGCGCACATGCGTGCGCGCGAACAGGAACGGAAGCCCGAATACGCCACCTTCTCCGGCTCCTTCGGCAAGCTCCTGGCCGAGAAAAAAATCTCCCGCGAGACCGTCGAAGCTTTCGCGCCGAACCCGAAAGACGTCTTCGAGGGCCTCCGATGAACGGGTTCGATTTCCTCCGGAGGAGAAAGAAAATCCTGCCGAACGGGCGGAAGGGTCTTCTGGCCGGAGATCCCCGAATCCGGGGACAGGTCGACGGCCTTCCGGGAACCGATCCGGCCGTCCTCCTTTTTCCCCAGACGGACCCGGCCGACGTCTGGTCCGGGCTCGTCGTCCCCATCCCTCGCGACGGCAAGAAGATCCCGCAAGCCAAGCGTCTCTCCTTCGTTGCCCGTTCGAAACGGATCGATCTGTCCCGAATCGCGTTCATTGCCGGAGAGAAGTCGGGAACATTCGACTGGTGGACGAAGCTCCCTCCGGAATGGGGGAATCGGGAGGACGCCCACCCAATGATCCACGGACCGGCGGCCCTCGTTCCTCTTGTCGTCTCGATCCTTCCTGACAACTTCGACGGGATCGCGATTTATCCCGTTGCCGCCGTCTCCGACCAGCACCTGAACGGGGCGGCGCTTCTGGTCGTTGCGAAAAAAACCGGTTTTGTCGTCTGGCGCGACGGCTCGTCCCTCGGGAACGCCGAAGCCCTCGCCATGGCCCGCCGCCCGCTGATCGACCGGACGATGGAAATCGTCCTTCAGACCGGGCAGAATCCGCCGGCCGAATCCCTGCTCTTTATCCGCGACGACCGGAACGGAGGACTTCCTTTCTGGGACCATCTGTCCGACCCGATCTCCGGCTTTCCGGGTTCGCTCCTCGACCGGTCGCTGCTCCTGCCTCCTCTCGTCTACGACTCGCCGATCGTCCGGTCCCAAAGGTCCGTGGTCAAGCTCCGGAAATTCGGCCCGGCCCTTTTTCTCGCGACCCTCGTCGGAACGGGCCTCTGGTATTACGAGAAAGTGATCCTCGTCCGCGATCCGAGGACGCTCGCCTCCCTCGAGGCGAGAAAGGCAAATCTCGAATCCCGGCTGGCGACCGCCAGAAAAACGCGCGACGGACTCGCGGAACTCGAGGCCGGTTTCGCCCCGCGACATTGGATCCGGGCGGTCGCGGCGATCGAGTATCTCTCGGGAGGCCTTTCCGGACGGACGCTGAAGGTCGCGAGCTCCGGAAAAAACCCCGGGTTCGTCTGGACGATCTCCGGACGGCCCGTCAGAGGGATCGCACCGTCGGATGTACGGATCGGCCTTTCAAAAACCGCCGCCCGGCTTGCGATCCCTGTCGACAAAGCGTCGATGAAAACCGGAAACGATCTTTCCTTCGACATGACCTTTACCGGATCCCTGCAGGAGATGGTCTTTCGTTCCGGGAAGGAGGGCCGATGAATCCGGACGCCACATCTCCCCGCGCCCCGGGACGATTTTTTGCTCCCCTGGCGAAAACCGACAGGAAAACCGTTCTCTGGATCGCGCTGGTCGCCGTTTTTGTGTGGATTCTCGTTTCGGACACGGTCAACGGAGGAAAATCCCTTCTTCTCCATCTCTCGCTCACGCGTCAGCTCTCCCTGGGCCGCGACGATGCCGAGATCGCAGGCCGCCTTGTCCGGATCGACCGGAAAAACCGGGAGCTCCTCGTAAGGATCGGGAACCTGAAGGCAAACCGTCAGCGTTTCGAAGAACAGGCGGGGCAGATCGGGGAGATTTTCGGCCGAAAACTCTCTCTCAAAAAAACATCGCCTCCCCTCCCCGTTCCGGCCATCCCGGCCCTTACATTTCAGAAAGCGACCATTGTCTACAAGGGTACCGTCGAACAGATTCTTGCCGATCTCCCGGAATGGAAGGCCCTGGCGACTCTTCCAGGCGTCTCGCTCCGCTCCTTCGAAATCGCGCCGGGATCCGCGCCGGGAATGAAAACGGCGACGATCGTCTACCGGATCGCCGGCATGCGGGAGGGGGCGACCCGCCAACCCAAGGGGGAATCCCAGTGATTGTTCGAATCCTTCGGACCGTTCTTCCGATTTTTCTTGTAGCGGCCACGATCCAAACGGCCGGGGCGGCCGATCCTTCCGACATCTACCGGGCCATCATCGACCTGCACCACCGGGAGCTTCTGGAAAAGATAGGCGGAACGGAACGCGCGAAGCAGAACTCCCGCCCGTCCGCTCCGGCAATTCCGAAATCCGCGCCGCAGCGACGGAAGAAAAAGATCCCGCGCCGTCGTCTGCTCGCCGTCTACGGGAACCGGGCGCTGATCCGGATCGATGGGCAGGATGTCCTCGTGCGGAAAGAGTCGAGGATCGAATCGTCCGGACAAACCTTCCGGGTTGCCGAGATCCGACTCCAGTCGGTTGTCCTGATCCCCGGGAACAGGGCCGTCCGATTCCTGAGGAGGACGGGACCGGCCGGACTTTTCCGTTTTCGGGGCCGCAAGGTCGTCCGGGGAGTCGGTGACCGGGTCGGAAGGTGGCGCGTCGTCGAACTCGGGATGGACCATGCCCTTCTTTCAAACGGTCCGGAAACGAAACGCCTGGTCCCCGGGGAAAAACCCCGTCCCCGCCCCGCCCTGATTCTCTCCTTTTCCGGAGCTTCCTCCGGATCGCTCGCCTCGACCGACTTCCCGAAGGTTCCCTTTTCGGTCCGGGAGGTACATGGGCGCCACGCGCTCCTTTCCTTCGGGTCGGAAAACGTGGAAGCGGGCATCGGCTCGACCTTCGGACGCTGGAAGATCGCCGGCATCGACCCGTCGTCGGGCGTCGACGTGCTCGACCGCCTGACGGGAGATCACATCATGATGGGCGGCGCGGGCGGGGCCGCTCACGGCGGGATTCCTGGAATGTCCAATCCCCCGTCTTCGCTCGGAACGGGAATCGCAAACCCCGGCGCCTTTTCCCCGGGCGGAACGACCTCCGGAATTCCCGGCTCTCCCGCTGGCCCGGGAAACGTTCCCTTCGCTCCCCCCCTGCCCGGCGGGACGACACCCGGAAGCCTTCCCGGCGGCCTCCGATTCCCCGGGGGAGGGTCGCCCGGCAACACGGGACCTTTTTCCCAACCTCCCGGGGGCCCCCAGCTTCCCTATAACGGATATTGAGAGCCACCAACCGGAGGACGCCCCATGAATCTTCGAACTCTGCTCTCCCTGGGATTTCTTGCGATCGCGATCGGCGGATGCGCCACCCCTCCAAATGTCACGCTCCGGAAATATCCCGAGCCGAAAACGAAACAGGCCCAGTCGGCCCGCGAGTCCGAAACGGTCCGGGAGCACCGGGCGCTCTATCCATCCCGGTCGCGGCGAAGCCTCCTTCTCGCTCGCTATCCCCAACTCCGGCAGACCGTCCGGAGCGGAGGAACGGTCCGGGGCGCCTCGCTCGAAGAGGTGATGCGTCTCGTTCTCCCGAACATCGCCGTCACCTGGGGCGATATTTCTCCCGATCTGCCCGTCACGCGGTCGATTCTCCCGGGGGAAACCCGCTACGACGCGCTGGAACGGATTCTCCGACCCTTCGGCGCGGACATCGTCCCCTATCCGGACCATATCCTGGTCACCCGGACGGTCTCCATGGTCTTTCGCGTGCCGGTTCCCAATATCCGAAACGTCGTCATGAACAATGTGGGGAACGGCTCCGGAGGCGGAATGCCCGGGGGAATGGGAGGAGGCATGCCCGGGAGCGGCATGATGGGGGGTTCCTCCATGATGGGCGGCGGTGCCGGGTTGATGGGCGGGGGCTCCATGATGGGCGGCGCCGGCATGATGGGCGGCGGGATGGGCCTGTCCGGAATGGGGGGAGGCATGCCCGGGAGCATGATGGGAGGCATGGGCGCCGGCATGACGGGGGGGATGGGACAAGGCTCGGGAAGTACCGGCGGAACCGTCTCCGTCACAAGCTTCGGAGGATTTTCGACCCTCTGGGACAAGATGGAAATCACCCTCCGGAAAACGATCCCCCATGCCGTCGTCAGCGCCGACCCGAAGTCCCAGACCGTCTCGGTCCGGGGAAGCGTGCGGGACGTGTATATGGCCCAGCGCTATCTCGACATCGTGAGAGACCAGCTCCGGCGGGAAGTTTTCTTCCGGATCACCGTGGCCGAGATCGATCTGTCCGACTCCAACGCCTACGGAATCAACTGGTCCGCCATGGCAAAAGGCGTCTTCAACTCGACCCTTTCATTGACGAGCGGAGCGGCATCCAATGCGGGCCTCGCCGCAACCGGAGGCGTGGCGACCCCCTACGGGGCCACGTTCGGACAGGCCGCCGTGATCTCCGCCCTCGACACCATCGGCCGGGTCCATGTCCTGAACCAGCCCTATGTCGGCACCGTCAGCGGCCAGCCGGTCAGCTTGAATGCCACAACCAACATCCCCTACCTCCAGGGAGAATACCCATTTTTTGCGGGGGGACTGTCTTCGGCGACCGAAACGATCCCCCAGATCGCCTATGCCGCCGTCGGGGTCAATCTCGAAGTGACGCCCACGCTGGAAGGCGACCAGATCCACCTCCATGGAACGGTCGTCGTCAATACCCTTCAGCAGATGGTGACGATCAACATCAAAAATATCGGCGAATTCCAGAATCCGGAGATCAACACACGCTCCGAAACCACCGAAATCACGGCTCACGACGGCCAGACCATCGTCATCGGCGGACTCATGGCCAATACCAAAAACAAGCAATTCTGGACGGTTCCATTCCTGGGATCGATCCCCGGCCTCAAATGGCTCTTTTCCGGATACAACTATCAAAAGCAAGTCACGGAACTCGCAATCCTCATCACGCCGGAGATCCGGAAGACGCCCCGGCTCGACGCTCCGGAGACGAAGGAACTGATGAACCCAAGGGGACTCTTCTACAAAAAATCCTTGCCCGGTTCGTCCCCTCGCTCCGTCCCGTCTGCCCCGTCCATTCCGGGGTTCAAGTAAGATGCCCCTCCCGCCGGAAGATGACGGCTCGTCCGGCCTCAAGACTACGCCAACGGACCCCGGGCCCCCCCGCTCCTTGTCCTGATCGGACAGGCGGAACGGTCTCTGGCCCGTTTCGTCGAAGACCTTCGGAGCATCCGGAACAACATTGAGGGCAAAAGAAAAGGAATCCCCCTGTGACGACCGGAACCTCTTCTCTCAAGGGAAAAAACCTGTCGGAGATCTTCGAAAGCGCCGGTTTTCTGACAAAAGACCAATCGGCCCAGCTCGCCTCCGAATCTCGGGCTTCGGGACTGAAAATCGCGGATGCCGCCCTGGAGTTCGGGTTCCTCTCCGAAGAGAAGCTGGTCCAGGCTCTCTCCCTCCAGAGCGGATTTCCGGCCATGACGCCGGAGGCGCTCGATCCGCTCATTCACAGGGAGCGCCTTTTCGAACATCGGGACGTTTTCTTCCGCTACACGGCCCTTCCGCTGTCGAACGGCCGGATCGTGCTTCCCGATGCCCAGGCGATCCCCCAGATCGCCAGGGATCTGGGAGTGGAGTCATTCTCGGCGTCGAAGTGGTGCCTCGGACCCAGAACCTATCTCGTCTTTCGCCTGACCGATCTTTTGGGACTTTCCCAGGTCGACCGGCTGGGGGCTCTCAAGAACGCCTTTTCTCAGAATCCCTCCCCTCCTCCGCCGCGTCTTCTCGAAATACTTCTCGAAACCGCCTGGGGACTGAAGGCTTCCGACATCCACATCGAACCCTTCGACCGCTTCACGCGGATTCGGGCTCGTGTCGAAGGGCACCTGCGCTTCTGGGCCTCGGTCCCGAGAGAGCAGTTCGAACCGGTCGGAAATCTCGTCCGGACCCAGGCGGGACTCACCAATCGATCGATGACGAAGTCGCACGACGGGGAATTCACCTTCCTCTCCGGACGGACGGAAATTCCGGTCAGGCTCTCCCTCATCCCCACGATCTCCCGGCAGTTTTCCATGGTCCTCCGGCTCCTGGGCTCGGGCCCCGGAGCCTCGATCGTCCCGGAGATCCTGGGGTACTCGGAAAAAACCCTCGCCCGGATCCGGACGATCGTCGATCAGTCCTCCGGAATCACTTTCTTCACGGGTCCGACGGGGTCGGGAAAAAACACATCCCTTCATGCAATCTTCCGCCGCATCCTCGAAAAACATCCGGGGAAGGCCTTCGTGGAGGTCGCGGACCCGATCGAATACCGGCTGGGCCAAGGGGTCCAGGCCCAGGTCTGGAGATCGGAAACCGACAGCTGGTCTTACGCCGCCGCCCTCAAATCGACCCTCCGGCACGATCCCGACATCATCATGGTGGGAGAAACGCGGGATGCGGAAACGGCGGCGATCGCGTTCGATGCCGCCCTCACTGGCCATCTTGTGCTGTCGACCCTGCATGTGACGGAGGCCGCCGGGGTCTTCGACCGGATGTCCCGACTTTCCGTCCCTCCGGCCGACCTTCTGTCGGCCCTCCGGGTCGTGATCAACCAGCGGCTAGTCGGCCGGATCTGTCCCTCATGCCAGAAAGAGGTTCCCGTTCCCGACATCCCCTGGATCTCCAACATGGCCAAGGCCCGGGGAATCGGTTCGTTCAAAGATTCGGGAAATCCCTCCTGTCCCGCATGCGGGGGATTGGGCACGCTCGGGAGATACGCGGTGGCGGAGACCATGACGATCACGCACGACGTCCGCCGGACGCTCTCGAAGACGGGAACCTTCGGCGCGGTCGCCTTCCTCGAAACCTATCGGGAGATCGATCCGGAGTTTGAAACGCTCGCGGAAATGCTGATCGACGATGCGGCCTCCGGGAAGACGGGACTTTCTGAAGTTCTCCGGATCGTGGGGACGGTTCTTTGATGGAGCCTCTGCTTCTGATGGCCCTTGTCGGGCAGTGTGCCACGGGGGCTCTTCCTCCTGATCTCGTCTATGCCGTCGCAAAAGCCGAATCGGGAGGACATTCCTTTATCATTCGGGACAATACGACCGGGAGCGTCCTCCATTTCCATTCCTACTCCACAGCCCTCACCTTCGTCAAAGCCCATGCCCGCCACAGTCTCGACATCGGGCTCATGCAGGTCAACACGAAAGCCCACAAGGGGAATCCCGCGCATCTTCTCTCTCCCTGTGGAAACATTCGGATCGGTTCCGGAATTCTGGAAAAGGATTTAGAAACGGCGGAGGGGAGTCTTCGATCCACTCTCTGCCTATACCATCGGGGAAAGAGATATTGCGGAACCTATCCGGAAAAGGTGGCGGCGTTTCTGCCGAGATCGGGAAAACAGATTCGACCGATGGCCGGGATTCTCCCAAAAAGATCGTCCGGGATTCGGGTCCATTCTCCAGGGAGGACACCAAGCATGGAGAATCCCGGTCGCGACTTGGCGGACACGACAACGGAGACGGATTCGACCGGCTCAGATTTGACTGGTGAGCTAGACCCCCAGCTCAGATCCGCCGATGTGGATGAGATGCTAGAAAGAAGATAAAAAGCCAAACTGAAATTCATTTTGAGGATCATAACTTTGTGAAAAGAATTAATTTACCGAAGAGTGAGGTGAGTTGGGAAGGATAAAATGTCGTGAACGACATTTTATCCTTCTTTTCGTAGGGACATTTTATGCTTCCCAACCGAGCCCGTTCCATTCATTTCGAGATGTCCCTTCAAACCTTTCTTTCTCAGA
>JAJZXW010000007.1 GCA_021806225.1 Nitrospirota bacterium | reverse complement strand
GATTGCGGCCACAGGCCGGGGATCCTACCAGAGGACAAGGCTCGACTCCTTCGGGTTCCCGAGAGGATTCCTGACCCGGACGAAGCGGCATTTCGGCTTCGCCACCGGGGATCTGGTCCGGGCGGTGATCCCCTCCGGAAAGAATGCAGGAACCCATGTCGGACGGGTGGCCATCCGGTCCTCCGGAAGCTTCAACATCCAGACCGGATCCGGAGTCGTTCAGGGGATCTCTCACAGATACTGCCGACCCCTCCAACGGGCCGACGGGTATGGATATTCACTCGAACAGAAAGGAGTGGGCGCATTCCTCCCCGGCGTCAACGCCGAGGTTTCCAATGCGCGCCAAGGATGAATCAGGACAAAGAGACAGAACGGTTAAGCAGCCCGACAGATCGACTTGGACTTCGCTTTATTCTTTTCGGAGTCTTTTGTCTGTTCGTCGGAACACTCCAGGGCTTTCTCCAGTCTACCCCCAGGATACGCCACTGGATCCATATGACCGGGCAGGCCGGTCACTTGGTGGATCCACTGGCCCATGCCCATATCAACCTGATCGGAGGAGTGGTATCGGTTGTCATGGCCATGGTGTATTACCTTCTTCCTAGGCTTTCCGGAAGGCAGATCTGGAGCCAGATGTTGGGGGAATTAAGCTTCATTTTCATGGTTTTGGGGGTCCTGGCTTTTTATAGCGTTCTGCTGACATTCGGCATTCTGGAGGGAAACAGGATGGTCGATCAGGGGATCGTCTACCCCTTGGCGAGGGCCGTCTATCAGCCCTACCACAAAATCGGATTCGTCCTGGCGGCCCTTCTGATGGGAATCGGTCATTGGACCTTCGTCTTCAATGTTTTCGCCACAGTCTGGTCCCGTGATCCTAAAAAGGCTTTGGAGCCGATGTCGCGGACCGCGAAGGAAAGGGTTTGAGCAGGATGGAAGAGGAAAAGAAAAAAGACTCCTTCGAAACCGCAACTCCCTCCGATAATCATGAAAAGAAGGCACAACCTCGGATCAGTTCTGACGACGACGACCTTGCTCCCGCTGAAATGTCCCCCTGGCAACTTCCCTGGAAGGCGATTACGATCACCTTCGTCCTGCTCATTCTCATTGCTGGGGCCGTCCATGTCGTTGGTCTGGCATCGAACAGGATCGTCCGACTCTCTACGGCAGGGGTCCGAAAACATGGGACGGCTCCCGGAGAATTCCGACCGATGGGGGGAGTCCTGACGGAGGCCCTTCCCGGGACGAGCTCGTCAAGACTCAGCGCGGCATCGAAGAACCTGAAGGAAGGGAAGAATCTCGCTCCGACTCCTCAGATCAAGGTCGATGCCTCAGGATACAAGATACCGCAGGGATTCGTCCTGATTCCAGCGGGCCCCTTCTGGATGGGTTCCGATGACAGTTTCGCGAATTTCGACGAAAAGCCGGTCCACAAGGTTTTCCTGCCACCTTATCTGATTGAAAAAAACCTGGTGACAAACAGGGAATACATGGAGTTTGTCGACAAGGCGCACTATATTCCACCTGCCAACTGGAAAAACGGAACCTACCCCCCGGGAAGGGGCGATTATCCAGTCACCTTTGTGTCCATGGACAACGCCCGGGATTATGCGCGCTTCCGGAGAGGAAGGTTGTGTACAGAGGAGGAATGGGAAAAGGCCGCCCGCGGCATTGACAAGAGAATGTGGCCGTGGGGGGATGCCTGGGATCCCAGACGGGCTAATGCAAACTATACCGTGGGTGACACCTCTCCCGTGAATCGCTATCCCATGGGGGCCAGCCCTTATGGCGTTCTCGACATGGCCGGAAACGTCTTCGAATGGACCAGCTCGAAGTATCGACCCTATCCGGGAAACACGGCCAACAAGGCCCGGTTCTACTCTTACCGGGTCGATGCGACGGGAGCTCTGCATCCCGTCAAGGGAAAAACCTACTTTGTATTGAGGGGGGGATCCTGGAAGAGCGACCAGTACAGCGCCCGGGTCAGCGCCAGAAACCCGACCTGGCCCTTCTATGCCTCGGACTTTTTCGGGTTCCGGCTTTGCATGGATGCGCGACGTTGAATGAAAGGCGGAGGAGTCTGTCATGACGAGGGATGAAAAAATCAAGGATTACATCATGAAGTTTTACTACGCTTGCCTCCTCTATGCGATCATCGGTTTTTCCTGGGGTGCGGTGATGGGGGGCGTGGAAACCTTTCGCAACTTCGTCCAGGCGGGGGCCGGGGGACCTTCCGATCTGATCGTGCTTGGTCACACTCACATCAATCTGCTGGGATGGGTCGAGATGGCCATATTCGGTTCAATGTATTACATTGTTCCGAAAATATTCAGTGGCCCTCTATACAGCTACCGACTTCTGAAAATTCATTTCTGGATGCACAACATCAGCCTTGTCGGAATGGTTCTCGCCTTTTGCATCGCCGGGTACAAGGGGGGAATGATCCTTCTTCACGGAAACGTGGCCGATATCAAGCCCGTGGAAGCCCCTTACATGGAAATGGTGGGCATTTTCGGCCTTTTCGTCCTCCTGGCCAATATCATCTTTGCCTATAACATCTACATGACAGTCCAGGTGGCCAAGGGACGTCGGCAACTTCCGGCCAACGAGCGCGAAGAGACTCCCGGCGGAATCATGCCTGACATGTCGCCGTCGGCGGGGGCCCTCCGACAGTCGGGAAATCATTGAGAGGCCCCCGTCTTTTGGGACGGCTTTACAAACCCATTCTCCTGGGGGCAATATGGGGATTGGGGATCGTCGGAATTCCGGAATCGTCCTGGGCCTACCTTCCCCGCTATGTTCACGTTACTCTGGGACTTCCCTGGTTTGCCTATCTTTTCTTTTTGCTTGGGGTCCTCGTTCCCGTATTTCTCTACCTCGGGATTTCATGGTATTTCAAACGAGAACTGGAGCAGACGGGGCACGGCAAAGGACCGCGGGACGAAGACTCCGAGGAGTAGGAACTCCGGGGGCCGGCTCATCACTATAGGAACGGGAGCCCTCATTCCATGGAACAGACGCAGCCACTTATACCGATGCCGAAAATCGGCACTCAGCCCGTCAAAACCCAGAAGATCCGTGTCACGCATATTCGTTACGCCGTTCAGGCCGCCGTCATTCTTCTCCTCATTCTCCTGCCATTCACCGGTATCTTTCATGTCGACCTTTCGACCGGACGATTCGTTTTGTTTGGATACCAGGTGTGGTGGAGCGATTTCTTTTTGATCCTCCCTTTCTGGCTTTTTGTGATCACAGCCATGACGGCTGTCTATGCTGTCCTCGGGATGGTTTATTGCGGTTGGGCCTGCATTCAGAACACCTTTGCCGAGTGGACAAACGGGCTGGCCCGGCTGGCCTTTGGGTCCGCAACGCTTGGTCCCGGGATGGGAGAGGTTTCCCTTTCCATCCCCCGGACCCGGAAGGTTTCGCTTTTCAGGAAGGGAATCCAGTGGTCGGTCTTCCTGGCCGGCGTGACACTGTTTTCACTCGCGGTTTCAGTGATCATAACGGCCTATGTGATCCCTCCGAAGACTCTATTTCAGGATCTCGTCACGGGCCGCAACCATACCGCCTACTGGCTGCTCTTCGGAATTGGGGGAGTGATGTTCCTCAATCTTCTCCTTGTCCGTCACTACTGGTGCAAGTGGGTCTGTCCCTACCCCCTCTGGCAGCACATGTTCAAGACGGACGACACCCTGAAGGTAGCATTCGACCACAAGCGGCGAAATGAATGCACCGGATGCAATCTGTGTGTCAAATCCTGCTTCATAGATATCGACCCGAGGGATACGAAAAACTATTCGAGGTGCATCAACTGCGGGGAGTGCGTGGTGGCCTGCGAAGACTATTCGGCGAAGCGGGGGCTTCCTTCCTTGCTGACCTTTCACAAGAACGGGGTCTACGTCGATTCGGGCGGGGCCATGAAGGGGCGCAAGCTTTCCCCGGGAACCGTCCGTTTTGCAGTGGCCGGGATCGGAAGCCTCTTCCCCCTGGCGCTCTTTATTTACGGGATCGTGACCTATTCCCCCTATCATGTGACTGTTAGTCAGGTACCCGGTCGACTGGACCAGTTCGAGGTGGGGCTTTACAACAAGACCCCCAGGCCGGAACACTTCACCATCGACCAATCCGGATTGCCCTCCGATCGTGTCGCTTTCGAAACGACGAAAGTCGCCATTCCACCGGGAGAGCACCGGAAGATTTATTTCACGGTGAATTCCGGTCGGGATCTCCCCCCGGGTCTTCATAACTTCACCGTGACCGTGAATGCCCGGACACCTAAACCGGGACAGTTCAGTCAGGCGGCTACGGTCTATCTCCTGGGAGGGAAGTCCTAGTCCGGATCGGGTGTCCATGGATTACGAAGGGCTTCGGCCAGACGGTCGGGGGGAAATGTGGGCAGGGATTTCTGGATTCCCGATGCCAAGTGCTTGATCGTGATTGTCCCGGACGACAGCTCGTCTCCCCCCAGGAGTCCGATAAAGAGGGCTCCTTCCCTCTCCGCCTGGAGGAAGGCCTTTTTGAGACGGGTCTGTCCAAAAATACCGACAGCTGGGATTCCATTTTTCCTGAGAGAAGCGAGGATCCGGTGGGCAGAGGGTTTCGCCGCCTCCTCGAGGGGATGGACAGCCAGAAGGACGGCAGGCCGGTCATTTTTGGGAAGCGTTCCAGCCAGTTCCCTGAGCAGGAAGAGTCTTTCGATCCCGATGGCCAAACCGACCCCCGGAACATCGCCCCCCCCCAGGTGACGAACAAGCCCGTTGTAACGACCGCCGGCCGCCCACGTCGACTGGGCCCCCAGTGCGTCTGAAACCCACTCGAACGCCGTTTCGGTATAGTAGTCCAACCCTCTGACGAGCCTGTGGGTCACGGTGAAGGAGATTCCTTCCCCTTCAAGTCCCCGGCAGACTCTGTCAAAGTGGCTCCTGGAGGTCGGGCAAAGAAAGTCCACCAGATGGGGCGCAGACTCGAGCACCGGCTGGCAGGAGGGAATTTTGCAGTCGAGAACCCTGAGGGGGTTGGTCTTTGTTCGGCGGCGGCATGTCTCACAAAGGGTGTCGTGGTTCTGTTCGAGGTATCCGACCAGAATTTCTCGGTAGGCAGGACGGCATTCGGGGCAACCCATGCTGTTGACGAGAAGACGGGAGGCTGGGACCATTGATGCCAGGGCATGGCGGCTGACCGTGGCGATCAGGTCGACGTCGTCGTCAGGGTCCGACGATCCGAGAATCTCCGCTCCGGCCTGATGGAACTGTCGGAGACGTCCGGCCTGGGGACGTTCGTGCCTGAACATCGGACCCTGGTAGAAAAGCCGCTCCAGGCGGCCCGGTTCCGCCAGCCGGTGTTCGATCGCCGCGCGGATCAGCGAGGCCGTTCCTTCCGGTCTGAGAGCCAGGGACTCTCCGCCTTTCCCGGAAAACAGGTACATCTCCTTTTCGACAATATCGGTCGACTCGCCGATCGATCGGGCAAAAAGGTCGGCGGACTCGAAAAGGGGGAGCCGGATTTCCCGGAACCCGGAACGGCTGAAGACTTCCCTGACTTCGTCTTCCAGAAGGCGAAAGGCTTCGGATTCGGGGGGAAGGAGATCCTTTACGCCGCGGGGAGCCTGATATTTCATTCGAGTCCATTCGTATGTAGGGAATGATGAGGGAATTAAGTCCTTGGACTTTTCCCGGTCCAGTTGTTAATCATCAAACGTTCATTCTAGCAGAGGGCGATGGGAAACAAAAAGAGTCGGAAGGTGGCCATTCTCGAGGCGCTGTCACGTGGATTTACGCAAAGAACCCTTGACGCCGGGTATATGGATGATGCCGAATCCCGCAAGGCCTACGGTGAATATTTCGGAACAGTGGGTTTCGAAAAGGGAGCCGCGATATCCCGGGAGATCAGGAACAGGAATATCCTGGCATTCCATGGGAGAAAGCGCCTGTCGATACTCGACCTTGGAACCGGAACCGGGGAATTTGTCCGGGGGCTTTCGGAGGGTTTTTTTCCGGAGAGCGCGGATGAGATCGATCTCCTGTGTGTCGACCGCTCCATCGCGGCTCTCCAGGACTTCGCGGACCAATGGAAGCCTCCCGCCACCCTTCGCCTTCGTCTCCTTCAGGCCCGTCTTCCCGACCAAAAAGCCCTTCTCGAAGAGGTGAAGGAGGGGATCGACTTACTCTCCATGGCCAATCTTCTGGCCGAAAACGAAGATTCTCTCCATGGTTTCCTTGACCTGCTCGCCAACCTCTTCCTCCGGCTGTCGCCGGGAGGGATGATGGTCCTCGTCGAACCGGCTGACAGGCGCTCATCCCGGTCCCTGCTGTCTCTCGGGGACGACCTTATGAGACTCTGCCCGGACCTTCGCGTCGAAGCACCCTGTCCTAACGACCGGAAAGGACCTTGTCCTGCTCTCGATGATCCGGGAGACTGGTGCCACGAGGACAGGCCGGTGACCTTTTCATCCGCCCTGACCAGGACCGCGGCCTCGCTCGGACATGTCAAGGATTCCCTGAAGATGACCTATCTTCTCCTTGTGCGGAGAGGCAGAGTCGATGGGGAAGACTTGCCCTCCTTGCGGCTCGTCTCGCCCCTTCACAAGGAAAAAGGAATGTCGTGGGGGCTGTTCTGCGACGGGAGGGCCCTCATCCGACTCCGTCTCCTGAACCGGAACCGGCATGACGGGTCGAAGGCCTTCGGCCGTCTGAGGCGGGGTGACACAATCCTCGATCCGAGGAGCGGGGGGAATGTGACGGGACGGCCGGAGGGAGGGTTCGTGGAGTGGCCGTCCGGAAGCCCCGTGGTCGGAGTTCGACGACCGGACGGAGCCCTCTGGAATTCCCAGCATGAGGAGGGATGATGGAGTTGTGGCCGGTTATGGCGCCGCACAGTCCGGATCTCCTGTCGTCCTGGAAGTCGGGTTCCGATCGGGAGATGCTCGGGCGGTTCGTGGGATTGCGGCAGGAGCTTTTTTCACGCTCGTCCGAACCCTTTTCCGCGGTCATCGCCTACACCCCGGGGTGGCAAACCCGCCATGTAATCCTTGTCGATGGTTCCCCCGAGCACTGCTCGTCCCGTGACTTTGCCGGATTCGGCCACCATTACCAGTACGACCCGCCGGGAGACCCGGTCCTGGCCCGCCGTATTGTGGTTTCGGCCCGCACGCGAGGGATCTCCGTCTCCGAGGGAATCCATGGCGTCGACCACGCCATTTCCGTGCCGCTCTTCTTTCTTCTTCCGGAGGGGACTACCCCTGTCGTTCCGGTTTCCCAGTCGCTCTCGGGAGTGAGGCAGGCGTCTCTTCTGGGGGAATCTCTCAGGGGGCTGGAGAGCGCAGGCTTGAACCGGGTCCTCCTGCTCGTTTCGGGGGTCTGGTCCCAGAATCCGCTCGAAATGGCCAGAGGGCAGGAAGATCCGCTCATTCCGCTCTGGACGGAAAAGATCAGAAAAAGTGTCCTGGAGCGGGAGCTCCCGGACTGGAGCTTTCTTCCGGAGGTCGGCCGGGAAACCCTCGACCGGCTCGATCCTCCCGGACGCCTAAGGGAGCTTCACCTCCTGAAAGGGCTGGATGTCCGTGGAGGACGCTTGTGGGCCTGGGAGCGTATTCCTGGTCTTGTCCAGGTCCTGGCCAGCTTCGATCCGGTGACCGTATGAGACGTGGCGTCTTGCGACGATATTCCCTGGGGCGCCCCTTTCCGCTCGCCCCGGGACTCAGCCCTTCACAGTACAGCCGGATGGTCCCTCCACTCTTCCGGCAAGCATTGCTTTCCGGGAAAACGCGAAGTCACCCGGTTGGTTGAACAGGGCCTCTGTTCGTCTCTCCTCGCCCTCTTTCCCACGCGCAACAGCGGACCGTATCCCCGATATAAGCTGAGGCTCATGTTCATCTTTTGAAAAAAGTCCCGATAAGAGTATCATGGTGAGCGTTTCCGGCTTATGACAGGTCAGGCCTTTGGGGAGGGTTCGATGGGTTTGTTCGGCGGCAGTCGTCGCGAGGAAGGCCGGACGCAGTCCGGCTCGGTTTCAGAGGGTTCCGAGAAGGATTTCCTAAACGATCCCCGGGTTCTCCGGAGGATCCTGGATGCGGTTCCTGATCTGGGGATCGCGATCGCGTCGACGGAGACGGGAAGCGGACGCACGGGAAATCGGATTCTTTACATGAACCAGGCCATGAAGTCGATCGTCTCCGCCATGGAGGCGGAGATGAAGCGATCCTTCGGCGTCTCCGCCTCCGAGGTGATGGACGGCTCCATCCACCGATTCCACAAGGACCCGGACCGGATCCGGAAAATTCTCGAGGGCATTCGGCCGGGAGAGGTCAGGCGAAACCAGGTGATGGAGATCGGAGGGGTTACCCTTCTCTCCACGACGGAGACGCTTTCGGATCCCGATTCCGGGCGAAGTCTGGGTTACATGACCCTTTTCCGGGACGTCTCCGCCGACAAGATGATCGAGAAGTCGGTGGAGTCCCAGAGCCGCTCCTCCCAGATCCTTTCCTCCTCGATGGGGGATCTCGATGCCGGTATCCGGGAAATCGTGGCGGCGACCGGCAAGGTGGCCGCCGAGTCCCAGAAGACGCGCTCGGAAGGGGAGGCCGGACGTCAGACGCTCGAAGCCCTCCTCTCGCAAGTTTTGGAAGCGGGGAACGCCATGCGCGCTCTTGTCGAGGTCGTGAACGGCCTGAACACCCGGAGCCAGGAGATCGGGAAGGTTGTCGAGGTGATCGACGACATCGCGAGCCAGACGAATCTTCTGGCCCTGAACGCCGCGATCGAGGCGGCACGGGCGGGAGAACAGGGGCGGGGGTTCGCGGTGGTGGCCGACGAAGTGAGAAAGCTCGCGGAGCGGACCATCCGGGCGACCAAGGAGATCGGCTCGACCATCCGGGAGACCCAGGGGGAGACGACCCGCACGGCGACGCTGATCCACGGAACCCTCGGGAAGGTGGAGGAAAGCCAGAAAAAGGCCCAGGGGGTGGGAACGGTCTTTGCCTCGATCGTCGATCACGCCACGATTCTTTCCGAGACCCTCAAGGGCATCGTGGGGGTGACGGAAAAACAGTCCCGCAATGTCTCGGCAGTCCGGGGGCAACTCGATTCACTGGTGACCGAACTCAACGAGAATCTCAAAAAGGTGACAAAAGGACACTGACCCGGATCCTTTCAAGAACATCCTTTGGGACCGGGAGTCTGTCAACATCGAGGAGGAGGTGCGATGGCATCGGAGATCGTCTTTGATTCCCCCAACCACAAATTCGTCTGGCTCGGCCGCGACGAGACCGGTCTCGAGGAAGGGGTGCAGACGAACCAGTACCTGATTGTCGACAACGGGCGGGGAACCCTGCTCGATCCCGGGGGATTCGGTGTCTTCTCCAGGGTTGTCGTGAACATGAGCGAGTTCGTGGATCCGGAGAAGATCGACCACATCTTCCTCTGCCATCAGGATCCCGATGTGGGGGGAGGGCTGGCGTCCTGGATGGACATGACTCCGGCCCGTGTCCACGTCTCCGCGCTCTGGATCCGCTTTCTCCTGCACTACGGGGTGACGGCCCTGGACCGGATCGAAGGGATTCCGGACGGGGGAGGGTCGCTGACGCTCAACTCCGGCAACCGTCTGGACTTCATCCCGGCCCACTTTCTTCACTCTCCCGGGAACTTCCACGTCTTCGACCACGCTTCGGGAATCCTCTTCACGGGGGACCTGGGCGCAGCGATCTATCCCAAGGGTGAAACCCCCCTTTATGTGGAAAACTTCGAGGAACATGTCCGGCATATGGAAGGATTTCACGTTCGCTACGTGGCGACCTCGCGGGCGATCGAATACTGGCTGTCGAAGATCCGGAACCTTCCGATCCGGATGATCTGTCCCCAGCACGGATCGATTTTCCGGGAAAGGGAAGCCCGGATGTTCCTGGACTGGATAGCAAAGGCGCGAGTCGGCTTCGATGCGAACATCTTCACCTGAGATGCCGGTGAGACAGACCGTTGACGGAAGGACCGACAGGGAGGGGCACCATGGGTGACGGAATGTGCGAGAAGGAGCGTCTCGCGCTGGGCGAGCTTCAGTCAGATCTGGTCTTTGTGAGAAACTACATCGTCCAGCTCGAGGAAATCAACCGGATGCACGACCGGGACATCGGGTCCATGACCGACATCCTCCGGACGAGGATGGAGCGGATCGACGTCTCGACCATGATCCGGAAGGGACAGGAGTCGATCGCCAACCTTGAGCGATTCCAGACGGTTCTCGAACGGATTTCCAGCATCGGGCTCGAGATCCGCGAGATTTCGACTCAGGTGAACCTCCTGTCGATCAACGCCGCGATCGAGGCGGCCCATGCCAAGGAGGCTGGACGCGGGTTCGCCGTGGTGGCGGAGGAGATCAAGAAGCTCTCCGACCGGACCAGAAAGTCGGTCGAGGAGATTTCCAAGACGGTGGAATCGATCGGCTCCGAACTTGGAGCCATGCGGGAGAGCATCGAGGATGTCCAGCGCCGGATCGGAGAAATGCAGGACTTTTCGGAGAAGATCGAGCAGAGCGTGGCCCATATGAAGGATGTCGCCTCAGGCAATCTTCTGAAAAAGTTTCTGGGGATCGTTGTCGGCCGGTCCGACCGGATGGGCCAGCTGATCCGGTCGGTCTTCTCGAAGGGCTAGGGGGCGATGGCCGGCGGCCGGGACACCAAAACACCTTGTCAGGAGCCAGGGACGATGAGCGGTAAAACAGATATCGAGAATCTAGTTCTTCAGGTCGGGACCAACCAGATGGAACTTGTGGACTTCCGCATCTTCCAGGTGGACAAGAACAATCCCGAGAAGATCATGGAAGGGATTTACGGGGTCAACGTAGCCAAGGTGATCGAGATCATCAAGCTTCCGGAAATCACCCCGGTCCCCAACGCCAATCCTTTCCAGGACGGGGTCGTCAATCTTCGGGGGATCGTCATTCCCATTATCAACCTGGCGCGGTGGATGCGGGTGACCGAGCCGCCCGGCATCACCTCCTCCCAGGTGATCGTGACGGAGTTTTCGAGCATCCGCCTCGGATTCCTCGTCCACCAGAGCGTCCAGATCCGACGGGTCTCCTGGAAGAGCATCGTTCCGATCAACCTTCCTTCCTCTGCGACACACAAGGATTCGAGCGTCGTCGGGACGATCAAGCTCTCAGAGGGGCCGGATGCGGGGAGGGTTCTCCTGATCCTTGATTTCGAGAGCATTGTCGAGGAGATGGGGCTGTATTCCCGGCAGGAGCACGACATCGAGTCCCTGCCTAAGGCGGAGTTCACCGGGAAGACCGTCCTCGTGGTCGACGACAGCGGAGTCGCGCGGAACATGCTTTCCAAGGCCCTGGACAAGGATGGCTACAGGGTCGCGCTGGCGCGGAACGGGGAAGAGGGGCTTTCGGTCATGGCTCAGATCTGGAAGAAAAATCCCGAAGAACTGGCGGCCATCATTTCCGACGTCGAGATGCCGGTCATGGATGGCTATTCCTTCGTGAAGAAGATCAAGGAAAACCCTGAATGGAAGAACATCCCCGTGATCATGAACTCCTCCATGAGCGGGACGGAGAACATGCGGAAAGGTCGTGAACTCGGGATCGACGAATATGTTGTGAAGTTCGAGCCCCAGAAGTTTCTGGAGGCTCTCAATGCGGCCCTGACCCGTCACAGGGAGCAGGGAATCGCAGTCAAGCAATAAAAAGGATTTCTTCGACTCAGAATTTGGGAAAATAAAAAAAGGATTCCCCGTACATCAGAGTCAGGGCGAAAATCCAGGGAAGCTGGGGAGAGATTCTCCAGATGAACCCCGGATCCCGTCCTGCCTCTGGGTCCGGACGGGCCTCCGAGAGAAGGGCACCGAATCCCACTCCCGCCGCAAGGCTTCCCGTGATGGCGAACCAGGACACCATTTCCAGCCCGCCGATGTTGTGTCTCGACCCGTAGAGATTGAGGGTCATCCCTCCCTGAATCATCAGAAATTCGATACCAAGGTACAGAATCACCTTCATGACGAAGGGTTGGGTCTGGGTCACGGAACGGTCTCCTCCCTGTATTCGGCCCCGGCCGACGCGATTTTTTCCCTGGCCAGCTGGCCGCATGCCGCAAGTACGTCCGGCCCCATGGACTTCCGGATTGTTGCCGTAATGTGAAATCCCGAAAGAATGTCGGCAAAACCCTGCACGACTTCCTCTTCCGGCCGTTCGAAGGGGGACCCGGGAAAGGGATTGAAGGGAATGATGTTGACCTTCGAGCGAAAGGGCGCCAGCAGCCGCCCGAGGGCCCGGGCCTGCTCCGGACGGTCGTTCTTGTCTCTGAGGAGGACGTATTCGAAGGTGACGCGTTCCCGGTTTCTGAGAGGGAAGACCCGGCATGCCTCCAGGATCTCGGCGATGGAATAGATCCGGCCAACCGGCATGATCTCCCGGCGTAGAAGATCATCGGGAGCGCAGAGGCTGACGGCAAGCTGCACCCCGAGGTTTGCCTCACCCAGAAGGCGCATCTTCGGGACGAGACCCGATGTCGAGACGGTGATCCTCCGGGGGGAAAGCCCGATTCCGTCGGGGTGGGTCAGGCTTCGGATGGCCGGAATCAGGGCGTCGAGGTTGGCCAGGGGTTCTCCCATGCCCATGAAGACGACATGATCGATGGCGAGCCCTTCCTTAGTCCTGTCCGTCGTGGTTCCGAGTTGACGCATCGCCTGGATCCATTGCCCCAGTATCTCCGAGGGGGAGAGATTCCGGATGAGCCCCATGGAGGCGGTGCGGCAAAATCGGCATCCGATGCCGCATCCGGCCTGCGTGGACAGGCAGAGGGTCATTCGACCCTTGCGGGGGATCAGGACCGATTCGATGATCGGGCCATCGTCGAGTCGGAGGGCCAGCTTTCGGGTTCCGTCCACCGAGGTGTGCGCCGATTCGAGGGAGGGAATCCCGAGCATCCTTTCCTCCTCTAGCAGGGAGCGGGTGGAAGGAGGGAGATTGCTCATCGCCCGTGGATCGGCGAGACCCTTCCTGAAGACCCAATGAGCGGTCTGGCGGCCGCGATAGGGGGCCTCTCCCAGCTCCTGAAATTTATCCGGCCATTGTCCCGCAGGGAAGTCGAGGAGATTCATGGAGCCGGCCCCGGACCTTCCGAGGTGGCGTCTGTCCGGATCCACCGGGGGGCGATCCACCGCATGACCAGAAAGGTGGAGAAAAGCCCGATGGCCGCACCACCCAGAACATCGAGAGGGAAGTGGGCTCCAACATAGATTCTGGACAGGCCCGTCAGGGTCGCCAGGGCGAAGAGAGGAAGGGCGAGGGGGGGATACAGGCCGGAAAAAAGCGAAGCGGTCGAAAATGCGGTGAAGGTGTGGCCCGAGGGAAAGGAGTTGGCGTAGAGGGAGGGGCCCAGAACATGGACGGTGACGGCATGGGAGGCGATGGCCGAGTGGAGTGCGGCCAGGGGGCGGTCGCGGTGGACCAGATGCTTGAGGGTCGTCCCCATGATGAACGAGGCAAAGGAGGTCGAGGCCCAGAGGACAAAGTCGCGCCGGAAGTTCTTTCGGGCGAACAGGGCCATGAGGGCCAGGCCGATCGGGAAAAGATAGAAGCCGTTGCCGAGGGCTGTGCCCGCTTCCATGACCGGATCGAGCCAGGAGCGGTCAAGTGTGTTGTTGAGCCAGAGGAACAGGCTCTGGTCGGCGTGGATCAGGCTGTTCATTGATCCTTTCGGGCCTTTCTACATTCGGGGGGGGGTGCGCCGGTCTAGTCCGAACGGTCCCTGGCCAGAATCGCCCTGAGACGGTCACCGACGGCCTGCTTGGACCAGTCGGAGGGATAGGAGATGCGGTAGACTCCGCCTGCTTCCGAGAAGCCATGTTTCTCGATCAGGTATCGTCCCACTTCAAGAATCTGTTCCCGCCAAGTGGCGGAGCTTGTCCATCGCATGGCCTCCAGAACGAGTTCGCCGAACTCCTCCTCTGGGATCCGTTCCGGATGCCAGAGGTCGATTTCTCCGGAATGGTCAGGGTCCCGGCTCACAAGGGAATAGACGGGCATGGGGTGTGGACTCCTTGAGTGGAGAGTGATTTGGAGATCCGTTTGACGCTATTATACACGAATAACCAATCTCCGGTATATCGGTAGTCATGAAAGGATCCCGTGGAAAAAGCCTCTCTCCTGCTCCTTCTTCTCTCCGGACTTCTGATCGCGGCCCTGTTTCTCTCCAGTCTTTCCGAGCGACTCCGCACTCCGGACATCCTCTGGTTCATGCTCCTCGGGCTCCTGCTCGGTCCGACGGGACTTCGGGTCCTTTCCGGAGAGTCGCTCATGGGAGCCGGCCATGTGCTTCTCCTGGGAGCCGTATTTCTCGTCCTCTACGAAGCGGGAATCCGGACGCGGATCGACCGGGTCCGGGACCATGGGATCGCGATCGCCCTGCTGGTGTCCCTGGGGCTTCTCCTCACGTCGATCCTCCTTGCCGTCGCCGTCCATTACCTCTTCGGAATGACTTTTTACGAGGGGCTCCTCCTGGGGGCGATCCTGTCCACCACCGATCCCGCCTCCATCCTTCCGATCCTCAGGAAGCTCCCGATCCCCCCCCGGGTTTCCGAGACTCTGGTGGCCGAGAGCGCCCTGGGGGACGTCACGGGAAGTCTGATGACCCTCTTCATTCTCTCTCTCTCGAGACCGGAAGGAACCCTCTCAGGGACGCTCCTTGATTTCTCCTTCTCCATCCTCTGGGGAGCTCTTTCCGGAGCACTTCTGGGAGTGGCCGTCATCCTTCTTGCCACCCACCGTAAAATCGGCCTTTTCCGGGACAACTTGCCGGTCCTGATGATGTCTGCCCTTTTCGCGGGATTCGGGCTCTCCCTCTTCCTCCATGCCCAAGCCCTTCTTTGCGCCTTTGTGCTCGGGATGGTCGTGGGCCGGGCTTCCGAGGCCGCGAAGAAGGAGTCCTCCCCGTTTTCCGGAGAGGCCTTCAAGACGGTGAACGATCTCGTCGCCTACCTGGCAAGCTTTTTCATCTTCCTGGTCATGGGAACACTGATTCCGGGGTCGACGGAGGGAATCTCCTGGATCCGTCTGCTTCTCCTTGTCCTCTTTCTCGTCGTTCTGGTGCGCCCCTTGGTCGTCTTTCTCCTTCTTCCCCTCGACCGTCGATCTCGGTTTTCCCTCCAGGAAATGGGGTTCATGTCCGTGGTCCGCGAGACCGGCATCATGGCGGGAGCCCTTCTCGGACTCTCCCACGACGCTCTTCCCCCCCAGGCATCCATCATCGTCATTTCGGTCGTGGTGGGGACCATTGCCTTCGGGGCCCTGGGATCGGCGCCCATGGCCCGATACCTGGGTTTCGCGAACCGCGACGGGAACCGTCCTTGATGGGGGGGCTCGGAGTGCTCCTGACGCTCCTTCTTCTCGGGATGTCCTCCTGCGGAATTCCCTCGAACCCCGTGACCCCTCCCGAGGTCCTTGTAGCCGGCGAATCGGGCCCTTCCTCGGGAGAGGCCACGACCTACAGCCTTCCTTTTTCCGGATCCCCTGCCGCTTTGTCGCGCCTCTCCATCGGTGCCGGCGATACGGTCTGGGGGAGCGCGGTCGTAGACAATGACCTTGTAATTCTCGTCCGGAGCAGGAGTCAGGGGCTCTTCCTCGTCTCTCCAGTGCCCCTCTCCTCGGCCGGCCCTTTTGTGAAGGTGACCCTTCCTTCGGGGAGTACGCCCTGGGCACTGGCTGCCGTGACCCCCCAGATCCTGGTTGTCCTCATGACCACGGCGGATGCTCCCGGCGGGTGCCTCGCCCTCATCGATGCCGCCTCCCTGGTTCGGATGACGGGTGGGGGTGCGATCACTCCGTCCTCCTGCAAGCCACTCCCCGATGGAACCGGCCCCCTCACCGGGGGATTCCTGCTTCCCCTGGCCGACGGGGTCATGTTTCTCGCCGGTGTGGTCACCGGCTCGGGCTCCGGCGCCTCGACGACGCTCTTCCTTCTGACCCAGGCCGATGTCCTTTCGGGCGTCTCCCTCGCACCCGACTCCACATGGACCCTCCCCGTTTCCTATTCCGGCGGGGTCCCTCTGTCCGGGGCGGCGCTGCCCGAGGCTGTCCTTCTTCCGGATCCCGCGTCCCCCGCCGTCGACATCTATTCCGTCAGCACTCTTTATGGCTCGAGCAGTGGCTCTCTTTCGCCTCTTTCCAAAACCCCCCTCTCCCTGACGGCTCCCCCCACGCTTCTGCTCCTCGATCCCGCCAGGAACTTTATGGTCGCCGGATCGGATCAAACGATATCCCTCTTCGGTCTCGGAGCCATCCTGAACCCGGGGGGAGCCCTGGGACCGATCGGATCCCTTGGCCGTCTTCCGGGGGAGTCCGTTGAAACCTTGACGATCTATACGGGAAGCTCCTGACCGGGGCCAGGAGGAGGTGAGAATGATTCAGGGGGCTGTGCTCGTCGGAATCTACCTCGGGCTGGGTGGCGTGTCGGGTTTTCTCTCGGGTCTCCTGGGGATCGGGGGAGGCGTTGTCCTGCTTCCCGCCCTGCTCTTTCTTCTTCCGCTGGTGGTCGGCCAGGGGGTCACGCCCTTCCAGGCGACCGAGATCTCCATGATTCAGGTGACCTTCGCGGCGCTCATGGGAATTCTCGTTCACCGACCGACGACCCATGTCCCGATCCGGAGAATCGTTCTCTGGGCCCTGTCGGCCCTGGCCGGAGGAGCCATAGGAGGTTTCCTGTCCTATCGGTTTTCCGGAAAGGTCATCCTCCTGCTCTTTCTGGCCGAAACCTGTCTTGCGTTGCTTCTCCTTTTGTTCCGCCCCACGGAGCATCCGTCCCCAGAATCCCGGTCCGGTTCACCCCTGGAGTTTCCCGTCCTGTCGGCCATCGGGCTCACGAGCGGAATCCTGGGGGTCGGGGGGGGCTTCCTCTTCTACCCCGTTCTGACCCTTTTTTTTCGATACCCGTCCTACGTGGCTGTCGGATCGAGCCTGGCGGTGATGTTTCCGATGGCCGCCGCCGCATCCCTTTTCAAGATCGTGGCTTCCGGAGCCCTTGCTCCCCCCACGGTTCCGATCGTCCTCGGGGCCCTCGGTGGGGCGGTCCTGGGCTCGCGCTTCACGAAGAGGCTGGGATCCTCCCGGATTCGGCTTTTTCAGGGGATTCTTCTCGTGCTGACGATCCTGCGGATCCTCGGGGGGCTTTTGAAATGAGGATCTCGGGGGGCCGCGAGAAGGGTCGTGAAGCCAGGGGAGGGGAGGGTCAGGACTCCTCTTCGATCCCGTATTCCCTCATCTTGGCATAAAGGGCTTTTCGGCTGATGCCGAGAATTCGCGCCGCAAGGCTCTTGTTCCCTTCCGCTTCGGAAAGGGCCCGGCGGATCTGGTCCTTTTCTCCTTCCTTCAGCGTTCGGGGATGGGAAGGGAGAGGAGAGGATTCTGTGGATGAAGGGGCCTGGTGGAGGAGGGGAGCGATCATCGCTTTTTCGAGATCGAACCGGTTCGGGGATGTCGTTCCCTGGATCACCGCCACCTCGATCATGCGGTTCTTGAGTTCCCGGACATTGCCGGGCCAGGGGTAGCTCCTCAGGATTTCGCTCGCGGCGGGGGCGATGGCGATGGAGAGGCCGGGGCTGTCGAATGCCTCCGCAAGGAATCGCCGCGCCAGGATGAGAATGTCCTCTCCACGCTCGCGAAGGGGGGGGACATTGATAGGGAAGACATTCATTCGGTAGTAGAGGTCCTCCCGAAGCCGGCCCTGGTTGACGAGGAGGAGGGGGTCGATGTTGCTCGCCCCGATGATCCTGGCATGGAAGGACAGCTCTTCCGTCCCGCCAACCCTGTAGAAGGTCCTGTTTTCCAGGACGCGGAGAAGCGAGATCTGTGTGGAAAGGTCCATGGTTCCGATTTCGTCGAGGAAGAGGGTCCCCCTGCCGGCGGTGGAAAGCCACCCGTCCTTCCGGGAAAGGGCGCTGGTGAAGGAGCCCTTTTCGTGGCCGAAAAGTTCCGAATTGACCAGTTCCCGTGAGATGGCCCCCGTGTTCACGGCGATGAACGGCTCTTCGCGCCGGGGTGAAAGCTGGTGGATGGATCGGGCGACCAGCTCCTTTCCGGTTCCCGACTCTCCCGTGATCAGGATGGGGATGGAGTGGGAGGCGGCTTTTCGGATGCGGTCGGCCAGCCTTTTTATGGCCGGGCTCTCTCCGGCGAGAAGAGGAAGCGGAAGGCCGTCTTCCGTCCGGCTCTGCCGCTCCGGTCTGACCGGGGCCGAAGTCAGGTCTCCGAGCAGGGAGAGAAGCTTCTTTTCATCGATCGGCTTTTCAAGATAGTTGGCCGCTCCTTTCCGGATCGCCTCGACGGCCGTCTCGACAGTGGCATGGGCGGTCATGATCACCACCGGTACCTGGGGATAGAGGGAACGAAGGGGTTCGACCAGCTCGATTCCGGTCGTGTCGGGAAGCTTGAGATCCAGAAGAATCGCGGAACGATGCGCCGGAAGGGGATCGGCCTTCAGAACCTCGAGGGCTTCCCGTCCGCTCCCGGCCTCGTAAACGACATATCCTTCGTGGCTCAGGAGAGTCTTCAGGTAAAGGCGCGTGTTGGCATAGTCGTCCACGACCAGTATGCGACCCTGGGCCTTCATCGAATTTGGCGCAGGATCCCCCGGCTTTAGCCGTGGGGAGGAATGCGCCTTCTCCTTTCTGTTTAACTTGTGGAATATTCCAATACGGAATAATGACTATGAAAATAACGCTCAATCTCAAACTGAAACCGACGGAAGATCAGGCGAAGGTTCTCTTCGAGACTCTGGAATCTTGCAATGATCTTTGCAATGAATTGTCCCGGTTTGCCTTCGAAACGAAGACCTTCGGCCAGTTTTCCCTCCACAAGGTGAAATACCGTGAGACAAGAGGATCTTCTCCTCTTTCCTCCCAGATGATTGTCCGGTGCTTTGCGAAAGTTTCCGATTCCTATCGGTCGGATCGAACCACCGTCCATGTTTTTCGCAAAGGAGCGGCCCAACCCTACGACGACCGGATCTTTTCCTTCAAGGAAGGGGATCAGGCCAGCATTTGGACGCTTGCGGGCCGCATGAAGATCCCCTTCGTCTGCGGAGAGCATCAACGGAAATATCTCCGGTTCCGGAAAGGAGAAGTCGATCTCGTCTACAGCAAGCACAGCAAAAAATGGTTCCTCAATCTTGTCTGCGACATTCCGGAGCAAGAGCCGGAGTTTTCGGAAAAGGTTCCGGGAGTCGATTTCGGCATCGTCAACATCGCCACCGATTCCGATGGGGAGGTTTTCTCCGGCGCTCCTGTCGAAAACAAAAGGATCTGGTATCAGGAAAGAAGAAAGCGCCTTCAGAAGAAAAAGACGAAGGCGGCCAAGCGGAGACTGAAAAAAACCTCCGGGAAGCAACATCGTTTTCAGACGTGGGTCAACCACAACATCTCCAAACAACTTGTTTCCAAGGCCAAACGCACTCGATCCGGAATGGCCATCGAAGATCTCTCCGGCATCCGGGAAGAGGTTACGGCCAGTAAAGGCCAACGAAGCAGGTTGCACAACGGGTCCTTCGGTCAACTCCGCTTCTTTGTGTCCTACAAGTCCCTGATGGAAGGCGTCGAACTCCATGTCGTCGATCCCCGGAATACGTCCCGGAGCTGTCCGGAATGCGGCTGTGTGGATAAAAAGAACCGGAAATCCCAAGAATCTTTCTCCTGTATTGCTTGCGGCTATTCCGCCCTCGCGGATTATGTCGCCGCCCAAAACATCGCAAAGGTCGCTGTAAACCGGCCTGAGTTCTCAGCCTGTCGTAAGACAGGTTAGGGAAAAGCTCCTGCCGAAAGGATGGGGGCGTTTACTTCAGGGACTTTTCCAGATTCGAGAACTCCTTCAGTGTTTTCTTCACCTGGGTGAGCTTCTGGAGAAGCAGGGTCCTTTCCTTGCGAAGCCTCGATGATTCCTGTGCATCGGCAAGAAGCCTCTGGGAAGCCTCCTTCAACTCCGTGGGGGTCTTTTCCCCGTTGAGCGTTCCCAGCAAGTCCCGTCCTTCGTGGCGCTTTCCGGGACCCAGATGAAGATCGGCGAGGGCCCATGCAAAGACCAGCCTGTCCCGGACGGCGGAGGAGAGGTCTCCGAGGGACGATCGCTGCTTCAGAAGAGCGCGGGCGGCCCGGTAGTAGTGTTTCGTAAAGAGATAGGACATCCCCGCGAAGTACTGGGCATCGTGATGGCTGAGCTCTGCGATGGCGAAGGGGGGAAGGATGACGACGGGAGGAGGACAGGGAGGCGGCGTCCGAACCGGAGGGAGGGACTGACAGGCAACCACCGGAAGAAGCAGAAGGAAAAGAGCGTGCCTGAACAGGGTCTTTATGCGGAAGCTATTCATGGGATCCCTCCTCATATAAAAGGGGGAGGGAGACGATGAAGATCGTTCCTTTCGGGGCGTTCCGGGCAATCTCGATCGACCCTCCCATGGTGACGACGATTCCTTTTGTGACAGCGAGACCCAGTCCAAGTCCTTCCTTTGTCCGGATGTCGAATGGCGCCACCTGGTAAAACTTGTCGAAAAGAAAGGGAATGTTTTCCGGGGGAATGCCGATCCCGGTGTCTGCGATCTCGAAGCGGAGGGTCCTCAGCTCCCGGGTGACCGAAAATCTGACATCCTCTCCCTCCTGTGTAAATTTAAACGCATTTCCCAAAAGGTTGTCCAGAACCTGGGCCAGCTTGTTGGCATCGGTCCGGATGACCTCCGGAAGCTCCCCGTCGATATGGGCCTTGAAGCCTCTTCCCGATCCTTCGGCGGCCAGGCGGTACCTTTCGATGATCCGCCCCAGAAATGTCCGGAGTTCCAGCGGCTGCAGATCGATCCGCATCTGTCCCGCCTCGATCCGTCCCAGGTCCAGGAGCTGGTTGACGAGATCGACAAGATGATCGATCTCCTCCCCCACGACGGTCAGGCTTTTCTGCTGCTCCTCGTTCAATGGGCCCAGGGCCTGCCTCTTGAGCATCGCAATAAATCCGCGAATGCTGGTGAGAGGGGTCCGGAGTTCATGGGAGGCCACCGTGACGAATTCGGACTTTTTTCGGGAGAGCTCGCCCAGGCGATGGGCCATTTCATTCAGGGCACGTGCGAGATCCCCCATCTCATCGGTGTTGGCAAGGGTCACAGGGTTGTGAAAGGCTCCCTGGGAGATGCGGCGCGTTCCCGAGATGAGGGCGTTGATCGGAACGAGGACCATCCGGGAGAAGGAGACCAGAAGGAGGAGCACGAGGAGTGAGCCGATCGCGGTCATCTCGATGCTGACCGTCGTCATCTGCTCCTCCCGGGCGGTCGTCTCGGCGATACTGCGCTCGAGAGTCCGCTGGTACCCATCCTTGAGATCTCTCAAAAGGCCGGCCATGTAAATGAGAAGGGGGCCGGTGGATCCCCTGCTGATGGCGATCGCCAGCGATCTGTTGCCTTGGCCCAATGCGTCCCGCTCCTTTCGGATGGCGTCGAGAAGACCGATCTCGGCCGCCTGGGTTCCGCGAACGAGGTTGGCGGTGGCGGAATCCGGTTGAGGGAGTGTTTTCAGAAGGGCCAGAAGAAGGGGAAGCTCCGTTTCGACCGGAGAGGGGGACTGTGGAGGGAGCGGGACGAACAGGATGTACCGCTTGTCCTCTGCCAGGATGACGCCGACCCGGTTCTGGATCTGTGAAATCATCAGAAGGCCGGAGACGGACTGGTTCTTGATCTCGAGAAAGATCCGGTGGAGAGCGTACAGGCTGGTGATGGCGTAAAGGTTCGAGGAGAGGATGATCCCCAGAAGAACGGCCGAAAAAAGAAAGATTTTAGCTCGAAGGCGCAACCCCCGAGTGCGTTGGCTCAATCAGGCCCCCTGCGTCTACCTGTGTTGTGTCGTCGGACGGGTCGCCTTCCGGAGAGAGACAACCGCATCAGGGGCATTCTAGAACAAACAAAGGTTTTTAACCAGAAGGGGACGGGAGAAAAGACCCCGTCCCGAAGCCATTGAGGATCAGAAGCGGTTCAGGATGTAGCGCTTGGGATTGACCGGGCTCCGGTTGACCATGATCTGATAGTGCAGATGGGGGCCGGTGGAAAGTCCGGAGTTCCCCAGATATCCGATGACGTCGCCCCGCTTGACATGTTCCCCCTCGTAGACGGCCACCTTCTCAAGATGTCCGTAGAGGGTGGAGATGGTTCCCGTATGATCGATGACGACCGTTTTTCCGAAGCCCTGGTCCCATCCTGCAAGGGAAACGGTCCCGGAAGCGGTGGCTATGATCGGTGTGCCGAGCGCTCCCGCAATGTCAAGTCCCGGATGAAAGTCGCGGCCCAGTCCAAACGGAGAGGTTCGCCAGCCGAACCGGGAGGTGACAACTCCATGGGCTGGCCAGATGCTTGGAGTGAAGGCCCATTCGGTCTGCCGGTCCAGAATGACATGTTTGAGACCCGCCAGGGATTCCTCCTGGTTGAGGACTCCGTGCTCGATATCCCCGATCTGCCGGTCCATCTCGGTCATGAGGTCGTCCATTCCACGCCGGCCCTTCTGGATGAGGGCCGACGGAGCCACGGAGTGTTCCGGTCCGCCAAGTCCCAGAACGACGTTCGAACTATTTGATTCGGTGGTGTTCATGATCAGCCGGACTTTGCGCTCGAGCTTGGCGACGTCGACCATCGTGGAGTGGATGTCCTGCAGTCTCCGGTAGATCCGGACAATCTCTTCCTTCTGGAGCCGGCTCTGATGCTGCAGGGCAATCATCCGGGCCTCCTTTTCGAAAAGCAGGAAGGCGAGAACGGAAAAAACCCCCGCAAAGGCGATGAAGACCAGGCCGGCCACTCCGCCCCACCGAATCCATCGGCCAGAAATTTCATAGCGGCGAATTCGGTCGTTCGGAGAGGGGACGACAAGAACTGTGAAGGTCTTTTCTCTGAGCGTCTTCGTGTCCATTTCACGTCCCTCCTGCCTGTCGGAAGAGAGTCCTTCCCGAATGTCCGCACTTCCTGAATCGCGGATAATCCTCTTGATCACTCTGGTACGATTATGGCTCAAATCAGAGAAATGTCAAGAGCCATTAGAGGGGTATATAGCGTGACTGTAATCACGGAATTAAGTAAATCATCTAAATTAATTGAATTATTTTAGTTGATAAAATTAAATAATTGTAAAGTTTACAATCTATTTTCATTCTTCGAGATCAGTCTGGCGATGTTTTCCCGGTGGCGGACAATAACGAAAGCGGCCATGAGGGCAAAGAGAATCGTTCCTCCCGCGGGCAGGGGAGTGCGGCCGAAGCCGGGAAGGCGCCCCCAGAAAGCGGCTGCGAAAGGCATGATGGCGAAGCTCCCCATCGAGGCGATGGAGGCGGTGCGCGAAGCGAGGAAAAGGAGAAGCCAGGGAAGGCAGGCCAAAAGGCCGAACAGGGGATTCATTCCGAGAGCCACACCGAGCCCGGTCGCCACCCCCTTGCCGCCCTTTCCCCGGAGCCAGAAGGAAAAGAGGTGCCCCAGGAAAACAAAGAGGCCGGCGAGAAAGGGGTCGAAGGGGCCCCCGAAAAGGAATCCGGTCCGGACCGCCAGGATCCCTTTCCCCATGTCCCCCGCCAGTGTCAGGAGTCCCAGGATCTTTCCCTGCCGGTCCTTCCCGACCACCCGCATGACATTGCTGAAGCCGATGTTTCCGCTTCCGGCCTTGCGGATGTCGACGCCCTTGATGCGGGCAAGAAGAAGGCCGGTCGGGATCGAGCCGAGAAGGTAGGCAAGAAGGACGAGAAGGACATCTTTCGTCATGAAACATCGTCCTGGCCGGTGACCCAGCGGTACCAGAGAAGGTACTGGAGCCCGGAGATGATGGTGAGGACGATCGCGATCCAGAAGGTCAAAAGGCCGATCCAGTGGAAGTTGAGGAGGAAGTTCGATCTGGGAATGGCCATATGGCGGTTGTTGTCGAGAAGGAGGGCGATCGAGATCGTCTGGACGACCATTTTGGCCTTCCCGCTTTTTTCGGCCGGAATGATGATACCACGGGAGGCCGCGACCGAACGGAGTCCCGAGACGGCGAATTCGCGGGCGACCACGATGATCGCCAGAATGGCCGGAAGAAGGCCGTGGGCCACCAGGAGAAAAAGGACGGAGCTCACAAGAATCTTGTCGGCAACCGGATCGAGAAGTTTACCCATGGCGGTGACCATGTTGTAGCGGCGGGCCACGAAACCGTCCAGGATGTCGGTAAGGGAGGCCAGAAGGAAGAAGAAGGCCGCAAGATGGCTCGGCCCCGCTTTCGGAGAGTGGTCGGCCATGATGACGGCCGGAATGAGGAGTAAACGGCCGATGGTCAGGGTATTGGCGAGGTTCAGCATCGATGATCCTCTCCGGCGCTTTTTCCGTCCCTTTTTTGTGCGAAGAGAAGGGCATCCGAGACCTGTCTGACCGCCCCGGCTCCTCCCGGAGCCGTCGTGATCCAGTCCACGGCCCTCAGAACGGCGCGATGGGAATCGGCGGGAGCGATGGAGAGGCCGGCTCTCCCAAGGAGGATCATGTCCGTGACATCGTCCCCCATGGCGGCGATACGGGCCGGATCAAGCGACCAGCGGGACAGGAGGGTCTCCATCGCGGAGGGCTTGTCCCTGACTCCCAGGATGTAGTCCCTGATGCCGAGGTCCGAGAGACGCCGTTCGGTGGCGGCTCCCGAGCGGCCCGAGATGACGCCGACAACGAAGCCGGAGCGGAGAAGGAGGGCGATGCCGTGGCCGTCCCGCACATGGAAGGATTTCAGTTCGTCCGGGGGGCCGAAGGAAAGGCGTCCGTCCGTCAGGACGCCGTCGACGTCGAGGATGAGTCCCCGTATGGCCGGAAGCTTGCGGAGAACGGGAAGGGGGATGCGGGGCATCAGGGAACCCCCGCCCGTAAAAGATCGTGGAGATGAACCACTCCCAGGACGATGCGGTCCTCGCCGGTCACGACGACACTGGTGATCTGACGGGACTCCATGAGTGTGAGAGCCTCCGAGGCCAGGGTATCCGGGGGGAGGATGGCCGGTGTCCGCGTCATGATGGATTGGGCCGGAAGATCCAGAATGGGGGCCGAACTCGATCGGGATGACTCGAGGGTCCGGCGGAGATCGCCGTCCGTCAGGACGCCGAGGAGACGTCCCGAGCCATCGGTTACGGTCGTCATGCCCAGTTTCTTGGCGGTCATTTCGACAATGACATCCCGAAGGGGGGCGTCCGGAGAGACCGCGGGAAGACGGGCTCCTCCATGCATGAGGGCATCGATCCTGAGAAAGTACTGCCGCCCCAGGGACCCTCCCGGATGAAGAGAGGCGAAGTCCCTGATTCCGAAGTCCCGCTCGGAGAGAACGACCATGGCCAGGGCGTCGCCCATGGCGAGCATGGCCGTTGTGCTCGATGTGGGGGCGATGCCCAGGGGGCCGGCTTCCCGTTCGACTGCGGCGGAGAGGGGCCAGGCCGACTTCCGTCCCAGTGTGGAGTCGGGCTGGCCGAGAATGGCAATCATGGGGATCTCCATTCTTTCGAGGAGAGGCATGAGGGCCAGGATTTCTTCGGTCTCCCCCGATTTGGAAAAGGCCAGAAGGATATCCCTCGACTCCAGCATTCCGAGATCCCCGTGGAGCGCCTCCCCCGGGTGAAGAAAAAAGGCCGGAGTGCCGGTAGACGAGAATGTGGCGGAGACCTTCCGGGCGATATGGCCTGATTTTCCTATTCCGGTGACGGCGAGCTTTCCGGGGTTTGAGAGGATCGCCCCCACAGCCTTGGCGAAGGTTCCGTCCAGACAATCCCCGAGGGAGCGGACGGCCTGGGCCTCCTCCGCGAGGATCCCCCGTCCCAATGAAATCCGTTCGAGATCTTTTTCCAGGGAGGATCCACTCACGCGGGGAGTCCTCCAGCGGGCGAGAAGGCCGGGTCGCCGGAGATGCCGACCCGGAGGCGGTGGAGAGACATCGCCTCGGTCAGAAGGTCCGGGAGATCCCCCAGGGGGATCATGTTCGGGCCATCGCTCGGAGCGTGGTCGGGATCGGGATGGGTTTCGAGAAAAAGGCCGTCGCATCCGGCCGCCATGGCTGCCCGGACAAGAAGGGGAACGAAGATCCGGTCCCCTCCTGACCGGTCTCCCGCTCCTCCCGGGCTTTGGACGGAGTGGGTGCCGTCGAAGATCACGGGGTAACCGAGGCGGGCCATGATCGCGAGCGAGCGGAAGTCCACCACAAGATTGTGGTAGCCGAATGTGGCTCCCCGTTCGCAGAGCAGGATCCGGGCGTTTCCCGTCCCGGCGATTTTGGCCGCGGCGGGCTCCATGTCCTCGGGTGCCAGGAACTGGCCCTTTTTCAGATGAACGGGCTTGCCGGTCCTTCCCGCCGACACGAGGAGATCGGTCTGGCGACAGAGGAAGGCGGGAATCTGGAGAACGTCGAGGACCTGTGCCGCGTCAGGGACCTCCCCCGACTCGTGGATGTCCGAAAGGACGGGAAGGGCATATCGCCGGCGAATGTCCTCGAGGATGGTCAGCCCCTCGGTGCGTCCGATTCCCCTGAAGCTCCGGTGGGAGGTCCGGTTTGCCTTGTCGTATGAGGCCTTGAAAATGACCGATATGGACATGGAGTCCCGGATTTCTGAGATTCTGTGGGCCACTTCGAGGGCATGGGAGCGCGACTCGAGCACGCAGGGTCCCAGTATGAAGACCGGAGGCTGGCCCTCCCCTATCCTGAAACAGGGAGCGGCGATGTCCCCGATCGGGACGGGGCCCGTGCGGCGTCCGGGACTCATCGGGTCTCCTGTTCAATCCCGGTTCCCTCGGCATGGTGAAGGGCGGCCTGGACAAAGCCGGCAAAGAGGGGATGGGGTGCGAGGGGACGGGAGCGAAACTCAGGATGGAACTGGGAGGCCACATAAAAGGGATGGGAGGGGATTTCGACGACCTCCACAAGCTTCCTGTCACCGTAGGTCCCGGAGATGTGAAGCCCTTCCTTTCTGATGCGGGCGATATAATCTGCATTGACCTCGAAACGGTGGCGGTGGCGCTCCTGAATGCGGGTTGTGCCGTAGAGTTCGGCCACCCGTGTTCCGGGGATGAGATCCACATCGTAGAGTCCGAGACGCATCGTTCCCCCCAGGTCGGGATTGGCGCGCTGCTCGGGAAGAAGATCGATGACCGGATCGACGGGGTGGGGGGAAAACTCCCGGCTGGTCGCCTCGGTAAGCCCGAGTTTCTGTCTGGCGAACTCGATCACGGCAAGCTGCATCCCGAGACAGATCCCCAGGAACGGAATCAGACGTTCTCGGGCATGGGTGATGGCGCGGATCTTCCCGTCGATGCCCCGGGATCCGAATCCCCCCGGAACCAGAATGCCTCCGAGGTCCTTGAAAAGAGCTGCGGGGTCTGAGGAGGCCTCGATGGCCTCCGCGTCCATCCATTCGAGCGAGACCCGGATGCCGCTCTGGAATCCCGCGTGATTCAGCGCCTCGATGAGGCTCTTGTAGGAGTCCTTCAAGTTCAGATACTTCCCGACGATCCCTATGGTGACCGTCTTGCGGGCCCTCTGGATCCTGCGGACCATGGCTCTCCAGGGGCTGATCCTGGCCGGGGGGATCCGCATGCGGAGATGTCTCAGGAGATAGCGGTCGAGCTTCTGGCGGTAGAACTCGAGAGGGATCTGGTAGATCGAGGGCACGTCCGGAGCCGAGATCACCGCCTCGGAGTCGACATCGCAGAAGAGGGCGATCTTATTCTTGACCTCTTCGGGGATCTCCTCTTCCGCTCGGCAGAGGATGATGTTCGGGCTGATGCCGATTTCGCGGAGTTTGTGGACCGAATGCTGGGAGGGTTTGGTCTTGAGCTCGGAGGAGGCCCGGACATAGGGAACGAGGGTCAGGTGCACGAAGGCGACATTGTGCTTTCCGACCTCCCGGGGAAACTGGCGGATCGTTTCGAGGAAAGGAAGGGACTCGATGTCCCCTACCGTTCCGCCAATCTCGACGAGAACGATGTCGGCGTGTTCGCCCCGCTCGAGGATCACCCGCTTGATTTCGTTGGTGATGTGCGGCACGACCTGGACCGTTCCTCCCAGAAAGTCTCCCCGGCGCTCCCGGGTGATGACATCATAATAGATCCGGCCGGTTGTGTGGTTGTTCTTCTTCCCCATCGTGAGCGAGGTGAATCGCTCGTAGTGGCCGAGATCAAGGTCGGTTTCGGCGCCGTCGGAGGTCACGAACACCTCTCCGTGCTGGTAGGGGTTCATGGTTCCCGGGTCGACGTTGATATAAGGATCGAACTTCAGAAAGTCGACCTTGTAGCCACGGCTTTCCAGAAGGCAGCCCAGAGAGGCGGAGGCGATTCCTTTTCCCAGGGAGGAGACCACTCCTCCCGTCACAAAGATAAATTTCATAGCGAATTGCGCCGGGGGGGGGTCCCCTCCGTCTGCGAAGGGGATCTGACGCGGGAAGTCCCGGCCCTCTCCTTTCGGTTTTGCGCCGTTATCCGATGGATCTTCGAGCGCCTCTTACGAGGATCCGTTCGAAAATGTTTTTACGAAGAGCGCAAGGTCTTCCGGTGTATCGATCCTGAAAGAGGGAAACTCCGTCCGGGCGACATAGATCGCGAAGCCGTAATCCAGGGCCCTGAGCTGTTCGAGTTTCTCGAGCTCCTCAAGAGGAGAGACCGGAAGACGCGCGAACTCCAACAATGCCGCCTTACGGAAGGCGTAAATTCCGAGGTGCTGGTCCCATCGGAGGTCGGGGCGTTGCGGCCCGATCCCGTCCCGGTCCATGGGGATGGGGCTCCTCGAAAAGTAAAGGGCCAGATTCCTCTGGTTGCAGACGACCTTGACGATATTCGTGTTCAGGATCTCGGTGGGGTCGGAAAGGGCCCTCCGGACTGTGGACATGGGAAGCCGGTCATCCTTGAGCAGCGGGTCGACGGCCTGATCGATGATGCGGGGATCTCCCATGATCTCGTCGGCCTGGAGATTGACGACGATCTGGGTGGAGAGTGTCCGCGCGACCTCTGCGACCCGGTCCGATCCCGTATGGGCGCCGCCTGAAGTCATGACGGCTTCAATGCCGTGGGCTTGGGCCTCTTTCAGAATCTCGGGAGAATCGGTCGCGATGAGGACGCGGTCCGTCACCTCGGATTTCTGTGCCATCCTGGCAACATGGATCACAAGCGGAAGCCCGTTGACACGGGCGAGTGGCTTGCCGGGGAAGCGTGTCGAGGCCATCCGGGCGGGAATGACGACGACCACTTCCGCGTCGGTCTCTCCAGTGGGCTGGGGCTCGGCCGGCATCGCCCCCGGGAAGGCTGCAAAAAAAGGGTGGTCGAAGGGTTGGGCCATGGATTTCTCCTTCAGAGACGAACCCGGGGACGGAAGCCGGCCGGGCGGAAGACGCCTCGATTCGTTTCGAAAAGCGAAGAGAGGGTCAGCACCTCCCGGAGCTGTTCCCGGCTTACGGTGGAGGTTCCGACCATGCCGACCACGATTCCGGCTGCCAGGTTCGAGAGAACGGCGGCCTCGAGGAGGGAGGCCCCCGCCGCATGGGCAAGCGTCAAAGTGGCCATGACGGTGTCCCCGGCTCCGGTAACGTCGAAGACATCCTGGGCGACGGCCGGGATGTGGGACGCGTGGAGGGAGTCGCCCCCTTCGAACAGGGTCATGCCCGCCTCTCCCCGGGTGATGAGGACGGCCTGGGAGGATGTCCTGTCGAGAAGGGCCTGTCCCGCAAGCAGCAGGGTCGCCTCGTCGGTGATCTCGATCCCAGCCGAGCGGGATGCCTCCAGGTGGTTGGGTGTCAGCAGGGTCGCTCCACGGAAAAAGTCGATCGAGGCGACCTTCGGATCCACGAATACGGGGATCTCCCGCTCGCGGGCCATGTCGATCATGGCGCGGACCATGGACGGGACAAGCATTCCTTTGGCATAGTCCGAAAAGATGACGGCCTGGACCGAATTGAGAGAGCGGGAAAAGAGCTCGAGAGCTTCCTTCCGGGTTTCTTCCGGAATGTCGGAGCGAATTTCACGGTCGATGCGGAGAAGCTGCTGGTTGTGGGCCATGATCCGGGACTTGGTGGTCGTGGGACGCCCGGGGACAAAGAGGAGTCCCGAGGTGTCGATTCCGATGCGTTCCATGTCTTCCCGGAGGCGGAGGCCCTCTCCGTCGTTCCCGGCCACCGAAAGAATGGAGACGGAGCCTCCGAGGCGGCTGATGTTGTGTGCCACGTTGGCCGCCCCCCCCAGCCGGTAGGAGTCGTTCGTCACTCCGACGACTGCCACGGGGGCTTCGGGAGAGATCCGGTCGACCCGGCCCCAGATATAATGGTCGAGCATGACATCGCCAACAACCAGGATCCGGGCCGATGAAAAATGGTCCATCGTCTCGACCAGTCGGGAGAGAAGCACTTCGCTCATGAATTCTCCTGTCACGCGCCGTTCCCGCTCAGTGAATGATTTTCCCGAGGCGGGACAGGCGGATAGAATCGCGTTCCTTATTCCAGGACCAATAGATCAGAACGGCCCGTCCGACGATCTTTCGGCTCTTCACGAATCCCCAGAAGCGGGAGTCGTAAGAGTCGTCCCGGTTGTCTCCCATCACAAAATAGGAATGGGGAGGGACGACCGTTTCGAAGTTGTCCCGTGGCACCTCATCCGTGATCGATGGATCGAGTGTCTGGGTATAGGGTTCCTTCTGGAGCTGGTCGTTGACGTAAAGCTGCTTCTTGACGATCCGGATGCGATCTCCGGGGATTCCGATAACCCGCTTGATGAAGTCCTTGGTCTCATCCTTCGGATATTTGAAGACGATAACGTCTCCCCTTCGGGGATGTCCCGTCCGGAACAGAAAGCGGTCATGGAAAGGGTTCTTGACTCCGTAAGCCAGCTTGGAAACGAGAATCTGGTCCCCCACGAGGAGGGTCGGGATCATCGATCCCGAAGGGATCCTGAAGGCCTGAACGATGAAAAGCTTGAGGACGGCGGCGATGACGAAGGCTGTAAGAAGCCCTTCGGTGAGCTCTCGCACAAGCCCCTTTTTCTTTGGGGCGATCGCGGCCTTGGTGATCTTTGGCTCGTCAGGGGAGGTGGTCACTTTTCCCTGCTTCCTTCCGAAACCCTGAGGACGGCCATGAAGGCCTCCTGGGGAACTTCGACGCGGCCGATCTGCTTCATCCGCTTCTTTCCTTCCTTTTGTTTTTCAAGGAGTTTTCTCTTTCGGGTGATGTCCCCCCCGTAGCATTTCGCCAGAACATTCTTCCGCATGGCCCCGATCGTTTCGCGGGCGATGACCCGGGAGCCGATGGCCGCCTGGATGGCCACCTCGAACATCTGGCGGGGAATGACCTCCTTGAGTTTTTCCACAAGAAGCCGTCCGCGGGAATAGGCCCTGTCCCTGTGGACGATGAAGGAAAGGGCGTCCACCCGTTCCCCTGACACGAGAACGTCCACCTTCTCGAGATCGGCGGGGCGATAGCCCAGCCATTCGTAGTCGAAGGAGGCGTAGCCCTTGGACAGGCTTTTCAGACGGTCGTAGAAGTCCAGGACCACCTCGTTCAGAGGGAGTTCGTACTGGACCTGGACCCGGCGGGAGTCAAGGTAGCGAAGGTCGCGCTGGATACCCCGGCGCTCCTGGCAGAGGGTCATGACAGGACCGAGGTATTCGGTGGGCATGTAAAGAGAGCCGAGAATGAAGGGCTCGAAGATCGTCTCGATCTTGTTGGGAGGCGGCATTTCGGCGGGGTTCACCACCGTAATCTCCTCCCCGCCCTCGAGGCGGACCTGGTAGACGACGGTGGGAGCGGTGCTGATGAGGGAGAGGGAAAATTCCCGCTCGAGGCGTTCCTGAACGATCTCCATGTGGAGGAGTCCCAGGAATCCGCACCGGAAACCGAATCCCAGGGCGAGGGATGTCTCCATTTCATAGGTGAAGGAGGCATCGTTCATCCGGAGTTTGTCGAGGGCCTCCTTGAGATCCTCGTACTGGTCCGAGTCCGTCGGGAAAAGGCCACAGAAGACCATGGGCTTCGTTTCCTGGAAGCCGGGATAGGGTGTGATCCCGGCGTTGCCCGCATCGGCCACCGTGTCCCCGATTCGGGTTTCCCTGACCGACTTGATGCCCGTGACGACGAAGCCTACCTCCCCGGCCGAAAGGGTGTCGAGCTCCACCCGCTTGGGGGTGAAGGCCCCGACCGAGAGGACCGGATAGTCCCTCCCCGTTGAGAGAAGCCGGATGGATTTCCCCGGCGAGAGGCGTCCGTCGAAGACGCGGACGAGGATGACCGCACCGAGATAGGCGTCGAACCAGGCGTCGAAAAGGAGCGCACGAAGGGGGGCCTCTCGCGATCCGGTCGGAGGGGGGACCTGGTGGACGATGGCCTCGAGGACCTCGTCGATCCCGATCCCTTCCTTGGCCGAGATGAGGATGGCTCCCGATGCATCGAGACCCACGGCTTCCTCGATCTGTTCGCGGGTCCTCGGGAGATCGGCCCCGGGTAGGTCGATCTTGTTGATGACCGGTATCATGTGGACGTTGTTTTCAAGGGCCAGATAGGCATTGGCAATGGTCTGGGCCTCGACGCCCTGGGAGGCGTCGACCACGAGAAGGGCCCCTTCGCAGGCGGCCAGCGATCGGGAAACCTCGTAGGTGAAGTCGACATGGCCCGGCGTGTCGATCAGGTTGAGAAGGTAGTCCTTCCCGTCCTTGGCACGGTAGTTGAGCCGGACGTTGTGTGCCTTGATGGTGATGCCGCGTTCCCGTTCGAGATCCATCGCGTCCAGAATCTGTTCCCGGGACTCTCTTTTTGTTACGGCCCCTGTAAGGTCGAGCAGACGGTCGGCCAAGGTGGATTTCCCGTGGTCGATATGGGCAATGATGCAGAAGTTGCGGATTCGCTCTATCGGATAGTCCAAAAACCATATTCCTTCTGTCTGGGCAAGGTCCGAGACCCAGGAGTGCATGTCAGCAGTGAAGGAGACGGTCGGGCGAATCTGGGGGGCCCGCGCTCCGGGGGAGGACGATGTCGGATTTTTACGGAAAAATAAAAAACCGTCTTGTCCTTCCTATACTAGCAGAGGGCCCCGGACGGTTCAAGAAAACGGGATCCAGGATCATTTTTCGCACGTTATCAAGAAGGGGACGACGAAAAGAATGCCGGGAGGAAGAAAAAAGGGAGACGGAGCGTCTCCCTTTCTGGTCAGGAATCCTTGCGCTTCATGGGACAGGTATTGATTCCCAGGAGGGCATACAATCCGCAGAAACCGATGATCCCCGTCGCGAGGGGCAGGAGGCCGATCCACCCCCACGCGGTCTTCGGGCCCACATAGACGAGCGAGATGAGGGCGAGCCCCAGCAGAATCCGTACCGCGCGATCGATCGCCCCTTCATTCACCTTCATTTTTATCCTCCTTCGATTCCGGGACTCCACTGAAGCCGTCCCGATGGCAGCAGTCCGACCGATTCCGGACGGCGACCGGTCTCTTCTGGATTAAGTATACTCCCGTCCGGGGTGCGCGCAACGGAATGGCCGGGTCAGGTTTCAGTTGCGGAGGGGCAAATGTCGGAGAGAACGCATCCCTGGCAGAGAGGCGCCTTGGCCAGGCAGACGTAGCGACCGTGGAGAAGGAGGCGCGAGGCGGTGGGGGTCCAAAGTTCCGGTGGAAGCATCTTCGCGAGCGTCTGTTCGATGATCTCGGGGTCGTTCGAACGGCTCCATCCGAGTCGTCGGCAGACGCGTCCCACATGGGTGTCGACAAAAATCGCCGGCTTGTGGAAGGCATTGGCCAGGACCACGCTGGCTGTTTTTCGTCCGACCCCGGGGAGGGTCACGAGTTCGTCGAGACTGTCGGGCACCCTTCCGGCGAAGTTCTGAAGGAGGGTCTGGGCAAGATCCCGGATATGGCCCGCCTTCCGGCGGAAGAATCCGGTGGGTTTCAGGATCTCCTCAAGGTCGTCGATCCTCGCATTCGCGAGTGAGCGGGGGTCGGGGTAGCGCCCAAAGAGGGTGGGAGTGACCCGGTTGACGGTTTTGTCGGTGGTTTGAGCCGACAGGACCGTGGCGACGAGAAGCTCGAACGGGTTCCGGTAGTCGAGTTCCATGTCGGGATTCGGAATGGAGCCTTCCAGCCTTTTCAGAACGTCCCTGACCGGAGCCGGGGGCGTCAAGGGATGTCATCCCATGGATGGCGGTCCTGGCCCGACTCGAAGAGCTCGACCATGGTCAGCACCCATTCGGCATGGCTCCAGGTGAGGGGGGAGGCGGACAAGGGCTCCATCGTTTCCGGATGGTATTGCTCCGCCAGCATTCCGGTTTTTCCCGCCCGGGCGACCACCCAGTCGAGGAGGGAGCGGATCCGGTCGGAGTGGAGAGGGTCGGGAACGGTCCGGATGAGCCACCGAACCTTCCAGAGGGTCGATATGATCCAGGGATTGCCCGGATGGGAAGGGTCGTTCCTGTAGTAGGGATCGTTCCGGTAACGGATGATCCCGCCCGCGCCTCCCTGGGACAGGTTGTCGAAGAGATGCTCCATGGCCGGAGCCAGAAAGGGGTCCTGCGGAGAAAGAAGACCGATCCAGTACAGGGCGGAAAGACTCGAATCCGGAACGCGGTCCGGCTCGAAGGATCCTGCCCGCGTCAGGTGAAGTCCCCGGTAAAAGGTCCCTGATTCCGGATCGAAAAGATGGGATTTGAGACCTTGTTCGATCTCGGCCCGGGCCTTGTCGAAGCGTGCCGAAGCCGCACCGTCCCCGAACCGGTCCGCCAGCCGTCCCGCTGCCTTGAGTCCCGCCCAGACCGTTGCCACGGTGAAGGTCCAGACTCCAGGGCGCTCCTCCCAGAGATCGTAGGAGGGTCCGGGAAGTCCCGTCTTCTCGTCCCGGAAGGACTCCAGGAAGTTTGCGGCGGGAAGAACGAATGAGGGGTAGAGATGGTGAAGGGAATCCATGTCCCGATAGCGTTCGAGGTGCTGCTCGAAGGCCCAGATGCACAGGGCGGTTTCATCTTCCTGGATTGGATAGGGAGGCGATCCGGGAACTCCGGCCGGGTGCCAGGAGGATCCCGGCGAAAGGGTCGGATGATATTTATGGAGCAGATACCCTTCCCGGGAGAGGAGCCCCGGCAGGAGGCGGTAGAAGCGCCGGGTCAGGTCTCCGTACCCGGCCCTGTCCAGGGCGTGGGCAATGATCGCACCGTCGCGGGGCCAGAGATAGGAATAGGTATCCCTCGACAGGGAGAGGGAATCTGAATCGACGGCGGCCACGATGGAGCCGTTGGTGGCCATGTGGTTCCTGAGAATGAAAAGGCTGTGGCGGAAAAGGCGACGATAGGGCTCCGGAAGACGGTCTGATGAGGCGGGCGGGGTGTCGATCCAGAAGTCGAAAAAGCTCCGGGTCCGGGAGAGGGAGCTCTTTTCCCCGGTTTTGATGGCGTTCGCCAGTAGATCGGTGACAAGGTCGAAGGAGGAGGCTGCGGCCAGGATCGAGGTCCTCTCTGCGAAGCCGCCGGAGGGAACCTCGATCCTGACCGAATAGACGGAATCGACCGCTCCCTGTGCAATGGGGTTTCCTTCGAGGCGCCCGTCTTCGGCGTCCTTCCATGTTCCCTCCCGGTGGCCGTGGCGGGCCCCGCAGGCATACTGGTCGAGCGAAGGCGATCCGCCGTCGAGAGTGGCCATCAGAAAGTAAACGTTGTCCTTGTAATGGAGCATGGCCCGCTGGTCCGGAAGGAATGCCGCCGTATTTCCGATGTCTGAGTGTGCGATGTCCATGTCATGATGGAGAAAAAGGAAGACTTCGGCCTTTTCGGAACCCATGTTGTCGATCCGGATGTGACGGTAAAGAATGTCTTCCGACGGGTCGATCCAGTCCGTAAGTGAGAATCGGAACTGGGGATACTCCGGGATCCTGAAATGCGTCTCGATAACTGGGGCCCGTTCTCCATAGGAACGGGAGAGAATGTGGTCGGGCCGGAGCCAGGTAAAGAACCCCCCTCTGGCGAGGCCGATCCGGCAACGCCGCCCTCCCACGTGATTCTCTTTTCCTACAAGGGGATATGTGAGCTCCCGGACGAAGCCGCACTCGTCGAAGGAGACATAAAGGCGTCCGTTCGAGATCGGAAGTTCCCTTGCCAACATGGCTCCTTGGTGCGAGGGGGGAGAAATGCGTTCGTCCTTCAGATGCTACTCCAGGATCCCGGGCCGGTGCAAGCCAGGACGGAAAGGGGACAAAAGAGGGAGAGGCTCAGCGGAAAATCTCCCCCTCTTAAAGTGGAACTGTTCCTCCTGTAGGAGTTTTCAGGATTTAACTGTGTGAGTGGGAGTCCTCCCTTCCGAAGAAATAGGAGATATAGCCCAGTCCTACAAAAAAGATGGTTGTGATGAGAACGATCATGACGGGATTGGCTGTGGGGCCGATCATGGCAACCTCCTCGGATATGAGATTTTCCATCCATAAATCTGAATTTCCATATTTAATATACCACATGTAAATTACTTTAGTTTTATTAGTATTTATAATTTTAAATAAAATAATAGTTATAAAATTGAATGATAAGATTGTAATTAATTTTTAGGCAAGGCGGGTCCCGGAAAATAGCTCCAGCAAGCCCTCTCCGGCATCGGGGTCGGGCGCGACCAGGTTTGGACCGTCCGGAAAGGGATGTCAGCACATCATGGGTGTGTCGGGTCGTCGTTTGTCGCTCCAGGTGCATCTGC
>JAJZXW010000053.1 GCA_021806225.1 Nitrospirota bacterium | reverse complement strand
GACCAGGGATTTGGGGATGCCCGTGTTGTAATAATTGGTAAAGACAAGAGGAGCCGTCTGGCCAAGGACATTCAGTACTCCCAGGAGAATTCCTGTCCCAATGCCGGTGATGGCCGCGGGAATGGCTAGGCCCCGCACAACCTGGAAGCGGGAGGCTCCCAGAGCGAGGGCCCCCTCGATATAGCTCCGGGGAACATCCCGAAGGGCCTGTTCTGTCACCCGGGTCACGATCGGAATCATGATGAATCCCAGGGTGAGACCGGCCGCAAGGCCCGAAAACCCCCAGTGGAACCCGAAGCCGGTATTTGTGGAGAAGACGTAGAAACCCACCACCCCCCAGATGACCGAAGGGACCCCCAGGAGAAGGTCCGAGAGAAGGCGGGTCAGTTTGGCCAGAGTGGTATGGGACTGGTCCCAAAGGTAGAGTCCCGCCCAGATTCCCACGGGAACGGAGAGAAGGCTCGCCAGGAGAACGAGGATCAGGCTCCCGACGATTCCGTTGGCGATGCCGCCTTCGATCCCCACGGGAAATCCTCCCGGCATGGTGGTCAGAAAAGTGAGGGACAGGGCGGCCTTTCCGCGATCGTAGGCAACATAGATGATGGCAAGCAGAGGAGTGACGGCCAGGATGAAGGCAGCCGCCGTGAGCCCTCCAAGAAAGACGTTGCGCATCTTCCGATAGGAGGAAAGCCCTTTCTCCGGGAGGATGTTCTCAGCCACCGCCGACCGACCCTGCCAGCCGTCCGCCCATGAGCTTCATGAGAAGTTCCCGGCCCAGCGTGTTGACGACGAGGGAGATGACGAGAAGAATGAGCCCCAGCTCGATTTCCGCCGCCGAATAAAGCGGGTCTATCACCGCGTAGGTAAAGGTGTTCGCAAGAAGCGAGCTGATGGTGTATCCCACGTCCTGGATCGAGGTCGGAATGGAGGCCTGGTTTCCGATCAGGAGAAGGACCGCCATCGTCTCTCCGATCGCCCGTCCGAAGCCCAGGATGACCGATCCGATGATCCCGGGCACCACGGCCGGAAGCTTGACGAAGAAGACCATCTCGGCCTTGGTTGAGCCCAGGGCGTAAGAGGCCTCGACCGTCTCCCGTGGCACCATGACGAGGGAGTCCCGGGTCACCGTGGCGACGAGGGGGATCACCATGATGCCCACCACCAGACCCGCGGCCAGGATCCCGTATCCCATGGAGTCTCCGCCGAAAAAGTCCCAGTGCTTGCCCAGGGTGTTGGCAAGAAAGGGCTCCACATGATCCCGGAGAAGCGGCACCATGAAGATGATTCCGAAGGCCCCGAAGACGATGGATGGAATGCCGGCAAGCATTTCCATCAGGGTCGAAACCCCCCCGACCAGCCATTTCGGGGAGTAGTCGGACAGAAAGAGGGAAGAGAGAATGGCGACGGGAATGGCAAAGAGAAGCGCGATTCCTGTGACCCAGAAGGTTCCGACAATATAGGTCCAGGCACCGAAGATCTGCCGGTGAGGATTCCAGGTCGAGGTCCAGAGAAAGGACCATCCAAACTTCGTGATCGACGGCCAGGCCTCGACGATGCTCACCCCCAGAACGGTCGCAAAGAGGGCGAGGACAAAAAATCCACCGACCCAAAGCGTTCCCTGAAAAAGACGTTCGGAGCGGTGGATCCGGGCATGGGAGGTTTCCCGAAGATTTTTGAGGACGCTTTTACTGTCGGGATGCAGGCTCTCTCCTTCCGATGATCGGAATTTCTTTTCGGGAGCTGTCGAAAGAATCCGGGGAGAAGCGGTGGACAAGGAGGACGGGTCACTTTCGACCAGGATCTGTCCCATTTCCTGTTGCGCCCTTGTCTCGGGCTCCATCGCGACTCCCATGACTCTCTCGAGAAAGAGGGCGGTCCGGACAAACCGGACCGCCCCGTGAGGTTTCAGATTCAAAAAGGGCGTCTAGCCCCCGGATTCGATCTTGAGGCTGTTTCCGGGAAGGAGCCTGTTCAGGATCTTGTTGAGCCGGGGCTTGAGGGGGGCAAAGGGAAGCGGGGCAAAACCGGTCTTCACCGTATACTTCTCTTGCTGGCCCTTTGTGAGCGCCCATATGACCATTTTCTTGACTTCGAGCATGGTCCGCTTCGGAAGAGCGGTGCTTACCATCCAGAATTCGAAGTTGGCGTCCGGATAGACATTCTTGCCGTGAAGGTTCCAGACGATCGAGCGGTTGAAGTCGTCAGGGAAGGAGGGGTCGTGGAGCGCCGCCTTGCCGGCATTGCGGATCGTCTTGACGGAGCCGACCACATAGTAGCCGTCCAGGTTCTTGAGGGCCATGGAACTCAGATGATATTCGTTGATCCATCCCAATCCCACGTACCCGATGGCGCCGGGTGTGGCCATGACGGCCGCAACGACGGCATCGGAGCCGTTGTATCCGGAACCCACCGGCCAAGACGGGGAGAGGTCTCGCCCGATGTCGTCATACCATTCCTTCGAGGTCTGGGAAAGATAGTCGGTGAAGACGAAGGTCGTCCCCGAGGCATCGGCCCGGTGGATGACCTTGATTCTCCGGTGGGGGAAATGGACATCGGGGTTGATCGCCCGGATCGCCTTGTCGTCCCAGAACTTGATCTTGCCCATGAAAATACGGGCCAAAGTCGGGCCATCCATCCGGAGCAATTGCGACTTTTTGACCCCGGGAACATTGTAGATGACCTGGGTGTCGTCGAAGGCCACCGGGATCGCCGCAAGGCTTCCATACCGCTTTCGGAGGTCTTTGGTCAGGTAGGCATCCGAAGCTCCGATGGTGATGTTCCCGTTGGCGGCGTTGGAGATCCCGAATCCCGATCCGGTCGAGGCCACGGAGATATGCACCCCCGGATGGCTCTTCATGTAGGCGTTGGCCCAGACCTGCTCGAGGGGAAAGAGCATGGTGGATCCGGAGATGGTGAGATCGGTGGCCCGGGCGGTTCCGGCGCCCGAAAGGACAGATACGACCGCGAGGGTCAAGGCGAAACCCGCGGACCGCTTGACGATGTTCATGTATTCCTCCTTAAAGGTAGGTTGACCCTATCACAACAAGACGACAGCTCTATTACAAAACGGTTACAAATTGATGACAGGAAGATCAGGAGACCTCTTCGCGGACCCGGTAACCCACGCCCCGGATCGTCTCGATCACGGTGCAGGGCTCTCCCTTTCGGGACATTTTCTTCCGAAGCCCGTGAATATGGACCGAAAGATTATGTTCTTCGACCTCCCAGTGCTCCCCCCAAAGACTTTTCATGAGCTCCTCCCGACACAGAACCCGACCGGGAAGACGGACGAGCCGGACGAGGATCCGGAACTCGAGCGGTGTCACGGAAACCCGCTGCCCCTTCCAGCGCACTTCATGTTTTTCTGTATCGACGATCAATTCCCCCACTTCGTAGCGTGCCGGTGCCTCGGGATTGTCGTGGCTCCCCGCGCGCTCCCTGCGCATGAGGGCGTGAATCCGCGCCAGGACTTCCCGATCCGGACAAGGGAGCCGAAGCACCTCGTCGGCGCCGGACTCCAGGACCCGGATGCGTTCCTCCGGATCCCGCTCCTCCGTCATCACCAGCACCGGGACGCGGGGAAGGTTCCCCCGTCCCCGCGCAAAAGCGAGGAAACCCAATACCTCATTCATCGCAACCGAAGCATCGCACAGAATGAATCCAACATCCTCTCCGCCCGCCGCAATCCGCCGCGCCATCCAGATCCCCTCCTCCGCGGTGCGGGAGACCCGCACCCGTGGAAAGTTTTCCAGAAGCAGTTTCCTGATCCCGGCTTCGCGGCTGTCGCTGTCGATCAGGACCAGCGCTACAGACGGTCGGTCTTTTTTGACTTCCGCCATGACAGAATCCTCCATGAGGCCACGATAGCCTCTCCGGATGTCTCCCGTATGACGAACCTGTTTCATTTCGATGACGATCCTTTCAAGAGGTCCGGGACGGATTCCGCCCGGACCCGGAGTTTTCTAGAACAGGTAGAACCAGGACATCATGACCCGGTTGTCGAGGGCGTTGGCTCCTCCGACATAGACCGCGTCGTACTGGCCGAACTCGAGGCCCGCCCGCACCGCCGGCGTGAAGTCGTGCCAGAGGTCCACATAGGCGAAGGTCAGGTGCGTGTCAGGTTCCAGGTAGCTGTAGAGGCCATTGGCACTTCCTCCGCCGCTCGCCGGAGCTCCTACCCCAAATCCTCCCAGAGCGCCAGAGATCTGCTGGAGATTGGAGGCGTTGTCCACGGCGAAGCCGACCACAATCGAGGTCCGGGCATCGTCCGGGAAGTAGTACTGCAGATCGGCGTTGTAGGTCTGGATATCAAGGGGGAGAAACTGGTTGTTCATGATCACCCCATTGCCTGCGAATCCCTGGCCTCCCATCGTGTTGACGGTCGATCCGCCCAGCCCGAAGGACAAATTCGGGAACTGCCACGCATCTCCTTGGCCCCAGGTATATTCGGCCTGGAGGGTCAGGTTGTTGCCGGGCTTGTCGTCGTGGATCGGGATGATGGGCAGGACCAGATCCACCGCTCCGGCCGCTGTCCAGGAGTTGAAGCCGGTATTTGCTGTGTTGGAATACGGTGCCTTAGACCCGGCAAGGTAACCCGAATAATTCTGCTCGATCCCGGAGATTCCGATCGAGGCCGGGAACTGGCCTTTTCCGGTGTCGCCGATCATCATCTCCGTCATCAGGTGGCTGTCGGAGAGCTTCAATCCTTCCGTGAAGGCCGGGATTCCTCCCGTCGTGGTGGGAGGTGTCATCACCGCCACAGCCGGTTCCAGCATCAGACCGGGAGACATTTCGTCCATGTGGAGGATCTTGTACCATCGGATCTGGGGAAACCGACCGTAGGCCGTGCCGGGACCGGGAGCGATCTGGAGGTTGTTCTGGATGTTGTAGGGCTGCCATCCGAAGAGGGACCAGTACTGTCCGACCAGGACATTGCCCCAGGAGGGCGTCGTCACGTCGAAGAAGAAATGCCGGATGCGGAAGATCGGATTGGTCACATATCCAAGCCCTGACCCGGGAGATGTCCCCGAGATCGTCTGCCCACCGGGGCTGGCCAGAAAGTCCATTTCGAGAAGGGCCCGAATCTTGTACCCGTTATAGACCGGGGAGGAGAGGGCGAATCCGATCCGGGAGTTGTTCACGTCCATCCCGAAACGGGGCGAATCCACCGTGGCGTTATTCCCGCTGGCCACCGCCGAATTCGCCGGTGCCGCATTGAAGGGCCAGTTATTGTAGGAATTCGAGGAATCGTAGACGGTGTCGACCTGAACGAAGCCGTACATGGTGGTCACCCACTTGCCCATCATCGTGGAGTAGCCGGGGGGAGGGGCGTCCGGCATCAGGTTCTGGAAGGAGTTGTGGAACTCGGAGTTGAACTTGTCCATGTCCGCCGGAGTCGACGGCTGGGAGCCGGACGGCGTTCCCGACTGGTTGGTCGGCGTCTGCCCCGGTTGGGAATACGGTGAGTCGGGCGTCAGGTTGTCTGCGAAGGCAACCGCTCCGCCTCCCGTCGCGAGAATCCCCGCGGCGAGAAAGGCCAGAAAGGACGCCTTTCGTTTTCCTGGGATCATCAAGAGGTCCTCCAAAAAGTGTGAACCCAAATTGTGAAAGATTAAGAACTTCAACTTTTTTATCCCCCGGAACAACGGAGGTTCCGGGGAGGGGTCCGGAATTCCCCGACATGCGCGGGGGCCACTCCGGACGATCCTCATCCTAAAGGGACAAAGGAAAGGAAATCTCAAGAGAATGTGACAAAACGGTGAACAAAACGGAAAACGCGAAAGAACCTGGGAAAAGACGGTCAAGGAAGGTTTCTGAAGGAGCGAAGGAAAAATATGTCCGGATAGGAACCCCGGGATCACAGGACTTTAGGAAGGGGAGAAGTCTGTGTGAGATTTCGTAATCTGCCGCAACCCGGTGGACCTCTTCACGCAGATCGGGACGAACCCCGACGAGATCCGCGATGTCCGCCATCCCCTGGAGTCAACACGCGTGGCTTTTGAGGGCGATGAAGTCCCCAAGCCACAGGTCCGGAGCCAGAGATCCGGAAGAAGGGTTCGTGTTCGACACGTGTTCCGGCAACCTGGGGAAAGCTGGAACAAAGAACAAGACGCCGGGACATTTCCGCCGGATGCATGTCAAACGAAAACCCGTCCCGAGCCTTTTTGGAATCGGACCGGCACTCATTTTTTCTTCGATGCTCACGGAACCTCCAACGCATCCTTGCGCCTTACACTCCCCCTCTCCTGCCACACCCCCCTTCCCTCCCCATTCTCTCCCCTGTATCATTGAAATGACGCTTATTTTTTCGACCTTCTCATTAGACGAAAGGACAGGACGTGTCCGTTCTCCTCGAATTTTCAATGAGCCCCCTCGACAAGGGCGAATCGGTGGGGGACTACGTCTCCCGCTCGCTCGACATCATCGACAAAAGCGGCATCGACTATCGGCTCAACCCCATGGGCACCGTCCTCGAAGGGGAATGGGACGAAGTGATGGACGTGGTTCGGAAATGCTACGAACGCATGAACCAGGACTGTAGCCGCATCAGCGTCTCCATCAAGATCGACGCCCGGCGGAATCAGTCCGGACGTCTCGAGGGAAAGATCGCCTCTGTCGAGAAACGTCTGGGAAGACCGGTCAGGAAGTCCTGACCGGACATCCGGGAGACCCCTTGCATGGATCTGGCCTTTTTCTGGATGGTCCTCTTCGTCTTTACCTTGACCCTACTTCTCGAGGCGGCCTCGATCCTTCCCCATCATTCCAGAATACACCGGGTGACGGTGGGAGGCCTCATTCTCCTCGTGGCCGGAGCTTTCGCCGTCACGGCCGGCATGATGGTGGACCACCAGCTCCCCTCCTTCTCCCCGGCTCTCCCCACTTTCTTTCTTTCGCGTCCCTCCTGAGCGGGAAGGTCAAAGCCATGACACCGCCCGATCACGCATCGATAAGGAGAAGCCCCTCCGGTGGATCCGTCTCGTCCGGACGACGGATGAAAAAGAAGAATCCATCGCCATGACCCGAGCCCGCATCCGGAATTTCCTGTCGGGATTCGACCTCCGCTCCCCCGGCATGGTCCTCTTCACCGTGATTCTGGGAACCGCCCTCCCTCTCGCCGACACCACCAGCATGAACGTGGGCCGCCTCTTCATCGCCCGCGACCTGGACTCCTCCCCCGACGAGACCCGCTGGCTGACCGCAGGCTACAGCCTCTTTGTCGCCCTGGGGATCCCGCTTTCCTACCGCCTCCGGGGTCTCTTCGAAGAGCGGGATCTCTACTCCCTGGCCACCGCGGTCTTCATGGGAGGCTCCGTCGTCTCCATGCTCGCCCATTTCATGCCGGCCATGATGGTGGGGCGGGCTCTCCAGGGGCTGTCGGGGGGCGTGCTGATACCCCTCTCGATCGCGCTCATCAACGAGAGCTTTCCACCGGAGCGGCGCTCCCGGGCCCTTTCTCTCTTTGCCGTGGGAAACGCCCTCGCGGTGAGCATCGGACCGACCATCGGAGGGCTCCTGGTCGACACCCTGGGATGGCGCTGGACCATGGGAATCCATCTCCCCGTCGGCTTTTTGACCCTCCTTCTCGCCGCAGTCTCCCTCTCCAACCACCCCCGCTCCGAAAAAGTCCCCTTCGATCTCCTGGGATGGCTTCTCTTCTTCGGGGCCGGATTCTTCTGCATGGATACCCTCATGGAGGGAGAGCGCTTCGGCTGGCACAGCACGACCCTTTTCCTGATGGCCTTCTCCTTCCTGATCTTTTTCTTTTCCTACCTGCTCCACGCCGTCCGCCATCCCCGGCCCATCATTCCTCCCGAACTTTTCCTCCACGGGGGCTTTCTGCTTTTGTCCGTGGCCAACTTCCTCCGCTCGACGGCCATCTTCGGACGCCTCTACCTTCTTCCCCTTTTCCTGGAGATCTTCTATCGCTTCCAGAGCCACCAGGCGGGAATGGTGATCTTCATGGGAGCCATCACCGAACTCCTGATTCCGGTCTTCGCCTTCCTGATCTCTCCCGAGCGTTCCTTCTTCACCTGGGGCTTCATGGCCGCCGGATCCCTCCTGATCTCCCTTTCGAATGTGGCTTACCTCACCCTTCCGGCCAATGTCTACGACCTTCCGCTCGTCCTGCTTCCCCAGATCGTCTTTGGCATTGGAGTCGCCCTCACCCAGGTTACTCTCGCACCTCTGGTGCTCCGAACGCTTCCCGCTTCCCTGCACCGGGTGGGACTGGTCGTGCAGCTGGTGATCCAGTTCCTGGGAGGGATGTTCGGCACAGTCTGGGCCCGTCATCTTGTGGACAACATCGCCCCGGCCTTCCGTCCCGTCCTCCCCCAGACCTCCGCTCCCCACCCCCCCGCCATGGCCGGAAAGACGGCAGCATCCCTCTCCCAGGCCTTCGCCTACAACGAGACCTTCTTCATCCTGGGAGGCGTCTCTCTCCTTGCCTCCCTGTTCATTCTCCTCCTTCCGCTCAAGGAGCGTCTTCCCGCCGGATTCCCTTTTCGGCCATTCTTCCGAAAAAACTCCGGAAAGGCCCCTTGATCCAATCGCGCGGCAAAGCTCGCCGTTTACGGCGGGGAAGGAGTGCGCGGACGGCATGGCCGTCCCGGATTTGGCTTTCAGTGCGGGGTTTTCTGCTACCATGCCCGACATGAAAAGAATTAAA
>JAJZXW010000017.1 GCA_021806225.1 Nitrospirota bacterium | reverse complement strand
CCCAGTCGGGGGACGGAGGGAAAGGAGGAGACGGGTTGAAGAAGATTTGATGCCCAAGTGTTGCCATTGTCTCTTCCCTGGATCTTGCCTTTTCTCTTCCGTACCCCGCCTTCACTCTCAAAAAAAATCAAAAAATCGAATCGCGGAAACGGGATCTTTCCGTGCGCTTTTTGGCCTAACGTGTGACCTGTTTGGGGCGCTATCGTTTTGCGCGCCGGCAGGAAAGGAGAAGAGAAAATGCGACATTTCTGGACGAGAACGGTACAGATCGTAACCGTGGTCCTTGGCTGGCTGGACCTTCTGGAAGATATTCTGGTGGCACCGGGGGCTTTGGGCCGACTCTTGCCATGAAACTTTATCTCTATTGCTATCGAGAGACAAGGTTTCACCTGGAGGGAGAACGATGAAAATCGGGAAAAAATTGGTAGTGCCATGGGGAGTCTTTTTCTGGCGCTGGTTCTGCCCGGATATGCGGCCATGACGGAGCCTGCCGTCCGGGCCTACCTGCACGAGCGGCAGGCCTATTCGGAAATCCGGGAGGAACAGCTCGAGTTCGCGGAAAAAGACCTGAAGCTCGCCCTTCGCGACAATCCGAAGGAAGCTACGATCCTGAACAATATGGCGTACATCGAATTCAAGGAAGGCGACTTCAGGAAGGCAGTCGGCTATCTCGAACAGGCCAGGGTGCTCAGGTCCGACGACAACGATGAACCTTATATTTTGAACGAGGCCCGCTCCTCCTCGTCCAACACCAGTACCAGCGGTCCCTGACCCTCCTCTCACTCATCGAGCCCCGCCGTGCCTGGACCCACGGTTACCGGAAGATGCTGGCCAAGGCCCTTATCAAGAATGGACAGAACGCCAGGGTCATGGCGGTTCTCCTCGAAAACCACGACGAGACCCCTCTCCGGGTCAGTCGGTCACCCGTTATTCCCGGTCTTCCCTATGTCAGGAGCGTGCATCATGATGGCCACTTTTTTCAGGAGATCGTTGTGGGTTTTTTTCGGGATGATCCTTGCTTCCGGGCTGTGGTCCTCTCCGGGGCAGGCCGATCCGGCGGGCGATCTCTACGGGATGCAAGGCCAGGAGGGATCTCAGAAAATGTTTCTTTCCCGTATCGATATCGAGGACCTTGGCCAGGGATTTGAGGGCCTTCTCCAAAGACTGCTGGCAAAGAAAGACAACGAGATAATATTCCTCAAGAGCTAGAACCTTTCTTGCGACAGACAGATCGTGGGATGCTTGTTCGAACCAGATTTTCGCTCCGAAGATATCTTCTTCAAGTCACATGAAGAACCAGCCCTTCCGAAAGGATCTTTCTCTTAAAGGCATTGGGTCTGTTCAGTCTCGCCGCCCATTCATCCGGAGTGTAGACGATGACGTCGACATCTCCTCCCCATCCGGAAAAATACGGCCAGATGTGTTTCGCTCTTTCGTGAATGCCCTCGCGGCTCTCCATGACGACGAGAAGATCCAGGTCAGAATGGCGGGTGGCCGTCCCCTTTGCGGCCGATCCAAAGAGAAGGACGGCATCTCCTTACGGACAAGGTCCCCCATCCTCGTCGGGCAAAATCCCTGATTTCCCGAGACATTCTCGTCAAAGCCCCTCCCCATCGGACTGTCCCATCCAAAGATCGGTAGTCCGGTCGAATGACACGCGAATTGTTGGTCGAAAACGCTCTGTTCAAACACTCAAAACTCCGGGATTCGCGAGGAGAATCCTAGCGGACCCTTCGAATTATTCGTTCCAGGACGAATTGCCACAAGAATATGGGTTTGCCCCCTAATGTTGCATACTCTTCGGCGGGAGGGGATTCCCCCCGGAACGGAATCGATCGGTTCGTCGGGGGTCAAACAAGAGGGAACCTGGTGGAAAATAAATATGCCCGGGTGCAGGCATTGACCCGTATCTCCGCCGTTTGAGCACCGGAGATGCGGAAACGGCTCGCCGGTTTCTCCATCCCCCAAAGTGACCGGTGGATTTCTGCCCCATTCCGGCTCGTTCAGGACCTCATTTTGGTCCCTTCCGAAACGAAGTCTCTCGCCCATCCGAAACTTTCATGAACCCCTCGCCGTGCCAGCCGTGCAAACCGGGCCCTCCCCCAGAATCGGACGACGACCGAGGGGGACTCCGGCCGGGGAGGAAATCATAATCGTCTCCTTCCCGGTCGGCGAATTCCGGGAATTCCGGACCCAGCCAGGAAGGATCGAATTCGGGAATTCTTCTGCCGACTGGAGTTCAGGGTCTTTGATACCAGAAAAAACATTCTGCGGGCACCCGGGACCAAAAATTTACCTTCCCGTCACGCTCCCGCCATGCAGAATTTACCCAATCTTCAAATGAGGATGGGATCATCTCCATCGTGAAGGGATTCATCCGGAAGCTGGGTCATCCATAAAAGGAGAAAAAATGAATGCATTTGCCTATCTCATGAAGGGCGGACCGGTCATGTATATTCTGCTGCCCATGTCGGCGGTGGCGCTGGCCGTGAGCATCGAGCGCCTCGTCGTCCTGAGACAGGAGAAGGTCCAGACGGAAAGGGTTCTGTCGGTCCTGAGAAAGAACGTGAAGGAGAAGCTTGACCCGAAGTCGGTGATCGCCATGATCAAGGAGTCCTACCGGTCCGAGAACTTCATCGTCAGCAAGATCCTGAAGCTGTTCGTGGAGTCGGAGCTCGAAGGGGAAAAGCTCGAGTACCTGATCGAGGCGGAGGCGGTGCTCGAGGAAAAGAAGCTCAAGGAGCGGATGTGGATCCTGGACACCGCCATCACCATGGCGCCGCTCCTTGGTCTTCTGGGAACGATCATCGGAATCGTCGCTTCCTTCCACGTCATGTCGATCTCCGGGCTCGGAAAGCCCACCCAGATCACGGGCGGTGTTGCCGAGGCTCTGATCGCCACCGCGACGGGGCTCGTCATCGCCATCGTCTCCCTGGGCTTCTACAACTTCCTCTACAAGTGGATCACCGGGATCAAGTCCTCCCTCGAATCAGCGGCGCGGCTCATCACCATCCTCCACCGGCCGATCCGCGAGGCCTACCAGTCGTCGCCCGAACTTGCGGATTCCCGGAGCTCCTCCGCGGTGGTCAAGGGAATCCAGACCGCCTTCCGCGCGGAGAAAAGCTCATCCCCGGCCTGACGCGGGATCCGGGCAGGGACGGTCGTGGGGTGCGAATGTCGGCCGACCGTCCTAGAAGTGACGACAAGAACAAGGAGATTTTTTCATGAGGCTATTTCGCGACGGGGGCGAGGAGTCCCCGAAGGCGCGGATCGAACTGATCCCGATGATCGACATCATGTTCTTCCTGATGGTGGTCTTCATTTTCATCTCGATGTCGCTGATCAAGCTGAACGGGGTGACCGTGGCCCTGCCGAAATCGGCGGCCCACCCCTTGAAGCAGGTGCCGAAGATGATCAACATCACCATAACCGAGGAGGGAAAGATCCTCTTCGAGAACACCCCCGTGAACCGGGCGGGACTCAAGGAGCATCTCTCCGCCCTGCTTTCGGACAAGACGGCGAAGTACGAGGTGATCGTGAGCGGGGACAAGGACTCGAAGCTCCAGCGGCTGGTCGACGTCATGGACCTCTGTAATTCGATGGGCTTCTCGAACGTCTCGATCCGCTCCGAGGATCTTCACTGATGGGGGCCGCCGGAAGCACCCCCGTCGCCTCCGGAAACGGACGGTCCTTTTTTCCGTGGGCCCTGGGCGGGGTCCTCGTCTTCGAGGCCCTTCTTCTGGCCGCGCTCCGGGTTCCCGTGAGCGCCCCGCCGCCGCCTCCTCCCTCCTTCAAGGTGGCGCTGGCTCCTCCGCCCCCGCCTCCCAAGCCAAAGCCTCCGGCGCCCAAGCCCAAGGCGAAGCCCCGGATGGTCCACAAGACCGTGGTCCGGCATCCGGTCACCCCGCCGGTTCTTCCCGCCCAGACGGCAACCGCGACCAATCTTCTCGCCGCCTCCGCAGGAACGTCTGTCAACATGAGCTGGGGGGAGGGAACCCCCTCCTCCGGCGGAGGGGCAGGCTATCTTCCTCCCCGTCTTCTGACGAAGGTCGACACCGACGCCCTCTACACGGAGAAGATGAAGGCCGACGACGAAGAGGGGGACGTGGTCATTGATCTCTGGATCGATGCCTCGGGGAAGATCACCCGCTCGAAGATGGTCGTCCCGTCGGTCTGGGACGACATGAACAGGATCGCCGAAAACGTTCTCAAGCATCTCTCGTTCAAGTCCGCGACCCAGAACGGGCAAGCCATCCCGGGAAAGTTCGAGCTCAATTTCCGGTTCCGGATCCGCAATACGGGGTGAGGAACCGGGGGTGAATTCCCTCTGACCGGATGCGAGGAAAAAGAGGAGACGATGGCGGGGGCACGACGTCCCGTCGAAAGGATCGCGACATGAAGAAAAAGATTTCCTCCGGGTGGGAGGGGATCTCAGGGGCCAACACCCTGGCATACCCTCCCCGACCGGAAGACGGAATCGTGAGTCCCGCCGGGAAGAGTTCCGCGTCATCCTGGGGGGGGCGGGCCAGCGTTCTGGTGGCCGACACGGACGAGACGCTTCACAAGACCGTCTATCGACGATTCGATCTGGATCAGGCCGTATTCACCATCGCGTCGGCCTTCGACGGGGAGGAGGCGGTCTGGATGCTCCGGAAGTTCCAGGCATCGGGCGACTGCGACCGCCTGCTGGTGGTCGCCGACGTCCACCTTCCCCGGCGGAGCGGTCTCGACCTGTGCCGGTTCGTCCGGTCCCAGGAATCCCTGGCGTCCATTCCGTTCCTGATGGTCGCAGGGGAGGGGGATCTCCACGAGCTGTGTCTGGAGAGTCTCGGGGCGGGGGCGGACGACTATCTCCCGAAACCTTTCAGCGCGCGGGAATTCGAGGCTCGCCTCGGCGCTCTCTGGAGGCGTGTGGAACGCGAGGACAGGAAAGGGGACGACTATCCGTTCGACCGGATCCAGATCGGAAATCTGGTGGTGGATACGCAGAAGTACGAGGTCCGTCTTCACGGAAAGGGCATCCATTTGAGCCACAAGGAATTCCTCGTGTGCGTCGTCCTGGTCTCGAAGATCGGGATGGTGGTGCGCCACGAGGAGTTGTTCCAGTCCGTCTGGGGTGAGGACCATATGGTGGGCAAGGAGAATCTGAAGGTCCATGTCCACGCTCTCCGGAACAAGCTGGTCGGGGGCCCGAAGATCGAGGCGATCCGCGGCGTGGGATACCGCATGAAGGCAGAATCCTGACGCGTAGCGCTTCGTGGGCCCTCCCTTCGATTTTCACGACTTTTTTCCCTTTGCTCCACCTTCCCTCCATCAAAATTCATAAAGGCCGCCCGGCCACTCTTCCTCCTTTTGCCATGTCACCAAGAACCCACCGGATCTGGAAAATCCGCCTTTTTTTATTAAGGTTGAAAGGTTTTTTCGCTTTTACCCAGGGTTAACCGTCCGGACATTCCGCTCCGTCAGAATCCTCTGCCAAGGCACCTTATGCCTGTTTTTCGATCGCATCACCTTACGTTCAAAACCCACATCAAAGGAGATTCGATGTTTTCCTTAAGAAAGAAGATCGCCTGGCTCGTGGCCCCGGGGATTGTCTGGGGCGGGCTGGCGACCGATGTCTGGTCGGCTCAGGAGCAGTCCCAGCCGGCCAAGTCCCAAGTTCCTGCCAAACCCGACGCCGCGCCGTCTATCCTGTACGGCAACATCCGCTCGGTCAAAGACCATGCGACCCTGTCGGGGGTTCCGATCGAACTCGAAAACACGACCACGGGGCTTCTGATCAAGAAGGAGAGCGATTCCCAGGGGGCGTTCATCTTCTCGAACCTTCCTCCCGGGGACTACAAGGTCCTGGTGGGCGGAGGCAACTATTCCGTCCAGAGGAAGGAGGGGCTCCTGAAGGCCGGAACGATCGGCCAGATGGATTTTGCCGTGAACAAGCTCAGTCAGGGAACCTCCGAGATCCTGGGTAAGATCTACGAGGGGCACGGGGACCACAAGGTGCCGCTGGTCGCGAATCTCGCCGTGAAGAACCGGAAGACGGGAGAAGTCTACCAGGTGGCGTCCTCACCCTCCGGGGAATTCGACCTGAAGAACGTGCCGTCGGGAGATTATCTTCTTTCCGCGGTGAAACGGGGCTATCTGCCGTATTCGCAGGAGATCGCGGTGCGGGGAACGACCAAGGCCGACGTGAACCTTGAGATCAACACCCTGGCGCAGGCGAACATCAACGCGTCCGGGAACAAGAAGATCAAGGACACGACGGGAGCCATCACGATCGTCGACCACAAGACCTTCGAGACGTGGCAGACGACGGGGATCGGGTTCGCGCTGTCGAACCAGCCGGGCATCAACTACTATTCCCGGTCCGGAGCGAACGGCGTCACGGGCGGCATGAACTACTTCACCTGCCGGGGCTACAGCACGGGCGGATCGAACACGGCACCCTCCGGGGGCTCCAACATCGAGTTCGAGGTCGAAGGAGTTCCTTTCAATCAGAACCAGGACGGCGGGATGGTCTACGACCTGAATCTCTTCAACCTCGACATCGCTTCGGTCGACATCCAGCGTGGGGTGACGACATCCGCGAACCTGTACAACTACGCCTCAGGATGCAACGTCAACATCCACCTGATGCAGCCCACCCAGGAACCCTACTCACAGATCACTGCCGGCATGGGCTCCTACGGGCAGTATTATACCTCCTTTATCACCAACACCGGAATCAACGACAGAATCGGAGTCGGTGCCTACAACGACCTCTCGATCATCAACCAGCAGGGCTTCCAGGACTATACCGGTCTCCAGGAATACCAGGACTACGCGAACGTGACCAAGTACCTGACCTCAGGGAAGATCGACCTCATGTTCACGGGAGCCTACAAGAACTACGACCGGGGCGCCTCGACCTCGCTCCAGAACTTCAACCAGTTCGGGCCGACCTATAACGGACTCCCAAATGGCGAGAACACAAGCTATCCGTCGGGACAGTCCGTCCAGGATTCTCCGTATTACAAAGCCTGGATTTCCCAGCGCTACATGATCACCCTTCAGGGCGAGGACCAGTTGAACAGCGCGGTCTCGGTCAAGAACAACGCCTTTGCGCTCCTGGTTCCCTATGGGGTGATCCAGGTTCCCGTGGGGATCAACGGGGCACCAACAGCCGGGGCGAACGGGACGGCCTTCCAGGATGTGCAGCCTTCCTACGGTGGAGTCTGCAATGCAGCCAATTCCGTAGCTTGTGCCAACCCCTTCAACTTTACTTACATCCAGGGGCAGGGATACAAGGTCGGAGACATCGCCGAAACGGCCATCCAGACCTTCGCCGGCAACAAGGTGCACATGGGGGCCCGGCTCTCCTACAACAACACGCTGTACGGAAATGTGCCCATCGGGACCAACAAGATTACCGGCAATGCCGGCGGCTCGAATCTGATGACCACCATCGGCGGGTATCTCGAGGACCATTACAGGCCCAACGATGACTGGCTGATAAGCGCCGGATTCCGGGTCATGGCGGTCAACCAGCAGTATGTCAATTCGCTGATGTCAGGAGCCCAGACTGCAACAAATGCGGCAGGTAACACTTTCGGATCGGGTAATGCAAATTATGCGGCTTCGGCCGGTCAGTCCTTCGTCGTTCCTCTTCCCCATGTGGGTGTCAACTGGTATCCGGGAAAGAACTGGAAGGTCTACGTCAATGCGGGCCAGTCCTATTCCGCGCCAAGCCTCCAGTTCTTCGAGCTGGCTCCGGGAACTCCGAACAATGCGGTCAATATCAAGCCGGAGATTGTAAACGATGCGGAGATCGGTGCCCGGTACGAGTCCGAGAAAGGATTCGTGGCCTTTGATTTTTACAACGACTACATCAACAACATGTTTGCGACAACCCTCCAGGTTCTTCCCGGAGGAGTGACCAATGCGATCCCGTCCTCGGCAGGCCTGGCCGAGATGCGGGGATTCGAAGCGGAGTTCAAGCGGAATCTTCCCGATGGCTTCAGTGTCGACGGAAGCTTCTCCGCGGTCGACGCCTATTTCGTGAGCGCCCAGTACGGTCTGGGAACCTCTACCGTCCTGAGCAACTCAGGGGATCCCCTACCCTTCGTTCCGAACATGCTGGGCAATATCGACCTCAACTATGCCCAGGGGAACTGGCACGTCACGGTGAACGAGCGCTACACCGGCATGATGAATGTCATCGACACCGGCGGCGGCGTCAACGGAAATGCAAATATCCAGACCAACGCGCCGGGATATTGGGCCACAAACCTCCTGGTGGCCTACGATCTACCGAAGGCCTCCTGGTACAACAAGGCTCAGCTCTTCTTCAACGCCTTCAACCTTCTTAACACCAATTATTACGAACCGGCCTTTCTCGCCCCAGGGGCGAACAGTGCGGAAACTCTGTTCGTTTATCCCGGAGAGCCGATCAACGTCTTCGGCGGGGCGACTATCACCTTCTAACCGTCTTCTGGTTCAATGCTGCGAAGGCCCGGCGGGGAGTTCCCCTGTCGGGCCTTTTTCATTTCCCGTCGCCTCAGGGTCACGGTTTCTTCACCGTGCCGGAACACCGGTACGGGAGAATGAGGAAGGGGAGACATTCGGATCTCCCTTGGCTGGCGAGCAAAGGAGAGCCCGATGCGCTCTTTCTGGTGCGGTTTGTGTGCCCT
>JAJZXW010000037.1 GCA_021806225.1 Nitrospirota bacterium | reverse complement strand
AATCGGGCCGGTAGCGGTTTCCGACCGGAGTCCTGTTGAGCTGTCCTCAGAGACGATTGTTCGATCCATTGAACCGGCCGGGTCGTTTTCGGGTGTTCGGTGAAAAGATCGAAGAGGGACTCCTTCTGTCTTCTTCCAATGGGAGGGACGAACTGCGTGAGACAGAATCTTTTCATGAAAAGACTCACCGAGGTTCTGTCGATCGGTTTGCTGGCCCTGATCAGCCTGTTTCTGGCCCAAATCGCCAACCTGCAATCCAATTCGCTGAAGGGAAAGAAGAAAGTGGATGAGGGAGAACGGGGTGGGGATCCGTTGACGTATGAGGAGAACGAAGGGTCCCGTCCTGAAAAGAAACGGACCGGACCTTGGATATGGATCTCTTAGAATGAAAGGTTGTTTGCATGAGGGTCGGAGATTGGCGTTCGTGGGCGTGGGTCGCACTGCTGGTCACGGGCCTTTTCTTTCCGAAGGAGGGGTTCGCCGGAGATGCTGGAGGCAAGAAAAAACCCGCCCCCGACAACATCGACAGGATTGTCTCTCTCCTGCCGCCGCCTCCGGGGTTCTCCGATGTGAGAGCCCTTTTTCTTCGTTTCGGACTGACGGTCAAGGCGGCGATGGTCGCGCATGATTCGGAGCAGGACGCCATTCTGCTCCGGATCGACTTTTTTCTTCCGGTTCCCCCGGATTGCCATCCTTCGGAAGAGGAGCGAAAACAGTACTATCTTGAGGAGGCCGTATGGACAAGGAGTGCGGATTCGGATACTTTTCTTCCGATCGACACCTGGGCCCGGCATATCTCCCAGGCCCAGACGGATTGGTTTCAGAACATTTCCTGCTATCCCTGAGACGCCCTGAGAGAAATCTCGAGGTCTCAGACGAAGGATATTATTCCTGAGGGACCGGGCCGAGAGCCGATTCGGCCTGGATCCCGAACTTTTCCCGTTTTCCGAAGCGGAGGACGAAAGAAAGGGGGGAAACATGAATCTCGCGGCCGGGCCCTTTGGGAATCAGGAGAAATCAATCCCCTGTCTCCTGAGGACCTTCCTTTTCCTTTTTCCTTTCGTCTGGCTGGGGTCCGTCTCTCCGGATACAGCGCGTGCGTCGGGTGTCCCGCATGACGGATGGTCCACGCTGGACACCATTCCGCTTCCCGGCCGGCCCACGCGTTTCGACTACCAGAGCCTCGATCCTCGGACAGGGCGTCTCTATCTGGCCCATCTCGGTGACGGCCGGCTCGTCGTCGTCGACACCCTGAAAAGGCGTGTGGTGGGCGACCTTCAGGGATTCCCGCATGTCCACGGAGTGATCGCGGTGCCGTCGCTTGCCAGGGTTTACGCCACCGTGTCGCCCCTCTCCCGCCATGAGATCGGTCATCTGGCCGTGGTCGACGCCGGGAGCGGAAGGACGGTGGCCCTCCTGCCGACCGGGATTCATCCGGACGGCCTCGCCTACGAACCTGCCAGCAAAAGGATCTTCGTCTCGAACGAGTGGGGACGCTCCCTCAGCGTCATCGATACGCGGACGAACCGGGTTCTGGGAACGATCCCTCTCTCCGGCGAAGCTGGCAACGTGAGAGTCGATCACAAGACCCATCGGGTCTATGTAGCGGTGCAGACACGAAATCTTCTTGTCCGGATCGATCCCTTCGCGCTTCGCGTCGTCAAACGCTTCCGTTTGCCGTGCCGGCACCCCCATGGACTCCGGATCGACGGCTCTAAGCGCCTGGCCTACGTGGCCTGCGAGGGGGACGCCCGGATCCTTGCGGTGGACCTCGGGTCTGGTCGGATCCTCGCGAACCTTCCCACCGGAATGGACCCGGACGTCCTCTCCGTCGACCGGAGGCGGGGACTTCTTTTCGTGGCCTCCGAGTCGGGTCTCGTCGGAGTCTACCGCTTGACGGGAAGGGGACTGGCCCTGGCTTCGGAGGACTTTCTCGGTTTTCGGGCCCATTCGATCCTCGCGGATCCCCGGACCCATCTCCTCTATCTTCCGCTAGAGAACGTGGACGGGCATCCGGTTCTCCGGATCCTGTCGTGGAAGGGGCCATCGAACGACCCCGTCGCGCGGAAGGTGGATCTGCGGAGGGCGAAAGATGGATCCATTGGACGGGCCAGCTTCGATAGCCATTGAGGACGCCGTCAAAAGGTTTCCGGGTCGGAATGCAGGATTAACTCCCCCACATCATTCACGTCTGTCCGGAGACGCCTGACAGACACTTCCGACGGAATCTCTCCGGAAAACCGAGGACGACCTTGAGGACTACACGCTGATCGATATTCTTTTACGATGCTTGTCGGGAAATTGCGGGGAGAGGGGCGATGCGTGCGACAGACCGGTCGCGATCGTCGCCGCACAAGCTCAGGACAATGTCCGGCCGGCCTTCCTGTAGAGATCGGACAACAGGGGAAATTTTTTCGAGAAGAGCTCGAAAGCCGTCAGAGCGTACTCCCGGATTTCGTACTGGGCGTTCTCCTTGGTCCGGAGATCGAAGAAATTCATGAGAGAGCGGAAGTTGACGGTCCAGTAGACGTCACTGTAGGCCGAGACCGGAATGGCCGAGCGCAGGATCTCGCGGGCCCGGGCCCGGTAGGGATTCCGGGCAGCCGGGTCGGCCTTCCCTCCCGGGATCAGACCCTTGTCGACCGCTTCGTCGATCCTTTTGCAGGACTCCCGATACTCGGTTTCGTAAAAGTCGAAGATCTTCTCCATGAGAGCGGCATACCGCTCTGTCTGTTCCGCGTTTACCACCTCGAACCCAAGGACGGCCCGGGCCTCCCTGCTCGGGACGTAGTAGGCGGAGATGGGTTTGCGGTAGCGCATGGAGAACTCGTTCCAGGTCGAGATCCGGTGCTTGACCCATTGCCGGAGGACGAAAATGGGAGCGATGAACCGGAAGCGGAAATAGACCGTCTCGAAGGGGGTCCCGTGATGCTGTGACAGAAGATGAAAAAGAAGATTACGATCTTTCTCCGTCAGCTCCTCGACCGAACGGAGCCTCCGGTTGGAGGTCGAGACCCGGGCGGTGTTCAGGATGGTGGTTTCGTCGCCCCAGGTGTCCTCGAGCTCGATAAAGCCGAAATCTCCCAGCCTCCGGGCGAAGTCGGGGTTGGCACGGGTCCGGGCTTCGATTTCATCGGCGATTTCACGGGTCCCTTCGTTGTACATGGTCATTCCGCTAGGATCCTTTTCAATGAGTTGTTCCGGCCCGGGATTCAATGATTTCCTGAGAAATCGTAGCATTTTCCGAAAAATTTTTCTGCTAGAATGAGTCGGAAATCGTGTGGAGTTCAGTCCTGCCGCCGCTCACGCTCGCACAATAGGAGATCCCATGTCGCAGAAGAACGCCCATCTTTTCACCTGGCTCGGGCACTCGACCCTCCTCGTTCGCGACAAGAACGGAACGGAGATTGTCCTCGATCCCTGGCTTTCAGGAAATCCCTCCTGTCCCGACTCCTTCAGAACGCTCTCGAAGGCGGATCTGATCCTTTTGACCCACGCCCACTTCGACCATATCGGAGATGCCGTTCCACTGGCCAAGGCGAGCGGGGCTGAAACGGTCGGAATCTTTGAGCTGTGCGCGTGGCTAAATAAAAAAGGAGTCGTCCAGACCCATCCGATGAACAAGGGAGGGAGCCAGACGGTTCGGGGGGTGACGGTCACGATGGTGCATGCCGACCACAGTTGCGGGATTTCGGACGGGAAGGCAATCCTCTACGGTGGGGAAGCGGCGGGCTACGTGGTCGAGCTTTCTGACGGGTTTCGCCTCTACCATGCCGGCGACACCAATGTCTTTTCCGACATGAGGCTTATTCGCGAGCTTTACGATCCACAGTTGGTCTGTCTTCCCATCGGAGACCTCTATACGATGGGACCCCGGGAGGCGGCAATGGCGGTCGGATTTCTGGAAGCCAAAACCGTTCTGCCGCTTCATCATGGAACTTTCCCTGCTCTGACGGGAACTCCGGAAGCCTTTACACGGCTGGTCGCGGACAAAAACTGCCGGGTGCTGTCCGTTCGCCCGGGGGAGCCCTTTTCGCTCTGAGCCCAAAGATGAAGGAAGACGACAGGCAAAGCCATAGGTACGATCCTCAAGGCGAAAGCCCCCTTTACTCCGGCGTCGTCGTTCCCGGATTCCTCCGATTTTCCGTTATTGGATGATCCAAAATGCGTGGTCGGCATGCGGGATCGAAGAGGGACCCGATTTTGCGGGAAGAGTGGATCGGATGTTTCGGAGAAAACGGGGACAGGTGCCACCGATCTTCGATCAGGCGGTCACGCTGTCTTTCAAGCGGAGGATAGGGTGGGGTGCTCCGCCCCGGTCTCTCCGGTCCCCCTTCCCTGGCGGGAAGGAGCGGTCGGACCAAAAGTGCCGGGACGGAAGGAAGGATGTATGCGGGTGAGTATCAGGCAGGCTGGCCAAGCGGACGTGCTGTCGCCGGGATCGAGGCAGGAACGGCCTTTTTGCCGTGCGACAGTCCGTTTCCGTGCCAGTGAGAGGCGACCGCGCCTTTGGCAGGAAAGGTCCGGGCCCAGAGTTCGACCAGGCCCTCTTTCACTTTATCGGTCTTTTTCGCCACGACGGAAGTCCGCTCGATTCTGATCGAGGAGCGTAGCGCCGCTTCAACACGGTCGATGTCGTCGGGGGCGACGGAGACGCATTCTCCTGGTTTCAGGTCCCGGGGGGTCGGGTCCGAGGGAGACTCCATGACCACCAGTGAACTCTTGAGGCGGGCGGATCGTGCGAGGAAGATCCCGCCCACCGACTCTACAGAAAGAATCCGACCCGTTGGGGCATTGCAGAGAGGTCGGCCTGTCCGGTCGATCCGGGTTTCCCGGATCAGGAGGGAGATGTTCCGTGTTCCCGTCCGGTGGCGAACCTTCATCACGATTCCCCCAATCACCTTCTTGGCGACATGACGGTCTCCCGTGCCTTCGTCCTCGATCATCGCGGCGGGAGATTCACCGGTCTGAAAAAGGGCGAGCGCCATTCCGATCAACAGCCCCAAGAACCCTTTCGTCTTCGTTTTTCCCAGATTCTTATCCATTTTTATCCACCCTGAACAATTTGAATTCCGATTTTCATGATTCCTGATTCATTATAATGCAATCAATGTGCCAATTTGAAGTATTTTTTATCCATGACAACTTGATGAATGAAAGCTATTGATATGGCAATTTTTTGTCCGAAATCAAGACACGAATGTCCATACAGGGTGACAAAAATGTCCTGCTGCTCCCTCATCGGAAAAAGCCTTTAGAGATAGTAATGGAATCCGACCATCACGTTCATGAGAGATCCCAGAAAGGTGAAGCCGGTGGCAGAAGGTCCTTCGTTGGGAAGGTTCCAGTTGATGGACAGGGGGTTCCATTGGGCAAACCAGGAGAGCCGTGGAATGTCCGCGATCTCGGTCTCGATTCCGATCCCGGCGGAGAGACTGACGGCGGAGGGAAGTCCGGCACCGGTATTGAGGGCGGGAATGAGATCGAGGTCGGCATAGAGTAGAGAATGCCGCCGGGTGATGAGCGCCAGCATCGGCTCGATGTTCAGTGTGGCAAGGAGGCTCGATTGGGGAGAGATCTGCGGAAGCCCCAGGCCGATGCCTCCATCGAGGCCGAAGCGGTCGTTGAACCAGTACCGGGCATCCACAAAGCCGACATTGCTGAAGACATCGCTTCCGTTCTGCTGGACCATGTCCATGGGAGCCCATGCGAGTCCCACGCCGAAATGGTGGACGTTGTCATAGGTCCCTCCTGAGGACGACTGGGAGGTTGCCGGAGAATCGATATTGCCGGCCGCTGCCTCATCGGCAAGAGCCGGGTTGAGAGTCAGGGGAGTGGCGATCACGGCAAAAGAAAGCAGAAGGGACGCAAAAAGTTTTTTTCCGACTGACGTTTTCATGGGAGGATGACCTCGACTATCAATGTGTTGGTTATCATGGAGCCTCATGGCCCCGGCATTTGCAATTCTTGATTATTCTATCAGGGGTCGTCCCGGAAGGTTATGATCCCGGTCGCAGGAAATTGTGACGGCAGTCACAGTGAAAGGACACTTTCTGCCGTCAGAAGGCGGATATGGGAAACTGCGCGGTCCGCATCAAGAAGCTGCGACAGCGGATAGGTGTGGCCAACGCCCACCGTCTTCATTCCCGCCTCCCGGGCGGCGGCGATTCCCTGCACCGAATCCTCGATGACGGCGATCTCGTGTGGCCCCCCCGCGTGGAGCCCGCGATCGAGAAGAAGGCGATAGGCCTTCAGATACCCTTCCGGATCGGGCTTTCCATGGTGCGTGTCCTCTGCGCTTACGACAAAGGCGAAGAAGTTTTTCAGGCCGTTTTTCTCGAGGGCATGGAGGATTTCGGGCCGAAGAGCCCCGGATACGATCCCGAGGGGAACACGTCCGGCCAGCTCCCGGATCAGGGATTGGACCCCCTCGTAAAGAGGAAGTCCTTCCGCCATCCGAATCTCGTAAAGACGGGACTTGGCTTCAATCAGGTCCCGGAGGGTAGACTCTGGGACGGGAGTTTTTTTTGCCGCTTCCCATGCTGTCGAAAGACATCCCCGGTCGTCCATGCCGAGATAGAGGGCGTCATAGTCTTCGGAAGACAGGGGGACCCCATGGGGGGCGAGGACCTGGGCGAAAAGATCCCGGTGGACGGTTTCGTCGTCGAGAATGACGCCATTGAAGTCGAACAGAACCGATCGGATCACGAATCTTTCCTACACAATCAGGGTTAAGGTGGATGGCCGGGCTCGGAGGTGTCAAAAAAAAGGCCCCCCCGCAACGTGCAGGGGGACCCGGAGCATTCCGAACGGCAAGGATTAACTGAAGTTAGAGCTCCTTCGCGTGGTGTGCAAGATAGTCGGCCACGCCGGCTGGGGAGGCCTTCATGGCGGGCTTGCCTTTCTGCCACCCGGCCGGACAGACTTCTCCGTGCTGCTCGGTGTATTGGAGTGCGTCGACCATCCGGAGCATCTCGTCCACGTTACGCCCGAGGGGAAGATCGTTGACCACCTGATGGCGAACGATGCGGTTCTTGTCGATCAGGAATGAGCCGCGGAGGGCCAGTTTCTCTCCGAGAAGGACATCGTAGTCCCGGCTGATGCTCTTGGTCAGGTCGGCCACCATGGGAAAGCTCACATGGCCGAGGCCGCCTTTGTCCACTGAGGTGTTTTTCCAGGCAAGATGGGTGAAATGCGAGTCGATGCTGACGGATATCACCTCGACGTTGCGGGAGTGGAACTCCTTCAGCCGGTGTTCGAAGGCGAGGATTTCAGAAGGGCAGACGAAGGTGAAATCAAGTGGGTAGAAAAACAGGACGCCATATTTTCCCTTCAGGACTTCCGACAGTGTGAACTTGTCGTTGAAGGAGTTGTCCCCCATGACGGCGGTGGCGGTGAAATCTGGAGCAGGCTTTCCAACGAGGACGGACATAGGTATGGTTCCTCCGAAGATCAGTGATTGATCGTTTGGGTGGTGGTCTAGGGTGCCGGCGCAAACCAGAAGAATTTCGCGTGCCGGACATTTTCGATTCGGACGCGCTGGTCCATTATACGACAGCTCTGAACCGGAGTCGACTCCATCCACGGGAATTGCGGGATCAGAAAATCAGGGCCGAAAGATAAAGATAGGGATGTACTTTCCGTCCGGGAGGGCTCGGTCGCATTTGCCACGAAGCGGTCGCAGGAAATGAGGGGGGCTGAAAATTCCCTCGGAATTCCTGCCAATCCCACTTCATTTTACCATGTTTCGGCAAACAGGCCCGAAGGTGACCGAGGTCTCCGTCCCATATCTTGTCTTTTTGGGAGAGAATCCTTAACGACAGGGGTTATGCGTGCAATGTTCACGGGAATGCTTCCCGACTGATAGCGTGAGACGCCGGGGACGATCCTTTGGCGGATCGCGGAAATCCAGGGGGAAAGATCCCGGGAACCTTTCTTCTGATGGCACTCTTTTTCTTCGACCATTCGGATCCCACCGGCGAGCTTTGACCAGAAAAACCATTGCGGGTCAAAACGTTCCATAAGAAGACGCGCGACATCGTCCTGGGTTCTTTCTTGGTCCATGGGATTCTCCGGTATGGAAGAGCGGGCTGCCCGAATGATTCATTCTTGCCACAGGATCCCTCGAGGGGGTGACACCCTGTTAAAGATCCTGTTACAAGTTGGTCACGGGAGAGGACGATGAGGGAAGGCCGGAGAAAGCCTTCCCGAAGGACTGCGTCAGGGAGAGCGCTTCCACCCATTGGACTTGGAATAATGATAGCCGGCGGCCTCGAGCTCACTCTTCGGATGGAAGACGTAGGCACCCGAGGGGAGCATCTCCGTCATGGAGTTTTCGTCCTGCTGGATCACGGAGCCTCCAAGGGGACCTTGCGACAGCGAGGGAGGGAGGGGAACGATGTGTCCTCGGGCGCTCTCCCTCGCCTTCTTCTTTTCCTTTTTAATGGCCTGGTGCGCCTCCCACTCCTGTTCGGCCTGCCAGTCCTTTTTGAGGGCGACGAACTTGCCGGTATAGAGATAACGGTAGGGACGGCCTCCGACTGGGCGGATCCACCGGTAGGGACGCTCGGGGGTTTCCTCCGAATAAATGCGGCGGCGGCGGAAGTCCATCAGGTACAGACGCCCATGGTAGGGTCGGGGTTTTGACTGGTAAATGAAATCCATGGGGGAGAGACGGTGTTTTGTCTCCAGGCGGACCTTCTTGACGAGGACAAGGTCCCGGGGGTCACTCGGGACGGGAATGGTCTTGACGAAGTTCGGAAGGGAGCGGGTGTTGATCAGGTAGTTCCCCTGCCGGTTGTCTGACCCCGATGAGGAATAGAAAGCGCAGGAGCCGAACAGGAGAAGGGCCGAAAGGAGAAAAAGGCGGATCCTGAGCATAAGGGACGACTCCCGGAGAATGTTGACATCCTCCCCTCCCTCTCGCTTCGCTCGCCGCGAAAGCGGAAAGGAAGGGGATTCCTTCCTGCCAACTCCCCGGACTGAAAACGGGGATCGATTCGCCATCTGAACGGTCAGGCGGCGAACGT
>JAJZXW010000026.1 GCA_021806225.1 Nitrospirota bacterium | reverse complement strand
GGACTCAAAATCCGCCGACCTCACGGTCATAGGAGTTCGATTCTCCTCCCGAGCACCATAATATAAGCCATTTAAAGAACAATTCCTCCCAGGGAAAACGCTCTTTACCGTGACGACCGGATCAAATCCGGGTCCTCCGCCAATACCGTTCGGCTTGATCTGACCGTTATTTCCCATCTTTTCGAGATTGCCCGGAAAGAATGGGGGATGGAAGGCCTTCGCAATCCCGTCAAGGCGATCCAGATGCCATCTCCTTCTGAAATGAGTTACCCCTAACACCAGATCAGTCAGGAATGAAGGAAGCGCGCCTTGGGAAAAAGGTCCAGGAACGGAAAGAGAGAAGAATAAATAGTTGTTGAAACACCAGCCATGCAATGTATTCCTGAAGACTTCTTCCGTTTTAACATGGCAAATCTTATACCATGCCGTCATGGGAGGAAACAGAGATATGGCTCAGGTTAATGATTTGTCGAGGTGGCCCTTCTCATAAACCCAGTCCGTGGCCCGGTTGGACCTGAAAATTGACCTTCGGAACCCGTTGATTCGTTTTTCAGCCTTCGTATTCTTCCCGTAACCTTCTCACGACATTCCCGTCACAAGAATTAAATATCCTGCAGGAGATGAATCCCGTCCACCCTTTCCGGGAGGTACAAATGTCCGTCTCCTGCCTGCTCCTTCCTTCATCAGCCGACAACACCACGCTGGAGGTTCGATGGGCCCGTTCGTCGAGCGACCTCCTCAAGGCCCAGAAACTTCGGGCACTCGCCTTCGGCTTTTCTCCTCCGGAGATTTCCTACAATGAAATCATCCCAGAATGCGACTCCTTTGACGCTTTTGCACGCCATCTGATGGTCGTCGAGACGAAAACAGGCCACTGCGTTGGCACATACCGTCTCCTAGGCCCGGAAGGAGCCCGAAAAGCCGGGGGATTCTACACGGAGTCCGAATTCGATATTTCAAGCTTGTCTCCCTTTCTTGATGAAACAGTCGAGCTTGGACGATCCTGCGTCCACCCGGATTACCGGAATGGAAGCGTCATCGCCCTTCTCTGGGCGGCTCTGGCCCGGACACTGATCACCGAAAAAATCAAATATCTGATGGGTTGCGCAAGCGTCGACCTGACGAACCCCGATCTAGACCTCGACGAGATCGGGAGCTATCTTTTCCGGAAAGCCTGGGAAGACGCAGCCATCAGTGTCGTGCCCCATCGTCCCTTTCCGTGTCTTGTGCGGCCGGTCCGTGACGGTCGGGTTCCGACACTTCCCCCCCTTCTCAAGGGATATCTCCGAATCGGAGCCCGATGTATCGGATATCCTGCACATGATCCCGTCTTCAAGACGGCCGATTTCCCGGTGTGGCTCCCCCTCTCCCAAATGAGTGTCGCCTATTCGCGCCATTTTTTCCGGTCGAGCAATCCAACGAAATGAGCGACCTCTCAATCGCCCCTCATTCCCTTTCCATTCCCGGCCGGGCCTTGCGGGGCGTCAGTGCGGCGATGCACGTGGCACGCAGTGTTTTTGTTCCCAAAGTCCCGGCTCTGTCCGGGGAAGACCCACTGGCCGTATGGTGCCGTGAGCTTCTTTTCCGACTCGGAGTCCGCATGGAAATTTCAGGGGCCGATATCCCTTCTGGCCCCTTTCTCCTGATTTCCAACCATGTTTCCTGGATGGACATCCTCGTCATTCGCGCCCTTGTCCCGGCCCGCTTCATCGCCAAGGAGGAGATCGCCCTCTGGCCCCTGGTCGGAAGTTCGGCTCAAGCGGCGGGGACTTTTTTCATCGCCAGAACCCGTCTCTCCTCCTTTCGGAATATATTCGAACAGGTACGGAAAACACTTGAACGGGAAGAGTGCGTGGCCGTCTTTCCGGAAGGAACCACAACCTGCGGAGAGCGCCTCCTCCCATTCCGGAGCGGACTTTTCGAGGCAGCCATCCGGACGGGACGTCCCGTTCTTCCCTTCTGCCTGCAATACGAATCTCACGACCGGCGCCCCTTGAGATCCATCGCCTACACCGGAGGAGAAAGCTTTGTGCGCTCCTTCTGGCGAACGCTTGGCGAACCACGCATCACTGTCCGCATTCGCGTTTTTTCTCCCCTCTTGCCTGAGGGACGCTCCCGCAGGGATCTCTCACGAGAGGCCTGGGAGATCCTCCGCTCCGCCCTTAATCTCCCTTCCTGACGCTGTCGCACCTTCCCTTCGGAGTGGATTTTTTATCCCCCCTTGGCTATGATCGCAAGACAGGTCATTTAAATCATTCCACCCAAATGCTTACACACCTCAAGCCTTGATGCTGACAGGAACTTTCTTCGATGAAATCCGCAAAATGGCCTCTCGATACGGCCTCCTGGGCCACCTCCATCCTGCTTCGGCTCATCAAGATGTCGAACAAGTCGCAGTATATCGGCTTCGACGGTTACCGACAGCGCCTGGAAGCTGGCTTGCCTGTCATGATCGCCTTCTGGCACAACCAGGGTCTGTTCATGCCCTTCGTCTGGTTCGGAAAGCCGGGAAAGATCAAGCTGATCGTCTCCCAGTCAAAGGATGGCGAGCTTATCGCCGCCCTCCTCCGCTGGTTTGGAATCCTGAGCGTCCGTGGCTCCTCGACCCGGGGTGGCAGCGCGGCTCTCAAGGAACTCCTGCGACTCGACCGGGCGGGCGAGGATTCGATCGTCTTCACCCCCGATGGTCCCAAAGGCCCTCTCTATCGCGTGAAGGAGGGCGTCGCCTATCTCGCCCTCTCCTCCAAAAAGCCTCTTTACCTCCTTTCTGTGACCTGTTCCCGGGTCAGGACCCTGAGCTCCTGGGACCGATTCCGCATCCCCCTGCCCTTCGGAAAGGCCACCTATGTCTGCTCGCCCCCCCTTCACCTCTCGAACTTTTCCGGTCTCTCAATCCCCGATGCCGCAAGCGTCATCGAAGAGTGCCTGATGCAGGCCAACAGAATCGCCGATGCCGTGTCCGCTGAGGCTCTGACCCATCGGGAAGCGGACTTTCTTCTTTCCCCGGACCGCTTTCCATGGTCCCCCTATTCCCATGGGGAAACGACTGTGGCTCCCGTGAATATCGACCGATAAGACATTGGAGATACAGGATCTTCAGTCCAAAAAGATGCTTTTTTCATTTTTAGAGAGTATAATGTCTTAGATTGAGTCAATCTTGCTTCATAAACGGGCCATCGCCGCTATTTTTGTGAGATTACGGGCATGGCCCCCGACGAACCTAAGGAAGGAATGCAGGGTGCAACTGCCGCTCGCAAAAATTCGACAGCATGTGGATCACTATAATCGGCTCGCCGACGACGCGAACTGGAACCGTTTCAAGTCTCTGCACTGGCATGAACTCAAACCCGAACTGTTGACCCCCGGCCAGAAAGAAGCAGTTGTCTTCGTCACCTACGTCGAGGACCATCTCCCCGGATACTTCTCCGAATACCAGTCCCTTTTCCCCATTGAAACTCCCACGATGGAAGAATCGATGCACAATCGGGAGCTTTTCCACTTCACCGTCCGGTGGGGACTCGAGGAAGACCGCCACGCCCAGGCTCTGGCCCTTTACCAGTACCATGCAGGAATCGAACCGGACCGCGACCGTCTCGAGGAAAAACTGATCATCGAAAACCGCAAGCCTTTCAGCATCGGATTTTCGAATCCTGTTCAGGTGTTCACCTACACGCTCCTGCAGGAAAAAGCCACTCAGCTCTACTACCAGAGCCTGTCCCGCGTTGTCCGCGAACCTGTGCTGAACCGTCTCCTGATCTATCTGACCAAGGACGAATCCCGCCATTTCGGCTTTTTCTGCGACATGGTCGACTCCTTCATCGAAGCCTACGGAGAAAAGGTGCTTCCCCTCATCGAAGATGTCACCCTCAACTACAAGATGCCGCTCCACAACACCATGCACGACTACCGCCGCAAGGCCATCCTCATGGCCCGGGAAGCCCCCGGCTATGACCGGATGCTTCCGCAGAAGGTTCTCATGCGCCAGCTCCGACGAACGGGAGAGCGCATTTCGGAGCTTTCACGACCGATCGAAGAATCCATCGCCCGCATGATGACCGCTCTCCGCATCGTCACCATCGAAGAGGTGGCCTGAATTTCTGACGGCCGGGACTCTGGAGGGTGTGTCATCTCATAAGGAAGCGCCGCTTTGAGAACATTGAAAAGTCTACCCCTTATTCTGGCTCTCCTGGCTTATTCATTCATTCTGTCAGGGACTTCCGAAGCCGGCTCCCCTCCCGCGGCAGGAGGGGTTCATGACTCCTCCTGGTCCGTTCCGGTAGCTCCGGGCGGCCCCTTTGCCCGCGTCTATCTCCCGCAGAACGCGCCCGTCGGAGCCGACAGGACATTCGGGGCCACCGAGTGGCTCCAGATGAATGCCAACGCCCGACACAACGCCGCCACCAGCATTCCGGAAGACGCACCCGCCTGGTTCCGGGAAGGGGTCTTCTGGCGCTACGCCGAGGCCCGGGCCTGGCCCCTCGAAAGATCCCATCCCTTCGGAACAAAAACTTACGGGGAGACGGAGGCGGGAGCTGTCCAGACGCAGTTCTACGGAAATGCCTTGGGTGTGTCCGTGGTCGGCGGGGTTGTCTATGCGGAGAGCGATGACATGTTCGCCTATGCGCTAAATGCCCGGACGGGCCAGCTCATCTGGCGGACCAGCCCCGTCGGGAACAACCTGATGGGCAATCCCCTGGTCGCCGGACGGATCGTCTACCTGGCGGCAGGCGGGGTCGGATTCAATTTCGCGAATGTCGCCGCCTTTGCCAAAAAGGGAACGGCCGTCCGGGGCATGGATGTGAGCTACAACGGCATCTATGCCCTGGACCGGACGACCGGCCGGCTTCTCTGGCATGCGGACTCGGTCGGGGAGGCCATGCCCACCCCCGCCATCCACGGCCGGACCCTCTACTTCGCCACCGGCTCCGGAGCCGTCCACGCCATCGACCGCCGCACGGGACACCCGATCTGGACCTCAAGGCTCGGCGGAAACGACAACATGTCCAGCCCGGCCTATCGCCACGGACGCCTCTATCTGGCCATGGCCTCGCCCCCCCGCCTCTACTGCCTCGACGCGAAGACCGGCCGCACCCTCTGGAGCGGAACCATCCCCGGAGCCGCCAACACGGGCATGGGCGATGTCAGCCCCGCCGTCGGCCACGGCGTCGTGGTCATGGATACGGTCACCAATCCGAAAAGGGTTCATGGACACCCCACCCTCGTACCGGTCATCCGGGCCTTCGACGCCAGGACGGGACGAACCCTCTGGACCGTCTCCACGGGAAGGGGCCCCAAGCCTCCGGCCTTCAAGGGCGGCGTTCCCCTGATCCACGGGAAGACCGTCTACGTGGGCTCCCCCGTGACCGGCCGCTACGAGGCCCTGGACCTTCGCACGGGAAAACGTCTCTGGTCCTGGCACAGGATTGCCGCCACGCGGAGCGCCCCCACCTTCTCCGGAGGGAGCCTCTACCTGGCCGGAGGAGACAGCCTCTACCGGCTCGATCCGAAAACCGGCCGGGAAACCGGACATCTCCGCATCGGCGGACGAATGGGCATCGTCAGCCCCACCATTGTGGGGGGCACCGCCTTCCTTGCCAATTCCTACGACTGGATCCTCGCCGTTCCCCTCTCGGACATGAAAACGAGCCGGTAGGGATCTGTCTCACGCATGTCCCGTATGACCGAATCCTCCGGTTCCCCGGAGGGTCTCTTCTTCGAAACTCTCGACCGGTATGAGATCCACCAATAGAACTGGCATGAAAAGTAGCTGGGCAATACGGTCTCCTGGCGAGACGGTATAGGGATCCGTCCCATCGTTGGCCAGAATGACCCCGATCTCCCCATGGTAGTCGGAATCGATCACACCGATTCCCTGTGCGACCCGAATGCCATGTTTCAGGGAGAGGCCCGACCGCGAAGCCACCACACCCACGACGCCCGAATCCCGGATGTCGACAGCAATCCCAGCAGGAATGAGCCGTCGTCCCCCCGGAGGGAGAATCACCGGACCGTCAATGGCCGCCCTGAGATCCAGACCGGCCGACCCCGGCGTCGCACGCAAGGGAAGGGTCGACTCCGTTCCCTCTCCCATCTTTTTGATCCGAATGACAGTTCTCATGATTCTCCTTTTCTGCCGGCCCTCTTCCGGACCTTGCCACTCCGGATTCTCTCCGTCTTTCTCAGGGGCTTCCGGGCGATGGGGAATGGATCCCCTTTGTCGGAGATCTTTTGGATATGGCCGGGGCCACGGGAATCTCCAGTGAGGAAAATCGCCCGTAAACATCGCGCAGGGACAGGTGAAGACGCCCCCTCAGATCGGACGTCTTGAAAAACACCCAACCCGTGGAAGTTCCATTGGGAGGGAAAACGGTGGGGAGGCCAAGACGAACAAGGCGCCCGAGCTTCGAGCGGCTCCGCTCGACGAGATCGTGGTTCATAAGGGCTTCAGATGCGATTCCCCCTGAGGAGATGTAGCGGTATCCAAGAAGGCGGACCTCAGGGCCCGGGTTGGTCACGACCAGCTGGATGGCAAGGATCGGGATCGTCGACCGTTGGCCGGGCGCTCCTCCGGAGTCGACAGCAAGTTGCTGTGCTCTGGCAATCCGTCCTGTCACCGGAGGGGAATTTTCATGGGGAGTGCAGGAAAGCAGGAGCCCTCCCAGGAATCCGCCAAGGATCAGTTTTCCAAGGAATGGGAGCTTCACGAGGGGGAACTCCGCACGATCTCGGTGCCGATCCCTTCCGGCGTGAAGATTTCGAGCAGAAGGGCATGGGCGATGCGACCGTCGATCACATGGACCTTTCCGACCCCGTCGGCAAGCGCCCGAAGACATCCTTCCATCTTGGGGACCATTCCTCCGGCGATGGTTCCCCGCTCGATCAGGGACAGGATCTCACGCCGGTCCAGAGAGGAGAGAAGCTCGCCGTTCCCGTCCAGGACCCCCCGGGTGTTGGTCATCATGATGAGCTTTTCCGCCTTGAGGGCCCCCGCGATCACCGCGGCCGCCTCGTCGGCATTGATATTGAGGGGGACCCCCTCTTCCGTCACTCCGACCGGCGCCACGATGGGAATGAACCGGTGGCGGTCGAGAAGGTCAAGGATTTCGGGATTGACAGTGACGATCTGGCCCACATGGCCCAAATCCCGCCCGGAATGGCTCTTCCTCTCGCCCACGAGGAACCCTGCGTCCCGGCCGGAGAGTCCGACGGCCCGCCCTCCGTGGCGGTGCACCATCGTCACGATTTCCCGGTTGATGCGGCCGGTGAGAACCATCTCCACCACCTCCATCGCATCGCTTCCCGTCACCCGAATTCCGTCGACAAACTCCGGACTCATCCCCAGACGGCCCATGAGGTGGGAGATCTGGGGACCTCCCCCGTGGATCACCACCGGGCGGATCCCGATATGCTGGAGAAGAACCAGGTCCTGGGCGAAGGACAGGCTCTCCTCCCCCCCCCCGTCGAGCGCCCCGCCCCCGAACTTGATGACAAAGGTCTTGCCGTGAAAGGTACGGATGTAGGGCAGGGCGTCGATCAGAACCTGCGCCTTCTCCAGAACGCTGTCCATGAACTCTCCGGGATGGATTGTGTGAGTCGTCTCTCAGGGGTCTTTGCGGACCTTCGCGAGTTTTTTCGCGAGCTCGTCGAGACCGGTGTGAAGATATCGCTGGGTCGTTCCCAGGGAGGCGTGGCCCAGGAGGGCCTGGATCTCCCGGAGATCGGCCTCGCGATTCAGAAGGTGGGTCGCGCAGGAGTGTCGGAGAGCGTGGGGGGTGACCTTCCTCTCCAGCCCCCCCTCCCGGGATCGCCTTCCGACGATCCGACCGACCTGCCAGACGGAAAGCCCCCGATCTCCCTTCCCGGCAAAAATGGGCATCGCCGAATTGAACGCACCCTCCTTTTCGCGCGATGTCCGGTAGGCGGCGAGGGCCGCCATGGCCTCCCCGACAACCGGCACCCTCCGGTCGCGGCCCCCTTTGCCGTGAACCAGAAGGGCTCCTGATCCTTCCTCGAAGTCCCCCCAGACGAGCCCGCACAGCTCGGAAAGACGGACGCCGCTTTCATAAAAAAGCTCGAGAAGGGCTTTGTCCCGGAGATAGTCCGGATCCCCGCTTGCACCAGGGAAACCCACGAGGGCCGAGGCCTCCCCTTCGGAAAGAACGGACGGAAGGACCCGGGGAACCCGGGGTCCGGAAACCAGCCGAAAGGGATCCTCTTCGACATGGCCCTTCTTTTTCAGATACCGGAAGAATCCGCGCAGATTGGAGATGATCCGGGCAATGCTCGACGGAGCGTAGCCCCGTTCATGAAGGCGCTTGACGAAGCGCAGGGCCCTGGGACGGTCGAGACGCTCCCAGAGGAATCCTTCCCCCCCGACCAGCGTCTCTCCCGCCAGACCCGCCAGAAGGGAAAGATCCTTCCCGACGGCCTCGATGGTCCGGGGAGAGCGGCCTCCCTGCTCGAGATCCCTCCGGTAGTCGGAAAAAAGGGGATCCCGGAGTATCCTTTCGTCCTTTCCCCGTCGCTCGCGATCGCTTCGACGCTGCCCCGATCCCTCCCCGCCCATGGCTCTACCTCCTCTCCGGAGTGAGAGACCGGTGTCCGGTCTCCTCCGGACAAAGGGATTCCCGGCAGCTCTTCCACCAGGAGGCGAAATCCCGCCGCGCCCGGTCCACGATGGCCCTTCTTCTCTCGCGTTTTCCTCCCCGGACCCGGGAAGGGAGAGCGGGGAAAAGGCCAAAATGCAGGTTGACCGGAGAAAAGGGGGCGTTCTCCTCCGGGCCGGGCGACTCTCCCCCAGGCCGATAGACGGAAGGAAGAAGGGCCCGGAGGAGGGCTCCCACAGCTGTTGTTGAAGGCGGCAGTGTGGAGGGTGGATCGGGGGAGAGATAGAGGGCCGAGAGGCGCCCCAGGGCGATCGACTCGGTGTACCCCTCCACACCGACCATCTGTCCGGTCGGATAGACTCCCGGAAGTGCGCGAAGCGAGAGGTCGGGCCCCAGAACCCGCGGTGCGTCGAGAAAGGTGTTCCGGTGGAGCGATCCGTACCGGAGGAACTGGACCTCCGCGAAGCCGGGAAGCTTGCGAAAAATCCTGTCCTGCTCCGAGTAACGGAGCTTGGTCTGGAATCCCACCATGTTGTAGGCGGTCTCCTCTTTGTTTTCGGCCCGGAGCTGGACGACGGCATAAGGCGTCCTCCCAGTCCTTGGATCGACGAGACCCACTGGCCTCATGGGACCAAAAGCCAGAGTTTCCGGCCCTGAATCGGCCAGAGACTCCACGGGCTGGCACGCCTCGAAGGCCCTGAGCGCATCCGGCCGATCCTCCACCCCTTCATGGGGGGGGACCCGCTCTCCAAGGAGAAGATCCCCGACCAGCATCCGGTAGGCTTCTTCGTCGAGAGGCACATTGAGATAATCCCCCTCGCCCGGCGTCCCGTAGCGGTCCCCCCGGAACAGAAGCGACCGATCCAGGGACAAGGCGTCAACCACCGGACTGATGGCATCATAGAAGGACAGCCGGTCGCTCCCGATCCGGGCCAGAAGGTCCCGGGAGAGTTCGGGCGCAGTCAGGGGCCCTGTCGCCAGGATCAGGGGGCGATCCGGAGGAATCCGGTCCACACGCTCCCGGAGGATCGTAATGTTCGGATCGGCCGCGACGCGTGAGGTCAGCCCGACGGAAAAGCGGTCCCGGTCGACCACGAGAGCCCCTCCCCCCGGGATGCGGGCCTCCATGGCGGCTTCGAGCACGAAGGACCCCATCGCCCCGAGCTCCTCCTTGAGGAGCCCATGGGCCGTCTCCGGGTCGACGGACTTGAGGGAATTCGAACAGACCAGCTCGGCAAGGTTTCCGGTCCTGTGGGCACCTGTCAGGGTAGACGGCCGCATTTCGTAGAGGGTTACTCGAACCCCGGAACGGGAAAGCGACAGCGCCGCCTCCGTGCCGGCAAGGCCCCCGCCGATCACCGTCACGTGGGCATGGTCGTTCACGCCGTGATCCCCGGCTCCTCGCCGTCCTCGCTCTCGTATCCACATCCTTTTTCGGGACAGGAGATGACCGTTCTCTTTCCACTCTTTTTCTCGACCAGGAAGGCATGGCCGCAAAGCGGGCAGGGCTTGGCCACGGGACGACCCGGGTAGGTCCGGTCGCACTCCGGATAATGGCTGCATCCGTAGAAGGTTCCCCTCTTTCCCTTCCGGGGGGTGATCTCGCCACCGCAGCCTGGACGGGTGCAGGCAATCCCGGTCGGAAGCGGCCGCGTGGTCTTGCATTTCGGATAGTTGGCACAGGACAGGAAGCTTCCGAAGCGACCGGTCTTGAGCACCATGGCCCCCCCGCAGGCCGGACAGGGAGGAATATCCGCCGGGAGGGGTACCGGAGGTTCGGAGTGGCCTTTCGGTGGCCAGGGACGGGTGGTCTTGCAGGCCGGGTAATCGCTGCAGGCCAGAAAGGTTCCGAACCTCCCTTTCCGGACCACCATCGGCTTTCCGCATGTGGAACAGGTTTCCCCGGCGGCCTCGGGAAGGACCTCGGGGGCGGGCCCGTTTTCCGTCTCTACGATGTTGCGGGTGGTCTTGCAGGCCGGGTAGTTTCCGCAGGCCAGGTAAGCGCCATGACGGCCCCATTTTTTGACCATGAGGGTACCGCAGACAGGACAGGGGATCGTGGTCGGCTCGCTCTGGGCCTTCAGGTTGGCCATGCCGCCCCCCTTCGCCTTCGACAGCTCCCTCGAAAAAGGACGATAGAAGTCGTCCACCGCCTCGCGGTAAATCTTCTCCCCCTCCTCTACCGAATCGAGCTCTTCTTCCATGCGGGCCGTGAAGGCGACGTTCAGAAGGTCGGGAAAGGAATCGACCAGGAGGCGGTTCACCGTCTCCCCGAGTTCGGTCGGGTGGAAGCGGTTCTCCTTCTTCTCCACATACTCCCGGTCGAGGATGGTGGTCATGATGGTGGCGTAGGTGCTGGGACGGCCGATTCCTTTTTCCTCGAGCTCACGGATGAGCGAGGCCTCGTTGTAGCGGGGAGGCGGCTCGGTGAAGTGCTGCTGGGATTCGGGGGGAGCGGCGGCTTCCACAGCCTCTCCTTCGTGGAGAAGGGGGAGCTCGTTCTCCTCTTCGGCCTTCTCCTCATCTTCCTCTTCAGGGTTGGCATCCGTTTTTTTCCGGGGCCGGAGATCTTCCCCCCGCAGGACAAGAAAGCCCGGATCGAGCATTCGCCGTCCGGTCGCCCGGAAGGTATCCCCCTTGTCCCCCTCGACGATGACGGTCGTGAGAAGGTATCGCGCCGGAACCATCTGGCTTTCGAGGAAGCTCTGCCAGATCAGCCGGTAGACCCGAAGGAGATCCCGGTCGAGGATCCCCTCGAGAGAGTCGGGCGTTCGGCTGGCGTCTGTGGGACGGATCGCCTCGTGGGCATCCTGGATCCCTTTCTTGTTCCGGTAGGCGGGGCTCCGTGGAGGAAGCGCCTGCGGGTAGGCCTTGGCAATGAAGTTGCGGGCCATCTCCTGGGCCTCGGGAGCGAGACGGACGGAGTCGGTCCTCATGTAGGTAATGAGTCCTGTCTGGCCCTGTCCGGGAAGTTCGACCCCTTCGTAAAGCTTCTGGGCCAGCTGCATGGTCTTCTTGGCGGAAAAGCGGAAGCGCCTGGCCCCTTCCTGCTGGAGGCGGCTGGTCGTGAGCGGGGGAGAGGGCTGGCGCCGCTTTTCGTCTGCGGAGAGGCTTTCGATCCGGAAGCCTTCCGAGCCGATCCGGTCCACCGTCTTCCGGGCCTCCTCGGCATTCGGGATCTGCATCTTCCTGCCAGCGATCCGGTCGAGACGCGCGGTGAAGACGCTGGCGGAGCGGGCCGGATCGGACGGGCGCATCGAAAGGGAGATGGTCCAGTATTCCTCCGGAACAAAAGAACGGATCTCGTTTTCCCGGTCGCATACAAGCCGGACGGCCACGGACTGGACCCGACCGGCGGAAAGCCCCCTCCGAACCCGCTCCCAGAGAAGGGGGGAGAGGGTGTATCCGACGATCCGGTCGAGCGCCCGGCGGGCCTTTTGGGCGTCGACCTTGTGAAGGTCGATCTCGCCGGGTTCGGCCAGGGCCGCCTCGATTCCCCGGGGTGTCAGTTCGTGGACCAGCACCCGGCGAATCGGCTTCTTGAGCCCGGTCAGCTCGCTCGCGATGTGATAGGCGATCGCCTCCCCTTCCCGGTCCGGATCGGAGGCGAGAAAGATCTCCCGGGCCCCGCGAGCGGCCTGGCGGATTTCATCGAGAACCTTCTTTTTCCCTTCCGAGACCACAAACTGGAGTTCGTAGCCATTGTCGACGTCCACTCCGATCTTGGACGGAGGAAGATCCTTCAGATGGCCGACGCTGGCCTTGACCTTGTACCCGCTTCCCAGAATCCGGGTCAGGGTCCTGGCCTTCGTGGGGGACTCGACGATGATGAGTGTCCCCTTCGGAGCGGTCGCGGTTTTCTTCTCCACGATGGGCTCTTCCGAGGCCGCAGACCGGGAGGAGTCCGATGATTTTTTCCGGGATGTCCGGCTCTTTGCAGCCGCGGGAACGGCGGGAGACGCTTTCTTGCGAACACTCACTTTTCAGATGCCTTTCTTGAAGGTTGTCATACAATGTCTCCTCGGGACAAGATCGCGGAGAGGATCTCCTCCGCATCCGACACTCTCCGGGCCCCTTCGCCCGCCAGAAGTGCCGGCCCTTCCTCTTCCCATCCCCTGGCCTCACGATCGAAAACCAGGAGCTCCCGCCCTTCTTCAAGGGCGATGCGCGCCGTCACGTAGGTCCCGGACCGCCGGCGATGGGGACCGGCCACAACCGCCACAGACAGACCGACGATCAGCCGGTTGCGGTGGGGGAAGTGCCAGTGCTCCGGCGGATCCCCGGGAGGGTACTCCGAGAGGAGCAGGCCTCCTCCAGACAGAATGTCCGCCTCAAGGGCCCGGTGTTCGGCCGGATAGACCCTGTCGAGTCCTGTCCCGACCACGGCGATTGTGCGTCCAGCCGCCGCAAGGGCGCCCCTATGTGCGGCCCCGTCCACGCCCCTCGCCAACCCCGACACCACGCATATCCCCAGAGAGGAAAGCTCCCGGACCAGCTCCGAAACCGCCCCGCAGGCCGGCGGTCCGGCATCACGGGCACCCACGACGGCAATTCCGGGAGGAACGAGCGCCAAGAGGTCTCCTTTCATCCAGAGCAGGAACGGGGGAAAAGAGAGATCCGACAGGAGACCGGGCCATCCGGAAGATCCGGGATGACTCATCTTAAGCCCAAGGCGTTCGGAATTGTCAAGAAGCGTCAAAAGCTGGGCCGTCAATCGCTCCCGGTCTTTTGGAGACAACTCTCCGAGAATCCGGTCCCTCGCGGAGGCGACACTCTCGTCCGACTGAGCCCGGAGACGGCGCCTCCGGCCCAGGGCTTCGAGTTCGGCCAGATGGGCCACGCCCCATATCAGGAGAGCAGCCCGGTCCGGATCAGGGGACACGGAAAACCTCCCGGGATTTTTCTTCACGGAGAATCGGGGTACAATGGGCCCTGTTCAGGGCCTCGTGCGCATTCCACGTTTGCCGACAGGAAGAAGAACCATGGACCAATCCCTTTATCACCTGTTCCTTTACGCCACCATCATTCTGACCGTCCTGACGATGCTCGGGACAGCCTATTATCTCTCGGACCGCAAGCGCAGGCTCGCGGAAAATCCGGACCGGCAAACCCTTTCCCCATCGGAGCGAATCTCCGAGATCGACTCCCAGATTGCCGCCTTTCAGCGCCGGATTTCCGACCTCGAGGAGGAGAAGAAAAAGATTCTCTCCTCAAGCCGCAGCTGAGACTCCCGAACCCTAGACACCCCTGTCGACATAGAGTTCTTCGCGGGCGGCATTGTATCCGAAGAGTTCGGCGTAACGCCCCCAGTTGACGAGCATCGAAAAGGAGGTGTCCACATCCTCGTTTGGAAAGACTTCCCCGATTCTCTGCTTGAGCGTCTCCATTGAAAGGCTTTCCTGCTCCTCCCCTTCGAGCCATTCGAAAACCCTGGAAAAAAGAGGAAGGGTCAGCAGACGCTCCCGGATAAGCTTCTTCCGGCCGTTGATGTCCTTTTCCAGAATCTCCTCTCCAAGGGAAGTGAGCGCGATATCGCTTTCGGGTGTGATGACGAACCCCAGGGATTCGGCGGCCTTCACGATCTGAAGCTCCTCGCCCAGTTCTAGATGGAGATCGACCCCGAGCTGGTAGAGATCGGAGGCCCCTCCCTTCTCCTTCAGGATCTTGAGAAGACCGATTATCCGACTGATCCCCGTATAAGGCTCAGGTTCGCCTTCCATCACCCTTCCTCCTTGTCGTATGACGCGCCATTGGTCCTTTGTCTGCCATCAGGAAATGAGAGAGAAAATCTCGTCCGAAAGCCGTTCGAACTCCGGGTGTTTCCGGCTTCTCGGACGGGGTAGATCCACCGTGATTTCTCGGACGACGTGGGTCGGTCGCCTGGAGAGAACGACAACCCTGTCGGCCATCTGGATGGCCTCTTCGATGATGTGGGTCACCATGATGATCGTCCGGACCGGCATCTCCGGATCCTTCCAGAGCATCAGCACCTCGTCCCGGAGGGTCACCGAGGTCAGTGCGTCAAGATTTGAGAACGGCTCGTCCATGAGAAGGATCCGGGGCTCGATCGCCAGCGCCCGGGCAAGACCCACCCGCTGCTTCATCCCGCCGGACAGTTCGCGAGGATAGGCTTCCTCGTATCCTTCCAGTCCCACCTTGTCGATGTAGAAAGAAACCGTCCGGTCGATCTCGGAAGGCTTCCTACCCCGCGCGACCAGACCCAGGGCCACGTTGTCCCGGACCGAAAGCCACGGGAGAAGGGCGAATCCCTGGAACACCATGGCCATGTCCGAATTCACTCCGTCCTGGGGACGGTTCTTGTAGGAAACCTCTCCCGATGTCGGTGGGATCAGCCCCTGGAGTATCCTCAGAAGGGTCGATTTCCCGCATCCCGAAGGCCCGACGATAGCAACGAATTCTCCCTCCTCCACATCGAGGGAAAGGTTGTCGATCGCCCGATAGGAGCGGGTCTCCCGGGTAAAGTCCCGTGCGACATTCCTAAGGCTCAGAAAGTCGGACCGGCTAGGCGTCATACCCGTACCTTCGGGTCACCCGATCGTAGAGAGGAACCCAGAAAAGCCTGTTCGCGGCCACCACCGCCGCGGTCATGACAAGAAGGGCGGCCACGATGAGGACCGGATGGCCTCCGGAATAGGTCGCCCTGTCGAGAAAGGCCCCAACCCCCCGAACTCCGTAGTCCTTCTGGGCGTAAACGACATACTCGGAAACGATCAGGGCGTTCCACCCCCCCCCGAAGGCAGTAATGGAGCCGGTCACCAGGGAGGGCATCAGGAAGGGGAGAAAGACCTTCCGGAGAAACAGTGTCCCCCGCATTCCGAAGGTGAGGGAGACCTCGCGGAGCTCGGAGGGAAAGGTCCCCACCCCCGAGAGCAGATTAAACAGCAGGTACCACTGCATGCCCGACATCAGAAGGATCACCGAGGCCAGGTTCATGCTATGCAGCTTCTGGACCACCAGGACAATCACGAACGGGAACAGCGCGGTGGCCGGAACCGAGGCCATCACCTCCGCCAGCGGGAAGATGATCCGCGACAGGCGGGGGGTCCGGAAGACCCAGTAGGCCAGCGGAATGGTCCAGAGGAGGCTCAACAGATATCCCGCCATCAGACGAAGCATGGAAAAAACGAGATCGGCCGGAAGCTCTCCCAGCGCGGCCCAGGGAATCCCCTGCCGGATCCATCCCGAAACCACGTGAGCTCCCCCGAAAAGCCCCTTTGCGATGACGAAACCCACCAGGAATCCGCCCCCGGCCCGGAGCAGGAATTGAAGGGAGGGAGACAGGGGGCGCCGCACAGTGCGGCCCTCGCTCCAGAGGATCCGGACCAGTCGGCCCATCGAACGGGCAATACTCCTCCTGAGGCGGGCCAGCCCTTCGGAGGAGGCCAGAAAATCGTAGACGGGGGAGGACACACGGGAAAAGGGCCCTTCCACCTCTCCGATCCGGAAGGTGTGCGACCAGACGAGCGAGGGTCGGAACACAAGAAGGTCCAGGACCATCACCGTCACGATCAGGGCCCCGATCCCCAGGAGGGCTTCACCGAATCTTCCCTTTTCCGTACTGGCCACCAGAAAGCTTCCCAGTCCGGGAAGCTCGTAATGGACGGGGCCCAGGGCGATCATCTCGCAGGCGATCAGAAAGTACCATCCGGCAGTCCAGGAGAGGACGGAGTTGTAGACGACCTTGGGAAGGGTCAAGGGAACGAGAAAGCGGACGCCCCACAGCCAGGAGGGCGCCCGGATGCCCCGGAACAGGTCCAGAAGATCGGGAGGGGCAGTCCTGACCGATTCGTAGACGGCAAAAGCCATGTTCCAGGCCATGCTGGTCGCGATCAGGACGACCGAAGCCGCCTCCACGCCCATCTTCGTGGACGGGAAGAGGGGAATCATCATCAGGACGACCGCGGGAAAGAATCCCAGGACGGGAATCGACTGGAGAATGTCCAGGACCGGGATCAGGATCCGGGATCCCCAGCGGGTCAGGGCGGCGGCGAACCCATACAGGTAGGCAAAGGCCAGGGAGAGAAGATAGGCCAGGAGAAGGCGAAACAGGGAGTGCAGGATGTCCCCGGGAAGATCGGCCAGGTCCTCCCGGGGAATGACGGGGGAGCCAGAGGGGGGGGTGCGCGAAAAAAGGAGCACGATGCCCGACAGGATGCCAACCACGATGGCGGTCGGGAGAAGAAAGGTCAGCTTCCGGAAGAGGTCAGTGTTCACAGACTCCCTCCTCCGGGGTTCCCGCGCCAGAATCTTGAAAAAATTCCTTGTTCCGGTACCATGGAGACAGCGTCATCGTCCATCCATACACACTCATGCACACCCGCGGAAAGGTTCGCCCATGGACACCCGAACGGCCCTTCTGCTTCTGGTGATTTTAGCGGCAATACTCGTCGCCGGAATCCTCTTTTTTCTTTTTCGGGCGCTCAAGGTGCTCGACCGCGTCGAAGCGTCGACCCGGGAACTCGAGACGGCCACAGTTCCCCTCGTCGAAAGCCTTCGCCGGATGGCCGAAGAGGTCGAACCCGTCGTCAGGAGAACCACCGAGCATTACCGGACAATCGAAGAAGGGATCGGAACTCTCACCCGGAACCCCTTCCTGTCCCTGATTTCCCCGATCCTGAAGACGGGTGGAGGGCCAGTCCATGTCGTGACCAGCCTGTTCAGGATCATCCGGGGGGTCGCCGCCGGATTGTCCAGGGCCCGTGAGGTCCTGAAAGAACCACGCCCGCCTCTGAACCCCACCTCTTCTACACCCAACAAACAGGAGAATCACCATGGCCAGTGACAGGAATGATACAGGACTTGCCCTCTTTTTGACAGGGCTGGCATTGGGCGCGATCGCCGGAGTCCTTCTCGCTCCCGCTTCGGGGGCAGAAACCCGGAGAAAAATCGTCGACAAGGCGCGTGCCCTTCGCGAGGAGGCCGAAGAAGAGTTCGAGGAAGGGATCGAGCATCTCAAGCACGACCTCCCCGCAAAAAAGGAACGCTACGCCGAGGCGGTCCGGGAAGGATGGAAAGCCTTCCGGGCCACCATCGAAAAGGACCGGACGCCCTCCTCCACTCCGGGAGCCTGACCCCCTCAATAAAAAGAGGGGGGACGCCCGACGGGCCTCCCCCCTCCCAAAGCCGCCTCTTTCTGAAGTTTCGCTTACAGGCGGACCGGTCCCGAAAGGATGTCCCCTCCGGTCGTTGTCGTCACTGGGCGTCCGTGGTCGAAGGTCACGGCCTTGACCCGGGGTGTTGTGCCCAGGTGGCCGACAAGCGGCATGGCCGACCGGTAGAGCGTCACAGAGGGACGTCCGTCCTTCCCGGACGCGACACGGATGGCCGAGAGCTTCTTGGAAACGGCATCATAGTGCCATGCGAGAAGGATGCGGGATCCGGCCTTGTCCGATCGGGAGAGCCACCCGTCGGGATCCTTCGAGGGGTCGGCCCCGGGACCCTGGGTTCGGGAGGAGGCCACGGAGGGTTTGTTGGTGATGGGGTTCACATGGCTCCAGAACTCGATGGGGTTGAAGATGATCACATCCCCCAGACCGGCCAATCCATATACGGGAAGAATGACCATGAGAGCCGTCAGCCCCGACCGCGCCCACTTGTTCTCCACGCTCCCGTTCGCCTTGTAGAGGGTATGCACCAGGGCAAACTGGCCGTAGCATCCTGACATGACCGTCGTCAAAGCCAACATGGCCATTCCAAGCCCCAGCCGTTTAATCTTTAAGTTCATAACGTCCTCCTTATTTAAACTCAGGGAGCCCCCGCGGAACCGGTCCCCGGTGACCCGCTGGGGCTAGCGTAGAAGATTCCTCCGGAAATGGCAAGAGAATTTCCCGCCACATAGCAGGAAAGCGCCTGAGGGCAGACCATGCCGGTGAAGGAGAGTTGTGCAGCGGCCGGCGGAAGGATCTGGGGAGCCGCCGCCTCCCCCGAAACCGATCCGCCGGCCAGGGCGGTGACCTGATAGAGCGAACCGTTCTGTCCATAAGCGAAGATGGTGCTTCCGGGACCGATGTAGATCCCCGTCAGTGAGGGAGGCATCTGGGCCCCGCCCTCCCCCAGGATGAGGGCCGAGGACCAGGTTGCGCCCCCGTCGACCGTCTCCAGAAGTGCCCCCGTCCCGTCCACATAACAGGTGGAGACCGAGAGGCAGCCCACCCCGCTCACCCCCTGGGGAGCGAGGACCTGGGGAACGACGATAAGGGTCCAGGTCTGACCTCCGTCCCCCGAATAAAGGAGAGCATTCATCCCGGTCCCCGACGTATTCGAGGCCGAAATCCAGATCGAGGACCCGAGGAGAAAGACCTGGTTGAAGTTGGCCGGTCCGATGGCCGCCGAAAGAACATTGAGGTCGGGCGTCCAGGACGCCCCGGAGCCGTTCTGAAGCAAAAGGGTGTTGTTGTCCCCCACGATGGCGCAGGCGGGAGAGCCCGAACTCTGGCAGACGACCTCGTTCAAGGTCAGGTTTCCGTTGGTGGTCACATTGGTGATCGAAAAGCTCTGTCCTCCGTTGGTGCTCTGCAGGATCAGACCCTGGTTTCCGACGATGGTGCACTGGGTTCCCGACAGACAGGCGATCGAAGTGAGGTTGAAGTTCGCGAGAGCGGCCCCGAGACCGCTGTTGGCCGGAATCCACAGTTGTCCCCCGTTCTGGGAGACCAGGAAGAGCCCCGACTGTCCGACCGCGATGCAGCTCTGGGGCGACGGGCACGCAATGGCGGACGGCTCCGCCCCGGAGGGGGTATAGGCCAGAAGCCAGAGGAGAGCGGACGGCGCCTGACAGGACGCCAGGAAGAGCATCACCAGGATCGCCACCCCTCCTCCCATCCGCCTGCGGCGGGCCGAATCAATGTTCATGGCTTCTCCAAACGACTCTTTCCAAAACGATTTTCATCCCCCGGCACTGCCTCTTAGGTTGTCCATGTTATGGATCATGGGAGCATTTTCCAACGTGTCCCACCGGAACCAGGAACGGCGACGTCCTCTGGAGGAACATCCAGGCTGCCTCCCCAGTCAATAAAAGAAATTCTTGCGCCAGGGATCAGGCTCTCCTCCGGACTTTTTCCTCCCGACCCTTCGCCTCATTTTCCATGATTATCTCTGTTTTGCACCCCTCCGTCATCTTCTGGCCTGTCGTCATCCTTCCCCGGAGGCGCTGACGCTCCGGCGGCGAACCGAACGTCTGGAACGGCTGGACAACGATCCCGGATCAATCCGGACCGCGAGGCTCCGGAGAAGGTTGCTCGGGAAGACCGCTGCGGGGTTCAGCTGCTTTCGAGCACCGAACCCGGATGCCTTGACAGCGAAAAAGCAAGTCTCGTCGACCGGGTAGCCGAAAATGCCTCCGTCGCCCTCGACGACTTCGGAAAAAGAGTCTCGCATCCTCGCGGTCCAATCGGAAGGATTTGAAAAGGGAATACTCTTTAGGTAATACCCGAAACACTTTTGTCCATTTCCGCTCCCTCCAGTGGACTGGCAGGACCGTAGAAGCTCCCCCTGAGTGTGACATGAATATTGGCATCGGGTTTGCATTTCTGAGTCAATGAAAGAAACCCGTCACTTCCATGCGCCGGTCAAGGAGCCCGTTCATGAACTCTCTCCTGAAAAACTACGACCCAGGTCTCTTTTACGATGAACTCGTCGCGGCTCCCGCTCTTCCCCGACCTTCCTCAAAAGTTCTCTTCGAACTTCTGGACTCCCTTCCCGAAGGAGAGCTGGGAAGGCTCCAGAAGGCCGCGGAAATGGCCCTTTACCGGATGGGTGTCACCTTTACCGTCTACAGCGATGACAGCGGGCTTGAGAAAATCATGCCCTTCGACATCATTCCCCGCGTGATCGGGGCCAGGGAATGGAAAACCGTGGAGGAAGGCCTGAAGCAGCGCGTCCTGGCGCTCAACCTCTTTCTCGAAGACCTCTACTCAGGACAAACGATCCTCCGGGACAAGGTCATTCCGGAGGAGGTGATCCTGTCCTCGCCGGCCTACCGTCCCGAATGCCGGGGAATCCGCGTTCCCGGGGGAATCTGGTGCCATATCACCGGCTCTGATCTTGTCCGGGACAGGAGCGGAGATTTCTTCGTTCTGGAAGACAATCTCAGATGCCCGTCGGGCGTCTCCTATGTCCTCGAAAACCGCCACGTCCTCAAGCGAACATTCGCCGCCGCCTTCGGCACCTCCCGGATCCGGTCCGTGGACGACTACCCCCTGCGTCTCCTGGAATCCCTTGAGTCGCTGAGCCCGACGACCGACTCTCCCACGGTCGTCCTCCTGACGCCGGGGACCTACAATTCGGCCTACTTCGAACACTCCTTTCTCGCCCAGCAGATGGGCATCGAACTCGTGGAACCTGCCGACCTCCATGTCTCGGACGGTCTTCTCTTCATGAGGACCACTCAGGGACCCCGGCGGGTCGATGTCGTTTACCGGAGGATCGACGACGACTTCCTCGATCCGGCGGTCTTCAGGGCCGACTCCCTTCTTGGAATCCCCGGCATCATGAGCGTCTACCGGTCCGGCAAGGTCGCCATCGCAAACGCTCCGGGAACGGGAGTCGCCGACGACAAGGCCGTCTATGCCTGGATCCCGAAGATCATCGATTATTATCTGAAGGAGGACCCCATTCTCGGGAACGTCCCCACATGGCTCTGCTCCAATCCGGCGGACCGGAGCCATGTTCTCGACAATCTCCAGACCATGGTGGTCAAAACCACCAACGATTCCGGGGGATACGGCATGCTGATCGGGCCGACCGCGTCACGAGCCGAAAGGGAGAGCTTCCGGGAGCGCATCCTGGCAAACCCCAGAAACTACATCGCCCAGGAAACACTCTCCCTGTCGCGGGCTCCGGTTCTCGTGGAGGACCACCTGGAAGGACGCCACGTCGATCTTCGTCCCTACATCCTCTACGGAAAGGGACTTTATGTGACACCCGGAGGCCTCACCCGCGTGGCCCTCAAAAAAGACTCCCTGATCGTCAACTCCTCCCAGGGCGGGGGGAGCAAGGATACCTGGGTTCTGAAGGACTGACACCCCCTCCGAAAGGAATGCCATGCTGAGCCGGGTTGCCGATTCCGTCTACTGGATGAGCCGAGGGCTCGAACGCGCCGAAAGTGTCGCCCGCTTCATCGATGTCAACCTGAACCTCATGCTCGACAGCGAGGTTCTGGAAGGGGCCCAGTGGCGTCCCCTGATCACGACGAGCGGGGACCTGTCGCTCTTCGAGGCCGGATACGACGAAGCGACAAAGGATTCCGTCATCCGCTTCCTGACACTCGACCGGAACAATCCGAACTCCATTCTTTCCTGCGCCTGGTCTGCACGGGAAAATGCCCGGTCGATACGGGAAATCATTTCCTCCGAGATGTGGGAACAGGCCAACAGATTCTATCATCTCGTCCGGGATGCCCAGAACAGCGATGTCCTTATCAAAAACCCGCACGCCTTCTTTACCGCGGTGAAGATGGAGAGCCATCTTTTCGACGGCATCACCGGAGCCACCCTCACCCGGGGCGAGCCCTGGCATTTTCTCAGGCTCGGAAAGATGCTCGAGCGCGCCGACAAGACCTCCCGCATCCTGGATGTGAAGTACTTTTTCCTCCTTCCGTCCCCCGAATGGGTTGGAAGCGCGATCGACGGGGTCCAGTGGGCCGCTCTTCTCCGGTCCGCCAGTTCGTTCGAGATGTACCGGAAGCGACACCGCCGGATCACCCCTGAAAAAGTCGCCAACTTCCTGATACTCGACCGCTTTTTTCCCAGGGCGATCGCCTTTTGCGTCTCCAAAGCCCAGGAGTCGCTCCGATCGATCACAGGGACCCCTCCACACCAGTATGGAAATATCGCTGAACAGCGGCTCGGCCAGCTTGCCGCCCGTTTGAATTATTCGGATATCGAAGAGATAATAAAAGGAGGGCTTCATGAATTCATCGACTCTCTCCAGATTCAGATGAACCGCATCGACGACGCCATCCACGAGACATTCTTCGCCATCCCGCGCATGCCGGAGGGCGGATCCCCTTTACCCAAAACCCTGAATCAGTAGCCGGAAGGATCCCGATGACATTTTGCGTCTCCATCAAGATCCGGGAAGGGTTGGTCGGTATCGCCGACACCCGCATCACCTCCGGACTCGAGCATACCACCGCCCGGAAGGTGACCCTCCATCATGTCGGGGAGAGGCCCCTCTTCCTCATGACTTCGGGGCTCCGGTCGGTCCGGGACAAGGCCATGACCTATTTCGAGGAGGTTCTGGAGGAGAGCTCGATCGGCTACGACAAGCTCTATCAGGTCGTCAACCTGTTCGCGACCCAGGTCAGAAGGGTCGCCGCCGAAGACAAGGCGGCCCTCCGGGAAAGCGGCCTCGATTTCAATCTTTTCACCATCGTCGGAGGGCAACTCGAGAAGGACAAGGAACACAAGCTATACCTTCTTTATCCCGAAGGGAATTGGGTGGAGGTCAGCGAGTCGACTCCCTATTTCCTGATCGGCGAGAGCTCCTACGGAAAGCCTATCCTCGACCGGGTTCTCCGTCATTCCTCCTCCATGGAGTCGGCGCTCAAGCTCGCCTATCTCTCCTTCGATTCGACCCGAATCAGTGCGGTTGATGTCGACTTTCCGATCGACGTCGTCCTCTATCTCCACAGGACGCGGGAACTGGTTCACCACCGGTACAACCGGAAAGACCTCCAGCATCTTCCCCAGTGGTGGCAGGAAAGGCTCCGGGCCTCGGTCGAGGCTCTTCCCGACGAATGGGTCCACGAAGCCCTCTCAAAACTGACCAATCCCGGATAAGGCCATGATCCTGTCCCTTGTCCATTCGATGCAATTCGCCTTCGAGCACCCGGTCTTCCTCGATCCGGTCTGGCTCAGGTTGCGCCCCCGGACCGATCCCTCACAGACCCTTCTCTCCTTCCACCTCGAGTCCCTGCCGGAGCCAGACCGGATCGAACGCATGACAGATCTCGACGGAAACGGTCTCTCGCGCCTCTGGTTCTCTGGATCCCACCCTGCGCTTCTCCTGAAAGCCACCTCCCTGGTGAGAACCCTCCGATCCAACCCTTTCGACTTCCTGTTTCAGGACCCCCGGGCCTGTGCGCTTCCGATGTCGTATCCGCCCCGCCTGGCCCCGTTGCTCGCTCCTTACCTGCTCCCGGAGAACGCTTCATTCAGAGGACCCCTGTTCCGGAAGTTTATGGAAGACCTCCAGGACCTCTCCCGGATGGAGACCGTCCCTTTCCTGGCGGCACTTTCCCGCCACATCCCGGAAATCCTCTCAAACCAGTCCCGGGAAGAAGGTCCCCCCCGCTCCCCCGAAGAGACCCTGGAAGAAGGATCGGGTTCTTGCAGGGATTTCGCCCTTCTGGCCATGGAAGCGTGCCGCGCCCTGAATATCGCCGCCCGGTTCACAAGCGGCTACCATCTTCCTTCTTCCCCCACGTCTCCTTCGCTGCATGCCTGGGCCGAAGCCTATCTTCCGGAGATCGGATGGCGGGGATTCGATCCGAGCGAAGGACTTCTGACCGCCGACCGCCATGTCGCCCTCGTCTCCTCCCCCGACCCCTTCCTGACGCTTCCCACGGAAGGAACCTTCCGTGGGCCGGGAGACTCGACCCTCAGCGCCCTTGTCCGGATCGAGCCCCTCCCGGATCGGGAGGGAGATCCCGATACGTCTCCCGCGTCCCTGTTGGACCGGTAGCACGGAAGTCCGTAAGAAAGCCGATATCCGCTTGGGTCCGGAGCTTCCGGACGATCTTCCGCGCCACCCCAGTCAGGGCCAGACCCTCCGAGGCGGGAAGGGAGGCCCACACCTCCATGGCTCTCCCTTCCCCGCCCATCGCCACACCCCCTTCCGCCGGAACCACCCTGAGGACCTGGACCTGTTCCCGAAAATGGGAATAGACATGCCGCACCGAGAAAAGCTCCTCCACCACGCGCCACCCGCAGAGAGCCCCCTCCGCCACCGTATCTCCCGGAGAGAGACACTCCGAAGGAAATCCGGCCACCTCGAGAAGCCCTTCCAGAAGACGGCCCTCGCCTCTCGGTTCGAACAGGAGGGGGCCCGATGCGGGGATCAGGGCAACGCGCTTGCGCGTGGGAGGCGTGGCTTTTTTCGCCCGGCTTCCGGGGGACTTGCCGGAAGGCCCTGGTGGAGCGGCGGGACCAGGCTGCCCAGGAGGAGCCCTCTCGTCTTCCCCGCTTCCTTGCGTCGCGCAGAAAGAGGCGACGGGACACTGTCCGCAGGACGGAGAGGACGGCAGGCAAAGGACGGCCCCGAGCTCCATCAGGGCCTGGTTGGTATCCCCCGGCCGAGGATTTTCGGCCCCCCACGAGTCGGAAGCTTCCCAAAATCGCTCTGGATCATCTTTCATCGCGGACGGGATCCCGAAGAATCGACCGGTGACCCGTCGGACATTCGCGTCGAGTATGGGGGCCCAGCGATCGGTCGAGATGGACAGGATCGCCCCGGCCGTGGAGCGGCCTATCCCGGGAAGCCGCTGCCACTCCTCCACGGATTCCGGCCATCGGAGGTTTCCGTGATCTTGCGCCACGATCCCCGCCGCACGGTGGAGGTTCCGCGCTCTCTGGTAGTATCCCAGCCCCTCCCATGATTTGAGGACAGCGGAAAGCTCCGCTCGGGCCAAGTCCCAAACGGTCGGGAAACGCTCCATGAATCGCTCGTAATACCGAAGGACCGTTCTGACTGTCGTCTGCTGAAGCATGATCTCCGATACCCAGATCGCGTAGGGATCCCTCCTCCTTCTCCATGGAAGATCCCGCCGCGTCCGGTCATACCATGCGAGGAGAGACGACCTGGCCTGCCGGGTCTGCCAGCTGTCCGAAAGAAAGGGATCGTCAGAAGGAAACATACCAGGAAAACCCCTGATAGCCCCCCCAGCCATCCGACACGGAAGAACGGAGAAGGCCGCCGTCGAAGGTGAGGTAGGAGTGGAGACGGGGAAGAGCGATCCCCAGGACGGCCCCTCCCTGGCCGGCATTGTAGGCGTTGTTTCCCTGCCCGATCAGTTCAGGACCGAGAAAAAATGACGTGCTTTTTCGGGAGGACTCCCAGACGGGAGAGAGGTAGCGGGCCTGTCCGTAGATATACTGGATATAACCGATGTAGTTTGCGAAAAAGTCGAAGGCGCCCGGTCCCAGACTCTGGTAGTACTCGGTCTGAAGGTAGATTCCAGCCAGGGATTCGATGGGCGTGTCGGTCTGAAAGGCTTCGGCCAAGGCAATTCCGACGTCTCCCTCCCAGAATCCGTCCCGAACGGGAATCCTTATTCCAACCGCTGGATTGAGACCGTTGTAGGCGTTTTGCGTCGTCATGGGCGGACCGGGTGTTTCGTAGGAAAAATAGAAGACGGCGACAAAAAGATGGAGGGTCGGTCCTCCTGTGGCGGCCGTCCCGACATCGGGCGACGACGTCCCCCCGTTTGGGGTCGCCGGAATCCCCTGGAGGGAGTAATAGTCTCCCACCTCGCCAAAATAATACTGGCTGTCCTGGGAAAAGACCGTCTCTCCCCCTGTAATCTCGAAAGTCTGGGCGGAGGAAGCGGCCGGGAGCACTGGAATCAGAAGCAGGGAGACCCCGAGGGCCTGGCCCAACCGTATTAGCCGCTGCCAACAGGCCCCTGGATCACGACCCTCTCTCCCCGTCATGAAGATGTCACTTCCCTCCCGATCTTCCCGGGCCAGACGGATGAGGTCGCCCTTTCGCAATCCGGCGCACGGCGGAGCGGGGGGCGGACTTCGCGGAAGCCAGGAGGTTCAGGAGCTCCTGCCGGGAGGAGAGCCGGGGATGAGGAAGGACGAGATCCCTTCGCGGAGAGGGAGCTCCCTCGAAGAGGAGAAAGTCGAGGTCGAGCGTCCGGGGGTACAGCTTTCCCTTTCCGCGCCGGATCTCCCGACGCTCGGTCCGCACCAGAAGCGCCCAGAGGCCGGGAGCCCCTATGCGGGAATATCCGGTCACGACCTGGTTCAGGAACGCCGGAGAAACGATCTCCCAGGGTTCGGTGCGCAGGACCGGGGAGCATCCGGTGAGCGTGAGGTTTTTGTTCGACAGGAGCGTGCGGAGGGCCCGGTCGAAGGCCCGCCGCGAATTCCGGAGGTTTCCTCCGAGGGAAATCGCGAAGAATCCTCCCATGGGAATCCTCCGACCCGCTAGACCTCGAAGAGCCGGTGGGAACGGATCCGTTCGATCGCCTCGGTCAGACGGTCCGTGCCGACGGTCAGGGCAAACCGGACATACCCCTCTCCGGAAGGTCCGAATCCGTTTCCCGGAGTGGCGACGATCCCCGTTTTGTCGAGAAGCGCGAGAGTCGCCTGCTCGGAGGTGAGGCCCTTGGGAAGAGCCGCCCAGAGGTAAAAAGAGGCTCCCGGGGAAAAGGCGCGAAGCCCGACGCTGTTGAGGCCCGGCACCAGGACGTCCCGCCGCTTCTGGTAGAGGGAGCGAAGGGAGTCCAGCATCGGCTCGGGAAGGGAGAGGGCGGTGATGGAGGCTTCCTGAAGGGCCTGGAATATTCCCGAGTCCATGTTGCTCTTGACCTTCAGAAGTCCCGACAGGACCTGGGGGTTCCCGACGGCAAATCCCACGCGCCACCCGGTCATGTTGTAGGTCTTGGAAAGGCTGTGGAACTCGATTCCGATCTCCTTCGCCCCCGGGTAGGAAAGAAAGCTCTTGGGAGGCTTCCCGTCGTAGTAAATCTCGGAGTAAGCCGCGTCGTGCGCCACGATGATCCCGTACCGGGTCGCGAGGTCGATCACCTTTTTGAAGAAGGCGTCGGTGGCCGTGGCGCCGGTGGGGTTGTTCGGATAATTGACGAAGAGGATCTTCGCCCGCTTGAGCACCGATTCGGGAATCCTGTCGAGATCCGGCATGAAGCCGTTCGCTTCGAGAATGGGCATGAAGTAACTCTCTCCCCCGGCAAAGAGGGTTCCGGCATGATAGACCGGGTAACCGGGCTCGGGAATCAGCACGGCGTCCCCGGGTTCGACAAAGGCCAGGGGAAGGTGGCCGATTCCCTCCTTGGAGCCGATCAGCCCCACGACCTCGGTGGCCGGGTCGAGGGTCACGGAAAAGCGTCTCCGGTACCAGTCCGCCACCGCCGTCCGGAAGGACAGCATTCCTTCGTAGGAAGGATACTGGTGATGCTCTGGCTTCGCCAGGGCCTTCTGGCCCGCCGCCACGATCGGTTCGAGAGTCGGAGTGTCGGGGTCTCCGATCCCAAGGTTGATGAGATCCACGCCCCGGGAAAGGGCTTCCCGTTTTTTTTCATCGATGCGGGCGAAGAGATAGGGGGGAAGAGAGGTGATCCGCTTGGCGAGCTTGGTTCTGAAATCCATGATCTAAGGTCTCCTGGGGGATCCGGACGGATCCCGGTTGGTTATTGGTCCGGATTGTCTCCCTTCGGACATTTTGAGAAGAGAAGCTTCCGGACGGGTTGAGATCGTTTTCGTTATCGTGTCTGACCCGGCCAGACCGTGGAGAGCGCCGGACGGGGATCGGCCACGATCCGGCTTTCGAGGGGAGGTCCGCACCCCTCCACCGAGACCGTCACAGTGTCTCCCACGGCCATGGGTCCGATGCCGCGATAGGTGCCGGTCAATACGAGGTCCCCCGTCTCGAGCGGCATCATGTGGCTGATGTAGCTGATCAGGGACTCCCATCGGAAGATCTGGCCGGCCTCCGAACCATCCTGCTTCAAGACCCCGTTCAGCCACGTCCTGACGCGGCGGCCGTCGGGTCTGCCCCCCACCAGGATCGCCGGACCGAGCGGACAGAAGCCGGGAAAGGACTTGGCACGGGTGTACTGGACGTCTCTGGTCTGGAGATCGCGGGCCGTAATGTCGTTGGCGGCGCAAATCCCGAAGAGATGTCTCCCGGATTCCGACGGGGAGACATGGTCTGCCCGCTCCCCGATCACAAGGGCGATCTCCCCCTCGAAATCCACCCGGGCGGATACGGCCGGGTAGACCACGCTTTCCCCGGAAGCCGCCAGGGCGCAATGGGCCTTCAGGAAGAGAAGGGGCTCCGCCGGAAGGGGCTTTCCCATCTCGAGGGCATGTCCCCGGTCATTCAAGCCGACCGCAACGATCTTGCCAGGCCGCACGGGAGGAAGCCACGTCACCTCGTCCGCCCGGTGGCGGGATCCGTCTCCGGAGAGGAGAAGCCCGTCCGGGAGAAGGCGTCCGGATCTCTCTTCCGGGCCGCGATCCCCGCGGAGGAGATAGCGGACAAAAAGATCCCCGGAAGAGAGATCCTCCGGAAGAAGCCGGTTCACCGGCCTTTGTCCTCTCCCGAGAGAAGGACGTCGGCCATCGTGTAGAAGCCCGTCGGCCGTCCCAGCAGAAAGGCCGCCGCCCGGATGGCCCCACGGGCAAAAACCTCCCGGCTTTCGGCACGGTGGGTCAGCTCAAGACGCTCCCCCGCTCCCAGAAAAAAAACGGTATGATCTCCCGGGACATCCCCGCCCCGCAGGGCCATCACCCCGATCGATCCCTCCTCACGCTCCCCCGTCAACCCATGCCGGACGAAGACCCCCGACTGGGAAAGTGTCCCGTTTCGGGCCGAGGCCACCGCTTCGCCGAGAAAGAGCGCCGTCCCGCTGGGGGCGTCCTTCTTGTTGCGGTGATGGATTTCGAGTATTTCGGCGTCGAACTCTTCGAGAGCCCGGGCGGCCTGACCCGCCAGAATGGCGAGGAGGTTGACCCCCAGGCTCATGTTGGGAGACCAGAGAATGGGGATGTGGGCTCCCATCTCGCGGACGAAGTCGCGATCGGCCAGGGTCAGCCCGGTAGTACCGATCACGAGAGGCTTCCCCGCCTGGACAAAGCCCTCCACGGACCGCCTGAGCGAATCGGGAGAAGAAAAGTCGATGCCGACGTCGCAATGGAGGATTCCGCGTCCGAGATCGGAATCATAGAGGAGTTCGGGGGCGGAGGAGACGGGAAGGCCGATCAACCGGGAGTCCACGGATTCGATAGCCGCCCCGAGCGAGAGGAGCGGGTCGGAATGGAGAAGCGCCGCGATCTCCTGGCCCATGCGGCCCCCGGCACCGAGGAGGGCGACCTTCCTGCGCTCCCCCATCATCGGGATCCGTCCTTGACGAGCTTCATCGACGCCATAACCGCGGTCAGACGCTTCCTGTTGTCTGGATCCATGGGAACCAGAGGCAGACGCATCGCGGAGTCGATGATTCCGGCGATTTCCATGGCGGTCTTGATCGGAATGGGATTGGTTTCAAGACCAAGGACCCTGTGCAGGGAGACCAGGCCGTTGTGCCGGGCCCGTGCTTCGGACAGGTTCCCCGAGAGCGCCATGTCGCACATTTCGGCCATCAGCCGGGGGACGAGATTGGCCGAGACGGAGATGGTCCCGTGGCCACCCAGGGCCAGGATCGGGTAAGTCAGGCTGTCGTCCCCGGAGTAAACCGCCATCCGGTTTTCAAGGCGGTCGAAAAGGTCGACGATCTGCCCCATGTTTCCTGAGGCTTCCTTGACGCCCACGTATTCGGGAATCGCGGCAAGGCGGGCGATCGTCTCCGGAAGCATGTTCACTCCCGTGCGGGCCGGCACATTGTAGATCACCATGGGAAAGGAGACCCGCGAGGCCAGGGCTTCATAATGGCGGACGAGGCCCTCCTGGGTGGGACGATTGTAGTAGGGAGTGATAACCAGGGCCCCGTCGGCACCGATATCCCGGGCCGCCCGGGTCAGGGCGATGGCCTCCGAAGTGCTGTTCGATCCCGTGCCGGCCATGACCAGAACTCGGCCCGCCGCCTGCTCGACAACGATACGGATGACCCTTTCATGTTCTTCATGGGTGAGCGTCGCCGATTCCCCGGTCGTTCCGACCGGGACGATGACCCGGGTCCCTTCCCGGACATGAAGATCCACCAGATGGCGCAGGGCCTTTTCGTCGAGATCCCCTCCCCGCCCTTCCTGATCCCTGAAAAACGGTGTCACCAGTGCCACCATCGAACCGGAAAACAACGTCACTCCTCCCACGCTCTCAGTCTTTGGACGGACCGGGCGAGCGACCGGGCTCCCCCTTGATCGGTCCAATACGGTATTGTTGCATGACCTCCCTGGCATGTCCAACCACCAGACGCAGCACCTCGGGACGAACCGGCCCCGGATAGGAGAGCATCTCCTTTAGCTCGGAAGAGAGGTTGACCACATCCCGGCCGGGGATCTTCCCGGCATTTCCAGCGTCATAGAAGCGATCGAGAGCCCGGAGATCCTTCTGGAACTCCGCAACATCCACCTCGGGAGGCCTCCGCTCGGAAAGGCCCCGGTCGACGGCGAAGTACCGCATGTAGACGTAGGTGAAATAGTTTCCCCCAAGAAAGGTCAGCAGGAAAAAGACCACCGGAATCGCCGACAGGAGGATCAGGACAAGAAAGCACCCTTTTCCTTCCTTGCGATGAGGGGACAGCGGAACCTCCTCGTCGTCGGAATCCTCGACGGAGGGATGCGAATCGGCCTGACTCAAATCCGTTCGCCCCGAACGAGGTCCTCGAAGCTCTCCCGATCCCGGATGACACGGTAGGTGTTGCCATCGACGAGAACTTCGGCCGGACGCGGCCGGGCGTTGTAGTTCGATGCCATCGAAAACCCGTAGGCGCCGGCACTCATGACCGCGATCAGGTCGCCTGCGGCGAAATCCGGCATCTCCCGGTCGGTAGCCAGAAAGTCCCCCGTCTCGCAGATCGGCCCCACCAGATCCCCCTTCACCTCCGGCCTTACGCTCCGGAGCACCGGAAGAAGATCATGGTGTGCCCCGTAGAGGGATGGACGCAACAGGTCGTTCATCCCGGCATCCCCGATGAAAAAGGTCTTGACGGCGGTCTGCTTCCGGTAGAGAACCCGGGTCACGAGGATGCCGGCGTTTCCGACGATCGAGCGTCCGGGCTCGAGGACCAGGGTCACCCCCAGATCGCCCACCCTGGGAAGCACCAGGTCTGCCAGATCCTTCGGGCTCGGGGGCGCCTCGTTCCGGTACCGGATCCCCAGACCGCCTCCCAGATCGAGATGCGTGACCTTGATGCCAGCCTTCCGGAGCTCTCCGTGGAAGGCCAGGAGGCGTTCGAAAGCGTCCCGGAAGGGCGCGATCTCCGTCAGCTGGGAGCCGATGTGCTGGTGGATCCCGACGATGCGGATACCGGGCAGGGTCGAGGCCCGGCGGTACTCGGCCACCGCCACATCGACGGGAATGCCAAACTTTGATTTCTTCATGCCTGTCGAAATGTAGGGGTGGGTTTTGGGATCCACGTCGGGATTGACGCGGAGGGCCACCGGGGCCTTCGTCCCCATGCGGACCGCCACGGCGCTGATATGGTCGAGTTCGGCCTGGCTTTCCACGTTGAACATCAGGATGCCTTCTTTCAGGGCGTAGGCGATCTCCTCTTCGGTCTTGCCAACCCCGGCGAAAACGATTTTGTTTCCAGGGATTCCCGCCTTCCGCGCCCGGAAGAGCTCTCCGCCCGACACCACGTCGATTCCGGCCCCCTCCTGTCCCAGAAGGGAGAGGATCGCCAGGTTCCCGTTGGCCTTCATCGCGTAGGCGACAAGGGTCGGATGGGCGGAAAAGGCCTCACGATAGGACGAAATCCTCTCGACGAGTGCCTCCCGGCTATAGATATAGAGTGGCGAGCCTTCCTTCGCGACGATCTCCTCCACCGGAAGGTTTTCCACCATCAGTCTGTCGTTCTCGTAGTGAAATGTGCTCAAGGCGTCATTCTCCCGAATATTGTGTGGATTTCGATTCCCGCCGGTTCGACGTCCGAAAAGGGGCTCCCCTTACAGGCCCGACGGAATGGTTATCTTAACACACTCTCACTGCTCCGTTCCCGGTTTCCGTTCCCTCCCGGAAGCCCGTGGCAGAGGAAGGCTCCGAAAACGCTACTGTCCGTTTTCCCCTTCCGGAAATCCTCCCTTCGGGACCTCTCCGCTGTCGTCGGGAGAGGAAGATCCCTTCCGTGCGCCGTCTCCGCCGGCGGAGACGCCCGGTCCTCCCTGGCTCTGCCCCCCGGGAGGGGACGCCTGGGCCGGCTGTTCGGGTGCTGACTCGGGAGGAACCTGGCCGGGCGGGATCGGCTGTCCCTGAATTCCGCAGGCAGAAAGCAAAAGCAAAAAGGCCCCAAGGGCCAGAGACCGCCCCGCCCTCCCAGGGATCCCCATCGGCCTCACCGGGGAAGAGCCGGTCCCGGCTCTGCTCCGAAGAGTGTGTTCCAGAGGGCATCGACCCGGCGCATCACCGTTTCGGGGGCGGGTCCCCCCACATGGGAACGGCGCTCGACCGAGCCTCGGAGAGACAGAGTGGAGGCATACCCCAGGGGAAACCGGTCGAAGAAGGGCTTCAGGTCCGCGTCGGAAAGACTCTCGAGGGAACGCCCCTTCCGTGCCGCTTCGGCCACGATCCGCCCGACGATGGCATGGGCCTCCCGGAAGGGAACCCCTTCACGGACGAGATCTTCCGCGATATCCGTCGCGAGGAGTTCCGTTCCTTTCAGGATCTCCGCCACCCGCTCCTCCACGAATCGCATCCCCTCCACGGCGAGGGTCATCATCTTCAGGCAGGCCCGGGTCGTGTCGAGGGCGTCGAAAAGACGCTCCTTGTCTTCCTGGAGATCCCGGTTGTAGGAAAGGGGAAGGCCCTTGAGGAGGGTCATCAATGCCCCATAATCGGAAAAGACGCGGCCCGCCTTGCCCCGGACGAGTTCAAGAATGTCCGGATTCTTTTTCTGCGGCATCATCGAGGAGCCGGTGAGAAGCCGGTCGGGAAGCCGGATCATGCCGAACTCCCGGGTCGACCAGAGCACCCATTCCTCGGCCCAGCCCGACAGGTGAACCATCAAAAGCGAGAGGGCGTGGAGGAAATCGGCCACGAAATCCCGATCGCCGACCGCATCGAGGCCGTTCTGGGTCACTCCGGAAAATCCCAGTTCGGCGGCCACCCCCTCGCGGTCGATCGGCAAGGTCGTCCCGGCCAGGGCCCCCGAACCGAGAGGCGAGAGGTTGGCGCTCCCGACCACTGCAAGCAGGCGGTCCCTGTCGCGAAGAAAGCGCTCCGCGTAGCTCCCGAAATAATATCCTCCCGAAATAGGCTGGGCCTGCTGGGTGTGGGTGTAGCCGGGAAGAAGGAGATCCCGGTATTCCCGAGCCCGGAGAAGAATCTGCCTGAGGAGCCCCTCGACGGAGACGGCCATCTCCCCGGCCTCCCGCCGTACGAAGAGCCGGAGGTCGAGGGCCACCTGGTCGTTCCGGCTCCGGGCCGTGTGTATCTTTAGACCGGCCGGACCGGCGTGGTGGACCAGGCGCTTCTCCACATGCATGTGGACATCCTCCCACTCGATCCGGACAGGAAATGTTCCTCCGGCGAATTCCTCCGCCACCTTGTCGAGCCCCGTCAGGATCTGTCTCTCCTCCTCCCCGGACAGGAGGCCGATCCGCCGGAGCATGCGGGCGTGGGCCCGGGACCCTTCGATATCTTCCTTCCAGAGCCTCCTGTCGAAGGAGATCGACTCGGTGAAGGCCTCTACATCCCGATCAGTCGGCTCCGAGAAGCGGCCGCCCCAGGGCTTTCCGGACTGCGCGCCCGACTCTTCTCCGGTCACAGGGAGGTCCCTTCCTGGTCGGAAAAAAGCTTGAGCCGAAGAGCCTGGATCCGGATGAAGCCATCCGCATCGGCCTGTCGATAGACGCTGTCCGTCTCGAAGGTCGCCAGATCCTTTCGGTACAGGGAATACGGAGAACGCCGTCCCAGAACACGGATCCCGCCCTTGAAGAGCAGGAGCCGGACATCCCCTGTCACCCGGTGCTGCGTGGAGGCGATGAGGTCGGCCAGAGCCAGCCGTTCCGGAGAAAACCAGAAGCCGTTGTAAATCATGCGGGCGTATTGCGGCATGAACTGGGCCTTCATGGAGAGGAGCTCGCGGTCGAGCGTCAGTGTCTCGAGAGCCCGGTGGGCGGCGTGGAGAAGAGTCCCTCCGGGGGTTTCGTAAACTCCGCGGGACTTCATGCCCACGAAGCGGCTCTCCACGAGGTCGATCCGTCCGATTCCGTGGATGGCCCCGAGGCTGTTTGCCTTCTCCATGAGGTCGAGGGGAGAGAGGAGCGCCCCATTGATTGCGATCGGGAGTCCTTTTTCGAAGGAGACCGTCACCTCTTCAGGCTCGCCGGGCGCGGTCAGGGGATTCCGGGTCAGCTGGAAGATCTCTTCCGGCGGTGCCGCCCAGGGATCCTCGAGGATCCCGCCCTCGTAACTCGTGTGAAAGAGGTTCCGGTCGACGCTGTAGGGCTTCTCCAGGGTGGCCGTCACGGGAATGTGGTGTTTCTTCGAATAGTTGATAAGCTCGGAACGGCTGGTGAAGCTCCAGAGCCTCCAGGGAGCGAGGATCCGGATCCGGGGATTGAAGTAGTAGTAGGCGAGTTCGAAGCGGACCTGGTCGTTTCCTTTCCCGGTCGCCCCGTGGGCGACCGCATCGGCGCCCTTCTCCCGGGCGATCTCCATCTGGACCTTGGCGATCAGAGGACGGGCGATCGAGGTTCCCAGCAGATAGCCGTCCTCGTAAACAGCCCCCGCCTGGATCATCGGAAAAAGATAGTCCCGGACAAAGGTCTCCCGAAGGTCGACCACGACCACGTCTGAGGCCCCGCTTTTCCTGGCCTTCTCCGCCACTGCGTCGAGGTCCTCCCCCTGGCCCAGGTCGGCGCAGTAGCAGATCACCTCGCACCCATAGGTCTCCTTGAGCCAGACGATCGCCACCGAGGTGTCGAGCCCGCCCGAATAGGCCAGGACCACCCGGGACGGGCGGTCGGATCCGTCGTTCTTCTTCTGTTCCATCTCCTACTGCTCCCTTCCCAAGCAAAACATCATGATCGCCTTCTGCAGCGGAAGCCGGGCGGCCGCCTGCTCGAAGACCCGCGAGCGTGGTCCATCGATGACCTCCGCCGTAATTTCCTTTCCCCGATAGGCCGGCAGGCAATGCATGACGATGGCCCCCGGATCGGCCACCGCAAGCAGACTCCGGTCGATGCAGTACCCGCGGAATGCTTTTTCCCGTATGGCGGACTCCGCCTCCTGTCCCATGCTCGTCCAGACATCGGTATAGAGAACCTGCGCGCCCCGGGCAGCTTCCTGAGGGTCCGGCAGCGTCCGGACGCTGCCTCCCGCCCCGCATGCGATCCGGTTGAGGGCGGCCACCTCGGATTCCGGAAGCTGGTAATCCTGCGGGGAAGCCAGGACCAGGTTCACGCCCAGGAGGGCCGCCCCTTCGGCCAGGGACCGGGCCATGTTGTTTCCGTCTCCCACATAGGTTACCCGCAGTCCCAAAAGAGTTCCGAAGACCTTTTCCATGTAATAGAAGTCGGAAAGGGCCTGACATGGATGGTGGCCATCGGTCAGGCCATTGACCACCGGTATTCCGGCTGCTGCGGAAAATGCCTCGATCCGTTCGTGGCCAAAGGTCCGGATGACCAGCATGTCGAGGTAGGCGCTCACGACGCGGGCGGTATCCTCGATCGTTTCCCCCCGGGCCAGCTGGATGTCGCCCCCCAGAAAGAGGCTTCCCCCGCCAAGCTGGCGGATCCCTGCCTCGAAAGAAAGCCGGGTCCGCGTCGAGCTTTTTTCAAATAGAAGTCCGACGGTCTTCCATGCGAGCGGCGTCCGGAATGCCTCCGGCTCGGCGTCGATGCGTCCGGCCAGCTCCATGATGGAGCGAAGCTCTCGGGGAGTCCTCTCGATGAGAGTCAGGAAGGAGCGGTGCGGGCTTTTTTTCAAAATCAGGATCCTCCGGGATTTCCCATGGACGCAAAGACACGGTCCGCGGACTTGATGAAGGTGGCGATCTCCTCAAGGGAGAGGTTTACGGGGGGAAGCAGCCGGATCACTTCGGGCCCCGTGGCGTTGACGAGAACCTTTTCCTTGAGGAAGCGATCCTTGACCTCCACCGCCCTTCCGGGAAGAACGAGACCGATCATCATTCCTTTTCCCCGTATCTCGCGAATCCACTCGGGATAGAGTTCCCTGAGCGAGGACAGCTCCTCCCAGAGGGTATCGGCGATCCTCTGTCCCCCGTCCGGGAGATACCCTTCCTCGAAGAGGGCTTCGAGAACGGCCAGGCCCGCGGCGCATGACAAGGGGTTGCCTCCGAATGTCGAGCCATGGGAGCCGGGGGGAAGACATTCGGCCAGATGTGAGGTCGTCAGCAGGGCTCCAAGTGGAAGGCCTCCCCCCAGGGCTTTTGCAGAAAGGAGAATGTCCGGCACCACGTCGAAGGATTCGTAGGCGAAAAGGGTCCCTGTCCTACCGATTCCGGTCTGGATTTCGTCGAAAACGAGAAGGATGTCCCGCTCTCGCGTGAACCGTCTCAGCTCCCTTAAAAATCCTGGATCGGCGGGAAGGACTCCCCCCTCCCCCTGGACAGGCTCCACGAAAATGGCCACCGTCTCGGGGGTCACCTTGCTGACGACCCCCTCGAAATCATTGAAGGGAGCCCAGTCGAAACCGCTTGGGAGAGGACCGATTCCTTCCCTGATTTTTTTCTGGCCCGTCAGGGTCAGAGCTCCCAGGGTCCGGCCATGGAAGCTTCCTTCGAGCCCCAGAAGGGCGTACCGTCCGGTCCGGTCTCCGTAGCGTCTTGCGAGCTTGATCGCCGCCTCCACGGTTTCCGTCCCCGAGTTTGAGAAAAAAACCCTGTCGGCAAAGGTTTCCCTGACGAGTAACTCCGCCAGAAGGATCTGGGGTTCGTGATAATAGAGATTGGAGGTGTGTAACAGGCGCTGGGCCTGTTTCTGGACGGCAACCGTCACCCGGGGGTGACAGTGTCCGAGGACGTGGATCGCCACTCCTCCCAGAAAGTCGAGATAGGGGCTTCCCTCCACATCATAGAGCCAGGACCCTCTCCCTTTCCGGAAGACCAGGTCCTCCCGACGAACATTCCCCACAAGAACCCGGCTTCCTCGGACCGCCCACTCGGCATTGGAAACCGTTGACGGATGGGATCCCTCGTCATGCTTCACCGCTTCCCTCCCCTTTCCGGATCACGACAGGACCCTGGGTTCACGATTTCCCGCCATCACCTCCCTGATCCGGTCGAACTCCTCCCGGGAGCCGATCAGGACAATCTGGTCGAGCGCCCTCAGGACGCTCTGGGCTGTCGGAAGGACAAAGGTTTTCCCCCCGACCGGGCGTATGGCGATAATGTGGGAGCGGAAACCGAACTTTTTGCCAATTTCGGCGATAGAAAGGTCGCAGAACGGTGACATCTCTGGAACCACAAGCTCCTCGAAGGTCAGCCCCATCCCGTCACGGGTCGTCACGATATCCATCACATCGAGAAGGGTCGGCTGGGTCAGGGCCATGACCATCCGGCTGCTCCCGAGAATGAAGGGGGAGACGACCTTGTTGGCCCCCGCCTTCAGGAGCTTGGCCTCTGTCCGGGAGTCGTTGGCCATGGCGATGATCGTGAGCCCAGGATGATCGATCCGGCTGCTCATCACGATATAGGCCGCATCCGCGACCCGCGTCGACAGGGTCACCAGCAACGCCTGCGCCCGGTCGATCCCCGCCCTGCCGAGAACTCCTTCCTCGGTGGCGTTTCCCATGACGGCCAGGAACTTCCTGGCGACGGCCTCCTTGACAAGATCGGAATTCTCCTCCACCACCACGAAAGGGATCCCTCTCTCGGCCAAGGAGACGGCAGTCAGTGTGCCAATCCGCCCGAACCCGCAAACCACCACATGATTCTCAAGCTTATCGATCATCCTCTCCATCTTGCGGCCTCCCCAGAAATGCTGCAGATGCCCTTCGAGGATCATTTCGGACAGAGTGGCGATGGCATACCCCAAGGTGCCCACCCCCACGATGATAAGGGCCATCGTAAAAAACAGTCCAGCCCTGTCCAGGGGATGAACTGTCTGGTACCCGACGGTCGACAGGGTGATCACCGTCATGAAAAGGGAATCGACCCAGCCCCATCCCTCGATTTCCCTGTAGCCGAGCGTCCCTCCTCCGGTCAGAAGAAAAATCAGGAGAAGAGAAAGGCGGAATCTCTGGATGGGCGTCACAGGGACCTTTCCGGATGTCTCAGGCTTCGAGCAGGCCTGCCAGCTTTCTTTCAAGATCTTCCGGCGTGATCCTGTCCCGGAGATATTTCACCCAAAGGATCTTTTCCGATTCCCGGTAGCGGCAATCCACCACGCCAGCCATGTCTCCCATCTGCCGGACGAGAGGCTGGGGATCGGAAAGCTCCCTCGCCACCGGCCGCTCAAAGGTTTCAAGCAGGTTGGGATCGGTCAGCCCCATCGAAATGAAGAACCACAGGATGGCGATCACCAGCATCCCGGTGAAAAAGGCCTCGTTCGACACCGTGACCAGGGCGCCACCCAGAGCACCGCCTAAAAAGGCTCCCATGAACTGGCTCATGTTGAAGACTCCCGACGAGGTCCCACGGGTTCGCGTCCGGACAAATCGGGTCATGATGGAGGGCATGAGAGGCTCGAGGAGGTTGAAGCCGACGAAGAAGACGGACAGGCCGGCGATCAGACCGAATTCGCTGCGGTATCCCAGAAGGAAAATCACGAAGCTCACGACGATGAAGGCGATGGCGATCAGGTAGACCACCTTGAGCTTTTTTCGCTTTTCGGCCAGGATCATCCCCGGAACCATGAGAAACATTCCGCCGAGAATCACGGGCAGATAGACCTTCCACATGCTCTGGGCCGACATGTACTTGTGGAGGAGAACCGGAAAGCTCACGAATACGCCGGTCAGAAAAAGATGCAGGGTGAAGACGGAAATATCGATCCGGAGAAGGGCCGGATTCCGGAGAACGTAACCGAGCTGGGAAAAGGACAGCTCCATTTCGTTCTTGTGGACCGCACCGACCGGATTGGGAACGACAAGAAGAAGGATCGCGATCCCCACGAGGGCCAGAACGGCCGTCAGCCAGAAGAGGGAGGCGCCCCCATAATGGGCACCCATGATCGGTCCCACCACCATCCCGACGGCGAAGGATAGACCGATCGAGATCCCGATCCCCGCCATGGCCCGCGTCCGGTACTCCTCGCGGGTGAGATCGGCCATCAGGGCGATCACTACCGAGGCGACGGCCCCCGACCCCTGGAGAAGCCGTCCGATAAAAAGGGCCATCACCGAATGGGCGGTCGCCGCGAAGACCGAGCCTCCCGCAAAAATAAGAAGGCCCGCCACGATCAGGGGTTTACGGCCGAAGCGGTCGGACAGCATCCCGAAGGGAATCTGGAACACCGCCTGGGAGAGCCCGTATCCCCCAAGGGCCAGGCCGAGCCACAGGGGATCGGCCCCCGGAAGGGTCCTTGCGTAAAGGCTGATGACCGGCAGCACAATGAACAGTCCGAACATCCGAATTGCGAAAATCATGCTGAGACCGGCCAGAGTCTTCTTCTCGACCGCGCTCAGTCCTTCCCCGTTCCCTGCCATGAAACTATCCTTTCCCGAAATCCGGTTTTTTCAATCCTGGAGACATCGATCCGCCTGAAGACAAAGGCGCGCATCTCTACAGGGTAACCGGTAAACCCCTTAAAATTCAAGCATCGTTGTCGAAGGTCCGGACAGAGACATGATTCGCACGACCGCTCGACACTCCAGCGGCGTGCCGAACCCTTATTTGGAAGGACTGGCGGAAGGGGGGTAGGATGGATGGGAATACTGGCTGAAGGAATCCTTTCCCAGCAATCCCCACATCATGGAACCAAAGAGAAGAAGAAAAAGACCGATGACTCCGGCCAATATGAAAAATATCGGCCGGGCATCGGTCCACATTTTCTTGATTTCCGCAATAAACCGCATCAGAAATCCTAGAAAAAGGCCAGCACGAAACCTACTTGTCGGGATTGGAATAGATGGAAGAGATGGCCATGAACCATCCCGCGACTATCGCAAACCCGAGAGCGATCGGGATAGCCCACTCCAGCGCAGTCCAGTTACCAACGGTTTGAATGGGAGCCATTCTGGAACCTCCAATCGGGATAATGTAATAGTTCGGACGACGAACAGGTGAGTCGCCGTTTCCTAGAGGATATCCAAAGAAATCAAAAATCGCAAGTCGAAAAAATCGAACCGGTCCCGAATCCTTCCCTCACGCTACCGACCATAACGCCCCACGAGATTTCCCTTTCCGATGGTCGCGAAATGGAGAAAATAGCCGATCTGGGCCGGAGATGCGGTCGGTGACACAGGCAACTTGGCCGTCTTGAGAGCATAGACCGTGACGATGTAGTGATGGGGACGATCGCCCTTCGGCGGACAGGGCCCTCCATAACCCGGGGCTCCAAAGTCGGTCACGGCCTGAAGGGATCCGGCCGGAAGCCGATGGCCATCCTTGGTCCCCGCCCCCTCAGGAAGGGCGTGGACCGTGGCCGGAATGTCGTAGACCACCCAATGCCACCAGCCGGAACCGGTGGGAGCGTCAGGATCGTACACGGTCACCGCCACACTTTTCGTCCCCCGCGGAAGCCTCCCCCAGCGGATCCCGGGGGAGACGTTTTTACCGGTGCATCCGAACCCGGAAAAAACGTATTTCGACCCGATCCTCCCCCCGTTTCTGAAGGCGGAACTCGTCACCCTGATTGGGGAGAGGGCAAAGGAGAGGGTCGGCGCAAAAATAAGGGCGGACAGGAGCAGGGTCAGGAGCAGGATTTTGATTCTGGAAAACATCGAAGCCTCCATTCGAAGCTGTCCCTTTTGAAAGGAACGGGTCCGGACTGATTGTCAGACAAGAATCGGCGAGGAGGACCAGAAGCCCGCCAGAATGAGCCCTCCCAGGAGCGCATGGGAGCGGAAGAGACGGAGCGGCTCATCTTCGCTCAACCCCGAGCGCATCCGGAGGGATTGCCAGAAGATGGCTGAGAAGAAAAGACCGATCGAGAGCAGGAGCCATCCGGACTGGGGAAGTGATCGTCCCGCCTGCCACAGAAGGAGTGCGGCCAGAGCGGAGAAGAAGAGGAAGACGGCCCAGAGAGACGGTCCGAAGGTGACGGCTCCCGACCGGACACCGGCCTTCCGGTCGTCCGGAAGATCCGCCACCGCATAGATGAGGTCATAGGCCGTGGACCAGAAGAGGCCGGCCAGGGCAATCTCAACTCCCGGGAGCGAGAAGGTTCCCGTAAGCTGGACCCAGGCCATGAGAGGAGCCGTCGCTCCGAAGGGAATCCCCATGAAAAGCTGGGGAAGAGGAAAGAATCGCTTCATGAGCGGATAGACCACCGCAGAACCATATCCCGCGACTGCCACCAGGATGGCCTTTGCCGAAAAAAATGTGAGAAGGGAGGCCGAGAGGAGGGTCAGAAGAAGAAAAACCCCGAGGGCCCAAGCGACGGAGAGGCGTCCGTCGGCCAGGGGCCGCATTCTGGTCCGGGCTACCTCCCGGTCGATCTTCCTGTCGAAGATGTCGTTCACGACGCAACCCGCAGAACGGGTCAGGAAGGCGCCTGCGAGAAAGACGGCGACCCATTTCCAAGGGACCTCTCCAGGACGTGCAAGGAGAAGGGCCCATCCCGCCGGGAGAAAAAGAAGAACCCAGCCGATGGGCCTGTCGAAGCGAATCAGATCCAGAGTCGCTGAAAAACGCCGAGTCATAGGCCGCCTCCGCCGGCAAGCCGAAAAAGAGCGTCCAGGAAGAACTCCTCGATCCGGAGGGCGAGTCCCTCGCGGGTCCGCATCCGGTAGGAGCGAGCCCATGTCCCTCCAGACTCCCGGGGCCCGTGGGGATCGAAGGGGGTGGAGACGGAGAAAACGGAAAACTCGTCCTTGGTCAGGGGTCCGTACCGGGCCTCCATCGACTGGCCGATGGGAAGATCCCCGCGCATGAGAGAGGCAATCCATGGAGCCTCCTCCCGCGACGGGATGGAAAGGAGGCGCGTCCTCGCAAAGACGAGCCGGCCGATCGAGGGCACCCGAAGATAAACCTTCCTGATCCCCTCGGGAGCATCCGGGAGGAGAACGGTCTCGACCTCGACCCTCTCCCCCGAAAGAAAGGTCAGGGAACGGGTCAGGGTTCCGTCCAGACCCAGAAGCATTCGAAAGGGTCCCGGAAGAAGCGGAAATCCGGGAGGAAGAGGTTCCTCGAGGACCGCCTCCATGGACTCGCTCTCCGCTTTTTCGCTCACGAAGCCTGGACCACGACCGACCCCTTGGAGGATATTCCGACGGCACCGAGGGATTTCTTGATCTCACGCATCACAACCCGTCCCATCGCCATGGGCTCGATGTCCCAAGCCAGAAGACAGGCCTTCGCGATCAGCTCCCCGAGGGGGCCCGGATTGTAGAGGAGCTTGCGGATGGTCCACGGGTTCAGCGAAATGGGATCGTAGTCGGGGTCGAGCCACCCCTCACGCATGAGACGCTTCTCGAAGCTCGTGTGGGGCTGGACCGCCAGGAAAAAGACCATAGGATAGACATTCTCCGGTCCGAAGATGCCGCAGATGGCCTCGTAGCTTTCGACGGCCTCGGCCAGTGATTCCGGTGTCTCGCCCGGCGCGTTCAGGGAGTAATTCAGGATGATCTTTCCCTTGTATCCGGCGGCCTTGAGGTTTCTGCATCCTTCCATCAGTCCTTCCAGTCGGAAGCCCATCTTGAGGGAGTCCAGAATCTCCTGGGAGCCGGAGGTGATCGCCACTTCGAGGTCTCCCATTCCTGACTCCACCATCAGCCGCGCCATTTCCGGAGAAATGAGACTGGTCCGGATATAGCCGCTCCAGGTGATGTCGAGGCGACTGTCCCGGAGGGCCGTGAGAAGGGCAATGGCCTCGGGAACCGCCTTGACGCCAGGAATGAACTGGGCGTCTGCAAACCAGAAGTTCCGGATTCCCCATCGGTCCCGATACTGGCGGATCTCGTCCACCACGTCTTCCGGATCACGGTAGTAGACCCGCTTTCCCTCGATATAGGTATACAGACAGAAGGAGCATCCGTAAGGACAGCCACGCTTGGTCTGGATTCCGACGGTTTTGCCGTGATACATCTCGTGGCCCGGGAATACGGATTCGAGATAGGCCAGATCGAAAGGAGCACGCCGTATTTCCACTGCCCCCGCCTTCTTTCCCAAAACGATCTGCGTACCCTTCCGGGTGATGACGCGTTCGTCATCGACCGGACGCCCTTCGAGGGTCTTGATCAGGGCCGTCTCTCCCTCCCCCACCACCCCGATCACGCCTTCCGGAAGCAGGCGGATGATCTGTTCGGCGAAAACCGAAAAGGCCCCGCCCCCGACCATGACGCGGGCCTTCGGAGCCCTTCGGACGCCCTCCTTGATGAAGCGAAGCTTCTTGTGGAATTCCGAACGGTATTTCCAGACCATGCGAACCCCGTCCAACGCGGCGTAAGCCCGGGTGAGAAGGTTGGGGGAGTAATAGAATTCGAAGGCCCGCCGGAGGGAATTGTCTCCCTCGTGGGGAGCGAATATCTGGACGTCCCGCCAGGAATAGGCGAGAAGGTCAGGGGAAAACTCCGCAATTTTTTTCGTCAGTGCGGGCATCTGGTCGGCCTCTTCGAAGCGGGTCAGGTCGAGGACCTCGAGCGCGACTTCCGGATGCTCCCGGTGAATCCAGTTCGCAAGGTATCCGATCCCCACGGGAAAGATCGGGCGAACGGGAAGCCAGACGAAAAGAACCCTCCGGTACAGGCTGGACGGACGATCTCCCGTCCCCGCCACCATGGGCAACTCTTTTACCTCCATTACTTTTCTCCCATATGGATCGCGACGATCCCTCCCGACAGATTCCGGTAGACGACATTTGAAAAGCCGGCCTTCCTGATCGTCTCGCTAAAACTCTCCTGATCCGGAAATTTTGCGATCGATGCGGGCAGGTACTCGTAGATCCCTGTATTGTCCCTGGATATCCATTTGCCGATCTTCGGCAGGATGAAGAAGGAATAGAAGCGGTACAATCCATCCCAAAGGGCGTTCACGGGATGGGAAAACTCCAGGCAGGCAAAGCGCCCGCCCGGCTTCAGGACCCTGTAAATTTCAGCCAGGGCCACGTCGAGATTGGTCACATTTCTGAGCCCGAACCCCACCGTCAGACGGTCGACCGTACCGGAGGGAAGGGGGATGCTTTCCGCATTGGCCTGGATCATGACCGGCCGCGCACGGCTCATCCTTTCCTTGAGGCCGTCGATGACACGGGAGCGGGCCTTGGAAAGACCAACCCGGAGCATCGCCATGTTGAGATCGACGGTCATGACAAGCCCATCTCCCCCCGCCTTTTCGGCGGCCAGAAGAGACAGATCGGCGGTTCCTCCGCACAGATCCAGAATGACCTGTCCTTTTTCGATTTTCAGAAGGTCGATCGTCAGGCGCTTCCATCGGTGGTGCTGGCCCAGGCTCAGAACCGAATTGTTGAGGTCGTAGGCCTTGGCTGCCGATGTGAACATGTTCTGGACGACGTCTTGCTTGCGTTCCTTGGCAGGAAGGGAATACTCCGACATTCCGGTCCTTTCGGATGATGACGTGGAAGAGGCGTGACCCGCCGCCGTTTGGGAAAGGCCATACGCCCCCTGATCAGTTTTCCAATTATAACGCAAGATTTCCCGGGATCAATCGGCAAGGAGCCGAATGCCGGGTACTCTCCTTGGAAGTCGTCCTGACCTGTGGCACAATCAGTCCATGAGCCTCCACAAAATCGCCCTCATCGACATCGGATCGAACTCCATGCGTCTTGAGATCGTGGCCATGCGCGGAGGAGATTTCTGGACAGTCGCCCGCTACAAGAGCTCCGCCCGGATCGCCTCGGGGATGTACCCTTCCCTGACGATCACGCCGGAGGCCATCGAACGGGCTTCAAGGGCCCTCACGGATTTTCGGAAAAGGATCGCCCTCCACCAAGCCGATGAGCTTCGCTGCGTCGCCACCTCGGCCGTCCGGGACGCCAGAAATCGCGAGGAGGTCCTCTCGCGGCTTTCGGCCTCCCTGGAAGCGCCTGTCGAAATTCTCGACGGAGAGCAGGAAGGATCCTACAGCTGCCTGGGCGTCCAGAACGGCTTCGACAAGGGGGACGCTCTCGTTTTCGATATCGGCGGGGGAAGCGCCGAACTGATCGACCTTCATGGACATCACCCGAGAAAAATCCTGACCCTTCCCCTGGGGGCGGTGCGGCTCACTGAAATGTTCTTCGAGAACAGGGGGCGCCCGTCGCAGGCCGAATGGAAAAGGATGGAGCGCCACATCGCCTCCGTCCTCGAGGAAAGCGGCCTCTTCACCCGTCCCTTTCCGGCCCTGGTCGGAGTGGGAGGGACCGCCCGCCAGCTCGCTCGCATCTCGCAGAAGCTCCGCTCCTACCCCTTCTATCCCGACATCCACCATTATGAAATCCCGTCCCGGGAGGCGGCCCGCATCGTGAAACGGACCGGCCGCCGGCTGACCCCGGAACAGGCGCGGACTCTCAACATCGGGGCCGACCGCTCCGACATTCTTCCCGCGGGACTGGCCGTCATCTCCGCGATCACATCCCTCTCCGGAGCTCCCGTACTGACCTTTTCCCATTATGGTCTCCGGCAGGGCCTCTTCATGGAATACTATCAGAAGACAGAAGGCGGAGAGGAGGGTCCGGTGAGCCGGAACACTCTCCGGAGAATCGCCCGGCGCTACGGGCGCATCCGGGATTCGAAACCCCTTCGGGATACCCTCCACGAACTTCTTCGGCTCATCTTCCCCTCCGGCCTCCCTTCGGGGAGGCTCCCCCTTCTTTGCGACATGATCGGGACCCTGGCCCTGCTCCCCGTCTTTCACAACCCCTCCCCCAACATGCGGGAGCTCTGGGACCTCCTTCTCCACGGGGATCTTCCCGGCCTTTCCCAGCGAGACCGCCTCCTTTGCGGTCTCATCCTCAGCCAGACGGAGGACAGGTCGGGCCGACCCAAAAAGAAAGGGCACCCCTACCTTCGTCATCTGAACAAGGATGACCAGCGCCTTCTCGGGATTCTGAACCCCCTCCTCGGCCTGGCGCGGGACATCCTCCTCGCCTCGGGCGGAGATTCCGCCACCTTGTCCTACCGGACTCCCGTTCTCAGAGTTCTGCCCCGGGATCTTGAGGAATCGGACGAATCGCTGTCCCTGTCATCTACCGAAAGCCGGGACCTGGGACTGGGGCACCCCTTGTCGGTCCAGTGGTTCTCCGAGGCGGGAACCGGCCGCGAATCCTGATCCCCTTTGGCCCATTCCCTGCCAGGCACAGACCCTCCTGATCCTTTCCCGGAGAACAAACGGAGTATTCATGGCAGGACCGGGAAAACCGGCCGGATTTTTTCGGGAGAACTTCAGGAAAGGCGGGCGCTCAAGAGGCTCTGTCCCGGACAAGGCGGCTTCCGAGAAGGTAGGCCAGGGACAGGAGCAGAATCACCCCGATCCCAGTCAGGGTTTCCCCCATCGGAGAATCGGGAATGACGTTTTTCGTTAAGCTTGTGGAAAGAACAAAAAACCCGACGAGGAGGCTCAGGAGAACCACTGACCATCCCATGACGCGGGAAAGCCGGACGCCCTGACGGTCGGATCGTTCGATCAGCCGGGCGATCCATAGCCCATTCGCTCCGTCGGAAAGACACATCCCCAGAACGAAGGCCGCTCCTACGGCCAGGCCCTCCCCCCTTCCTCCCAGGGAGGAGGCGGCCAGAGAAAAAAACACCGTCTGGGAGAAGGTGTCGAAGGAAACGGCAAAGAGCATTCCCAAAAAAACGAGAAAGACGGGCCTGTCGAGGGGGAGGCCCCGGAGGAGAAGACGGGCCCTGAACCCCACCGGAACGAAAGGGACCGTCGCCTCCGAGCGGGCCAGAAAGAGACCGTTGGCCCCGGCCATGCCCAGGAGAAAAATCCCCGAAACGAGACCTCCGGCGAGGGAGAGGGCCGCAGGAACCCGGACACGAAGAGCCAAAGTGAGAATGCAGGCTCCGAGGGTCATGACGACCACCCCGTGGCCCATGGAAAAAAAGAGACCGGACCACCGGACCACCCTCCTTTTCCGGACCGACTGGAACCGGAGGATGGCATCGATGGCCGTCAGATGGTCGGGATCTAGACCGTGGCGGAATCCCATCCCCAGAGCCATCGTGACAAGAATGACGCTTCCGGCGGCCACTCCTGAAAGGCCTGTCATCCTGTGCCTCCTTTCTAGCAAATCCGGGGGAGGGGATCCCCGAGAAGCCAGTCCACCGTCCGGGTTCCGCCCATGAGGGTCTTCATACGGACGGTTCCCTCCGGGCGGCCCGGCCTTCCTTTCTCGACCCTTCCGATCCGCGTCGCCTCACGACCCGACGGATTGGAGCGCAGGGCCGACAGGAGCCGGTCAGCGGCCTCGGGCCGGCAAACTCCCATGAGTCGGCCTTCGTTGGCCAGATAGAGAGGGTCGATCCCCAGAAGCTCGGAAATCCCCCGGACCTCGGGACGGACCTGAAGCCCGGACTCCTCGATCTCGAAGCACAGACCCGAAATCCGGGCCCACTCGTTCAGGGTGGAGGCCACCCCCCCCCGGGTCGGATCCCGGAGGCAGACGAGACCCGGACCGGAGACGAGCATCGCCGCGACTAGCCCGTCAAGAGGTGCTGAGTCCGAGCGAAGGGACGTTGCGATCCTTCCTTCCTCCCGGGCGGCCAGGACGGTGGCCCCGTGATCGCCGACCGGCCCCGAGATGAGGATTTCATCACCCGGACGGATGCCGGATGGATCGAGGCTGACTCCGGCCGGAATCCGTCCGATTCCGGAGGTGTTGATGTAGATGCCGTCCCCCTTGCCGCGTTCCACCACCTTGGTGTCTCCTGCCACCAGAGACACGCCGCACTCCCTGGCCGCCGTCCCCATGCTCCGGAGGATCCGGACAAGGTCCGAAAGAGGGAATCCCTCCTCGAGGACGAACCCCGCCGTCAGATAGAGCGGACGGGCACCTCCCATGGCCAGATCGTTGACCGTCCCGTGAATGGAGAGGGATCCGATATCTCCCCCCGGAAAGAAGTAGGGAGATACCACGAAGGAATCGGTGCTCATGGCCCATCGTCCCTCCGGCAGGTCGAGCTGGGCCTGGTCTCCCGCCATCCGGAGCCACGGATTGTCGAACGCCGGGATGAAGAGCTCCTCCACCAGCTGGGCCGAAGCCCGTCCCCCGCTGCCATGGACCATCTCCACGCGCCCTTTTTCAAGGTCGAGCCGGACCCCCAGCGCTCCCCGCCCCCCGCTCAAGAGACGGCCCCTTCCCGGTCCCCATAGTGAAAAACGGCCGCACAGGCCCCTTCGGCACTGACCATGCAGGCCCCGACCGGCGTGTCGGGAGTGCAGAGAGTCCCGAATATCCGGCAATCCCGGGGGCCCTTGGCTCCCTTCAGGATCTCCCCGCATTCGCAGATCCCCGGGTCGGAGACCTGACCGACCTCGACCGAGAAACGCCTTTGGGCGTCAAGGAATCCGAACTCCTCCCGTATTGCCAGGCCACTCCGGGGCAAGGCTCCAAGCCCACGCCATTCGAAGAAGGACGCCCTTTCGAATACCCTTTCGATCAGCTCGAGAGATCGGGGATTTCCTTGCGGCACCACTGCGCGCGCGTATTCGTTTTCCACTTCCGCCCGCCCCTCCGCAATCTGGACGAGGAGCATGCGGAGGGCCAGCAGGATGTCCAGGGGCTCGAAGCCGGCCACCACAAGGGGAATCCTGTGGTTCCGGGACACAAAGTCGTAGGCCCGGGTGCCGATGACCGTACTGACATGGGACGGCCCGACGATGCCGTCCAGGGCGGTCCCGGACAAAATGGCTTCCATGGCGGGGGGAGTCAGGACATGGTTTGCAAAGACGGAAAAGTTCCGGAGATTCCTCCGGCGTGCTTCGAGGATCACAGCCGCGGTGGGGGGAGTCGTCGTCTCGAATCCGATGGCGAAGAAGACGATTTCCCGGTCGGGGAGAACCTCCGCCAGGGCCAGGGCATCCATGGCCGAGACGACGATCCGGACGTCCGCTCCTCTGGCGCGGGCCTTCATGAGGGTCATGCCGTGGGAGCCCGGGACACGGAGAACATCCCCATAGACCGCGAGCACCACCTTTTTTTCGAGGGCGAGGCCGATGGCCGTGTCGATGCGCCCCTTCGGCAGGACGCAGACCGGGCATCCCGGACCGTGGACCATGCGGATTTGAGGGGGGAGCAGTTCGAGAAGGCCGAACCGGTGAAAGGCGTGGGTGTGGCCTCCGCAGAACTCCATGATCCGGACCGGAGAGCGGGGAAGCTGATTCGCCGCGAGTGCCAGAGCGGCCAGCAGGGATCGCCCAATGTCCGGATCCCGGAAGGATTCGATGTAGCGGAGATCGGACATCAGGCACCTCCTTCGAAGCCGGCGGCTTCGCGCATGAGGTCCAGGGTCTTCTGCGCCTCGTCCCGGTCGAGCCGGCTCAGGGCGAATCCGACGTGGACGATTACATAGTCCCCCTTCCGGAGATCCTCGACCAGGACGGTCGAGATATCCTGAAGAACGCCCCCCAGACGCACCCGGGCCCGCGAATCCCCGAGAACCTCCTCCACCAGTGCCGGAACGGCAAGACACATCGGTCGCTCTCCTCATAATTTCCATTGTTTTCTAATGCGAAGGACTTGCCTCCGGAGCCCACACGGTCCAGGCCTGACCCAAGGCCAACCCCCCGTCGTTCGCCGGAACCCTCACCGGCTCGATGACCATGACGCCTTTTCCTTCGAGCCGCCGGCGAAACAATCCGGCCAAAAGGCGATTCTGGAAGACCCCTCCGGACAGGAGGACGGTCGACAGGCCCGTGCGGGACCTCCCGTCGAGAACCCATTCCGAGAGCCCCGTCGCGATCGCCTCGTGAAAAAGGCGGGCGCCGTCTTCCCGGGAGGATTCCCCGGCGAGACGGGCGAGAAGGGGACGGAAATCGAGGATTCCCGCCTTGATCCGGTGGAACCGTCCGAGCCTCTCTGCCGGATCCGTGCGCCCCTTTCGGGCCCAGGATTCGAGCTCCATCGCCCCCTGCCCCTCGTACGAAAGATGTTCCCGTCCTCCGAGCAGGGCGTAGACCGTATCGAAGAGCCGCCCGGCGCTCGAGGTCTGGGGAATGAGTCCGGAACGGCCTCCTTCGAGAAGGGCCAGGATCTCTCCGGCGCGAGGGTTCCGGAAACGCCGTACCGCCTCCTCCCCCCGGCCAAGGGCGTGGAGAGCGACCACTCCCATGCGCCAGGGCTCCCGGAAGGCCCGGGCCCCTCCCGGAACGGGAAAGGGGGCGAAATGACCCAGACGCGTCCAGCCGGATCGCTCTACCCGGAGCAGCTCCCCTCCCCAGAAGCTCCCGTCCGACCCCAGACCGAATCCGTCCAGCGCGAGACCCAGGACCGGACCACAGATTCCCCTGTCTGCCATCACCGAAGCCACATGAGCGTGGTGATGCTGGACAGGAATCACAGGGATCCCCCACTCCTCCCCCATGTCGAAGGCCATCCGGGTGGACGGAAAGTCGGGATGGAGATCGCAGGCCAGATGGGTCGGAGGTCCCCCGTCCCGCTCGACGAATCGTTCCAGGGTCTTCCTGAAAAGCTCGCGGCTCTCCGGAGTGTCGAGGTCGCCCAGATGGGGCAGGACCAGGGCCCTCCCCTTCCGGATCCTGCAGGGAGCGGTCTTCTGGTGGCCGCCCAGGGCCAGGACGACCGGCTCCGACAGAGGGCAGCGTCTCCGGAGGATAGAAAATGAGGCGGGAACCCATCCCCGGGACCGGCGGAGCAGCACGGTCCCCCGCCTGTCCGGAACAGTCAGACTGTCGTCCTGGCGTTCCCGGATCGGGCGTCCGTGGACGAGGAGGCCATCCACCCGACCCCGGAAGTATCCCAGAACCTCGACAAGCGACGCGGCGATCGGCTGCCCTTCCGGATTGGCGCTGGTCATGACGAGAGTCGGAAGGGACTGACCCGTCTCCCCGAAGAGAAGGTGATGGATCGGGGTCGAGGGAAGAAAAAGTCCGATCCTGTCGAGACCGGGGGCGAGCCGGTCCAGGACGACCGGAGCCCCCTTCCTGAAGGGAAGCAGGACGATCGGGTTCTCCGGTGAGAGAAGAAGCCGACGGGCCGACGGTGAAATGCGGGCCAGCTCTCCCGCTGTGGCGACAGATCCAACCATCACGGCCAGGGGCTTTTCCGGACGGCCCTTGAGCTCCCGGATCCGGTCAATCCCCTCCCGATTTCCGGCATCGCAGGCCAGGTGAAAACCACCGAGTCCCTTGAGCACCAGCACCCCGCCGGACCGGAGGCGGCGCCCCGCCTCCTCCAGACAGCCGACCCCCTTTTTTTTCCGGCCGTCTCCCTCCAGAAACCAGGTTTTCGGACCGCAGTCCGGGCAGCCGATGGTCTGGGCGTGATAGCGCCGGTCGGCCGGATCTCCATACTCCCTCCGGCATTCCGGACACAGGGGAAAACGCCGGAGGGTGGTCCGGCAACGGTCGAAGGGCGGCCGCAGGGCGATCGAATACCGGGGACCGCAGACGGTGCAGGAAATCAGCGGATAACGGAAGCGACGATTGCCCGGGTCGAAGAGCTCCCTTAGACAGTCGGAACAGACGGCCGTATCCGGCCGAAGGGACGAGAGATCCTTCCCGTCCCCCCGAATCCCCCTCCGGGAGTTCCGGAGGACGAAGGATGACTCGTTCCTCCTGAACGGGCACTCTTCGCGACGGATGCTGTCGATCCGGGCACCGGGGGGGAGCTCCGACCCGAGCGCCTCCAGGAAGCGTCCAAGCCGGGTCCGGCTTCCCTGGATCTCCAGGCAAACCCCCTCCGGGACGTTCGCCACCGATCCCGAGAGGGAGAGTCCCCGGGCGAGCCGGACGACGAAAGGGCGAAAACCCACGCCCTGGACCCGCCCGGAAATCGCAAGGGAGATTCGCGCCATCTCCGCAAGCCCTTCGAGGGATGCCGGAACCTCCGGTTCGTGAGGACTGGGATCCACAATTTTTCCGCTTCAGGCCGGGAGGTCCGGAACTGTCCCGACCCCCGCCCGCCGTGCAGAGAGCCATGACAGCCAGCCCTCCATCCCTTCCCCTGTCCGGGAGGAGAGGGAGAGGATTTCTCCCCGGGGATTGACGGACCGGAGCGCGTTTATGGCCATGTCCCACTCGAAATCCAGGTGGGGAAGAAGGTCAGCCTTGGTGAGAAGGGTCAGATCGGCGTCCCGGAAGATCCGGGGATACTTGAGAGGCTTGTCTTCCCCCTCCGTCACCGAAAAAAGGACGACCCGGACCGTCTCTCCAAGGTCGAAGAGGGCCGGACAGACCAGGTTCCCGACATTCTCGATGACCAGGACCATCCCGGGGAGGAGCGAGAGCTCCCCTACGGCGTGGGCCACCTGGTGGGCGTCGAGATGGCAGCCGGCTCCCGTGTTGATCTGGACCGCTGGAACCCCCATCCGGCGGATCCGGTCCGCATCCCGGCTCGTCTCCTGGTCTCCTTCGATGACCGCCAGGGGGAGCCTGTCCCCCAGTGCGCCGATGGTCCGTTCGAGGAGGGTTGTCTTTCCCGATCCCGGACTGGAGAGAAGATTCAGGACGAGGATGCCGTGCGCCCTGAAAAAATCACGGTTGTCACGGGCGAGGCGGTTGTTTTTCGACAGGATGTCCTGCTCGACGGAAATTCTCCGGCGGTTCCCACCCTCCTTCGGTCCGTGGGAATCGTGAGAGTCCAAATGATTCCCTTCGTCGTGATGGTGGTGGGGCAGGAGTCGCCCATGCCGCTTCTCGCCCCCTTGAGACCCGCACCCGCACTCCACGCACATCATCCCCCTCCTTGGACGGAATGGCCTCCGGCCCGATTGTCGCTCACGATCAGCTCGCAAAGACGGAACTCCGTTCCCCCCGTGGGAAGAACCCCGGAGGCCCCGCATCCGGGACAGCTCCGAAAGGGCTCCACCAGAGGAACCGTCTCTTCGCAATGAAGACACCACCCGGTTCCCGGGATCTCCCGGATCTCGAGTTCGGCGAATTCCAAGACGGTTCCCCGGACCGCGGATTCGAAGCCGAACGTAAGGGCGGAAACGGAGACCCCCGAAAGCACACCGACCTCCAGGACGACCCGGTCGATCCTTTCGAATCCTCTCCGGATGGCTTCCGCCTCGCAGATTTCCAGGAGGTTCATCACCAGGGAAAGCTCATGCATTCCGGCCTTCCCGCTCTCCGGAGAGACCGCGCTCCCGTACCACGACCGGGGCGCAGGGGTCGAAGACCCACAAAGACTCCCTTACGAGCTCCCGAAGGCCCCTTCCGGAGATCCTCCTTCGGGACAGGGCGGAACACCAGGAGGCAAAGGCGCCCCCTTCCGGAGCGAAGGTCCACTCCGTGGGGGCCAGGATCCGGGCTTCCCTCACCCTCCCGTCCCTTACGGTCCACCTGTGGACCAGAAGTCCCCGGGAGGTCTCGCCCCAGGCAATACCCGCCCCCTCACCCAGGGAGCGGGAACGGATCTCCGCGAGCCGGATCTTTTCGACCGCGCCGGCATTCTCCCCCCCGGACCAGCGGGCGAGTTCGACAAGCCGGGCGGACAGCCGGGCCGACAGGGTGCGCCCCGACCTCCAGAGATCCCAAACCAGAGGATGATCTCTCTCTCTGGCGAGAGAACCGGTCTCCCGGCCCTCCCCCGCCAGATGGGGCCATGACAGGAATTCCCGGTCGTCCATGGCGCGGGCAAGCCGCTCCACGAAGCCTGCCTTGGTCAGGGAGAGCTCCGGGAGAATCGGGACGGCCACCTCCCCTTCGGGAGCGAGAAGAGCCGCCCGCCGGGCGACCGGGGAGAGTGAGTGCCTCTCCCGGAGCCATTCCTCCCAGTCCAGGGCCGTTTCGCGGGCCAGGAACCGCAAGGCGCCCTCCCCCAGAACGACGCCTTCTAGCAGGGCCCGGAACTTCGTGAAAAAATCGGAACCCTCCGGGTTCAGCTCCTTTCCGAGATCCCGAAGATGTTTCCAGGCTTCCTTTTCCGAAGAAGGGAGAATCGCCTCGCCCGCCATCGGCAGGAGGAGGGCCCTCAAGCCCTCGAACAGACTTTCCCGAAGGACCTCCCCGTCGGAAAAGACCTCTTCGACCCGCTCCCTCAGGGCCGCCCGGATGGCATGGAAGGCCAATCGCTCCTGGGCCCTCCCGCAAAGGTGAAAAAGACACCGGAGGCGACCCAGCGCCTCCTTTTCCTCCACCCCTTCGAGAAGGCGCTGATGGGACAGATCCCTCGGAAAAAGGGACAGTCGGACCGGGCCGGCCTCCCCCTCCGGCTCCAGGACGGCACGGAGGCCGTCCGGGGGATCGCCCGTCCGCTCTGTCACGACAGGTCCCGGGCGACCCATTCCAGAAAGTCCCGATAGTCCGAGAGGGACTGGGAGACATCTTCCGGGGCGGCGGCGACCTCGTCGGGAATGTCGGCGACGCAAAGAGCGTCGAGAAGGGGGATTCCCTCGGGATTCCTGTAGAGGACCCGCCACAACCCTGAAAAACCGGTCGACAGCACACGGCAGTCCCCGTATCCCTTCGACGCCAGGGCGATGCGCCCCCCCGCGCAGACCCGGTCGATCCATTCGGCGTCCCCTTCCGAGAGAGGAAGCTTGTTGAGAAAGATCCGGTGGTTCTTTTTGTCCGGAGAGTGTTCCGCAAGATGGTGGGACGCTTCCTTCAGAAGTGGCAGGGCGTTCATGAGCCCCGGCCGAAGCCGGTCAGCGACCGGGTCATCGGAGGCAAGGCCGCCCGATTCGAGGAAGGGGGAAGGCTCCGGTGTCTGAATCAGGATCCCGGGCGCCCTCCCGACCTCGATATGGGACAGAACCACCCCGTCGCCATTCTCCGGCTTCGACCCCACCAGCCAGATCCCCGGGTGGATCGATTCCCGAAGATAAAGGGGGCCTCCGGCTTCACCGCCAAAGGACTGGACGGTTCCGGAGATCTCACCATCCCCCAGGAGGGTGACGAGCCTCCGGCGCTCGTCGGGGGTCAGATTCCCCAGTTCGGGCCGCTCAGGAAGAGCGGGGGAGGTCGAGGCCCGTTCGAGAGCCGCACCCACTCTTTCGAGGGCCGAGAACAGGGCGCGGGTGACCGGCTCCCCTTCCGGACGTTCCTCCGTGGGCCGGCCGGTCATCCTTGCTCCCTCCTGTCCAGGGCGGAGGGAAGTCCCGGAAAAAATCTGTCGAAATCCGTCTCCCCCGAAACGGCCGCGGCCAAGGCGTCGAGGGCCAGGTCGATCTGCCGGGCCTCTTCCCGGTCCAGGACACGCCGGGCGTGGTCGGAAAAGACAAGGACCCAGCTTCCTTCGCTCTGGGGACCGACAAGTGCGAGATTGACGACGCGCCGCTCCCCCCGTCCCTCGCAGGTCGCCTGGAGGGAAAATTCGGAGGAGGGAGTGATCACGCGCATGGGGAGTCCGAGACACACGGCCTGATCCCTTTCTAGACGGATGACTGAAGAGCCCGGGGAAACAGAAACTCTCCGGGGGTCCCGTCCCGGCGGAGCCGGGGTTCGGCTCCCCACTCCCGGAGAACCGCTTTCGCCAGATCAAGGGCCGGCGGAAGGCTGTCTCTTGCCACGGCGGTCAGATCACCTCCGAAGGTATCCCAGTCCAGGGGCTGGAGGCCGATGAGGGCCATCTCCGGTGGACGGCTGCCCAATAGATCACACAAGGCCAGCACCTCCTGGAAGCCCGTCTGGTGAAGGCTCATCTTTCCCGAGTGAAGATAGGCCGGAACCTCCTCGTTCCTTCTGAGGACCATCGTCCCGGGCGGCTGTCCGAAGTCGACCGCATCGAAGATCAGAAGATGGGTGGCCTCCTGGATATGGGGCATCAGCAGGAGTCCCTGGGTGCCTCCGTCCATGAGGAGGACGGAGGCGGGAAGATCAAAGGTTCGCCCGAAGGCTTCGACCGCACGAACCCCGAACCCTTCGTCGGCCCAAAGGAGGTTGCCGATTCCCAGAACAAGGATCCGTCTCCCGGACGGGAGATTTTTCTCCACCCTTTCCTCCGCTACTTCCGGAAGATCCTGAAGCCGCTGATCATCGTCCCGACCGAGGTCTGCCGGCCCACGATATCCTCGCGTACGGCCATGTAGATGTGCCCGACCACGAAGACGAGGATGATCCACATTCCCAGATGGTGAAGCGTCCGGAGATCTTGGGGCTGACCGACAAGGGGGGTGACCCATCCGAAAAGACGGTCGGCCCAGGAGCCGTCTCCAAGACCTTCGGCATAGAGGGCTCCCCCCGTGAGAATCATGAGCAGGCTGCCCAGGACGAAGAAAACGAACATGGACAGCTGGGCCAGGGGGTTGTGACCATAGTATTTTCGGGCCCGCTTCTCGAGAAAGAGGTTCCAGCGGGCCTCATAGGCGAGCGAGCCCCACCAGGAACGGTCGCCCAGTGGCAAATGAAAGAGTTCCCGGGAATAGGTGTTTCCCGCAAGGGCCCAGAGGAACCGGACCAGGAAGCCTCCCCCGAAGAGCCATGCGGCCACGAAATGGACAAAGCGGACATCCCCCATCAGGAAGTGGTGGCTGGCCTCTCCCATGAGGCTCGGGAAGGGATGGGCGATCAGGAGGCCGGTCGCGGCCAGGGCGATGATCGAGCCGGCGTTGATCCAGTGCCAGAGCCGCACGGGGGCCTCATAGACATAGAAGCTGCCCCGTTCGTCCTCGGGGGCTGTCAGGAACTCCCCGTGTTCGCGTCTTCTCATTTATCCCTCCCGTCTGTCCTAGCAGACCTTGACGCTGTGAAGGGGTTCGCCGGCCGGGCCCATGATGTGGGTCGAACAGGCCAGGCAGGGATCGAAGCTGTGCAGTGTCCGCAGGATCTCGAGCGGCTGCTTCGGGTTCGAGAGCGGAGTATTCAGGAGAGCCGCCTCGTAGGCCCCGATCTGGCCCTTCGGATCGCGGGGAGAGGCATTCCAGGTCGTGGGGACCACGGCCTGGTAATTTTCGATCTTTTCGTCCCGGATCCGGATCCAGTGAGCGAGGGCGCCTCGTGGCGCTTCGCCGGACCCCACCCCCTTGCACTCCCGGGACCATGTGGACGGCTCCCATTTTTCGGTGTTGGCGGTCGACGTGTCCCCGGCCCGGATGTTGGCCATGAGCCGGTCGTGGAAATACCGCATCTTGTGGGCGGCCCAGGAGGCCTCGAGTCCCCGGGCTGCCGTTCTCCCCAGGGTGGAGAAGAGCGCCGAAACCGGGAGGCCAAGCGTTCCGAGCAGATTGTCGACAGGCTCCTTGAACTCCGGTTTTTTCAGGGCGTAGCCGACGATCCAGCGGGCCAGGGGGCCGACCTCCATGGCGTGGCCCTTCCAGCGGGGGGCCTTGATGAAGGAATACTTTCCCTCCTCGTCGAGCTCCTGGATGTCGGTGGGCGTCCCTTTCGCCTTCTTCCCAAGAACGTAGTGGGGATCGGTGATTCCGTCCCAGGGATGAAGGCCCTTCGTCTCGTCAGGATAGCGGTACCAGGAATGGACGACGTACTCCTTCACCTCTTCGGGGTTGCGGAGATCGACGGGATGAACGGTGGAGAGATCTCCGTTCACGATGGCCCCGCGGGGAAGAAGCAGGTTGTCGGGACTGTCATTGTTGGCCCGGTCGGGAAAATCCCCGTAAGCCAGGACATTCTGTCCCGACAGGCCGGCTCCGTAGAGCCAGTTCTTGTAATAGGACGCGATGGCGACGAGATCCGGAATGTAGACCTGGTCGATGAAGGCGATCGTCCGGTCGATGATGGACGAGACGAAGTTCAGACGCTCCATGTTGAGGGGCGCTCCGGCCGCAAGATCCCCGTCGATGTTGATCGCGCACGGAACGCCTCCCACCAGCCAGTTGGGGTGGGGGTTCTTTCCCCCGAAGATGGTCTGGATCTTGACGATATCCTTCTGGAAGTCGAGCGCCTCGAGATAATGCGTCACCGCCAGGAGGTTGACCGCCGAAGGGAGCCGGTAGGAGGCGTTGCCCCAGTATCCGTTGGCGAAGGGTCCCAGCTGTCCCGACTCGACAAATTTTTTGAGGCGGTTCTGGACGTCCCGGAAATATCCCGGAGAGGAATTCGGCCAGCGCGAAATTTTCTGGGCGATCGCGGAGGTCTCGCGGGGATCGGCCTTGAGCGCATCCGGAACATCCACCCAGTCCATGGCGTGAAGATGGTAGAAGTGGACCAGATGGTCCTGGGCGAAAAGTGTGGCGTGCATGAGGTTCCGGATGATGTTCGCGTTTTCGGGGATCCGGATCCCCAAGCTATCCTCCACCGTCCGCACAGAGACCAGGGCATGAACCCCCGTGCAGACCCCGCAGATCCGCTGGGTGAAGGCCCAGGCATCGCGGGGATCCCTTCCCTTCAGGATCGTCTCGATCCCCCGCCACATGGTTCCCGAGCTGACCGCGTTCCGGATCACGTTGTCGTGGTCGATGTTGACCTCGCACCTCAGATGGCCCTCGATCCGGGTGACGGGGTCGACCACGACCCGCCGCCCCGAGTTGTCGAGGCGGAATCCCTGCGTTTCATAGACACTCATGGAATGTGCTCCTTCCCTTGTCGTCGACCTCGGTCAACCCTGTCCCTTGTCCCCGGGCCGGTCCTGACCCTCTTCCTGTCCAGGTTTTCGTATCCCTGTGAGGACCGCATGGGCCGCCACTCCGGCGCCCGCCGCCCCCAGTGCGACCATCCCGATGGTGTCGGCGTCGGCCTCGACCCCGAAGCCGTCGAGGTTGGACAGATGCTTGTAGAAAGGCCCATTGTCCCAGAAATCCTTCTCGGAACACCCGATGCATCCGTGGCCGGACTTGATCGGGAAGGAGACGCCGTTGTTCCAGCCGATCGTCGAACAGGCGTTGTAGGTCACCGGCCCCTTGCATCCGACCTTGTAAAGGCAATAGCCCTTCCGGGCCCCCTCGTCGTCCCACCGTTCGACGTACTGGCCCGCGTCGAAATTGGGCCGCCGATAGCACTTGTCGTGGATTCGCTGGCTGTAGAACATCTTGGGACGCCCTTCCCTGTCGAGGTCGGGAAGCCGTCCGAAGGCGGTGATGTAGGTGATGACGCCGGTCATCACCTCGGCGATGGGGGGACACCCGGGGATCTTGATCACCGGGTGGTCGGTCAGGACCTTGTGGATGGGCGTGGCCTGTGTCGGATTGGGTTTCGCGGCCTGGACGCATCCCCACGAGGCACAGGAGCCCCACGCGATGACGGCCTTGGCCTTCGCGGCGACCCGCCTGAGCTGCTCGACGAAAGGTTTTCCTCCGACGATGCAGTACATCCCGTCCTCGTTTAACGGAGGATTCCCCTCGACGGCCAGGATGTATTCCCCGGGATATTTCTGCATGATATCGTCGATGCAGGCCTCCGCCTGGAAGCCCGCCGCCGCCATGAGGGTGTCGTCGTAGTCCAGCGAGATCATCGACAGGATGACATCCTTGGCCAGGGGATGGGAAGAACGGATGAAGGATTCGCTGCAGCAGGTGCACTCGAGTCCGTGCAGCCAGAGGACGGGGAGGCGTGGCTTGGTTTCAAGGGCCCGTGCGATGTCGTAGACATAGGCCGGCCCCAGCGACAGGCCGGCGGCCATGACGCTGCAGAACTTGAGAAAGCTTCTTCGGGTGATTCCCTGGCTCCGCATGACCTCGTAGACAGTCTCGGACATGGTCCCTCCTCGGTGAAGCGGGATTTCTCCCAGGAACGGATTTTTCCGTGAATGAACGGTGTGGCGTCTTCGATGACGCTTGAATTGAAAGGCGACCCGGCTTCATTGCCGGTAGGGAAGAGAAGAAGGGAACAGGCCGGAAACGGAGCCCCAGGCCGATAAAATGTTTCCGCCCGAACTATACCCCCGGCGAAAACGGAATGCAAGCCGGCCACGACCGGGGCGGGAGGGATCTCTCTTGCTTGACTTTACCGGTCGTGGCTGATAGCTTTTTGTATCGAGCCCCGGACCGGGCACACCACCCACTCTCCAAGGAAAATTCCTGTTGGAACGGACCTCCCAGTATCCCGGACTCCTGATCGCCATCGAAGGCACCGACGGATCGGGAAAAACCACACAGGCCGAACTTCTGAAGCACTATTATCTGTCGCGAGGGGTGGCGGTGGTCGTCTCCGCCTGCAACACCGTCGAGCTCATCCGCCGGGCCATCTCCGACCTCAAGCAGCAGAACTTTCTCGACCCCCTCACATTCAGCTTTCTCTATGCCGCCGACTTCGTCGACCGCTTCGAGCACCAGATCATTCCGGCGCTCGAGGCCGGGCAGCTCGTGATCGCCGAGCAGTACGTCTACACCGTCTTCGGCCGGGCCATCCTTCGGGGAATCGCCCCGGAATGGATCGCGAACATTTTCGACTTCGCCCTCGCTCCGGCCAAGACCTTCTACCTCGATCTGCCGGTCGAGTCCCTCCTCGAGAGAATCCACTGGAAGACCCGGCAGGAGCGCTTCTTCGACTACTACGAGGCGGGAATGGACATGAATCTTTCGAGCCGCAAAAAGGACTCCTTCGTCATCTACCAGCGCCGGCTCATCGAGCTCTATCGGGAAATGGCCAGGAAGCACGGAATGGAGACCATCGACGCCATGGCCCCGATCCACCGCCAGCAAAAATCCCTGCGGACGAAGATCGACACCCTGCTGGTCGCCCACCGGAAGGGGGGGGATCTTTTGGAAGGGATCCGGTGAGCCACACGCCTCCACATTCCTATCCGGGACGCCTCGTCGTCGTCGAGGGAATCGACGGATCGGGGAAGTCCACCCAGATGGATCTTCTCGCCGACTATCTCCAGTCCCGGGGCTTCGGCGTTCTCAAGAGCTCCTGGAACTCGAGCCCCGACATTTCCCCCGTCATCCGCAAGGCCAAGAAGAAGCAGGTCCTGACACCTTACGCGTTCAGCCTGCTCCATGCCGCCGACTTCAGCTTCCGGTACACATACGAGATTCTTCCGGCCATGGAGGCAGGAATGGTCGTCCTGTCCGACCGGTACATCTTCACCGCCATCGCCCGGGACTGCGCCCGGGGAATCCCCAGAAAATGGCTCGTCTCGAATTTCAGCTTCGCCATCGTTCCGGACCTGACCTTCTTCTTCCGGGTCGACCCCGAGACCTCCTACCAGCGCATCACCCGGACGCGCCCCATCAAGTTTTACGAGGCGGGAATGGACATGAATCTCTCCCCGAACCCCCGGGAATCCTACACTCTTTTTCAGTCTCGCGTTCTTTCGGAATACGAGTCCATGAAAGAGGATTACGGCTTCCATGTGGTGGACGCGACCCTGAGCCTCGAACGGACCCAGTCCCGGATGCGGCGTCTCATGGGCCCGATCATCCGCTCCCTCTCCTGACGGATCCGGAAAGACGCTAGGGGGTGCGGAGGCAACCCCGGGTGTGGACCCGCACAAGAAGGCTGTTTTTGGAGACGCGTTTTCCGTTGGAGCTGTAAATCCGGAACTGGTAGGGGGTGCAGGGGAGGAGTCCCGTGATCCGAACCTGGTTTGTCGGGACGTCTTCGACCAGGCGATTGCCGTTATAGACGAGATAGTCTGTGACATCGCTTACGCGCCGCCACTCGAGATAGATGCCGTCCCCCTCGCTCAGGGGAACAACATGGGAAAAGGTAGGGGGCTGAAGTTCGGTCCCGAAGCCGGAATGTGGGCTTTTCGTCGTCGTTTCGGAGCTGGAGGGTGTCACCGTCTGGGACGAGTCCGGCTTCGAAGGAGAGAACAGCCCTCCCAGAAGCCCGTGGGGATTGTTCCACGCATCCGCGGTGCATCCGGACAGGAAAAGGAGGGCGAGAACCACCGGGCCGGCAATGCGCATCCTCCATTTCTCCATCTTTCATCCATCCCTTCATCGGCAATTCCGGGGTTTTCCCGGAGGTGTCAGGGTCGCATCCCGCCCGTTTCGATGTTATAATCTTAAAGTAGGCTGGTAAATTTGTCATCCGGCAAAACCCGTCGCCACAATAATCAAACGAAACGATGTCTTCATGTCAAACGTCAGCGCCGCACCCTCCCGTTTTTACTTCGGATCCGACCATGCGGGACGGGAACTCAAGGAGATTCTCCTCGCCCACGCCAAGAACCGGGGGCTGGCCGTCGAGGATCTGGGAACCCACACCGACGCGTCGGTCGATTATCCCGATTACGCGGAAAAGGTGGCCAGGGAGGTCGTCGCCGACCCCGGATCTTTGGGCGTTCTGGTCTGCGGAACCGGGATCGGCATGAGCATCGCCGCCAACAAGATTCATGGCGCTCGCGCGGCACTTCTTTATAACGCCAGTACCGCCCGCCTCGCCCGGCAGCACAACAACGCCAACATCATCGCCATGGGGGGCCGGGAGATTGCTCCGGACCAGGCCATCACCTGGTTCGACATCTTCGTGGCGACCGTTTTCGAGGGAGGCCGTCACGGCCGTCGACTGGAAAAGGTCGCCCGCCTCGAGGGATCGTGATTCTCCTGAAACACGATCCCCCGCACACAGACATCCGGCCGACGGAAAAAACCTTTCCTGTCCGCCCCATCATCGAGAGAGGACCGACATTCCATGTTCTGGCTTGAACAGAAAGACCCCGAAACCTATCAGGCGATCATGAACGAAGTCAAACGGGAACAGGATCGCCTGATCCTGATCGCCTCCGAGAACTATGTCAGCCCCTCCATCCTCGAGGCGGTCGGCTCGGTCATGACCAACAAGTACGCCGAGGGCTATCCCGGCCGGCGGTACTACGCCGGCTGCGAGGCGGTAGACCAGGTAGAGGAGCTGGCCATTTCCCGCGCCAGGACCCTCTTCGGGGCGGAACATGTGAATGTCCAGCCCCACTCCGGATCCCAGGCCAACATGGCCGTTTATCTTGCGTCGATCAAGCCGGGGGACACCATCCTCGGCATGAATCTCGCCCACGGGGGACATCTGACCCACGGATCCCCTGTTTCCTTTTCGGGCCACTACTACAAGTCGGTCTTCTACGGGGTCGACCCGAAAACCGGACTGATAGACTACGACGGTCTCCGGGCCCAGGCCCGGGAGCACCGGCCGCGAATCATCATCGCCGGAGCCAGCTCCTATCCCCGGACCATCGACTTCGCCCCCTTCCGGGCGATCGCCGATGAAGTGGGGGCGACCCTGCTCGTGGACATGGCCCACATCGCCGGCCTCGTGGCAGCGGGCCTGCATCCCTCCCCCTTCCCGGTAGCCGACTTCGTCACGACCTCCACACACAAGACCCTCCGGGGCCCACGGGGGGGAATGGCCTTCTCCCGCGAGCCGATGGCCAAGGCCCTCGACAAGGCTGTCTTTCCGATGATGCAGGGAGGACCCCTGATGCATGTCGTGGCCGGCAAGGCGGTGATGCTGAGCGAAGCCCTGGCCCCCTCCTTCCGGGACTACATGGGCCGGGTTCTGGAAAACTGCCGGGTCCTCGCCCGCTCCCTCTCGGAGGCCGGCTATAGCCTGCTCACCGGAGGAACGGACAACCACCTGCTCCTGATCGATCTGAGACCCCAGGGCCTGACCGGAAAAGACGCCGAACACTATCTGTCCCAGGCAGGCATTTTCGTGAACAAGAACGCGGTTCCCTTCGACGACAAGCCTCCGACGATCACCAGCGGCATCCGCATCGGAACTCCCGCGGCGACAACACGCGGACTGGGCCCCGAGGAGATGCTCCTGGTCGGGGGATGGATCCGCCAGGCCCTCGAAAGCCGGGGCAAGGAGGAGATCCTTCGTCGCGTCTCCAGAGAAGTTGGCGACCTTCTTTCCCGCTTTCCCATCTATGGAGAAATCCGGAAGAGTTCCTCTTCCTCCCGTTCATGAACTGTCCCTTCTGCCGCACCGCCGACTCGAAGGTGATCGACTCCCGGCTGACCGCCGACGGACGGGGTATCCGCCGTCGGCGCGAGTGCCCCTCCTGCCGGAATCGCTTCACCACATACGAATGGGTACAGGAATCGGCTCCGATGGTGGTCAAGAAGGACGGGAGACGGGAACCCTACGACCGGAACAAGCTGCTCGAAGGGCTTCAGAGAGCCTTTCAGAAAAGGCCTGTCCCGACGGGAACGATCGAGGAACTTGTCCGGACCATCGAGCGGGCCCTCTCCGAAATTCCCTCGACCGAGATTTCCTCCCAGCGGATCGGCGAACTCGTCATGGACCATCTCTCCCGGATCGATCATGTGGCCTATGTCCGATTCGCTTCTGTCTACAAAAACTTCAGGGATCCGGAAGAGTTTGCCCTCGAAATTTCCCGACTGAAACATGCACCCGACATCAAGCCCCTCTGACTCCCGCCTCAATGTTCTGCCCCTCGAACCTCTCGAATCCCCCTTCCTGACCTATCGGCTCCCGGAAGACTGCGTCCGGCCCGTTCCCGGGACACGGGTGATCGTCCCACTCGGGCGTCGTCGGGTCACGGGGATCGTCTGGCCCTCCGCGGGGCCCCCCTGGACTGGAGAAACCCGGGAAATCGCGGATCTCCCCGACCTTCACCCCATTCTGCCGGGCTCTCTTTTTCCTCTTCTCGAATTTGGATCCTGGTATTATCGGATTCCCCTGGGCTCTCTGGTCCGTTTCGCCCTTCCCCCCTCGCTCTCGGCCGCACGAACCCTGGTCTCCCGATTCTGGAAGGAGATGATGGAGACAGAGGGTGAAGAGGCCCCCTCCCCTCTTCACCCTCTTCCTCCCCTGACCCCCGACCAGGAACGGGCCCTTGCGGAATGGGAGAGTCGGCGCGGTTTGGAAGGCTTTGTCCCTTTTCTTCTGGAGGGGATCACGGGATCGGGCAAGACCCGTCTCTATCAGGAGATGGCCGGAAAAGTCCTTTCCGAAGGAAAAACCGTTCTCGTCCTGACTCCCGAGATCGGGCTCGTTGGCCCCCTTCAGGCCTCCATGGAACAACTCTCTCCGGAGACCGTTCCAATCCACAGCCGCCAGACCCCGGCCACCCGCGCTCGGGGGTGGGCCCGCATTCTTTCGGGAAGAACCCGGATCGTCGTGGGACCCCGCTCCGCCCTCTTCGCCCCTCTTCAAAACCTGGGACTGATCGTCGTCGACGAGGAGCACGACCCATCCTACCAAGCCTACGAAGGTCTTTCCTTCAACGCGAGGAACCTGGCCATCAAGCGGGCCCAGGAGGAGGGAATTCCCATTGTTCTCGGCTCTGCGACGCCTCTTTCCGATTCCCTGTTCCAGGCCTCCTCGGGGCGATATCACCCGCTTCGTCTTCCCCGCCGGATCGGGGGATTCTCTCTCCCTCCCATCGACCTCGTCCTTCCGTCGGGGGACTCGGCTTCCCTTCCCACCGAGGTGCGCCAGGCCCTGAACGAGACGCTTTCGCGAGGGGAACAGGGGGTCATTCTGTTAAACCGGCGGGGATACGTCCCCACTCTCCTCTGCCGGGACTGCCACGCCCAGGTTTCCTGCCCCTCCTGCTCCGTCAGGCTCATCCTTCACAAGGTTCCCGAACGCCGGATGATCTGCCATTTCTGTGCGGCCTCCTTCGCCGTTCCCGGCCAGTGTCCGACCTGCCGGGGACGCAACCTGGACCTTCGAGGAATCGCCACCCAGAAGCTCGAGGAGGACCTTCGGTCTCTTTTTCCAAAGGCGCGGGTCGTCCGCCTGGATCAGGACCAGAAGGAGGATTCCTGGGAAAAAATCGAAGGGTTCCGGAGAGGGGAGGGAGAGATTCTGATCGGGACCCAGGTGGTGGCCAAAGGCCACGATCTCCCGGGGGTCACCCTGGGAGTGGTTCTGGAAGCGGACGGCATGCTGGCCTTCCCCGACTATCGGGCGAGCGAACGGGCCTTCGGCCTGTGGATTCAGCTGGCGGGACGCGTCGGGCGCCACCGGTCGGGGGGACGCGTGCTGCTCGTGACACGGGAACCGGAGAATCCGATTTTCGGTTGGGCCAAAAGCTACGACATCCGGTCCTTCCATGCCAGCCTGCTCGAGGAGCGGCGCCTTCTGGGCTATCCTCCTTATTGCCGGGTCGCCTCGGTCATTTTGTCGTCGGCCACGGAGGAGGTCATCCGGGAGGTTCTGGCCGAACCCTCACCCTTCGGCACATCCATTCCGGGCAACGGGATCTTCGGTCCGATCCCCGCCCTTCCCACCCGCCTCAAAAACCGCTACCGAGCACAGATCCTGATCAAGGCTCCGACTGTCCGGGAGATCCATGACCGTCTTTCCCGGGTCCGGGAACACTACCGGCCGGGGAAGAAAATTCTGGTGGAATGGCAAATCGATCCGTTCGACCTGGTATAGGAATCGGAATCCGGTCCAGATAGGCCTCGATCATCGCCGAGCGTGCCAGGGGCTCCCGCTTCATCCATCCCGTCACGCGGCTGTCCCGAAGGACGGGGAGCCCCTCCGGGCGCCGGCCGAGGAGCTCGAGAATGCGGCTCGGGGAATCGTCCTGCTCGATGACGGGGCCCGGAACGATCCCGGGCAGATCGGAGACCCGGACCCCGTCCCACTGGGAAAAAGACCGCGTCCGGAGAGTCTCCCAGGACAGCTCCCCCAGGTAACGCCCCTCCGCGGACGACACGACGGGGACCCGGCCTTCGACTCCCTGGAGGAACGGGCCCAGGATCACCTCCTGCACCCACATCTCCGGTCTCACGAGAGCGGGGACGGGGAGCAGCCACCGGTCGAGCCCTTCTTCTTCCAGGATCTGGGCGATCCGGCTTCTCTCCCGGAAATCCATGAGAATATTCAGCACGAGATAGCCGAGTATCAGTCCCCCGAATCCGGAAACCAGCAGTCCCCTGGCCACCAGGAGAAGTCCCCCCAGAGAGAGGATGAAGCCTCCAGCCCATCCCAGTTTCTCCGGAAGGCTCCCCATCCCCGGACGATCTTTTCCCGTCGCCCGTGAGAAGACCAGTCCAACCATGACGCCTGCGTCAAAGGGAATGCCCGGGAAGAGGTTCAGGAGGGCGACGAGAAGATTCAGGTTCGCGAATATCCGGAGAAGATAGGCGATCTGCGGGAAGAAAAAGGCCCAGTCTCCCCCGGCGAAGGCCAGCACCGACAAGGAAATCTGCCAGAGAAGAAGATTGACGGCCGGCCCAGCGGCACGGACGGCGATCGTCGCCGGACCTGGCGGCCCGAAGTCGACCCGATGCTCCGGGAAGCCTCCCCAGAAAGAAAGCCGGCCTCCATCGTAGGGAACCCGAAGCATCCGGGCCGTCATCCGGTGGCCCAGTTCGTGGAGAAGCGTCACCAGAAGGGCCAGAAAGACTGTCGACAGACCCAGAATGACCGACCCGTAGATCCCACCCACCCGGACGCCGCCTGAAAATCCTGCCGCAGAGAAGAGGTAGACTCCGTAAAAGGCCCAGGAGCGATCCAGCCGGATCTTTCCGTCTGAAACCGGGCGATTCGCCAGGGAACGGCTTCCCGAGACAAGACGGTTGAGCACGGATGGCCGGCGAATCACAGGATTCGGCCGGCCGCAGGACGACGAAATGGAAGGAGTTTTCCCACGGCCCGGAGAATGATTTCCCTGGAAAAAGAGCGATAGTCCCTGTCTCCCGTCAGAATCGAGGCGTACAGCTCCAGAAGCTTGGGATAGCGGCCCGTCAAGGAAAAAAAGAAGCCCGGAAATCGGTAAATCGTTTTAGCAAGTCGTGATCCCTGTCGGAAATCGGGCCAAATGTCCCTGTTCAGCCAATTGACATAATCACGCGCGGAGCGCTCGGGGAGATCCGAACCGGCTTCCGGCGAGATCCGGCTCCGAAGATAGGATTCCGCCGCCCTGGTCCCCGAAAGAACCGCATAATAGATCCCTTCTCCGAGGAAGGGATCGACGATCCCTCCGGCATCTCCCACGAGAAAAAGCCCGGGCACCCGTCCATGGCGGGCCGAACGGAAGTTCGGAAGGGGCCATGTGAAGACACCCCCCCCATCAAGGTCGGCCTGGCTCGACTCCAGGTAACGTGCAAACACGGACCGGGGATCCACGAGAGGCTTAAGGAATCCCGCGACCCCGAGTCCCGAAAGAGAGTCTTTTTTCGGAAAGGACCAGGCATACCCTCCCGCCACGAGACCGAGGTCGATGGCGACATAGCGCGCATCGATGGGGTCCCGGAGAGAGGCCCATCCCTCGGCGGAGGTCCAGGGACGCAGGAGGGGCTTGTCCCTCACCTCCGTCATCGACGCTGGATCGAGATCCCTGAGAACCTTGCTTGTCGCCCCGTCCGCCGCCATGACAACCCGGGCATGAACGATCTTCTCCCCCATCTTCGCCTCGAAGCAATTCTCCCTGCGAAATAGCTGGATGCTCCGGACTCCGGTCATGATTTGGGCCCCGGAGAAGCGGGCCCGGTCAAGGAGGGCCAGATCGAACTGGTCGCGCCGAACCTGATAGGCGATCGGACGTCCGAAATCCTGACATTGCTCCCGGGTACCACGGAGCGTCAGGCGGATCCCCTGTGTCGTCTGGTATGGAAGCTCGTCCAAAAGATTTGCTGGCAGGAAAGGAAGCGTACGGGCGGACACTCCCCCTCCGCAGGGTTTTTCACGGGGAAAGTCGGCCCGGTCGACTCCCAGGGCGGAGACACCGCCATCGGCCAGAGTCCTGAGGGCCGTGCTGCCGGCAGGGCCGAGACCCACGACCAGAACCTCCACATCAAGCGGCCGGAGGGCCTTTTGGCCGGAGGGATTGGTTGCTTCGGTCATCGACGGTCCTGCGTCAGAGGTTGGGGGTCCAGCCGATATGATGCTGGGTCAGGAATGCAGAAATGATGGTGAAGGCATTTGTGAAGATCAGGGCGCCCATGACCACCAGGAACCCCCCCGAAAACCGGGTGATCCAGGGCATCCACTGCCGAAGGGAGCGCATACTCCCCAGAAAAAGGTTGAAAAGGACAGAGGCAAGGATGAAGGGGATGGCCAATCCCAGGGAATAGAAGGAGAGAAGAACGACCCCTTTCATCACCGTCCCCTGAGTCCCCGCATAAAAAAGGATCGCCCCCAGGATCGGGCCGACGCAGGGGGTCCATCCCGCGGCGAAACCGATTCCGACCAGAAACGATCCTGACAGGGTCGCCTTCTTGCCGCGAAAGGGAAGATGAAGTTCCTTGTTCAGAAAGGGAATTCGAAGCCAGCCGGCAATGAACAGGCCGAAGAGGATGATCAGGATCGCCCCGAGCTTGCGGATGACGTCCTGATACGTCAGAAGCAGTTCTCCCAGAAAGGAGGCCGAGGCCCCGAATCCGATGAAGAGCGTCGAAAAGCCGAGGCTGAAGACCAGGGCTTGCAGAAGAGATTCCCGGACAATCACCTGACGCGACAAAGTTTGAGAACGGCCCGTCAGCTCTTCGAAGGAAAGCCCCGTAATATAGGAGACATAGGACGGCACGATAGGAAGGACGCAAGGTGAGACGAAGGAAACAAGGCCTGCAAGGAAGGCCAGAGTCCAGGAAATCGGATGATGGGACATCAGAAACCCGCCTTTGATGAAATGAAGCTCTTCAGGTAGCGTCGAACGCGCGGGTCACTCCAGTCGACCGCTCCGGAGACGCGGCTCACGATGCGCCCTCCGGAGTCGACGACAAAGGTCGTCGGGAGGCCACGCACGCCCATCGCCCGGGAAAAGGCCATGGACGGGTCCAGAACGAGGGGGAACGGGGCCCCTCCGTCCTTCCCGAGAAACCTTCTCAAAGCGTCCGGCCCGACCGGACCTTCCAGGACTCCCTGGATCCGGATCGTTCCCTCCGACGTGCGGGCAAGCCTCGAGAGGGTGGGTATTTCCTTCAGGCAGGGGGCGCACCATGGAGCCATGAAGTTCAGAATCAGGAGCGGTTGGCCGGCGAGACGAGCGGTGTCGACACGCCGCCCCGAGAGATCTCTGAGAGCCATCGAGGGAAGAGCCGGAGGCGAGGAGAGATCCCCCTCCAACCCGGCTCCGGATGCAGATGGCATCCCGGTGGCCGCTTCACCGATTACAAAAAGAACACCCGCTACAAACAGGGTCAGCGCGTAATGAAACGGCCCTGCCATTCTTTTCCCCACCACGGCGTCCCCGTTCCTGGGAATCCCGTCAGGTCCCTGATGCGGCATCCTTCTTGGCGGCAAGATAGGCTGCCGGAGAGCTGGGGCCATGATCGAGAAGACTGTGTACGGTCACCAGGCTGTCCTTCATTCTCCAGTCGCGCGGGCCTATCACGTGCTCCGCCACGACGCCCTTCTGGTCGATGATGAAGGTTTCGGGAACCCCCGTGATTTTGTACAAATGATCCAGCTTTCCCAGAGGGTCCACCGGAACGGGAAAGTCGATCCCGTACTTGGTGAGAAACGGTCTGATCTTGCCCTGATAGAAAACGTTGTTCTCATTGACGGCGACCAGCTCGAAGCGATCCCCCGCCAGATTCTTGAACCCATGGTACATTTCCTCCATGGAGGGCATTTCCTGACGGCACGGTTTGCACCAGGTCGCCCAAAAATTGAGCATCACGACCTTCCCCCTGAGATCCGACAGATGGACGGTTTTTCCGTCAACGGTGGAGAGGGTGAAGTCGGGGGCGAGCATCCCGACAGAAACCGGGGTGATGTTCGCCGTCTTGATGACATAGCCGATGACGAGAACAACGACCGCGGCGGCCACGATGTAAGGCCATTTTTCCTTCATTCCGCCTTTCATTTTCCTCCTCCCGCCCCCTTAAGCCGCGTAGGCATGGAGGCCCGGGATGATGAAGCTGACACCCCAATATAAAAAGATGACCGCCACAAATCCGAGGATCGAAAAATAGGCGCTCGGTGCTCCCCGAAGGCCCCGGGTCATGCGGGCATGAAGGTAGGCTGCATAGACGAACCAGGTGATCAGAGACCACGTCTCCTTGGGATCCCAGGACCAGTAGCCTCCCCAGGCCTCATAGGCCCACATCGCCCCGAAGATGACACCCAGTGTCAGGAGGGGAAAGCCGACGAGGACGGATTTGTAGGTCAGGTCGTCAAGGTCTTCCGCAGAAGGAAACTCCTGAAGGATCCAGCCCACCGACCCTTTCTTTTCGGCGCGCCGCTTGGCGAGATAGATTCCGGCGAGCGCAGCCGAAATCCCAAAGGCCGCATAGGAAAGAAACATCGTAAAGACATGAATTTTTAGCCAGTAGGAATTGAGCGCCGGATTGAGGGGCTCGACCATCTGATAGCGGTAGGGGAGCATGCGTGCAGCCCCGACCGCAAACATGACGAGTGTCAGGACAAACGCTCCCGCTACCCGGACCTTGTATTTGAACTCCATGACCATGTAACCAAGTACAGAGGCCCATGAGAACAGGAACAGGGTTTCGTAGAGATTGGACCAGGGGGCATGATGGTCCGCAACGCCACGCCCCACAAGGGCGGCCGTGTTGACGATCCAGCCCGAGAAAGTCACGGTGGAAGCGATCTTGCCGACCTCTTTCCGGTGCGAGATCAGGAAGAGGAAATAAGCTACGGTTCCGGCAAGGTAAAGGACGATCACGGTGTTATAAAGTATGAAGGATGATCCGACAGAGTTAATAAGGGACATCACCAGTCTCCTTGATCAGTGTTCAGCATATTAAGATCTCCGGAGTTCCCGCTCCAGGGAGAGTCTCTTTCGTTGGAGATTCTTGCATGGACCGCCCCATCCTAACCATTAGAAAGGGAAGGCCGCTGCGTCATCGCGCCGGACACAGGCTCCGGAGCGGGACGGTCGGGGGGCGACAACGCCGTCTTCAGGTCTGCGATGATCGCCTCGAACTCTCTCTCAAACCCGATCTTGTCCTTGTGTCCGAATCCACCGACAGCAAGGGAAAGCCCCTCTCCGTGCGGACGGATCCGAAGCCAGATCTTCCGGTGGAAGATGAAGGATGACAGGAAAAGACCTCCGACAAGAAGGAAGGATCCTGTCCAGACGACGGGAACCCCGGGGTCCTTCGCAAGCTCAAGCCCGGTATAGAAAGGGGCATGATATCCTCCGAATATGAAAAATTCCGGAACGTTTTTCAGAACCTGAACCTGAGGAAATTTGTAAAAAAGCCAAGGACTTCCAAGGAGTTTCCCGTCCTGGTACACCTCGATCTGGACCGCGGGGTTCTTGGGCTTTTCCGACTGGGTGAAGACAGAGCCAGTCTTGGGGTCGAAGGCAAAATCAGAGACGTACCGGACCGCCTTCAGGGTGTAGGGAGTTCTCGGAATCGGCGTCAGCTTGTCCCATGGCAGGGAGAATCGACCGATAAATTGCTTTTTCTCTTTGTCGACAACCATAACGTCGGCCGACTCCAAGCGGTCGGGTGCCTCGCCGAAGCTCGCCTGGTAAAAGCGAAGCCCCTGAAACTCCAGCGGATGGTTGACCTGGATGACCTTGTGCTTCAGGATCTTGCCATCCTTGAGGATGTCCACATCGCTAAAATAGGACTTGACCATACCGTTCTTGTAATGGGTGATCCAGAACTTGTTGACGCGGAGATCCCATCCCCCCTGGGGAATAAAGGTGGTCGTGTTCACATAGAAGGTCCCGAACAAGCGGAATCCCGTCAGGCTTCCCAGCAGTCCGCCCGCCAGAATCACGATAACCGAAAGATGGGCGACATGGGATCCGATACGCCCGAGGACCCCTTTGTGCGCATAAATCGCGGTTTCCTTCCCGTCGGCCGATCTCTGGACCTGGTAATGCCGGGCCTTGAGGGTATCCGCCACCAGTGAGGGAATCTCTGAGGCGGGAACGGGAGAGCGGGAGATTTCGATCTCCTGATATTCCTTCTGTTTCTTCAGAAATTCACGGCTGACGCTGACCCGCTCCCTGAACAGGGAACGGATGGTCACCGGAAAACGCCGGTAGACGCAAGTCAGGGCATTGACGCAAAGAAGCGCCAGAAGGCTCGTGTAATACCAGCTATGGTAGATGTTGTCGATCTTGAGATTCAGGATCCAGGGCCCCCACTTGGGACCATAGGAGGCGAGGTAGAAGGATGGATCCCGTCCCTGCTCGATGAATGTCCCGAAGATCGTCAGAACAGCCAGTGTCAGGAAGAGGACAATGGCGAGGATCAGGGAGGAAAGAAAACGGATGAGGATGTGGTCACGGGCTCCCTGACCGGGGGAGGATGAGGAAGGTTTCGAGGACTGCCCGGTGTCGTCGACTCCGGACGTCCCCTCTATCTCAAGAGCCTGCTGCTCTTCAGGACTGTATCGCTCTGTCATCAACTATCCTTGGAATGATCAAAAAGACAACACACCCCTTGGCCTGCGAAAAAGCCGGACCTCAGGGGGATTATCCTGCCAGTGTTCCTTCATACTCTTTTTCTGTCCTATCAGAATACTGATCCGACGCCCTTTCGTCAAATTCCGGGCCTGTTGAACCGGAATCAGGGAAGATGGCCCGAGATAAGATACTTGAGGGTTTCGTCGTTCAGGATGATCCCGCCACCTACCAGAGGGGAGGCCACGCTGGAGTTGAAGGCGTTGTAGTACCCCGCATTTAGCCAGATGTGGTTGAAGAGCGTGTAGGTCAGGTACAGACGGGAATAGGGATTGGGGGTCATCGGATCGTAAGTGCCGATATTGTAGACCGTCAGGGTGAGGAAGAGATTCTTGAAAATCTGGTAGTCCGCCCCGAACCCGAAGCTGTTCTGTATCAGACCGGCCCTTACGTCGAAATTTCCGAACTTTTCCCCGAACTCGACGCTGAACTTGATGCCTTGAGTGGTCCCGGTGACCTGGGTCGGTCCCGCCACGTAGTTTCCGTTGATCTGGGTGTAGGGTGTTGTCTGGGTATAGTAAGGATTCGTGGTGGACACCACCTGAATCCGGTAAAACTTGTCCGAGCGGGGATAGAGATCGAGAGTGAAGAAGCCTTCGGCCGTCCCGGCCCTCGGCATGTAGAAACCCCGCATCCAGACGTTCAACTCCATGCGGTCCGCCTTGTTCGTGACTCCCGACAGCTTTTTGAGCGTTTTCGACAGGTTGTCATAGACGTCCGGATTGTTGACCAGCCTCCCGATCGTTCCCTGTCCGTCGTCGATCTTCTTCAGGATGCTGTTCAGGTGTCCCAGGGACTGGTCGGCGTTGTCGTAGACGTCGTTCTTGTTGACCAGCGATCCGATCGTACCCACCCCGTTGTCGATCTTGTTGGCGATGGAGTCGACCTTGTTGAGAATGTCCGGAGATTTTTTCTTGAGACTCACCGTAAAATCCCGGAGGTTTGTCGTGAGCTCGTCCAGATGCGTGAGGGTCCGCCGGAGCTGCTCTTTTCCCTGGGCTGTCCCGATCGACCCTTTGAGGGAGTTGGAGACTGCCTGGATGTCGTCGGCGATCTTGTTGAGCTTTTTGACAAGCCGGTTGACGCTCACTGTGGTTCCCGGGGCGACCAGAGTCGCACCCGGCTTGAGTTCTCCGGAAGGCGAAGGATCGCTGGAAACGGGGGGAGAGGCGGGACTGGCAGACGGTGCGGGAGCTGAAGGAGGAGCAACCGGAGCGCCGGACCCTCCTTCGTCGGCCCAGGCCCTGTCGGGCCATGAAATTTCGCCAAAGATCCGGCGAAGGATTCCGGGAGGCTCCCGGTCCCTTTCCGGGTCAAGACGGGGTCTGATCCCTGAAGGGCCTGGTTCGATCTCGACATACATCTTTCCTAAAAAACCGTTGGAAAAGATGATCGCCCGGGCATCGGAGGGGATGACCACTTTCTTGCTGACCAGCATGCGGACCCGCGCCAGGCCCGCAGGGCTCAGGATGATGGCGTCGACCTCTCCCACCTTGACGCCCGCCACCTCCACATCGGTCCCTTTTTCAAGTCCGTCCACGGAGGAAAACTCGGCATAAAAAGCAAATGAGTGGTCCGGTTTCAAGTTATGATGGCCAAGGCGCATGGAAAGAAAGGCGATCACCCCCAGCGCGACCAGCACAAAAAAACCGAGCCGCGTTTCGGCGGACACTTTCAAGGACCGACTCCTTCGATTAGAAATCGTGACAATACTACCTGACGTCTTTTGTTCTTGACGAATCTGCCTCGGCAACAACGGGAATGGGACCGACGGTTTCGCCCCGGACGAACTGTCCGAGAACGGGGTCCTTAGTCTCCCGAACCTCCTGGGAGGTTCCGGAAAAATGAATTTTTCCCTGGTATAGGAACAGGATCCTGTCGGAGATCCGGAAAGCGCTGTTCATGTCATGGGTAATCACGAGGCTCGTCACATGAAGCTCCGCCTTCATTTTGATGATCAACTCGTCGATCGAGCTCGCCAGGACGGGGTCGAGCCCCGTGGTCGGCTCGTCGTACAGAAGAATTTCGGGTTCCAGGGCAATGGCTCTGGCGATGCCGACCCTTTTCTTCATTCCGCCGGAAATCTCGGAAGGGTATTTGTGTTCCACCCGCGACAATCCGACCAGGCGGATCTTTTCCCGGGCAATCCGCTCGATCTCCTTTTCCGAAAGGTCTCTCCGGTGCATTGTCAGCCCGAAGGAGACATTTTCAAGGCAGGTCATTGAATCGAACAGGGCCGACTCCTGGAAGACCATTCCCATTTTTTTGCGGACATCGTCCAGGGGCTTTCCCGAGAGCCCGACGATCGAATCCCCGTCGACCAGGACATCCCCCGAATCGGGAGACAACAGCCGCATGACATGTTTCAGCAGAACCGACTTCCCCTGGCCGGATCCTCCGATAATACAATAAGTCTGCCCTCGGGGAACCTCAAAGGAGATGTTCCGGAGGACCTCCTGTGTTCCGAATTTTTTGCTAAGGTTCGAAATGGCGATCGATGCAGGGAAAGACATCAGAACAGCCATGCCGTCAGGAAATAATCGATGACGAGGATGCTCATGGAGGCGCTGACGACGGATCGGGTCACCGCCCGGCCCACCCCTGCCGCCCCTCCGGAGGCCACAAATCCCGTCCGACAGGCCCACAGGGAGAGGATCCCCCCGAAAAAGACAGCCTTGACGATCCCGGACAGGAAATCGTGCAGTTCGACATAATGCCGGATCTCCTGAAAATAGAGGTGGGGAGACAGGCCCAGCAACTTGACCGAGACGAAGTACCCTCCCCCGATCCCGATAAGATCGGCCAGCGCTGTCAGAAGGGGAAGTGCCACAAGGGAGGCGTAAAACCTCGGGGTAACCAGATAGTCGACGGGGTTCACGGCAAGACTTTCCAGAGCGTCGATCTGCTCGGTGACGCGCATGCTGCCAAGTTCTGCCGCCATGGCCGATCCTGAACGTCCGGTGACCATGAGGCTTGTGATGACCGGGCCCAGTTCCCGGGTCATCGACAGCGTCACGACCGCTCCGACAAGACTTTCGGCGTTGAACTTCCTGAACCCGATCCACGCCTGGAGAGCCAGTACCATCCCCGTAAAAAAGGCTGTCACTCCGACCACGACCGTCGAATCGGCGCCGATTTTCAAAAGCTGCTCGAGAAAGTTCCTGAAAAGAAAGGCCGGGCGGAACACTCCCAGGATTCCCCGAACGCCCAAAAGAAAAAGGGCTCCGGAGCCTGCCAGGAGGGCGGTGATTCCATCACTCAGCATCTTGAAGAGACCTTGCGGCATCTCCAGCAAACCTCCTGTCCGACCGGTGACCGAGCAGGCAAAGGACCTCGTAGGGAATCGTTCCCGTCCAGCGGGCCATCTGGTCGACCGTCATGGATCCGGGATCCTTCGGATCGATGATTCCGACCCAGTCTCCAACCTTCGGCTCCCGAGGCAGATCGGTCAGGTCAACGGCCACCATGTCCATACACACCCTTCCCGCAAACGGCGCCTTCCTCCCGTCGACCACGCCCCAGCCCCGGCCGGAGAGCCCGCGGGACAATCCATCGGCATACCCCATGCCGAGAATTCCCACGCAGCTGTCTCTCGAGAGAACCTCCATTCTTCCGTATGAGACGGAATGGCCTTTGGGAATCCTCCTGACAGACAGCAGACGCGCTTCGACCTTGAAGATGGGGGCGATGTCGCTCCAGTCGGGGTGCTCCGCAAGGGGAAGATGGCCATAGAGCATAAGACCTGGTCTGGCCCAAAAGGTCAGCTGTCGACCGGAAGGATGCCTGACCGGAAACGAGGTCAGTCCCTGCATCACGGCCCCGCTGTTGGCCATGTGGATGACTGAAAGGTTCGTCAGAGAGGGATGTGATAATGCGGGAAGGACGGTGTTTCGGAACAGGTCGAGACAGCCCTCGGTATCTTTCCGGTCTTCCGAGAGGGGAAAATGGGTCATGATTCCCGTTATCCTGGCGCGGGGAATCCGGGTAAGGAGGTCGAGGATCTCGGGGATATCTTCCGGGAGGAAGCCGAGACGGCCCATTCCAGAATCTATCTTGAGGTGGAGGTCCAAAGATTTATCCGAGGGAGAATCACGATTGAGAAGATGAAGCTGGTCGGAGTGATGGAGAACGGGAGTGAGGCGTTCCTGAAAACAGAGAGAAAGCTCCGTTCCGGAGAATCCCCCCAGCAGAACGATCGTTCCTGAAAAACCTCCCCGCCTCAGGGATAGGGCTTCGTCGGCACCCATCACCGCCACGCGGTCAATCCCCAACGAAGAAATGGTCTTCATGATGGGAAGAAGTCCATGCCCATAGGCATTGGCCTTGATGACCGGAAGAAGTCCCTCGTTTGGCTGGAGGGAGTCTGCCACTTTCCGGACATTACGGACAAACTGATCGAGATCGACTGTCACACGGGTCCGGCCCTCCGGAAACCCCGGCTCCGGCAGGGAATGCGAGATGGGGGCCCGAAGTCTCATAGTGTCAGGTCGTCAGGATTTCCTGCTCCTTCTTGCGAGCATGTTCGTCCACCTTGGAACCCGCTCCGTCCACCAGCTTCTGAACCTCGTCCTGAAGCCGCTTCACCCGGTCTTCCTGGATCAGTCCATCCTTGTTTTTCTTCTTGATGTCCTCGTTCGCGTCCCGACGGATGTTTCGAAGAGAGACCTTTGCATCCTCGGCCATTTTCTTGAGGAGCTTGACCATCTCCTTCCGCCGTTCTTCCGTCATCGGAGGAACGACGATCCTGACAGCCTTGCCGTCATTCTGGGGCGTCAGCCCAAGGTTCGCGGCCATGATCGACTTTTCGATATCCCCGATGATCTTGGTTTCCCAAGGGGTGATGGTGATCATCCGGTTGTCGACAATGTTGAGGGCCGCAACCTTGTCGAGTGAAACCTGATTTCCGTAGTAATCGACCCGGATATGTTCAATGAGCGTCAGGGAAGGACGACCTGTCCGCAGTGTCTGGATTTCTTTTCGGAAATGATCCACCGCGTGATCCATTTTTTCCGCAAAGCCCTTCAGTTCCGCATCCATCTCAGCCTCCCGCTGTAATCTCCCGAGATTCTAGCGAACCAGAGTCCCGATCGATTCGCCCTGAACCACCCGGACGATGTTGTTGGGACCGTTAAGGTCGAAGACAATGATTGGAAGATTGTTGTCCATGCATAGGGAGACGGCCGTGGAGTCCATCACCTTGAGTTTCTTCTCGAGGACATCGATGTAACTGAGCTCCACATACCGTTCCGCGTTATGATTTTTGCGGGGATCGTCACTGTATATACCATCCACCTTCGTGGCCTTGAGGACCACTTCGGCTCCGATTTCCATCGCCCGAAGGGCGGCCGCGGTATCGGTGGTGAAATAAGGGTTTCCGGTTCCTCCCGCAAAAATGATGACGCGGCCCTTTTCGAGATGTCGCATGGCCCGGCGACGGATATAGGGTTCGGCCAAAGCCCGCATTTCGAGGGCAGTCAGGACCCGGGTCGACACCCCTTTCTTCTCGAGGACAGACTGAAGGGCCAACGCGTTCAGAATGGTTGAAAGCATACCCATGTAATCCGCCGAAGCCCGATCAATCCCCTGACTGATTCCCGAGAGTCCCCTGAAGAAATTTCCTCCGCCGATCACGACCCCAAGCTCCACGCTCTGGGAAACGACCGCCTGAATTTCTACGGCGATCCGATCCAGGACCGTGGGATCGATCCCGAAGGATAGATCCCCCATCAAAGCTTCTCCGGATAGCTTGAGAAGAACCCTTTTATAACCGGGCATCAGCCCTTCCCTTCTCCGATCTGGAACCGCGAGAAACGCTTGACGGAGATATTCTCGCCCATCTTGGCTATCTCGCCCGCAATCAGGTCCCGCACCACCACTCCCGGGTCCTTGACATAAGGCTGGTCGAGAAGGCATGCCTCCTGAAAATACTTTTCAAGCTTGCCTTCCACAATGTTCCCCCGGACCTTCTCCGGCTTGTCCTGTACTTCGGCCAGAAATCCGGCACGCAGCCTCTCGATCTCCTCGCCCCGGATGGCGCTCCTGTCAACATAAGTCGGGGCGGCCGCTGCAATATGCATGGCCAGATTCCGGACAAGCTCCTTGAAATTGTCTGTTCGGGCCACAAAATCCGTTTCGCAGTTGACCTCGACCAGAACACCGATCTTGCTCCCCGCATGAATGTAGGAACCGACAAGCCCCTCGGCCGTTTCCCGGTCCGCCTTCTTGCTGGCTTTGAGAGCCCCACTCTTCTTCAGGATTTCGTAAGCCTTCTCGGGATCTCCGTTGGCCTCGACAAGGGCCTTCCGGCAATCCATGAAGCCCGCCTGTGTTTTTTCCCGAAGCTCCTTGACCACATTTGCGGCAATTTCCATATCGTTCCGTCCCTCCGTCTCTCTCCGTTCAGATCCTTCCCGGACCTTCCGCCATCACCGACGCGAAAAAGCGGGAGAGGCGATGCCCCTCCCGCAACACGCATTTATTTATCTCCGGAATTTCCCGCCGAAAAAGCCTCCGCAAGCTCAGCGTTGGCCGCGGCCGGTTCAGCGGCCACCTTGCCGGGGGATCGCCGCGAGAGCGCTCCTTCGAGGACGGCGTCGGCGATTCCTTCGGCCATGAGCCGGATGGACCGGATTGCGTCATCATTGGCAGGGATCGGATAGTCGATCAGGTCGGGGTCGCAGTTGGTGTCAACCATGGCCACCACCGGAATCCCGAGCCGGTTCGCTTCGTGGATGGCGATATGCTCCTTCTTGGGATCCACCACAAAGATGGCTCCGGGAAGCTGTCCCATTCCACGAATTCCCGAAAGGGTGGATCGGAGCTTGGACTCTTCCTTTTCGATCTGTGCCACTTCCTTCTTTGGCAGGCGCGCCCACTGGTCGCTTTCCTTCATCGATTCGATCTTCTTCAGACGTTCGACCGACTTCCGGATCGTCTGATGATTGGTCAGCATACCCCCCAACCACCGCTGGGTGACATGAAACATCCCGCAGCGCTCGGCTTCTTCCTGGATGATGGACTGAGCCTGCTTCTTGGTCGCGATGAAGAGGACAGACTTTCCCTCGCCCACCATATTCTTGATGAACCGCGTCGCCTGACGGTATCGGCGGGTCGTCTGCTGAAGATCAATGATGTAGATTCCGTTGCGCTCTCCATATATGAAGCGCTTCATCTTCGGGTTCCACCGCTTTGTCTGGTGCCCAAAATGAACGCCAGCATCCAGAAGTTCCTTGATTGTCACATTGGCCATTGATGTCTCCTGATCTCTGGGTTGACCTTTGCGAACCGTTCCCGCCGCGGGGGATGGCGACATTGATTTTCCGCGCGGACCCATGGGTTTTCCGGACTTTTTCCGGGGTTCGCTGTTTTTTTGGTTGGCGATCTTGGCCGGTGTGGCCGCTGTCCGGATCAGCCCGAAGCGGATTCTCTTGTCATCCGTCGGGAAAACCGGCAGAGAGGAATAAGACGCCACTCTTCCTCTAAAAAACATTTACTTATACCACAAAACAATTAAGAGTACAAACGCCCTAAGTTCTTCCCTTGTATCCGGCATTGATCCGCACGTAGTCGAGGGATAGGTCGGTGGTCCAGTATTCGGCTTCCATGGAACCCAGTCCCAGCATCACGCGAAGGGTGATTTCCTTTCCCTTCATTACCTCAAGGGCCTTTTCCTCCTGAAGCGGACCAAGACCAACCCCCTTGTGGACGAGTGCAACGGACCCCATGAAAATGTCGATCTTCTCTTCGAAGACCCTCACACCGGAATTTCCGATGGCAACCATGATCCTGCCCCAGTTCACGTCCTCTCCAAAGAAGGCGGTCTTGACGAGAAGGGAGCGGGAAATGGACTGGGCAACCTTTCGGGCCTCCCCACGGGAACGCGCTCCCGAAACCTGAATCCTGATAATCTTCGTGACACCCTCACCATCTCTTACCAGCTGATCTCGAAGAGATTCACAGACGGAGAGGACCAGTGCGCAAAAATCATCGTATTCGGAGGAGTTTTTGGAAACCCGGGCATTTCCCGCCAGGCCGCTTGCCAGGATCAGGGCCGTATCGTTCGTGCTCGTGTCTCCGTCTACGGTCAGGGCATTGAAGGTCTTGTCGGAAGCGAGAGCGAGAGCCCCCTGGAGGGCGGCCTTCTCCACGGATGCATCGGTTGTCAGGAAAACAAGCAGGGTCGCCATTTGGGGATGGATCATTCCCACCCCTTTCGCGATCCCTCCGACCCTCACGGATCGACCGCCTATGATGGCTTCGGCCTGCGCAGACTTTGATCGCGTATCAGTTGTCATGATGGCTTGAGCGCAGGCTTCATAGCCAAAGGGATCGGCCCCGGCGACCAGACCGGGAAGCGACGAAAGGATCGCCTCCATGTTGAGCGGACGGCCGATGACCCCCGTGGAGGCCATCAGAATCTTCCGGGAATCGCATCCCAGATGGCCCGAGAGCTTTTCGGAAACCAGGAGGGCATCCCTCTCTCCCTGCTCGCCGTTACAGGCATTGGCGTTTCCGCTGTTGACGATGATCGCCCGAACACTGGAACCCCGCACACGCCTCTGGGTGATCCTGACGGCCGGGGCCTTGATCTGGTTCGTCGTAAAAACCCCGGCTGCAAGACACTCCGATTCGCTCAGAATCAACGCCAGATCAGGCTTTCCGTTTTTTTTGACACCGGAGAAGAGTCCTCCAGCCGAAAACCCCTTCGGGAAGGTGATTCCTCCCGGCATTTTCTTTTTGGCCATGCCGTCATTTCCATAAAGAGTGAAGTTTTAGGAGTTACGGGAAGAGAGCGCCCCTGCTCAATCCTTCCCGTTCGTCGAATCCAAAGATCCGGTTCATGGCCTGGATCGCCTGCCCGGCGGCTCCCCTGACCAGATTGTCGATGGCCGTGAGGACAACGAGACGATTCTCCCGGACTTTGGCATAGAGATGGACATTGTTCGTTCCCCGCACGCCCATCGTGTTCGGAGGAGAGGAAACCCTCCGGACAAACGGGCTGTCCCGATAGATTTCATCGATTGTCCGGTCAATTTCCTCCTGGGAGCAGGGATGCTCCAGAACCATGTAGATCGTAGACAGAATTCCCCGGTTGAACGGCATAAGATGGGGAACAAAGGTGACTTTTCCTCCTTCCAGACACTGCTCCATCTCCGGAACATGCCTGTGATCAAGAAGCTTGTAGGCAAGAACACCTTCCGAAATTTCTGGAAAATGGGTTTCAAGGGTCGGAGACCTTCCTGCTCCCGTGACTCCCGACTTTCCATCCACGACGATCATGTCCCGTCTGATTTTTCCAGAGCGGAGAAAGGGGAGAATGCCCATGAGGGCTCCGGTGGGAAAGCAACCCGGACAGGCGACGAGCCGGGCCTTGCCGAGGGAGTCTCCCGCCCATTCCGGGAGGGCATATACCGCTTGGGGGAGGCCCTCGGGAAATCCGTGCTCGAGTCCGTACACCTTACGATAGAGCTCGGGATCATTCAGCCTATAATCGGGCCCAAGATCGATGACGACCGTTCCTCGCGCAAGATACCGGGGGACAAGCGCGAAGCTCTGCCCCGCCGGAAGGGCGAAAAAAACGACATCGACATCGTCCCAAAGTGGGAGATCCGAAACTTTTTCCAGGACTGCGGGAGAGTCGAGATGAGGGAAGAGATCTCGTATCCTCGATCCCGCCCGGGATTCGCCTGCAAGACGAACCACCCGTGCCGACCGGTGGGAGGCCAGAAGGTTGAGCAATTCCCCTCCCGCATATCCCGACGCTCCCGCAATACCGATTCGAATGTCTTTTTTTCGTGATTTTTCCTGCATTTTTCTCCAGATTCAGCACGAAAAAAGGGGAGACCGTGGTCTCCCCTTCTATCGTGGGACACACTCCCGATCTTACCGTTTCGAAAACTGAAAACGCTTTCTGGCGCCTTTCTGGCCAAACTTTTTCCGCTCCTTGGCCCTGGCGTCTCGAGTCAGAAAGCCTTCCTTTTTCAAGGAATCACGAAACTCGGGATTGATTTCGAGAAGAGCGCGGGAAATTCCATGGCGAATGGCTTCAGCCTGTCCCGTCAAACCCCCTCCCGTCACTTTCGCAAAAACATCGAGCTTCCCAACCATATTGGTCAGCTCGATGGGAGCCTTGACCTGGGTCGTCCAAAGTGTCCGAGGAAAATACTCTTCCAGAGGTCTGTCATTGACCTGAATCTGACCGGTCCCGACCTGCACCCTCACCCGGGCAATCGCCGTCTTGCGCTTCCCTGTTGCCGATCCCCGTCCGTCCTCGCTCGGTTCTCTCTCCATCAACGACCTCCTAAGGCATAGACTTCAGGGTTCTGGGCCTGGTGGGGATGCGATTCCTGCGCATAGACCTTAAGCCGGCTCATGAACTGATTGGACAATTTGTTTTTTGGGAGCATTCCCTTGACGGCATGAATAACAAGATGCTCCGGATTTCGGCTCCGCACTTCCTTGGCTGTCGCCGACTTGAATCCACCCGGATAGCCACTGTGCCGGTAATACATTTTCTGAGTCCATTTTTTTCCGGTAAAGGCCACCTTGGCGGCGTTGATCACGATGACGAAGTCCCCGGCATCCTGGTGTGGGGTAAAGAAAACCTTGTTCTTGCCTCTCAGAAGGAGTGCCACGGCTGTCGAGAGCCTTCCGACGGTCTGACCGTCGGCGTCCACGACATACCATTTCTTCTGCGAGAGCTCTTCAGCGGTTGCGATTCGCGTCACTTTTTCCATCGACTGAAAATCTCCTTCGGCTCAGAGTTGTCTCATGGCGCCAACTGAACCATGACCGGCTTGACTTCATCGACCGACGAAGGTCTGATGGTTCTGATTCCGGCCATTGTTTCCTTGTACGCCTGATGCACTCTGTCCAGATCTTTTGTAAAAAACGCTCCAAGTTGAGCCAGTGAGGAGTAGAGGGAGCCATCCTGTTTGTCGAGAAACAGGGAGACGGCTGTCGGAGCCGACTGCTTGTGCTGGTTCATCCATTGCTTGAGACTTTCGATCTTCTGGAAGAACTCCTCTTCGCCCTGACGTGCCCGCTCCATCACCGGCAACACGATACAGTCCACCTTGCCCCGAATCCTTGAAAGGGCTGTCGGATCCTCCTGCCCATCGGGAGGGGATTCGGAAAATGGGACCACTGAACTGCCAAGCCTCGCAAAAAAAGCGACAAGGCCTGAACCCAGTTCCGAGTCGAGAATGAATCTCGGAACTCCCACACGGTTCGTGCGTGGATTTTGGGAGGAAGACTCATTTCCTTCCTCCGCTTTTTCAAAGACTGTCGACCGGAGCTCTTCAAGAAAGCTGTTGTTTTCCCGTCGCCAGTTCTTCAAAAGATTTTTTGCGCCAAACTGGATCAGCGTCGAATAATAATCTCGCCTCATCGCGCTTCGGGCGATATTTTTCCAGGAGTAGAAATCCTCCATCGCCGCGATCGCCGCCTCGTTCAGCTCGTAGGCGGTCATATTTTTCGGACGGTATACGGTATGGTGCCCGTCGTAGAGGCTCCAGTCCTTGTAGAGAAGTTCGCGGTTTCCCGTCGCATAAAAATGGTCGAAATCCGGAGAACCCGGCAAAGGGGTCAGAATCATCAGCTGGATCGACTGAAGATTCCATTCCCTGGCGAGGCGGGCGGTTTCAAAGATGGTCGCCTTGTCATCGGTATCGGCTCCGACCACGAACATTCCATGGATCCGAATCCCATGCTTGTTGAATGCCTCAACCGACCGGACGATCTTTTCATAGGTCTGGCGCTTATTGAAAAGGTCGAGGGTCTGTGGGTTGATCGACTCAAATCCAATAAAGACATTGAAACAGTTGCTAGCCTTCATGAGGTCAAGAAGTTCCGGATCGAAGGCCGTTTCCGTCCTGATCTGGGCTCCCCATTCAGGAGTCAGCCCTTCCGCGATCATTCTTTTCAGAAGATCCTTTGTCCTTTTTCGGTTGGCCGTAAACAGGTCGTCGGCAAAAAAGACGTATTTCGGATTGTTGACCCGAATCTCCTCGATGACCCGCTCGATGGAATGCATCCTGAAGCCGTGGCCATACATTCCCGGAACCGAACAGAAAGTGCAGGTAAAAGGACATCCCCGGGATGTCGCGATGGAAATGAGCCCTCTCTTTTGCGTGTCCCATCCTTCCACGATGCCATAATCGGGAATGGGGTTGGAGTCGAGGTCTTCCTTGAGGGGCCGGTCGGGATTATGCGCCTTCCGATTGTTTTTCCAGTAGGAAAGACCGAGGATCTTCTCCATGTCACCACGACCTTCCATGGCGTCCAGGAGTTCGAACAGCGTTTCTTCCCCCTCGCCGCGCACGACATAATCCGAATAATCGAGGGCCTCGTCCGGAAGAAAGGACACATGAGTCCCTCCGATGACGACGGGTATCCCTGCCTCACGGACTATTTTGGCGAGCCGGTAGGATTGTGGAGCAGTGGATGTCAGAGTCGAAATTCCCACTATGTCTGCAGAAAGAACTTCCTTCATGTCAACAGGCGCTACATCCTCGATATAGACCCGGACATCCCACCCCCTGTCCCTCAGCATGGTCCCCAGGAGAATGACTCCGAGTCTCGGAATGGTGAACGAACTATAAACATGTAGATGTGTCGACTTCGGCTCGACTAGTACAAATTTCCTGGCCATTCATTGCTCCCTTCAGGGGAGCCCCCCTGCGAGAAAGCGCAAGGGGGAAACCCCGTTATCCGTTCGGATGAATCCGGTCTTTCTTCGCGAGAAGCTGCTCTTTTGTTTCGACGTAGTTGGGATCAGGTATGCAGCATTCGTCAATGGGACAAACGGCGGCACACTGGGGTTCATCGTGGAACCCGATGCATTCCGTGCAGAGATCCGGATCGATCACATAAATGGGATCCCCTTCGCTGATAGCGTCATTCGGACACTCCGGAAGGCATGCTCCGCAGGAAATGCAGTTATCGGCAATCAGAATAGACATCCAGGCCTCCTTGACCATTTCTTTGCTTAGAAGAAGACAAACCGCGGGCCCGCGCCCGAGGCACTCTCCATTATCCGGGCCCGAGAAACCAGGACCTCGCTCAAAAGGCACTCTCCATCGGAAAAGAGGCCGAGGTTACTACAAGACCTTTATTCTATCGACAATCCTGCAGACAAATCAACTGACCCGGTCGAAATACCGTGAAGGTCTTTCAGATCTTCCGGTATTTTGGTCTCTCAAGCCATCATATCAGAATTCCTAGATTGAGAAAGAGAAAGCGGGAAAAGGCTTCTCCGAAAAGAATCATGAGAAGGGCCACATAGAGAAGTCCTGTCGCGGCCTGAGTCGAATGCATCCGGACCGTCTTGTAGGCAAGATACGAGATCACCAGACCCCCGACGACACCGACGAGAAGGCGCCCCCACAAATACAGCCCCTGAAAGGATTCGAGGAGGAGTCCCTCGGCAAATCCAGGATGACCCTTCCAGTTTAGCCCGGTCATGATTCCCGATACGACGGCGGTCAGGCCGGAGCATCCCAGGAGGATTCTCGAAAGAAAGGCCAGCGGTTCGATGGGAAGGGTCGGATTCGTCAGATAGAAGTGGCCCCAGTTCATGGCGAGGAGAACGGCTCCGAGAAGAAACGCGGAGATGAACATCGATATCAGAAGAATCGTTCCCGACGCAGACAGGGACAGGGAGTTATTGAGAAAGAGCGTGGCGGTCCCCGTAGCTCCCAGAAGCAGAATGGCCGAGAGATTCAGAAGCGGCCTCGAAATGGACCGGGCCCTGTCCCAGGAGATGAAGTTGAGAAGGACATTGTAAGCCAGGAGCCCTCCCGTCCCCAGCATTATCATATAGACCGTCACCTGGTCGAGCCGGCCCGGATGAAACGCGGGGATCCTCAGTCCTGACGGACCGACGGCAAAAAGGGCACCTCCCGAAAAAAGAAGGAACAGGAGACCGTGCAGCCGGTAAAACGACCGGTTGACTGAAGGGTATCGATAGAGAAAGGTCATGAGGAAGCACCCTCCGGCCGTCGTCTGCAAAAGAAGCAATCCAAAAACATTGGGATGAAAGATCATGGTTCCCTTTCCTGGCTTGTTTCGATGACGTTGCGCTGTCGGACGTCCCACCCTGCCCGGGTCTCCCTTATCGTCAGACCGACACGGTCGAGGACGAGAGGAAGGGGGGGAGGATCCTTCCAGAGGGACAGGGTCACTGCCGCGACCCCCGGGAAAAGCCCCATCACATGATCCGAAAGAATCTCCCCCAGACGCTCGAGCAGACAACACTCCGAAGCTTCCGCTTTCGCGACAATCTCCCTCAGAAGCCGGTCGTAGTCCACGGTCTTCTGGATCAAGTCGTTCCCCCAGGGGGTCTCGGATAATTCGACCTTTCCCGAAATGAAAATTTTCTGGGGATGGGCCCTCTCCTCCGTACCCGTGCCTATCTTCAGCATGAGGGAGAGTTTTTCAAAACAAAGCATCTTCGACATGATTTATTGGCCGCTTCCCGACACGGAGGGCAATTTCCTGTCGATGACGATACGAACGGGAGCTCCGCCGACGGCGCCATCCACAGGGGCCGTTCCGCTATATTCTCCGTTTGCCACAAGTGAGCTTCCCGACTCGAGGGAGAGGCGGGCCACAAGTCGAACCTCTCCCTGAAAGGTGATCCCGGTGAGACGGACGTCTTTCTGGGAGATTTCGAAGGGGACGGGAAATGTCGGATGGATGAAGACCACACGGGCCACGGGAAGCCAGTCCGGAGAAGTGGGGCCCTTCATCAGTGCGACCACGGCCAGGGAGCCGTGGGTCATCCAGAGAGGGACCTTGGGGTCGAGATCGACCGTTCCCACAACCTTGCCGGGAACATGTCCCCCGCCGGCCGGAGTCCGGGTACATCCCCCGGAGAGCAATACGACCACGAGCAGGATCCCCGACAGGATCCTGCCGACTGGCGTCAGATTTCCCAGGTGCATGAACACACTCCCTTCACATAATGTCACTTCAAGGGGATACGATGACAAATTCTTCAATATGATAGAGGGGATCGCTCTTGATGATCACCTTTCTCCGGATCACCTGCTGGACCGCATCCAGAAAGATCTTCTCCGAGGCGAGTTCCGCCTCCACATCGGGATGGACATAGAGGATCACCCGGCGATCCTTCGCTCCCCGCCCTGACGGGAGCTTCCGAAGATCTTCAAAAATTTCGTAAATGATGGTTCTGACAGATTTGACGTAACCCTTTCCGTCACAATAGGAACAGGTTTCTCCCAGAAGATGGACCAGATCTTCCCGGACCCTCTTTCTTGACATCTCCACGAGGCCGAGATCCGAAATCTTGAGAGCGTTCGTGCGGGCCTTGTCCCGGGTCAGCATTTCCTGCAGTCCCTGGAAGACCTTTTCACGATTTTTTTCCTTTTCCATGTCGATGAAGTCGAGAATGATGATCCCGCCGATGTTGCGCAGACGCAGCTGGTGGGCGATCTCCTCCACCGCCTCGAGATTGGTCTTGAGGATTGTCTCCTCCGGGTCCTTGTCTCCCACGAAACGGCCCGTATTCACATCCACCACCGTCAGCGCCTCGGCCCTGTCGATCACGAGATAGCCGCCCGATTTGAGCCACACCTTTTTTTCCAGGGCCCGGGCGACCTGCTGGTCGACCGAATATTCCTGGAAGAGAAGGGTCTTCCTGTTCCAGAGCTCGACCTTGTCCGCATAGGCAGGAAGATAGGTCCGGACAAATTCGATCACCCTCTGATATTCCTTGGGGGTGTCGATGACGAGGCGGTCCACCTCATTTGTCAGGTAGTCCCGGATTGTCCTGAAAACCACATCGAGATCGACACGGACAAGAGCAGGAGCGCGAACGGCCTCTTTCTTCGCCTTGATGTCCTCCCAAAGCAGGTCAAGAAAAACCATATCCATCCGGGCTTCATCCTCGGTCATTCCTTCCGCTACCGTCCGGATGATGTAGCCTCCCTTGTGCGTCCGGAGCCCTCCGACGATCTCCTTGAGCCTCTGCCGTTCCGCCTCGTTCGTGATCCTGCGGGAGACTCCGATGTGGTTCACCTGGGGCATGTAGACAAGATATCGTCCGGGAAGGCTGATGTAGGTTGTCGCGCGGGGACCCTTCGTGCTGATCGGTTCCTTGGTGGTCTGGATCAGGAGCTCCTGTCCATCGTTCAGCAATTCCTCGATCGGACGCCTTCCGGAGCGTTTTGCGGGCTCGGGAGCCGTCTCCCCCTCCGGGGTGGCAGGGACGGCGGCCTCCTCCTCGATCCCCCCTCCGGAAGGGGATTCCTCCCGAAGGGCGTCGGGAAGGGTCTCGGCTCCCTCGACGAAGACGTCGTCAACATAGAGAAACGCCGCTTTTTCAAGCCCCACATCCACGAAGGCCGCCTGCATTCCCGGCAGGACTTTGCTGACCTTTCCCTTGTAAATGTTTCCGACGATTCCCTGGGCCTGCTTACGGTCAAAAAAGTATTCAACCAAACGCTTGCCTTCGATGATGGCAACTTTTGTCTCTTCCTCTGTCACATGAATCAGAATTTCCGAACCCATTCTCAACCCTCCTGCAACCACTATGAACAATCGACATATCAATCATCGGACACCGGAATTCCTCTCCCCGCAATGGAGGATTCATCTCCTGGAGTTCAGACAATCATTACTCGGACAACAGCCCCAAACCCGTCCCTATTTTTTCGCATAGAGACGGACATTCATCAGAAGTGCCATGGCGCCCAAAGAGACGATCATGGCGGACCCTCCGTAACTCATGAGCGGCATGGGAACCCCCACAACCGGCAGGATCCCCAGGACCATCAAGACATTGATCAGAAAACAGAACAGAAAGAATCCCGTCACGCCCGCCGCCAGGTAAAAACCGGAAGGATCGCGACATTCCATGGCCGTTCGGAAGCCAAACCAGACCAGATATGCGACCAGAGCCAGAAAAAACAAGGCTCCGACAAATCCCCACTCCTCCGTGTAGACGGCAAAAACAAAATCCGTGTGGGCTCCGGGAAGAAACTGATAGCGCACCTGCGTGGCTCCGGACAACCCCTGTCCAAGCCATCCCCCCGAACCGACAGCGACGATGGACTGAATGGTATGGTATCCCAGTCCGGACGGATCGGATCCCGGATCGATGAAGGCCCGGATCCGGTCCTTCTGGAACTCGTGAAGATGGGCCCAGACTCCTTCCCAGAGGACCGGAAAGAAAGCCAGACCCCCAAGAATGGACAGGATCACGATCCGGGAAGGAATGCCCTTCAGGAAGACATAGACGGAAAAGATGATCATCAGCTCGAAGGCCGTTCCAAGGTCCGGCTGCCGCGCGATCAGAACGGCCGGAACGACCGAGGCCAGAAGTCCCCCTGCAAAAAGGGCCGGGGAGAGGGGCACATCCCTTTTTCCCGGGACGAACAGCCATGTGAGAAAAAGGATCAGTCCAAGGATCATGAATTCCGAAGGCTGGATCTGAAACCAGCCCAGGCCGATCCAGCGTCTGGCCCCGTGGCTCGCATGGCCGGCAATGAAAACAATGGCGAGGAGTGCCAGGACGAGCCCGTAGATCCACCGGGCGTTCTGAAGGAAAAGTTGATAGGGAACCATCAGGATTCCCAATCCCATCAGAAGACCGACCAACTCCCACATTCCCTGCTTGACCGCCAGATAGGGGGTCACGGAAAAGAGCGTCAGAAGATCGATCAGCATAATGGCAGAGAGCACCACCAGAAAGACCGGATGCACCCTGACAACATAGGCTAGCAGCTTGGCGACCAAATTCCCGTGTTCCTTCCTCAGGATGCGACAGCCGGCGTGAAACGTCCCTTCGCGGCCAGCCGCGTGATGTAGAACATGCGAAAAACCTCCCGGGCCACGGGCCCGGCCACATCTCCGCCATCTCCTCCGTTTTCGATCAGTACGGCGACGACAATCCTCGGATCCTCAAAGGGACCGAACCCCACAAACCAAGAATCGGCCTTGGGGGGCTTGAACCCCTTGCTCTTTCCCCGGTTGCTCACGACCTGGGCTGTTCCGGTCTTTCCGGCAATCGCAAAAAAAGGGAGATTCACCGGATGCCCCGTTCCGTGAGGGTCCGCGACGACATCCCTGAGATCGGCCCTGACGATGTCGAAGTCCTTCTTCGGAACGGGAATGGGAGTCAGAGCGGAAATCTTTGACTGACCCTCCTGGCCGGAATCCCCGAGCAGAAGATGCGGTCTGGAAATAGCTCCCTCCATCGCAACGGCTCCCATCAGACGCGCCATCTCCAGAGGTGTCACGGTCAGAAAGCCCTGGCCGATGGCCATGGGGGGAGTTTCCCCCGGGTACCAGGAATTGTGTAAATACTTTTTCTTCCATTCCCGGTCGGGCACAACACCTGACTGCTCGGCAGGAAGGTCGATGCCCGTTCGTCGCCCCAATCCGAGAAACCGGGCCATTCGGGCGATCGGTTCAGGACCAAGGGCCATCCCGAGATGATAAAAATAAATGTCGCAGGACTGCTCAATTGCCCGGTGCAACCGGAGGATCCCGTGACCTCCCTTCTTCCAGTCGTGAAAGATCACGGATCCGACACGAAAAGTCCCTGCGCAATGAAACGGCTTGTCCGGATCGAGCTTGTGTTCGGTGAGGCCGGCGAGTGTCGTGACAATCTTGAAGACCGAGCCGGGAGGATACATCCCCTGAGTCGCCCTGTCCGTCAGGGGATGGTCCGGTGCATGGACAAGAACGTTCCAGCGACTGGAGCTCATGGCCTGCGAGAGCTCTTCCGAGTCGTAGGCCGGATGGCTCGCCAGGGCGAGGATCTCCCCATTTCTGGGATCGAGGGCCACAACAGCCCCCCGCCTGTTTCCCAGAAACCTTTCCGCAGTCATCTGGAGGCGCATGTCGATGGTGAGCCGGAGGGAATGGCCCTCCTTCGGAAGATCGTTCTTGAGGTTCCGGATCATTCTCCCGTGGGAGTCGACGAGCTGGCGCCGGAGGCCGGGCTCCCCCTGCAGGAGGGCATCGTATTCCTTCTCGATGCCGGACTTCCCGATTCCGGTTCCAGGGGGAAGGTGGCGATAGAACGATCCCTTGAGATCGGCCGATGTGAAGGATCCGACATACCCCAGAAGGTGGGCGGCCATACCGTCCGCCGGATAGATCCGTTTGGGCATGACCTGAATGAAAAATCCTGGCAGTCGGTAGAGATCCATGTTGACCCGGCCGACCTGGGCCATCGAAAGTCCTGTCTGGAGGGGGACGGGAACATGGGTGGGAAGGACGTAGCCCAGACGGGAGAGGGCGTGACGGAGAACTTTCTCGGGAACGCCAAGGTCATAGGCAAGCCAGGCCAATTCCCGACGGGGGTGGACAACCTCCCCCGGTATTTCGAAGACGGCGAAGTCGGGGCCGTTTCTCACCAGAACCACTCCGTTCCGATCTGTGATCTCTCCCCGCAGGGGCGGAATGGGCACGACCTTGACGACGTTGTCCCGGGCCAGGGCCAGATAATGGCGGTGTTTGATCACCTGAACGACATAAAGGCGGACAACGACCACCGAAAGGCCCAGCCAGAAAGCAAAGATCAACCCGTAGAGACGCGCCCTCGGAGATCCGAGGATCCCATTTTTATGAAAGCGGAATTCCGATGCCATGTTGTTTTCGGGAAGGGGGATCAGCCGTCCACCCAAGGGATCGCATCACAAACACCAGAAACATCCCCAGGAAGCCCGTCGCCCCTTCCATCACCAGCCAATCCCTTAATAGTTGTATCTCCAGGGGGAATTCGAGAAGCTTCCGAAGCAGAAGCCCGACCCCCATATCGATCGCGAGAACAATCCAAACCAAAACATACTGCCGGACGCCCGAAAGGGTCGCTGCCTCCGAAAGCCGTGAAATGATCCAGGCTTCGGAAATATACAGAAGGACCCAGAACGACCCGGGTCCGTAGGAGACAAGGGCGGCGAACAGACCGGCGACCCCTCCCAGAACCAGAAACCCGTACTTTTCCTTTCTCCGGAGAAGAAAAAAAAGAAGCAGGGGAATGGGATTGATTCCTGCCGCAAGGGTCGGGAACCAGCGCAGCCCGGAAATTGCCATGACCATGAGAACGCCCAGGAGAAGGGTCCGGAGCGGAAGGTTCATGGCTGCCTCTTTCCGAACAGGGGCTTTTCCGTCCACTCGAGCGGGGGAACAAGAACCATGACCGCCCAAAGAGTGTCCAGCCTTTCAGCGCTTTCGATCCTTACGGAGCGAAAGATCTGATGGCCGGGATTCAGGCTCCTGACAACAGTTCCGATCGGTTCCTCCGGCGGGAAGAAGCCATCCTCTCCCGTCGTCACCACATGCGACCCTTTTTCAAGGGAAGTCATGGCAGGTATGTATTCAAGCTTCAGAAAATGGCCCGATCCCCGCCCTCTCACCAGTCCGCTCTGACCGGAATCCTGAAGACGGCCTTCCAGGGCAAACAAGGGATCCTCGACCCAGAGAACCTGCGAGAAACCGGAGAAGACCCGCACCACGTATCCCACCACCCCATGGGTCCCGATGACGCCATCCCGGACCTGAACCCCCCTCCTGGAGCCGCAGTCGAGAAGGAGCGTTCGGGGAGCGACCGTCGGATTGTCCGCGATCACGTGGCAGGCAATCCCCTTCTGCGGGATCCTTTTCTTCATGTCGAGAAGGGCCAGGAGATCCTCGTTCCTGGCGGAAAGACTCCGGTAGCGGTCGAGCGATCTCCGGAGGCCTTCAACCTCGACGCGGAGTCTCCGGTTCTCCTCTTCGCTCCGGACGAGATCAAGATAATGGCTCCAGAGTCCCGTCGATCCCCTTGACAAGCCCGTGGCGCCCGAGAAGGCCAGGCGGAGCAAGTTCAAGGGAGGATCCAGAACCCAGCGCCGGAAAAACTCCGGATAGAACCCCAGGACGATCAGAACCGCAAGCGATATCAGAAGTACCGGAACGGCCTTGATGGATGAGGGTCGTTTCAGTGAAGGTCGCACCGTTTCGCCTAGTCTCCGAGTGTGACCTTTCTCAGAACATCAAGCTCTTCGAGGGTCTTCCCCGTCCCGATCACTACCGTCGTGAGGGGGTCGTCCACCGTGATGATGGGAAGACGGATTTCATCGCGGATCCGAAGATCAAGCCCACGCAACATGGACCCCCCACCCGTCAGGACTATTCCGCGGTCGATGATGTCCGCGGACAGTTCGGGAGGGGTGTTTTCCAGAGTCTTCTGCACGATTGCAACAATACTGTTGATGGTGTCGGAAAGGGCTTCCCGAATTTCCTCCTCGGTGATCTTGAGGGTCTTCGGAAGACCGGTAATAAGGTCCCGGCCCTTGATGATCATGACATGGCCTTCCTTCTGGGGGCAGGCGGACCCGATTTCCATCTTGATCCGTTCCGCCATCGAATCCCCGATCAGAAGATTGTGCTGCTTCTTGATGTAGGCGATGAGGTCCTCGTCCATCTTGTCGCCGGCCACCTTGATCGACTCGCTGTAGACCGTTCCTCCAAGAGATATTACCGCGACATCCGTCGTTCCTCCACCGATGTCGATCACCATGTTCCCGGAAGGCTCCATGATCGGAAGCCCGGCCCCGATCGCCGCGGCAAGAGGCTCTTCGATCAGGTAGACCTCTCGAGCCCCGGCCATCCGTGCCGAATCCTTGACGGCCCTCTGGGCTACCATCGAGATCCTGGAGGGGACACAGATCACCATCCGGGGGCGGACAAACGCCGAGCGGCGGTGGACCTTGTTGATGAAGTAGGACAGCATCTGCTGGGCGATGTCGGGATTGTCTATGACGCCGTTCCGGACGGGACGGACAGCCACAATGTTTCCCGGTGTCCGACCCAGCATTTTCTTGGCTTCCCGCCCGATCGCGAGGACCGACCCAGACTTCTGGTCCATCGCCACGATCGATGGTTCGTTGATGACGATCCCCTGGTCACGCACATAGACAAGGGTGTTGGCCGTGCCAAGATCGATCGCCAGGTCCTGGGAAAGAAAACCGAAAAGATTTGCAATGAGCCCCAAGATGTTTTTCCTTTTTTCTTTATGGAGTCGGCGACTCCGTTGTCTCTGCGCGGGTGACCTCCGAGGCCTTATCCTGACGTCTCTCCATCCCCCCGAACGCGCCCTTTCTCACCATCGTTCCCACCAGATCGTCCCCAAACCGCCTGTCGGACGGCATTCCGGCAAGGATCAGACCTTCGATGGAGACCACGAGAAGCCCCAGGGCCCAGCCGATCCAGGGAAGCTGGGACAGAATGTAGGCCAAACCCATCGGAATGTTGCGGACGGTGGATTCATAAAAGCTGCATGGCCGTCCCGAACGCTCCGAAACCCACAGCCCCGTCAATCTTTTTCCGAGACTTTTTCCCCCGGGAAGTCCGTCGGAAACCAGGATGTAAACCGTCGCCGCAAGCCAGGCCAGCCAGGAGCTCCCCAGCAAAAAGCCGGCATGCTCAAGGGAGAGGGCCAGCAGATAGTCGACAAACTTGGCCAGGAACCTGTCAAAAAGGTAGGAAAACCGATCGGACGGTTCCCTGATCTCCACCCCCTCCTCCTTCAGCCCGGACGGAAAAGCCATAAAATTCTTCGCAAAACAAAACTTACCCCAGCACGCATGAAAAATGCAACACGAGGGGAACTCCTTTCACGGCGGAAGGGATTGGCGCTGAACGCGTCCGGGAGAAATATTATTCAAGCAAAAATGATTAATGGAAATTCAAGTCTTTTCAAGACGCTCCCGGATTTCCCGGAAGACCGCTTCGCAGGGAGTGTCACCAAAGATGGCGGAGCCCATGACGATGGTGTCGGCTCCGCAGTCCACCACCTGGGCGATATTGGCAGGCTTGATTCCCCCGTCGACCTCCAGGCTCACGTGAGCCGCGCCCCTACTGTCCAGAAGGGCGCGCATGGCGGCGATCTTTTCGAAGGAATGGCCGATGAAGGACTGTCCTCCGAAACCGGGATTCACGGTCATGACGAGAACCAGGTCGATCATGTCCAGGATATCGGAAACCATGGCCACGGGAGTCGCCGGAGAGAGGGCCACCCCCGCCCGCATCCCGAGCTCCCTGATCCGGGAGAGGACATAATGGAGATGGGAAGAGGCCTCCCAGTGGACGGTCACCCGGTGCATCCCGCCGTTCGCGAGATCCGTAAGGTAGATCTCGGGACGCTCCACCATCAGATGGGCTTCGAGGGGAACCGAGGTGATCTTCCTGAGCCTCTCGACGACGGGAGGGCCAAAGGTGAGGTTGGGGACGAAATGGCCATCCATCATGTCCAGATGCAGGAGGTCGGCCCCTGCGGCGGAGGCCTCCCGTACCTCGTCTCCCAGGGCGAGGAAATCTGCGGACAGGATGGAGGGGGCGATCAGGACCTCGCGGCCGTTCCGGGAACGCATCATCTAGAATGCGTGCCGGGAAAGGGAGGAATGGGACCCGGCCATGGCTTCGAGCCGTCGGATGCGCTCCTCCGTGGGGGGATGCGTCGAGAAAAGGGCCACCAGCCCTCCGGCGTGAAAGGGTTCGAGAATGAACATGTGAGCGGTCGACGGATTGGCCGCCATGGGAACGGCATCGATGCCCCGTTCGAGTTTGGACAGGGCACGGGCCAAGAACAGGGGATTTCCGCAGAGCCTCGCCCCGCCTTCGTCCGCCGCGAACTCGCGCGACCGGGAAATCGCCATTTGCACCAGCATGGCCGCGATCGGAGCCAGAATGATCATCAGAAGATCTCCGAACCCTCCCCCCTCCCTCTCCTCCCGTTCGCGTCCGCCGAAGATGGCGGCCCACTGGGCCATGTTCGCGAGCATCGTCACCGCTCCCGCGATGGAGGCGGCCACCGTCGAGGTCAGGGTATCCCGGTTGATCACATGGGTCAGTTCGTGGCCAAGAACCCCCGACAGCTCTTCCGGCGTCATGAGGTCCATGATTCCGGTCGTGACCGCCACCGCAGCATGGGAGGGATCACGGCCTGTCGCGAAGGCGTTGGGGGAAGGATCGTCGATGATATAGAGGCGAGGAACGGGAATCCCCCCCCGCCGCGCCAAAGCCACCAGAAGCTGCTGGATCTCCCCGATCCTCGGATTTCCGGCCTCCCCGGACACCTCATGGGCCTGGTACATCGAGAGGACGATCCTGTCGGAAAACCACCAGGAAAAGAAATTCATCCCGACCGAAAGGACGAGGGCGATGACCATCCCCGTCTGTCCTCCCAGCTGCTTTCCGATGACAAGGAGAAATCCTGTCAGAAGTCCGAGAAGCACGACAGTCTTGAACGAATTGAACATTCTTTCACAACTCCGGTAAATTGGCCGTCATTGTTTCTTCAGCTCCCCGACGGCTCCCGGGAAGCGAAGTCCAGAACTTCTCCGGGGCCGAACTTCCGCCCCGACAGGAACTCGGAAACCGGGAGCATCCGCCCCCCTTCCCTCTGGAGGGAGTGAATCCGGTAGACACCCTTTCCGCAGGCCACGTCGATTCCCTCCGGCCCCTGGAACAGAACCCGACCCGCCACAGGCTCCGGAACATCCTCCCGAAGAACCCGTCCCGACCCGATTCTGATCCGGCCGAGGGAAGAACCGACAATCGCCCCGGGCCACGGATTCATCGCCCGGACGTGGGCGTCGACCTCCAGGACAGAAGATTCCAGAGGCAACCGCCCATCCTCCTTCCGGAGAATCGGGGCCAGGGATCCTTCGGCTGGCTGGGGAAACGGGCGAAGGGCTCCCGCGAGATAGCGCTCCAGCCCCGAAAGCAGAAACTCCGGCCCTTTTTGTATCATCCGTTCCGAAAGTGAGACCGACGTTTCATTCGGACCCATGGGAATTTCCAGCCGGTCGAGAAGGGGTCCCGTATCCATCCCCCGGTCCAGAAGCATCAGGGACAGGCCGGATACTGTCAGCCTGTTCCGGATGGCCCAGACAATGGGCGAAGCCCCCCTCAATGCCGGCAGAAGGCTGGCATGGACATTCACGCACCCCCACCGGGGACTCTCCAGAACCTCCTCTGGAAGTATTTTACCATACGCCACCACCACGATCAGATCCGGGCTCCAGTCGCGAAGGAATCGACGCCCATCGGGAACCCGCAGGGAGGGGGGGGCGACGGCCGGAATTCCCTTGCCAAGGGCCCAGGCCCGGACGGGAACGGGGGTCAGAACCTGCCCCCGCCCCCGGGGGCGATCGGGCTGGGTCACGACTCCCCGGAGATCAAAGCCCCGGTCGACGAGGGCCGAAAGAAAAGGAACGGCGAAGTCCGGACTTCCCATGAAGACGGTCCGGATCCCGGAGACATCGGTCACGGCGATTTCTCCCATCTTTTTTCCCACCGCGTCCGCCTCCAGTGGGACAGGAGACGCGAGAGGACGGGTTGACGGTCCGGCAGAAGAATTCCCTCGAGGTGGTCGACCTCGTGCTCGACCATCCGGGCGAACAGCCCCGAGCCGGTATAGACCACCCGGACTCCCCGCTCATCGAATCCGGCGACGGTCACCCTTTCCGGACGGCGGATGGACAGGTCCAGGCCGGGGAAGGACAGGCATCCCTCCACGACCGGCACCGAACCGGTCCGCTCCAGAATCTCAGGATTGACGAGAACCCCCTTCGGGGGCGGACCTCCCGGATCCAGGGGCCGTTTCAGGTTCCAGACGAAAAGACGCAGGGGAATCCCGATCTGGGGGGCGGCCATGGCGACTCCGCGCTGGGTCGCCAGAGTGTCCCGGAGATCCTTCACCGCTTCCAGCACTTCCCTCGAAGCGGGATCCGCACATCGGGCAACGGCCCTGAGGGATTCCTCCCTGTGGCCCACCAGGGGACGGACCGGCATTATCCCTTCCCCCCGGCCTCAGGAGCCATTTCCCGTCGGCGGACAGGAAAAAGGAGGTCCTCCGGGGACGTCCACCGGAACAGGCACTTCATCGGTCTTGACGATCTGGTCCTTTCCCGCCAGCTCGAATCCCAGGCGGTGCCGGCCGGCCCGAAGATGGCCGACACAGACCTCGAGGATTCCTTCCGGTTCGACCCTGCGCCCCAGCAGGCGCCCCCTGTCGACGGAAAGATGGAGAAAAAGGCCGGCAGGCCTTTTGGGAATCCTGAACCGGAGTGTCACGACCGACCCCCGGACGGAGAGGGAGGTCAGGACAGCCCCAGGAGAGGGGCCCCCGGCTCCCGCCTTGGCCGAACCGGAGTAGACGAGGAACGGGACCAGAAAGACCGGAATCGCCAGGGAGAGCGCAAGGAGCCCGCTTCGGGAACCCATGGACATCTCTTTGATAAGCGGATACCTCCTGCGAGGAGACGGGGACATGCCCTATCCTATCGCGATGCGTGGCAGGGACTCAACAATCCGTATGGGGCGGATCAGAGCGGCCGTTCACGGTCATTTCCTCCCGACTGAAGAATCCCGCCCATAAAGGCCCCGATGTCTCGGATTTCCGGGAAGCATACGGAATGGCCCATGGCATACTGCTGCCATTCCCGGGCCCCTTTTTTTCCCAGCCCCTCAAGGACCTCGAAGGTCTTCCGGCCGAGTCGGAAGGGGACAACCGGGTCTTCCGTGCCGTGCGCCATGAAAAGCGGGGTCGAACTGTCCGAGAGGAGAAGTCCAGAATCGAGAGGCAGATAGGTGGACAGGGCCAGGACGCCTCCCCATCGCCGCGCCGGATCCCCGAAGACGGTCATGAGAGCGATCACTCCTCCCTGAGAGAAGCCGGCCAGGATGATCCGCTCCGGAGGGATCCCCCGTTCCTCCTCCCGCTTTGCGAGCGCCTGCAGATGGCCCACGGACCGTTTCATCCCCTCGATGTCCGGGTAGCGGGAGAGGTCGGCCAGAGCGACGTCGTACCAGGCGCGCATGGGCGCCCCTCCATTCACCCTGACCCGCATGACCGGAGCGTGAGGGAAAAGAAAACGGACGGGAACGGGAGGAAGGGAAATTTCGGGGACGACCCCTTCGAAGTCATGGCCGTCGGCCCCCAGGCCGTGTAGCCAGATCACCGCCCACCGGGGATCTGCCCCCGTCTCGAGGGTCACCGCGTCAAGCACGACTCCCTCCTCCCGTTCCGGTACCGGCCAGTTCCGACAGAAAACGCTCCGGATCCCCGTCGACCGGGGCAAGACATCCGAAGGTTCCGCAGATCCAGGCCCGCGTCACCCCTGGAGCCCCTGGCGCTTTTCCGGAGACCGGTCGCCCCTCCATGGCGCGAACGATCCACGCCGGGGATCCGGCGGACCGGGCCCGCGCCTGCCATGCCGGAGCGTCCGGACCCTGGACAACCACCGCCGGAGCCCCGGAGAGCCGGTAGAAGAGGGCGGAAAGCAGTGTGTCGAAGCCATCGGGTCGGGTATTGAAGGTCCCGGCGAAGAGAGTGAGGGCCCGTTCTGCCGCTTCGAGCATCGGAAGATCCCCCAGAAGGGATCCGAGACGGAGGAGGCTCCGGACAGCGACCCCGTTTCCGTTGGGAAGGGACTGGTCGTGGCCGGTCTTGATCCGGCACAGGAGCTCTTCATGATCCCGGGCGGTAAAGAAAAACCCTCCCTCCGCACGGTCTTCGAACTGCTCCAGAAGGACGCCGGAAATCTCCGTGGCCCAGGCCAGCCGGTCCTCGGAATAGGCGACCGAGAGACTTTCCAGAAGGGCCTCGAGCAGGAAGGCGTAGTCGTCGAGATAGGCGGGGAGGCGGCTCTCGCCCAGGGTTCTGACGGCCAGCAGGCGACCATCCTTCCACAGGTGGATCCGGATGGCGGAAAGCCCGGCCAGGGCGCGTTCGATCCAGTCCGGGCGTTCGAGGATCCTTCCGGCCTCGAGAAGACCCCGCAGGTAGAGCGCGTTCCAGGAAGTCAGGATCTTTTCGTCCCGGCCGGGTCGGACGCGGCGCTCCCTGATCTCGAAAAGTCGCTTCCGGGCAGATTCCAGAAGGCGAGAGGTGTCCCCCGGATCCAACCCTTCCTCATTCGCGAGCTCTTCCGGGGTCCGGACGAGAACCGGATTCCAGTACTGGTGCTCGAAGTTGGGGGGAAGGCCAAATCCGAAGCAGGCGTCGGCGACCCGACGCTCTTCCTCCGTCAGGGCCGCCTCGATCTCCGGACGGGTCCACCGGGCAAACTTGCCCTCTTCGCCCTCGGCGTCGGCATCGAGAGAGGCATACCAGAGGCCTTCCGGGGCCAGCATCTCCCGATCGGCCCAGGCGACCGTCTCCTCTGCCACCCTCCGGAAGAAGGACTCTTTCGACAGGTCATAGGCCCGGGCGAAGAGCCCGAGAAGGGGCCCGTTGTCGTAGAGCATTTTCTCGAAGTGGGGGATTTCCCAACGGTCGTCGACGCTGTACCGCGCGAACCCTCCTCCGATCTGGTCGTAGATGCCCCCACGCCCCATCTTGCGAAGGGTGAAGAGGGCCATCTCCCGATCCCCGGATTCGGGCGAGTCGAGCAGAAAGGCCAGCCCCTGTGCGTGGGGAAATTTCGGAGCCCCCCCGAACCCTCCGTCCTGCGCGTCGAAGAGCTGCCGAAGGTGGACCCGAAGAGCCTCGACGGGAGCCACCGATAGAACAGCCCCCTCCGTGCGCTTCGGAACGAGGAGATCCAGGGTCTCCACCACCGACCGGTTTTCCGGACTTTCGAGCTGGTCTCTGTGCTCGACATAGAAACCGTGGATCCGGTCCAGAACCTCGGAGAATCCGGGAAGGCCAAACCGTCCGGTCTTGGGGAAGTAGGTTCCGGCGGCGAAGGGAACCTTGCGTCCGGTCAGGAAGACGGTGAGGGGCCACCCTCCCCCGCGCCTGGCCAGAAGCTGGTGTGCGGTCTGGTAGATATGGTCGAGGTCGGGTCGCTCCTCCCGGTCCACCTTGATGTTGACGAACAGGTCGTTCATGAGGCGGGCCGTTTCGGGATCCTCGAAGGACTCGTGCGCCATGACATGGCACCAGTGGCAGGCGGCGTATCCGATGGAGAGAAAGACCGGTTTGCCCGTCTCTCCCGCCACCTTCCAGGCCTCCTCCCCCCAGGGATACCAATCCACGGGATTGTCGGCATGCTGTCGTAGATAGGGACTGGTTTCCCGTCCCAAGCGATTGGCCATGAATGTCCTCTCTTTCCGGAAAATATCCCATTACGTTGTCGTGTGCCGGTTACGGATTCGTGAAGTCCATTCTAACGGCCCAGTACCGCCCGCGTCCAATGGATCCTGTTGAAGGACTCCGGCCGATCGGGTAAGATTCGCTCAAAAAGGAGGCGGGATGCAGTGGGAGGAAGAGAGCGATCGCGAGAAGGATTTTACACGTCCCCCGGAAAGCCAGACCGGCCCCCGAGACCTGGGCCCCCTGGGGGCCATTCCGGACGATTTCGGAACGCTCTTCCGGGTCTGGGCCCCCCGGGCCAGGAGCCTCGATCTCGTCGTGGAAGGGCCGGGAACACCTTCGCGCCAGCGTCTGGAGCGGGAGGAAAACGGGTATTTCCGAACCTTTCTGGAGGGCGCCCTCCCCGGGACCACCTACCGCTACCTGATCGACGGGGAGACGCTCCGTCCCGACCCGGCCTCCCGGCTCCAGCGGGAGGGCGTCCATGGGCCCTCGACCGTCTGGGGGCGCCCGGAAGCCCCCCCGCCACCCTTCCCCGGCCACTCCCTTCAGGACCTTCTGTTCTACGAGCTTCACGTCGGAACCTTTTCCCCCGCCTCCACATTCGAGGGGATCCTCCCCTACCTCGACCACCTCGCCCGGGCCGGCGTGACCGCCATCGAACTCATGCCGGTGGCCCAGTTCCCGGGCTCCCGGAACTGGGGGTACGACGGGGTCTTCCCGTATGCCGTCCAGTGGTCCTACGGGGGACCTGACGGCCTTTTCCGGCTTGTTCGGGAGTCGCACCGGCGTGGATTGTCGGTCTTTCTCGACGTCGTCTTCAACCATCTGGGCCCCGAAGGCAACTACCTCTCCGCATTCGGCCCCTATTTCTCGGAGACCACCCGCACCCCCTGGGGAGAGGCACTGAACTTCGATGGACCGGAGAGCGACCATGTCCGCCACTTCTTTCTCGAGAACCTGCGGACCCTCGCCATTCTCTTCGATCTGGACGGATTCCGGCTCGACGCGATCCACGCCATCCGAGACCAGTCCCCTCATCCCTTTCTGGCCGACGTGGCGCATCTGTCAAAAAACATCGCCTCCCGCCGTGGCCGACCCCTCCATCTCGTCGCCGAATCGAACGCCAACGACCGCCGGACAGTCCTCCCCATCCCAAAGGGAGGACTGGGATTCGACGCCCAGTGGAGCGACGACTTTCACCACGCCCTTCACGTCCACTTCACCGGGGAGCGGGACGGCTACTATCAGGACTTTTCCGGACCAGAGGATCTCGTCCAGGCCGTATCGAAAGGCTTCGTCTACCGGGGACAGCCCTCTGCCTCTTTCCGGTGCCGCCGGGGATCCCCCTCCGAAGACCTTCCCTCCCGCTCCTTCGTCTTTTTTGCCCAGAACCACGACCAGACGGGGAACCGCAGGAACGGAGACCGCCTCTCGACCCTTCTTCCCCACGAGGCTCTTCCGCTTGTCGCCGCCCTGGTCATTCTCTCCCCGGGACTTCCGTTGCTCTTCATGGGGGAGGAGTACGGAGAGACCCGTCCCTTCCTCTATTTTACGGACCACGGGGATCCCGACCTCGTGCAGGCGGTGCGCGAAGGTCGGAAAAAGGAGTTCGCCGCCTTCGGCTGGCCGGGAGAGGTGCCGGACCCACAATCCCCCGACACCTTCGCCCGTTCCCGGTTGACCTTGACCGATCCCGGAGCCTCCCTCTCCCCTTTCCAACAGGCCCTCCTGGACTGGACCGCACACCTCGCCGAAATCCGGAGAACCGCGCCGGCCATGCTCCCTCCCGACCCGATCGAAAACCCCGAAAACCGTGTTTTCTCTCCAGGGAACGGGCTCCTGTTCTTCCTGCGGGGGAAGGACTGCGGACCTCGAATTCTTCTTCTGGCAAACGCCTCCCAGGAGTCCCGGACTCTCCCGGCTCCTTTTTTCCCGGCCGACTGGCAGGCGGGCCCCCTCATTCTTCTTCTCGACTCGGGCCCGGCCTTCGGAAAGGATGACTCCCCCATCTCCCCTGCCGACCAGACGGAAGTCCTCCTCGAGCCTTACCGGACACTCCTTATGACCGAGGCCGGCCCATGAACCCCTTTCACGCCGGAGGAAGGGAGCGGCTCCCTCTCGCCACCTGCAGGCTGGGATTCTCCCGGAATTTCCGCCTGACAGCCGCCGCACGGCTTGTTCCCTATCTCGAGCGGCTCGGGATCACCACGATCTACGCCTCCCCCCTCTTTGCCGCCCGATCGGGGAGCGGACACGGGTACGACCTCATCGACCCCACACGCCTCAACCCGGAGACCGGAACTCCCGCCGACATGGAGCATCTTTCCCGGGCCCTCCGTAGCCGCGGGATGGGTCTGGTCCTGGACATCGTCCCCAACCACATGGCCGCCCACTATGAAAACCCATGGTGGCGGGATCTTCTGGAAAACGGAGAGGCCTCCCCCTTCTCCATGTTCTTCGACGTGGACTGGACCCCGCCACAGCGGGCCCTCGAGCACCGGCTCAGCCTGCCGGTTCTCGGCGACTCCTACCGGAAGGTTCTGGAAAACCAGGAGCTCGAACTGCTCTTCGTGAAAAACGGCTTCGCCGTCCGCTACTACGAGACCCTTTTCCCCGTCGACCCGGCCACGCTGGTTCCGGTCTTCCAGGAAATCAGGGACCTTCTCCCCTTCGGCTCCCGCCCTGAGGCGGACCTGGCCCGGAACACCCTCGACCTCCTGATAAAACGCACGGAATCCCTTCCCGAACGTCGTTCCGACCCCCTGTCCCGGCGCCTCAGATCCCGGGCCCGGCGGACGATCCACCTTCTTCTGAAACGCCTGTACCAAAGCAGCGACCTGTTCCGGGAGGCGCTGGAACGGGTCCTGGCCGAATATCGGGGAATCAGGGGGATTCCTTCCTCCTTCGACCGGATGGACGTCCTCCTCTCCGCCCAGGCATACTGGCTGTCCCACTGGAAAACTGTGACGCGAACCCTGAACTACCGGCGCTTCTTCGATGTGGCCGACCTCGCCGGTGTCCGAATGGAGGACGACCGGGTCTTCGAGGCCTTTCACCGGCTCGTCCGGGAGTGGAGCCGGAACGGATGGATCGACGGCGTGCGCGTCGACCACGTCGACGGTCTCCGGGACCCGGCCGACTATCTCCACCACCTCTCGCGCCTTCTCCAGGAAGAGCGGCCGGAACGGGTCCCCCTCGTCTGGGTGGAGAAGATCCTGGCCCGGGACGAATCCCTTCCGGACTGGACGGTCCTGGGAACAACCGGCTACGAGTTCGCGTCCTTCCTGTCCGGAATCTTCACCGATCCAAAAGGGGCCCGGCGGCTGACGGAATGGTACGAAACGGCTCTCGCCCCAGAACGCTCCTTTTCGGAAATCGCCTACCAGCAAAAAAAATTCGTGGCCGAAACTCTCATGGGGGGCGAACTGCGCCGTCTGACCCTTCTTCTCGAATGGATCGCCATGGAGGAGCGCGATGTTCGGGAGACGGGATTCCGCGAGCTTCAGGCCGGACTGGTCGAGGTGACGGCCTGCATGGGGGTCTACCGGACCTATATCCGGGACGGGAGCGTCCCCGAAGAGGACCGGTCCCGTCTCTCCCGGGCGCTCGACGAAGCCCGGCTGCGCCATCCCGCCCGAAGGGTGGGCCTGTTCCGCTTTTTCGAACGGGTCCTGACTCTCGATTTTCCGCCTGGAACCCGTCCCGAAAAACGGAATCGATGGACGGATTTCGTCCTGAAGTGGCAACAATTTTCGGGCGCCGTCATGGCAAAGGGAGTCGAGGACACGTCCTTTTATCTCTACACCCCTCTGATATCCGCAAACGAGGTCGGAAACGATCCGGGCGCCCCTCCCCAGGGCCCCGAAGAGTTCCACCGCTTCAACCGCGACCGCCTCGAACGCTTTCCTCTCTCCCTGTCCGCGACCTCCACCCACGACACCAAGAGAAGCGCGGACCTCAGGGCCCGGATCGCCGCCCTCTCCGGCCATGCCGACCTGTGGATCGAACGGGTGGAGGCCTGGCGGACCATGAATCGTGATCTGAGAAGCCGGGGCAAGAGCGATGCGGAGCTTCCCGACCCTTCCCTCGAACACTTTCTCTACCAGACCCTGATCGGAGCCTGGCCCCTTCCCGGCCGGGAGGAGACGGACTTCGGACAGCGCCTGGAGGCGTATGTGGTCAAGGCCCTCCGGGAAGCCAAGCGTCACACCAACTGGATCACCCCCGACCCCGTTTACGAGGAAGGGGTCTGCCGCTACCTCCGGGAGATCCTCCGCCCCGACAGGCCCTCTCCCTTTCTGAAGGACTTTCAGTCCTTCCAGAGGATCGTCGCTCCGGAAGGGGCCGCCATCGCGCTTGCCCAGATCGTCCTCAAGGCCGCTTCTCCGGGGGTCTTCGACCTCTACCGCGGCGACGAGCTCTGGGACCTCTCACTGGTCGACCCCGACAACCGCCGCCCCGTCGACTTTACCAAAAGGTCCCGCCTTCTGAAGGCCGTCATTGACCAATGGACCGCGAATCCGGAACACGCCTTCCGCCGCTTCCTGATCCACTGGCCTGACGGCCGCATCAAGCTTTTCCTCACCTGGATCCTCTTGAATCTCAGGAAGAGCCACCCCCCCCTCTTTCTCGAAGGAGACTATCGGCCCCTCCCTCCGGAATGGGAAGAAAGTCATGGTATGCTGGGGTTCATTCGGAGTCTTCCCGACCGGGACCTTCTCGTGGTGATCGACCGCCGCGTTGCAGGAACCCTCGAGGAGGGGGCCGGTCTGCTCTCCCGGGAGAGCCCCGGGGGAACGATTCCCCTTCCGGCATTCGAGAAGGGGCCCTGGATCCACCTGTTTACGGGACGAAAAATCGCCCACCGGCATTCCGGAGGAACGGGGGGGATCCCTCTGGGTCCTGCGATGGGAGGCACGCTTTTCACCGTCCTTTTCCGGGGGCCCGGACCGGTCTCCCCCAAGGAGGGCCTCTGATGGACGACACCGAGCTCTGGATCTCCCGCGGGATCCTCTACGAGATCTACATCCGAAGCTTCTACGACAAATCCGGAGACGGAGTGGGAGACTTCCGGGGAATCCTCGAACGGATGGACTACATCGCCCGTCTCGGGGTGAAGGGGATCCTTCTGAACTGCCCCTTCCAGTCCTTCTCCGGCAAAAGCCGCCACCCCCTGACCGACTGGATGCGTCCCGACGCATCCCTGGGCTCCCTCTCCGAATTTCTGGTCGTGATCGAGGCCGCCCACAGCAAGGGGCTCAAGGTCCTGGCCTCCCTTCCGATCAACGCGACCAGCGACCGCCACACCTGGTTCATCGAGTCGCGGGACCGAAGCTCCCGGTATCTGCGGAAGAGCTTCTTCTGGTCGAATCGCCTCAAGCTCCCCTCCTCTCCGGACCAGGAGACGCCGGAGATCTCGAACTGGGCCAAGGACGACGAGACGGGCCAGTACTACTGGTACCAAGACCACAAGGACGAGCCGGCCATCAACTACGCGGATCCCGAAATCTGCGAGGAGATCCGGAGGGTCTTCGAGCACTGGTTCACCCTGGGACTCGACGGATTCCGGCTGGCAGGGTCAGGGCGGCTCCACCGCCTGGGCAAGGAGGGGATCGAACTGGTTACCGACCCTTTCCGGCAGCTCCAGGGGATCCTCGTCCCCCTCCGGAACTCCTTTCCGGATCGCGTCTTCCTCTTCGAAACAAGTTCTCCCCCCCGCGGCGCCTTTTCCAAGGATCCCCGCCTCCTCTACCACTACAACGGATTCTTTCCCTCGGTCATCCGGTCCGTGAAGGAAGAGAACAAGGAGCCCCTCGAACAGGCCATCGCATCGGGAGAACGCGAGAGTCACGTCCGGAAGGATCTTCCGATCCGCTGGACCCTCGATCTCCGGGAACGATCCGAAGAGACCTTCGAAAAGTTTCTCGAGGAGGACGGGGGAGACGCGATCTTCCCCCTGGAGGCGGCGTCCTCGCAGGACCGGCCGGTCCTGGCGCGGGTGGCCCGGATCATGGAGAACGGACGCCGCCGCATCCAGCTCGCAGCCAGCCTCTTCTTCACCTTTCCCGGTCTGCCCGTCCTCTATTATGGCGACGAGATCGGCATGGGGGACCATCCCCATCTCCCGGGACGCAACCCCGTCCGCACCCCCATGCAGTGGTCCTCCGACCGCAACGCGGGATTTTCCGGAGCCGACCCGGAAGAGCTGTACAATCCCGTCATCGACGACCCACTCTACAGCTACACGATGGTCAACGTGGAGAGCCAGGAACGCTTCGCCGACTCCCATCTCTGGAACGTCCGGCGGATGATCGAGGTGAGGAACCGTCAGCCGGCCCTCTGGAGTCCGGGCCAGTTCAGGGTGGTCGAAACCACGCACCCCGCCCTCTTCGCCTTCACCCGCCGCTCGGGCGAGGAAACCTGCCTCATCGTCCACAACCTCTCGAAGTCCTCCATCTGCGGAGAGCTCAAGCTTGGCCAGTTCGCCTCCTTGCTTCCCCGGGAACTCTTCGGAGGAGCCCTGTTCCCGAAAATTCCCCGTCACCCCTATCTCGTCACCATGACTCCCTACTCCTTCATCTGGCTCGAACTCCTTCCCGGCCGTAGGCCGGCCCGGAAGAGAAAAGCGGAGGCAACCCCATGACGGTCCTCGGAGGAGCCTCCGACTGGTACAAGGATGTCATCATCTACGAAATCCCGGTCAAGTCCTTCTTCGACGCAAACGGCGACGGAGTCGGAGACTTTGCCGGACTGACGGGCCGCCTCGACTATCTCCAGGATCTGGGCATCACCGCCGTCTGGCTCCTTCCCTTCACCGACTCCCCGCTTCGGGACGACGGCTACGACATCCGGAACTACTATGCCCTCTACCCCCCCTACGGAACGATGGAGGAATTCCAGCGATTCCTCTCGGCCGCCCACGACCGGGGGATCCGCGTCATCACGGAGCTGGTGCTGAACCACACCTCCAACACCCACCCCTGGTTCGTTTCCGCCGCCGCCTCCCGCTCCTCCCCCTTCCGGGACTACTTCGTCTGGAGCGACACCCCGGACCGCTACAAGGAGACCCGGATCATCTTCAGCGACGCGGAAAAGTCGAACTGGACCTGGGAGCCCCGCACCCGGCAGTACTACTGGCACCGCTTCTTTCACCACCAGCCCGACCTGAACTTCGAAAACCCCAAGGTCCAGGAGGAACTTCTGAAGGTGGTCAAGTTCTGGTTTTCGCTCGGAGTGGACGGTCTCCGCTGCGACGCCGTCCCCTACCTCTACGAGCGGGAGGGCACGAACTGCGAGAATCTCCCGGAGACCCACGCCTTCATGAAGCGCCTGAGGGCCGAAGTCGATCGGGAGTTTCCCGACCGGATGCTCCTGGCCGAGGCCAACCAGTGGCCCCAGGACGTCCTCCCCTACTTCGGAAACGGCGACGAGTTCCACATGGCCTACCATTTCCCCCTGATGCCCCGACTCTTCATCGCCATCGCCCGGGGCGACCGCAAGCCCGTCATCGACATCCTCGAACAGACCCCTCCCATTCCGGAGAGGTGCCAGTGGGCGATCTTCCTCCGAAACCACGACGAACTGACCCTCGAGATGGTGAGCGACCAAGAACGCGACTACCTGTGGTCCACCTACGCCCAGGATCCACGGATGCGCCTGAACATCGGAATCCGGAGGCGGCTGGCCCCCCTCATGCAGAACGACCGCCGGAAGATCGACCTCATGCACAGCCTCCTCCTGACCCTTCCCGGAACCCCCATCCTCTATTACGGCGACGAGATCGGCATGGGGGACAACATCCACCTCGGCGACCGGAACGGGGTCCGGACCCCGATGCAGTGGTCCTCCGACCGGAACGGGGGATTTTCCCGGGCCAACCCTTCCGATCTGTATGCCCCGCTCATCCAGAACCCCATCTACGGCTACCAGGTCGTCAATGTGGAAAACCAGGCCCGCTATCCCACCAGCCCCCTCAACACCCTCCGCCAGATGCTGGCCGTCCGGCAGACGGCCCGCCTCTTCGGCCGGGGCCGGCTGACCCTCCTGGACACCCGGAACCGAAGCGTTCTGGCCTATCTGCGCGAGTTGGGCGACGATATCGTCCTGGTCCTCAACAACCTCTCCGACCGCACCGAATCGGTCACGGTCGACCTCTCCCGTTTCCGGAACCATGTTCCTCTGGAGCTTTTCGGCGGCAATCCCTTTCCGCCCATCCGGAATTCGCGCTTCCATTTCACGATGAGCCCCTACGGCTACTTCTGGCTCTCCCTGCTCCGGCCCAACCATGCCAAAGCCTCTTCGGAAGGTCATCCCCACCGCCGTCTGGGCGATGCCCGGTCTCCTGAGGAACCGAAAAAAAAGGCCCGCTCTACGGGATCCGCCCGTTCCGGGCGCCGCGTCCCCGCTTCCCAGGCCTCCTCCGAAGGGAAGGACTCATGAGGACCATGCCCGGCAAGCCCTTTCCTCTCGGGGCGACCTGGGACGGAAAAGGGGTCAACTTCTCCCTTTTCTCCGAGAATGCGGAAGGGGTGGAGCTTTGCCTCTTTCCCGACGCATCCGCCACCGCCGAGTCGGTCCGCATTCCCCTCACCGAACGGACCAACCACATCTGGCACCTCTACCTTCCCGATGCCCGGCCGGGGGTAATTTACGGATATCGCGTCCATGGAGCCTATGATCCTGATCGGGGTCTCCGCTTCAATCCGAACAAGGTCGTTCTGGATCCCTACGCCAAGGAGATCGCCCGGCGGAGCCGGTGGGACGAGACCCTCTTTGCCTATCCCCTCGGCCACCCCGATGGCGACAAGGTGATGGATACCCGGGACAATGCCGCTGGGGCCCCCCTTGCGATGGTTCTCGATCCGGCCTATGTCTGGGGGACCGACCGGCCTCCCCGGACGCCCTGGTCGGAGACGGTCATCTACGAAACCCACGTCAAGGGCTTCACCGCCTTGCACCCAGATCTTCCGCCGGAGCTTCGCGGAACCTACGCCGGCCTTGCCAGCGAACCGGTCGTCGACTATCTCAGGGATCTGGGAATCACCGCCGTCGAGCTTCTGCCGGTCCACCACCACGCGAGCGAACATGCCCTCGTCACCCGGGGGCTCACCAATTATTGGGGATACAACACCCTTTCCTACTTTGCGCCGGACAACCGCTACGGCTCGGGAACCATGTCTCCCTCGAACGAGTTCAAACGGATGGTCCGGACGTTCCACGACGCGGGGATCGAGGTGATTCTCGACGTGGTCTACAACCACACCTGCGAAGGAAACCACCTCGGTCCGACCCTCTCGCTCCGGGGAATCGACAACCCGACCTACTATCGCCTGATGGAAAAGGAACCCCGGTACTACATGGATTACACCGGGTGCGGGAACACCCTGAACATGCGCCATCCGCAGGTTCTCCAGATGATCATGGACAGCCTCCGCTACTGGATCCTCGAGATGCACGTGGACGGGTTCCGCTTCGACCTGGCGAGCGCCCTCGCCCGGGAGCTCCACGAAGTCGACAAGCTCTCCGCCTTCTTCGACGTCATCCAGCAGGACCCCGTCGTCTCCCAGGTGAAGCTGATCGCCGAACCGTGGGACGTGGGAGAAGGCGGCTACCAGGTCGGGAATTTCCCGTCCCTCTGGACCGAATGGAACGGGCTTTACCGGGACGCGATCCGCCGCTTCTGGAAGGGGGACGGGCGCCAGGTGGCGGAACTCGCCACCCGTCTCTCCGGGAGCAGCGACCTCTACGAGCAGGAGGGGCGGCGGCCCCACGCGAGCATCAACTTCGTCACCGCCCACGACGGATTTACATTGAACGACCTCGTGAGCTACAACGACAAGCACAACGAGGCCAACCTCGAAAAAAACCGCGACGGCAACAACGACAACATCAGCTGGAACTGCGGAGAGGAGGGTCCGACCGACAAACCGGAGATCCGCGATCTCAGGCTCCGCCAGATGAGGAACTTCATCGCGACCCTCCTGCTCTCCCAGGGAGTCCCGATGCTGAGCGGAGGCGACGAGATCGCCCGGACCCAGCGGGGAAACAACAACGCCTACTGCCAGGACAACGATCTCTCCTGGTATGACTGGACCCTGACAGCCGACCAGAAAAACCTTCTCGCGTTCACCCGCTTCATGATCGCCCTCCGCCGCTCCTCCCCCGTCCTGCGTCGGCGCAAATTCTTCCACGGACGCAAAATCCGGGGCTCGGAGATCAAGGACATCTCCTGGTTCTCTCCCACCGGCCACGAGATGACCGACGAGGAGTGGAACGCCGATTTCGTCCGGACCCTGGGGGTTCGCCTCTCCGGAGATCTGATCGACGAAAGGGACAGCCGGGGGGGGTCCCTGTCGGGAGACACCCTCCTCATCCTCTTCAACGCCCACTACGAGACGGTCTCGTTCATCCTGCCCACCCACCGCAAGGGGGCCCACTGGTCCCTTCTTCTCGACACCTCCCATCCCCGGCCGGGGACCCTTCCCCCCCGCCGGAGCTTTTACCGGGGCGGACGCCCTTATGATGCCACAGGGCGGGCGATGGTCCTCTTCCTCCTGCAGGAGGCCAAGGCCGGAACAGAGGTCGGACGCCCCTTTTCGCGCCCGGCCTCTGACGGGAGGAGCGACTCCGGACCATGAGGACTCTCCCCCTCGCGCCGTCCTCCCTTCCGGGAGGACGGGCCTTCGGACTCCCGGCCCTGCTTCTGGTGCTCCTTCTCTTTCCGGGGCCCGCCTCTGGAGGGGCCCCCCCCCATGCCCCGAAAAAATCCGAAGCCGGGTCTCCCCCCCTGCGGCGTTTTTATGGCCGTCTCGAGAGCCTGGATCTCTCCCGCCACCCCATGACCCTTTCGGCCATCATGGGACGGGGCCCGTCCCTCGTCTTCCTCTTCGGGGGAGTTCTGGTCCCCGACACGATGGTCTTCTCCGGGGGCAGGACGGTGGGAGTCAGGGCCCTCAAAACGGGCGCCGACCTCGAGATCGACTATCGTGAGACGCCCAAGGGCGCCCTAGTCCAGAAGATTTTCCTTTTGTCCGCAGTCCCGAAAACAGGATACGGCGTCACCGTTCCCTCCCCGGTCCGACCAAGATCCGGTTTCTGATGGCGGGGCCCACCTTCGAGCGCCATAGTCTCCCCCTCTCCTTCTCCTCCGGCCCTTGATCCAATCGCGCGGCAAACCTCGCCATTCACGGCGGGGAAGGATAGGGCGGACGGCAGGGCCGTCCCTGTAGTGGCTTTTAGTGTGGCGTCTTCTGCTGTTCGATGTATTGGCGAATCACATCGATGGGGGCTCCCCCACAGCTTCCGGCAAAATAGCTGGGGGA
>JAJZXW010000035.1 GCA_021806225.1 Nitrospirota bacterium | reverse complement strand
GACCATCACCGTGGGGATGTTGACCCGCAGGGAGCCCATCATCATCCCGGGAGTGATCTTGTCGCAGTTGGTCAGGCAGAGCATGCCGTCGAAGGGATGGGCCATGACCATGGTCTCGATGGCGTCGGCGATCAGCTCACGGCTGGCCAGCGAGTAGCGCATGCCTCCGTGGCCCATGGCGATTCCATCGTCCACCCCGATGGTGTTGAATTCGAAGGGGACGGCCCCGGCCGCCCGGATCTCATCTCTGGCAATCTCGCCCAGGCGGTTCAGATGGACATGGCCCGGAACGATCCCCACATAGGAGTTCGCAACGGCCACGAAGGGTTTGCCCATATCCTCATCGGTCAGTCCGCAGGCCTTCAAAAGACTCCGGTTGGGAGCGCGGTCGACCCCTTTTTTCATGATATCGCTTCGCATCGTCGTTCTCCTTATGGCCGTACAGGGATCACTCTCTTTTTCTTCAGGCTCCAACATGTTGCGGAAGCTTTCATTCTCCCTTTTTTGACGGAAAAGCTCAAGAGAGTGGCCCGCGAGGCATGATCCTGATCATATTGACCCTCTGCTGTCTCGGAGTATATTAAAAATGAGGGATGCCAAAGGGATCCTTGTCCGGTCTTTTGCATGAATCCCGGCAATTTGAATGCAAAATTTCCGGGAAAATTTTTGAAAGCGAGGAATCAATGAAACCCAACATCGGAAGTATAGACAGGGCGGTCCGCATCCTTTTGGGTCTCATCCTGATATCAACAGTTTTTGTCGGACCCAAAATGGCCTGGGGATGGATAGGAATCCTTCCGCTGGCCACAGGCCTCATAGGATTCTGCCCGATCTATGCCCTTCTCGGGATCAACACCTGCTCCGTCAAACACTGAAGAGTCTTTACTTCCGGGATAAGGGCTGTCTGTCCAGCCCTTCCCTTTTCCCTGTCTCAATCCTTTCCCATCCGGAGCATTCGTGTCAAAAAGAGGCTCGGGAAGGCCCGTCACCAAAATCCTCCTTTGGTAAAATTCCAGGGAGAATCAGGGCCTCAAAAAAGATAGACCGGTCAATCCGGAGAAAATTCCCCCGAGAGAAAGGAGTTTTCCTTGAAGACCCCCATTCCCATGCCAGTTCTCTCCGATACGATGAAGACGGGTCGTCTTGCGGCCTGGAACAAGCAGCCCGGAGACCAAGTTCGTGAGGGAGACTCCCTGGCCGTCATGGAGTCCGACAAGGCCGTCATGGACATCGAGGCCTTCTCCGACGGATTTCTTTCGGGCCCCCTGGCTCCGACCGGCAAGGATATTCTCGTGGGAAGTCCAATCGGCTATCTTTGCGACACAAAGGAGGAGTGCCGGGAAGAGGGCGGGCCACTTCATGAGTCCCCTGTGGGGGAAAAGGGCACCAATCCCCCCCCGGCCGCGGCCCCCGAAAAGGCTGCAGCCCCGTCCCGGCCCCATCCTCCTGAGCCGATGCCGACCGGGCCCGGGGGAGAATCCGAAAGTCCTCCGGCGGCATCTCCTTATGCCCGGGGGCTGGCGGGGGATCTGGGAATCCCCCTCGACGCTCTTCCACCCGGTCCGGATGGGCTGATCCATGCCCGAGCCGTGCTCGAACGGGCCCTAGGGACCACTCCCCCCGACCTCACATTCGCCCCTCCGGCCCGTAAGCGTCCACCGACCGCCATGGAGAGCGCCATTGCCCGCAACATGGAGCAATCCCTCCGGACCCCCACATTCCATCTTTCCACCCGGGTCTCCTTCCGGGCTCTGGAGAAAGCCTCGGGGGAAGCAAAACTTTCCATGACCCTCCTTTTGTGCCGGGCGGCAGCCCTGGCCATCATCCAGCACCCGCGAATCAATGCCCTCTGGTCCAATGACGGGATTTACGAACGGGAACGGATCGACATCGGCATTGCCGTCGATACCGGAAACGGCCTGGTCACGCCCGTTCTTCGCGATGTCGGAGGGCGTCCCCTGCCGGAAATTGCCGAAGACTGGCGTACCCTGAAGGAAATGTCCCTGAAGGGTCGCCTGGCCCCCGAGAACTATTCCGGAGGAACCTTCTACCTCTCCAACCTGGGGATGTTCCCGCACGTCGTGAGCTTCGATGCCATCCTGCCCGCCTCTGCCGGAGCCATCCTAGCCGTCTCAGCGCCAGACGGAAAAGACGGAGGGAACCTTTTGACGCTTACATGCGATCACCGGACTATCTACGGAGCCCAGGCCGCGGCCTTCATGGCGACCCTGGCCGGACTGATCGACAATCCGGGACCCTGGACGGGAGTCACCATCTGACCAATCCGTGGTCAGACTCCGGATTCCTGCAAAAGATCCCTGAACCATGATCCTGTCCCCAAAATTGAAGGAGATCGTTAAATGTCCGAACATCTTCATGAAGTCGCAGCCCTCATCGAAGACCTGAAGAAACGGTATCCTTCCGAGATCAATGCCTTCCTAGCCTTCATGGACAAGGCCGAGGCGGGACCGGCCCTCACACTCCGGGAAAAGGAGCTGATCAATGTGGGTCTTGCCGTGGCCGCCCAATGTAGCTGGTGCATCGAGGTCCACGTCAAGGCCGCCGTCAAGGCGGGAGCCTCCCGGGACGAGATCACCGAGGCCGGCTTCATGGCCGTGATCATGCACGGTGGCCCGGCCCTCATGTACCTGATTGACCTCAACCGGGCCCTGGACGAGTTTCTTCCGTCCAAGACAGGAGGGACCTGATGGAACTCTCCCTTTTCCGCACCCTCCTCGAGGACATGATTCTGGCCCGGACCTTTGAGGAGCGGGCGGCGCACGAGTATACCCGGGGACGTATCGGCGGCTTTCTCCATCTCTATCCGGGAGAAGAGGCCGTGGCGGCCGGAGTGATCCGGGCCACCGGCCCGGGTGACTACATTGTCGCCACCTACCGGGAACATGCCCATGCCCTTCTGCGGGGAATTCCGCCCGGGAAAATCATGGCCGAACTTTTCGGACGGGAGACGGGTCTTTGCCGGGGGATGGGCGGTTCCATGCACCTTTTCAGCCGGGAGCACCGGTTCATGGGAGGATATGCCATCGTGGGGGAGACCTTTCCGGTCGCCATCGGCATTGCCTACGCCCTCGCCATGAAAAACCGTCCGGAGGCGGTCGTCTGCTTCTTCGGAGACGGAGCGGTCAACCAGGGGACCTTTCACGAATCCCTCAACATGGCCGCCCTCTGGAACCTGCCCGTCCTCTTCGTCTGCGAAAACAACCGCTACCAGATCGGAACCGAGATCCACCGCCATTCGGCCGTGACGGAAGTCTTCAAGCGATCCTCCGCCTACCATATCCCCGGCCGCCAGGTCGACGGGATGGATGTTCTCGCGGTCCACGAGGCCGCCACCCAGGCCTTGGGCTCCCTTCGTTCGGGCGGGGGACCGGCCCTCCTCGAATGCGTCACCTACCGCTTCCGGGGCCATTCGATGGCCGATCCCGGGAGCTACCGTCCCAGCCAGGAATTGGCGGCCTTCCGGGCCCTGGACCCGGTCCCCTCCCCCGCCTCCGACTCCGGAGAGGCCGATGGACTGTCGCGCCATGGGGAGCATTGCCTGGCCCATGGCGCCGTGGCGAACAGGGAAGAGCTCCAGAGCCTCTTTGATAAGGCCCGGGAGCGGATCGAAGCAGCGGTGGAGTTTTCGGAAAAATCTTCCGATCCTTCGATGGAGCTTTTCCGGGATCTTTCCAGCCTCCACCCCTCCCCGACTCCGGTTCGTCCGTCCCGGGAACCGGAAAAAAAGACGGGTTGGCAGGCGATCAACCGGGCGCTGGACCTTGAAATGTCCCAGGACGAGCGGGTCTTTGTCATCGGGGAGGATGTCGGCCTGTTCGGAGGGGCCTATCGGGCCACCGAAGGGCTCATGGCCAAATACGGAGAGTGGCGCGTCCGGGATACCCCCATATCCGAGAACAGCTTCACAGGACTCGGTGTGGGAGCGGCCATGGCCGGCATGCGGCCGGTGGTCGAAATCATGACGGTCAACTTCGCCCTCCTGGCCATGGATGCCCTTGTGAATCTCGCGGCCAAGATCCGTCTCATGTCGGGAGGACAGTTCTCCATTCCCCTGGTCCTGCGGATGCCGGGCGGAGTGGCGCACCAGCTGGGAGCCCAGCACTCCCAGCGCATCGAGGCCATGCTCATGAATGTGCCCGGTCTCAGGATCCTGGCCCCGAGCTCTCCCCAGGACTCTCTCTCGCTCCTTCGGATGGCCATCCGTTCCGACGATCCGGTGGTGATTCTTGAACACGATCTCCTGTACTTTGACGAAGGTCCGGTCAGGGAGGACGATCTTCCCTCCCTCGATTCCGCCTCCGTCCTGTGCGAAGGATCCATGCTGACCCTCGTCGCCTGGTCCCGCATGACGAATCTTTCCCTCTCCGTGGCACGAAATCTCAAGTCTGAAGGAATTTCGGTGGAGGTCATCGATCTTAGGAGCCTCTCTCCCGTTGACTGGGAGACCCTCGTCCGGTCGACGGAAAAGACCCACCGTGCCCTGATCGTGGAAGAAGACGGGCGCTTTGCCGGAGGAGGGGCTGAAATTGCCGCGACCTTGTCGGAGCGCTGCCATCCCCTCCTCGATGCTCCAATCCGGCGTCTGGGGGGCCTTTTCGTCCCGACGCCCTACAACAAGACTCTGGAGGCGTCAACCATTCCCGACGAAAAAAGCATCGAGCATGCCATCCGGATGAGTCTCTCAAGCTGACATTCGATGCCGGGGCTCAGAAATTTTCTTCATGACAGGAGATTGAAGAAACAGCCAAAGCCTCGGGGGCCCGGATCTCTTGAAGAGAATATCCCTTCGGGAGATCAAGCCCCCGGATTTCGGGACCCTTTCCCAAAAACTGGCAAGAGAGCCTGATCCGCTCGGGTTTAACCCAACAGAGAGGTCGGACAACAAAAGTCAGCGGTTAAAAAGAAGTCCAGGCGAACTCATGAGGCAGATTGGAAAAAACAAAAATTGGGGATAAGTCTTAAAAAGAAGGAAATCCTTTTAAAAACTCTCATTTCGTCTATTTGGGTTTGCCCTGACCTTGCATCCTCAAGGCCTGCCGTAAACGTTGCATCTGAACGACGACTGGGGGGCCGGGGGAATGGATAAGAGGAAGATGTCAATCGAAAGGAAAAGACAATGTCGTTTTCTTCGCCCCCATTGGAAGAATGGTTTCGCAAGACCCTTCCCGACCGCGTCGTCCGGCTTCGCAAAAAAGGAAATCTTCTGTTTTCCGAAGGCGATCCCTCGGATTTATTCTATGTCATTTCCGAGGGCCGGATTCTGATCATGAAGGAAAGCCCGTCGGGCAATCCGGTCATTCTTGAGCGCCTTCTGAAGGGGGACTTTGTGGGCGGGTTTGCCGTCATTGCAGACTTCCCCTATCCGGCCTCTGCCGTCGCCGACTGTCCTTCTGTCCTGAAGGGGTATTCAAAGGAAAAAATCCGGCGGTTCCTGAGAGAAGAGCCCGAGATCCACCGGACTATCCTTTCGGAATTGGGATCTCGCTTTCAGAATATTCAGTCCATGCTCCTTTTCTCCAAAGATCCCACCGAAGTTCGCCTTGCCCGGGTGTTGTTTTGCCTCTGGGAAAAAGGGGAAGGATCCTCTCCCCGGTCCGATCTCTCCCTGGGAATCGCCATGACACGGATCACCCTGTCCCAGATGGCCCGAACTACGGTTGAGAGCACGATCCGGATCACAAAGCAGTGGGAAAGGATGGGAAAACTCGATCTTTCAAAGAGGGGGGTCATCCGGATCCTGGATCCGTCTTTTTTGCGCACCCTCTCTGGGACCCTCCCCTCCTAGGGAGAATCCCGCTCACGCTCCCTCTCCTTCCCTGAGACCCCAGGAATGAGCATTGAAAGGATGATTCATGGAAGACCCCCGCATCGTGATTGCCGGCGGAGGATTTGCCGGGCTCGCCGCGGCAAGAGCCCTTCGAGGCGCTGCGGTGCGTGTGACCCTCATTGATACCCGAAACTACTTTCTTTTCCAGCCCCTTCTCTATCAGGTGGCCTCGGGAGATCTCCACTCCGAAGCCATCGCAACCCCCCTCCGCCGGATCCTCCGGGGAAAGAAGCAGAGATTTCTCCTGGGGACCCTCACCGGTTTCGATTTCAAACGTAACCAGGTCCTTCTGGAAGACGGATCTGTGGTTTCCTATGATCGCTTGATCGTGTCCCTGGGAAGTACGACCAAATTTGTCGAAAGCCAAAATCTGGCAAAAAAAGCCGGACATCTGAAAGGCATTCCGGAAGCGGAAAACCTTCGGTCCAGGATCCTTCTGGCTCTCGAACGGGCCATTGTCTGCCCGGATCCGAAAGAGCAGGACTCCTGGCTGACCTTTGTCATCGTGGGGGGAGGAGCTACCGGAGTCGAATTTGCCTGTGGACTTCTGGAACTGTTTCGGGTTCTTGTTCCCCGGGATTATCCGGAGATCGATCCCGGAAGGATTACCGTCTGCCTCCTCCAGGGAGGGGACAGCCTTCTTCCGGATTTTCCTCCGTCCCTCCAAAATTATGCCAGGAAACGTGTGGAATCCTTGGGAGGGGCGGTTCGTTTTCACACGCACGTGATAGATTATGACGGTCTGAAGATCTCGCTTTCGTCCGGGGAAACCGTTCTTTCCCGGACATTGGTCTGGGCGGCGGGAGTATCGCCGTCCGTTTTGGCCGGCCACCTTCCCGGAGAAAAAGATCCTTCGGGAAGGGTCTGGGTCAACGACAGGCTGCAGATTCCAGGCCATCCCGAGATCTCTAGTGTTGGGTGACATGGCCCGAACCCGGGAAGGGATAAGCCCTCAGGTGGCCCCCTTCGCCATCCAGACGGGCCAGTATGCCGCCCAGATGATCCTGGCCTCCTATAATCTTGCACGGGTTCCCCCGCCTTTTGTCTACCGAAATCCTGGAAGTATGGTGGTCCTGGGACGCTATGACGCCGTCTGCCATTTTCCCTGGAAAAATGTCATGTGCCGGGGAGCCGGAGCCTGGATCCTCTGGTTGGGACTTCACCTCGCCAAGATTCTCGGGCCGCGAATCCGTCTGCTGGCTCTCGCCGACTGGGGTCAGGACTATCTTTTCAGAAGCGCAACGATGGAAATTATACGGTCCTTCCAGACCTCGGACATTGCCCAAAACATTGGGGAGTTCGAAGAGTGGCCGAAGGATCCGAAGTGAATCCCATGGAGCTCTTATACTTTTATTCGGGCGGTCTCTCTTTCTTCCCGCCCCCCACTGGCCCTGAGGACAAATCCCCGTGGATTTCCAGACGTCGGAGCAACAGGTAAAAATACACAAGCCCCGCATAGGGCTGCCAGCGCTTGAGAAGGGCTTTGACAGCTTCGTAATCCAGGGGTTTCTTTTCTCCAAACAAGGCTTCCAGGGACTTTCGCGCCCCCGAATCATCACCGGGAAAGACATCGAGACGCCCCAGCCCTCGCAAGAGGGCGTATTCCGCCGACCATCGACCGATGCCACGGAGCTGGATCAGTTGCTGGACCGCCACATCGTTCGGCAAATCCGCCCAGCGATCCCGGTTCAGATGTCCGAGGGATTCCTCTTCCGCCAGCCCTCTCAGCGCTGCGATCTTCCCTTGACTGAAGCCGACCCGGCGGAGGGTTGTCATATCCTGTTTCAGGAGAGACTCAGCGGTCGGAAAAGGGAGCAAGGCTCCTTCCCCCTGGAGGTCGGATCCGTCACAGGCCTGGGCCAGGCGGCCGAGGAGAAGGATCCCAAGATGCAAGCTGACTTGCTGGCATGCGACGGCATTGAGCAGGGCCTCAAAGAGGGAGGGGAAGCGGGGAGGCCGGAACCCCCGGAATCGATCCGAAAGGGAAGAGAGGATCGGATCACTCTCCGCCATAGCGGCAAATCCGGCCATTTCCCGGTCCATTCCCAGGCTCCAGACCAGTTGTTCGCGGATCCAGGAAAACTCTTCGCTGTCCCCTGGTTCCCCACTGATTTCAGACTCGATTTTGGGAGCGGGATCCCGTTGAATCTGCTTCAGATGTACGACCCATTTCCGGTCATGACGCACATAGACACGCCGGTAAACTCCGTCGCCAAAGAGGTCAATCCGGTTGTGGGGCTGTCGCCGCAAGGCCCAGACCACAAGATCCAGCCGAAAAGGGGAGGCGGGCTCAAAAACAAGGATTTGGGTCATTTTCAAAACGCCATCGCCAGAAGGGATCCCTCCCGCCCTGGCGAGGGACCCTTCTCCGGTTTCCTGGCAAAGGCGGACCTCATTTGGGATGCATCCAGGGGGAACTCACAGGCCGACCTCCATCTCTCCCCGATAATGAAGTCCTTCCCCATCAGGCAAAAAACTTGCGGCCCGCACCTCGAGCCCATTCTTGACGGCCTTTCGAAGCTCCGATCCGTAAGCCGGATGAATCCGGTCGGCCGGCTGGACAACCCGGCAGTCCGCCCGCTGGACGACAAAGAGGAGAAGGGCCCGGTCCCCTTCCCTGATCCGGTCGACAAGATCGGAGAGATGCCGGATGGCCCTTTCCGAGACCGCATCGGGAAAAAGGGCCCGGTCTCCCTCCCGATAGGTGACACTCTTGACCTCCACATAGACCGGCCGGCCTTTTTCGTCCCGAAAGAGGTGGTCGACGCGGCTTCTTTGACCGTAGGGAACCTCGGAGCCGGCGTGAATCCATCCGGAGGCGAAATCCAGAACCTCTCCGGAGAGCAGATCCCGGGCCAGACCATTGGCCCGGTTCGGATTGATCCCGACCCGGACACCGGGCAGGGGCTCGGACTGTTCTGTCCGGAAACGATATCCCCCGGGATTTTTCGGGTTGAAGGGAAGAACGGAGAGAAAGAGCGGAGTCCCCGGGGACTCAAGACAGCTTGTCAGCCGACCCGGATTGGGACAATGGCACCAGGCTTCCTCCTCTCCCTCCGGTGTTACAATGTGGGCGAGCACGGAAAAACGTTTCTCCCGGCGCCTGAAGACGGCCGAAAGAAGTGGAGCTTCATAGCGCATGCCAAACACCGTCCTTTCGAAGGGAGGCACTCATGCAGATCAGGGTTGCAAGAATTTACGGATCCCCGAAAGTGGAGAAGGACGAGATTCCCCTTCTTGTGGACCGCCTCTGGCCCCGGGGTCTCTCGAAAGAGAGCGTTCCGGGTCTTAGGTGGATGAAGGAGTGGGCTCCCTCCGCCACCCTCCGCCAGTGGTTCCATGCCCATCCCGAAGAGTTCGGAACATTCCGTGAGCGCTATCTTGCGGAACTTTCTGGAGAGCGGAAGAGAATTTCCGGGGATCTGGCCAGACTGGAAAGCGAAACGGGAAAGGAGGCTTCCGGACTTCGCCTCCTTCTTCTCTACGGAGCCCGGGACCCGGACCACAACAATGCCCTGGTCCTTCGGGACTATCTGGCCTCCATCGAACGGCCCCGCCCGATCCCGTAGCATTCGAAGCCGCGGGAGGCGAGCTCGCGCGGGTCGTACTGGTTGCGGCCGTCGATCACCAACGGCCGGCGCATGAGGGTCT
>JAJZXW010000014.1 GCA_021806225.1 Nitrospirota bacterium | reverse complement strand
TGTTCCTGTCTTTTCGGCCGTCCTCCTTTTTCCGCCATGATCCGGACCCGGTTCCGGGCGTCTCTCTTGAGCGTTACCTCCGTTCCGGTCGGCGGGACATCGCCTTTAGTCGTCTCGTAGTACATCCGTCCGTCTTCCCCTTCAATAAACAGGTATTTTTCCTCCGACATCTCGGAGACCGGTCCCGATCCCAGAATCTTTCCTGAGAGTCTCTCCCCCGTCCAGGAAAGGGAAAACGGCAGGCCCGGTCGGCTGGCGTTCCCTTCGACGAGCGCCCGGCGCTTCTGGATGTCGCGCATGAGTCCCATCCCTTTCAGAACCTCTTCGGCGTTGTCGGCCAATTGCCATGTGTCGCCCCGGATCTCCCGGGCCAGGCCGAACCCGGCCAGAACCTTGAGCCGTTCCCGGTCCTGTCGGAGTTTTTCCGCCCGGTCGCCGGGTCCCGACTTTTTGGGAAGGGTCAGGATCCGGGCGCCATTCGGCCCCGGCTTGGACCGGAACAGGAGTCCCCGGTCGACTTCGGTCATGTAGGCGTTTTCGAGCGTCTTCTCCCGGGAGGCAAGAATCTCCTCCGGAGACCGGAGACCCAGCTCCTCCGTTGCAAGGTCCTGGGCGACGGTCCGAAGGCCGGTCCGGATCGTGTCTTTGGAGAGGACGAGATCCTGCCCCCGGTCGTCTTTTCCCCGGAGCACGATGTGGACATGAGGATGGTCGGTGTTGTCGTGTTCCACGGCCGCCCATTCAAGTCGGGTTCCCAATCCTTTTTCGAGACGATGGACGTACTCCCGGGTATAGGCCTCGAGATCGAGGCGGTCGGCGTCTTCGGGGGAGAGAATGATCCGGAACATGTGGCGGTCGCCTTCCTCCTGCCATCGTCCCAGTCTGGAAGCCAGGTCGATGTTTTCCTCTGCAACGTCGAAGGCTCGTTTATTGGCCGATTCCCGCATGAGATAGAAGCCGTGTTTGGACCAGGGAAGTTTGGGATTGTTTTTGACGAAAGAGGCCTTGACCGTGACCCGTCGGATTCCGGGCCTGATCCCTTGGGACAGGCTTCCGGGAGGAAGTTTGAGGACCCTCGCGCGAAGCTTCGGAGGCGTCCGCTCTCCCCGGATCCTGATCCGGATCCGCCGCTCCCGTTCCTCGAAGATTCGGATGCCGTCTTCCGTGCGGATTTTTGATTTTGGCATTCTGTTTTCCCGATCCCTTTAGCCGATCCCGAGAGAGCGTTTTTTTCGAGGGAGCGGGGGAGGAGCCAGAATGTCGGAGGGGGGGAGAGAGGTTTCCGAAAGCAGCTCCTTGATCGAGCTTTCCGTGACCTCCTCCTGGATCGGGGATTCTTCCGGGGAGGAAGAGGCGGGAAGCGTTTCCGTTTCCGAAAGAAGTCCTTCCATTGGCCCCGGTTTCGTGATTTTCGTCATCGTTTGAGGCCCCTTTCAGGTTTCTGGGTTTTCTGGGGGATCGTCTCCGATCGGTCTTCGGAGACGGACAGATGGATCGGCGTTCCTTTTCCGAGTCCCTGGATGCCGAGGTTCACCGACGTTCGGTTGTTCCCGGGGGTCTGTATCTGAACCGGTCCGGAAAGCGATCCGGGGCCTCCGGCCACCAGGCGGCCGCTTCCCACGGAGGTGTATCGGTCGGGATCGGCCCGGGCAATCTGAATGCGCCCGTCCTTCCAGAGATCGATCTTGTGGGGAGTCTTTCCGATCACGACGAGCCCCGTATAGTCGGGAGCGGGGCTTTCCGCCGATTCCTTCCGCGGGGCGACGAGAAAAGTCCGGGTCTTTTCGTTGGTCGGTCCCTTCCCGGTTTCACCCGCACGGGAGGGTTTCTGCGGATCGTTTCCATGGGAGGGGAGGGGAGGGCGCCTGACCATCTCCGGGAATGCCTGCTCGAAATGCTCATGGTCGATCACCTTGAAGGGGGCTCGCTCCTCCCGTTCCGGGATGGCAAGGTTCAGGGCGTCGCGAACCCGGAGCGCCTCGAGGCGGCCCCTCTGTGAATTTTCGTACGATTCTTCCAGAACGGTTATCCCGTTCAATTGTTCGTTAAGAAGGTGTTGGGTCTGTCCCCTGGCAGAGTTCTCGACCATTCTGTTCCAGTCGTAGACCGTCAACGTGACTTCGGTATGCTTCAACTGTCCGGAGCCTAACGAAAAGGTCAGGCGCGCAGATGGGAGGTCCCCGACGGCGGGATCGGCGTCCGGGCCCCGCCCTTCTTTCTCGATTTTTTCCATCTTGTCCTCATTTTTTTGTCTCTCCGGGGGAGAGAGGTTCGTTTCTTTTCCGGATTGTCCGAGAGGTTCCCGGGCCCTCCCCGCGTATTCGGCTTCAGCCGCTCGGCTCGATCCGCCTCCCCGTTCGAAGTCGAATCCCCGGTCCCTGAGGCTCACGAAGGCCCCGTCTCCGACCACGACATGATCGAGGACGCGGATCCCGAGAAGTTTCCCGGATTCGGCCAGGCGTTGCGTCAGGCTCCAGTCGTCGGTCGACGGCTCCGGGTTTCCGGACGGATGGTTGTGCATGAAAATGACTGCCGCCGCCGAGTCTCTGATAATGGGGTTGAAGGCTTCCCGGGGATGGACCGGACACATCGTCAGGGTCCCTTCCGAAATTTGATGGAGGTCGATGACCTGGTGTTTCTGATCCATTGTGACGGCATAGAACCCTTCCTTTTTCGCGTCCCTCGTCTTCCCATTGAAAATCCGGAAGACGTCCTCGCCGCTTTTGACGGACATTCCCCGTTCGATCCCCTCGTTTGCAAGCCGTTCTCCAAGAACGAGTGCCGCTCCCAGTTTTTTGGTCTGTCCATCGGTAAGTCCCAGTGCATTCGAAAGCTCGGTCTGGGTCATTCGGGAGAGATTTCTGAGACTGATATTTTCCGGGCATTTTTTTCCGGTGATCCGCTCGACCAGCGCCCAGTCCGGCTCGTCCCTGAGAGTCGAGGGAGAGAGGGGTTCCGATTCGAACGATTCGAACCCCGGAAGTCTCTGCTGTCTTGGTTTGCCCGTCATGGGCTCGCCTCCCTCTGCTCAAGGATGTCCCGGACGACCGGGTTTTCCGGCTTGGGGTCACGTTTTTCCGGGATCTCCTCCGGGACGGCGCCCGACAGGGTCCTGCTTCGGCAGACCCGGCACGGTTCGCCTGATCTTCTGCCGATCTTTCGGTCGATCCTTTCCGGAGAACCGACGGCATACACCGCTTCAACGTGTCCGCAGATTTTCCGGACGACTTCCCTGGCCATCGTGGCCTCCCGTTTTGATCCTGTGTCCGATCTCCCGGACGGTCAGGAGGAGCCCGAACGCCTCGGGATCCTGTTCGGACAGGCGGAGGAGATCGTCCGGGGAAACGGCGGCCGGCCTTCCGAGAATCGTTTCGAGAAGTTCCGGCTCTGTGAGTTCATGCCAGGAAGTTTCCGGTTTTTTCTGCTCCATCAGACAACCTCTCCTGCGGCGGAGACGATCTCCTGTTCATCCGCAATGACTCCGCCTTTTGCCCTTTCCTTTTCGACCAGGCTCAAGATCCGGGTGACGACCGTGCTTTTTACCCCCATTTCCTCCGCCAAGGCTTTGATTCCGTCTTTCAGGGCGGTCTGGGCGTCCTTCAGTTCCTCTTTCTGGTTGAGAATCGTTTCGAGTCTTTTTTTGGTGCTGGAATCGAAATGCATGGGACTCTCCTTTGTCTCTCGAAGGTGGGATCGCGGGCTAGAACGGGATTTCTTCGGAACCGAGTTCTTCGACCGCGATCGGTTCGGAAACGGGATTCGGGGCGGCCGCCTGCTCTTTCCTGTTTTTTGCCAGGACTCGGACCCGGGGCGTCACAATTTCGGTGATCCATCGTTTTTCGCCGTCCTTGTCCCAGACCCTGGTCCGCAGTTCCCCTTCGACGGCGACCAGGTCGCCTTTTTTGGCCGTCACCGCCGGGAGGGCCCGGGCGATCTGGATGAGGGTATGCCAGTCCGTGTCCGCGACCCACTTTCCGTCGACCTTCCGGTTTCTCTCCGTCGCCAGCGTCATTCTTGCGAAGACGGTTCCCGCCTGGGAAAAACGGATTTCCGGATCCTGACCGATCCGTCCGACCAGAAGAACCTTGTTCATCGTTTTTCTCCTTTAGAAGCCGGCCCGGAATTTTCGCCCCGAGCCGGAATGGTTTCAGATCCCCATGCCCTTCTTGACCTCCTTCTGGGCTGCATGCTCCGCCTTGTGTTCGACATCTTTCGTCTGTGCGAGGTTGGGGGAGCTCTGGACCGACAGCAGGGGCTTCTGGTCCTTCGTCTCCCGCTTCCACACCGAGATCTTGATGTTCTGCCCGTTCAGGGTGACCTCTCCCTTGTAGTCGGGGCGTTTCTCGTTGTCTCCCTTGTCGTTGACGGCGAGGTGGGCCTTCCCGACCTCCCTGAACTGCTTTTCTCCCGTTTTTTCGGAGAGGGTGAAGTTCAGTCCCTTCTCCTTGTTGTCCCACCCGGAGACGTGAAGGTCCTTGCCTCCGATGTTGACCTTGCCTCCGAAATCGGGTTGCTTCTCGTTGGTTTTTTCGTTCTGGAACATCACTCCCTGGTTCTCCTTCAGTTCGATGGCCATGGCCGATCTCCTTTTTTTGTGTTCGGGAGTCCACAAGCTGGGGAAAAGGTCGAGGGCCGGCTCCCGAAAGCCCCGACAACGGGCCGGATCTTTGTCAGATTCTTGTGCCCCTTCTTCTTGGAGGACTTTTTTCAACCGTTTTAGGTTTGGAAACCGTCTTCCTCCCGGCCGTTCCCGGAATCTTTTCCATGTGCCGGCAGTCCGGATATCCGGAACACCCGAGAAACGGGCCGAACTTCCCGTTCACCCGGCGAAGGACGCCCGACCCGCATTTCGGACAACGTATTCCTTCGAGCGGAATCGAGACGGTTTTTTTCAGCGCGGACTCGACCAGCCGTCCGACATGATTTTCGATTTCGGAATGGAACACGGCCGGATTCGCGCCGTTCGAAATCGTCTCCAGCCGACGTTCCCAGAGGGCCGTCGTCGCCGGGCTCTTGACCTCGGGATCGACGGCCGCGATCAGGGCCCGTCCTTTGGGAGTGGAAATCAGCGATTTTTTGTTTTTCTCGATGTATCCCCGGAAGAGAAGTCCTTCGATAACGGCGGCCCGTGTGGCTTCCGTCCCCAATCCATCGGTGTCGAGAAGGATTTTTTTCTCCCCGGGATCCGACAGGGTTTTTCCGACGCTTTTCATGGCGGCGATCAGTGTTCCGTCCGTGTAGGGTTTGGGAGGAGCCGTTTTTTTGGCCTTCACGATCCCGTCCCGACAGTGCGCGACGTCTCCGGAGGAGAGGGGCGGGAGCGTCGGGTCCTGCCCGTTATCGTCGTCTTCCTCGTCTGTCCGATAGACGCTTTTCCATCCGGTGGCGACCGGCGTTTTTCCGGTCGCCCGGAAAGGCTCTCCGGACAAAAGGAGCGTCACGACGGTTTCCGTATACCGGAAGGGGGGATAGAACTGGGCGAGGTAGCGCCGGCAGATGAGATCGAAGATTTTCTCTTCTTTTTCCGACAGACTCTGGGAATACCCGGCTTCCCGAGTGGGAATGATGGCGTGGTGGGCGCTGACCTTCTCCGTATTCCAAGCCCGGGAGACGAGTCCCGGATCGGCGCCTTCCGCAAGTCCGGCATAGCCCGTCCGTTTCGAGAGGGCGGCCAGGATGTCCCGGACCTCGCCTTTCTGGTTTTCAGGCAGGTATTCGCAATCGGTCCGGGGATAGGTCGTGAGCTTCTTCTCGTACAGGCTCTGGGCGGTGTCGAGGATGTCCTTGGCCGACATTCCGTATTTTTTCGAGGCTTCCATCGTGAGGCTGGAGAGGGACCAGGGGAGGGGAGGAGGCTCGGGTTTCTCGGTCTTGTTGACCTCGAGTCTCCCCTCCTGTCCTTTGATCCGGACCGCAATTCTTTCTGCCTCCGCCCGGTCGATGCACCGTCTTTCGGAGTCGAGGGCCGGATGGTTTTCGGGCGGAGTCCAGAGTGCGTCGAACCTTCCGGATGTGCCGGATTCGAGCCGGGCGACGACCGCAAAAAAATCTTTCGGGACGAAATGCTCTATTTCCCGATCCCGGGAGACGACGAGGGCGAGCGTCGGCGTTTGGACGCGCCCGACCGAGAGAACGGCGACGGGATTGCCTCCGTTCCGCGCCGCGATCGTATAGGCGCGGGAGAGGTTCATCCCGACAAGCCAATCGGCCTGCGCCCGGGCCCGGGCGGCGTTTTTCATGGAGTCGAAAACGGTATTCGATTTCAGGGTCGAGAGCGCCTGACGGACGGACTTTTCGTCCAGTGCTGAAAGCCAGATCCGGAGAACCGGTTTTCTATTCCCCAGATACTCGAGGACTTCGTCGACCAGTAGCTGGCCTTCCCGGTCGGGATCTCCCGCATGAACGATTTCCGTGGCGGCTGCCAGGAGATCCTTGATGATCTTGAGTTGGTCCCTGGCTTTCGGAACGGGAGAGAGTTTCCAGATTTTCGGAACGATCGGAAGATCCGGGGGACTTCCCGGCCAGGGTTTCCACTTCGGGTCGTAGTCTCCGGGTTCTGCCGCTTCGAGAATATGCCCGAAGCACCAGGTGACAGTTCCCCCGGCCGTTTCTATGCACCCGTTTCCTTTTTTGTGGGGGCCCGGCAGGTTTTCCGCTATGGCCCGTCCCAGGGATGGTTTTTCGGCGATAAAAAGGCGCATCAAAGGACTCCTTCCCCATGAGGGATGTGGTGATTCAGGATGAGGTGCGGGTCGGCGATGTCTTTCTGACAGGGCTTGCAGATCCAGACGAATTCAAGGCCCCGTCGTCCCGGAAGGATCCTGTCGCACAGCTCGCACCGGATATTGCCGTCATGCGTCACTTTCTGCCGACCCCGAGTTCCTTCAGCTTTTCGAGCGGAAGAGGTTTCCACGCGAGATATCCCTGGAAGTCCAGAATCCCGGCGCTTCGAATTCTGTGAAGGTCTTCCCTGGTTTCGATTCCTTCGGCGATCGTCTCGAGTCCCAGACCGGCGGCGATCCGCGCGATCGCTTTCAGGGGCCGCAGGGAGCCTCGTGTCGAAAACTCCCTGTCGATCTTGAGTCCCGTGACCGGAAGATCGAGCGCGTCGAAATTTTCTCCGCGGCCGAAGTCGTCGAGAAACCAGCAGAGGTCTCCCGAGCGAAATTTCAGGGTTTCCATCCAGACCCCGAGGGGGCCGCATTCCCGTCTCGGAATCCGGAACCTGTTTTCCGTGAGTTCGAGGGCGAGGGTGTGGGAGTGAATGTCCGAGAACGCGCGGAGATCCCCTTCCAGCCGATCCCGGCCCGATGGGGAAAGAATCTGGAGTGGGGACACGTTGATGTGAATTTTCCAGAACGGGTTGATGACGTTTCGGGTCAGATCGTTGGCGATCCGTCCGATGATCAGGCTGGTCAGGGATGCGATCAGCCCTTCTTCTTCCATTCGCGAAATGAAAAGCTCGGTGGAGGGGGAGGAAATGTCGCCTTTTCCGACTCTGGTGAGCGCTTCCACTCCGGTAATCCGGCATTCGGATCCGGAGAGGATCGGCTGATAGACGAGCGCGATCGCCTCGTTTTTGAGCGTGGATTCGAGAGAGTGCCGGGAAAGGGCGGAATCCGAGATTTTCAAATCCGTTATCTCCATACGAAAAAAGCGCGAACGGGAAATCGGAGGGCCGCCTCCGGCACCGGTCCGTAGTATCGGCTGTCCCAGGAGATTCCGAGATTTTCTCCCAGGAGGAAAATCTCGCCGTTCCCGAGCGTCCGGGATCCGTACGGCATATGGGAAAGCCGTCGGCCGGAAGAGTCGGCGGACCGAACTTCCGTTCCTGGAATGGGGGCGGATCCATCGATCCGAAGGCCCGCTTCCGACAGGTCGATCCGGTCGCCCGGGAGTGCCACGATGCGTTTTAAAACCATGGGGACATGCCCGGGACAGGGTGACTTCTCAATATATATCAGATATCTTTTTGAAAGAGCAACTGTTGCGACCGGAACGGGGAGGCAGAGGGCATAAAAAGATCCCCTCCTCAAGGGGAAAAGGCCCGGTTCCCGGATCCAGAATCCGAGCGATGCAGATTTCGAGACATTCAAAAAGAGGAAGGGAGGAGGGTTGGACGCCATCAGTCCGAGGACGGGGAGGGCAAGCAGGACGAAAAGGAGGATTCTGGCGGCTCTTCTTGCCGGGGGAGCGGGAGCGGCGGCGGGGTTCCTGTGGACCGGGGATCTTTCGAGTCTCGGGATCGTCGCCCTGGTTCCTCCGATCGGTCTTTTTTTGTCCAAGGGTTCCTCCGCGATTTTTTTCCTGTCCTATTTTCTATCTGCCATACGATCCGTTCCCGCATTCTATCCGATTTTCTATTCGGGGGCGACAGCGCTTTCCGGAGTTCCGGTCTGGCTCGCCTGGGGCGCGTGCCTCGTCCTGCCTTGGATTCTCGCGAGACATCTGACTGTCGTCCGGCCTTCCGTTTCCGTTCCGGGCCGCCTTCTGATCGGATATCTCCCGGCATTTTTCCCGCCCCTCTGGTTCGTCGGGGCGGCCTCACCGCTTTTTTCCGCCGGGATTCTGTTTCCGGGACTCGGATTGCCCGGCCTCGTTCTCCTCGTGGTTTTCCAGTCGGTTTTGTCCGCTCTTCTGAACAGCCGGTGGGAGAGGCGGTCGATGCGCCTCGTCTTTGTGGGGCTGACCGTCGTTTCTCTTATCGCGAACGCGCTCGAGCGTCCTCCGACCTCTCCCTCCGGATGGGTCGCGCTCGGGACAGCCGACGAGCCCCGACCGCTTTTGCAACGTCCCCCTTGGGAGTTCGCGGTCGCGAAACGGGTTCTCTCGGCGCTCGATTCGGGCGCCCGGGTGGTTCTTCTTCCGGAAGGGATCGCGACGTTCTGGACGAAAGATCCGGCGGGACAGATTTCTCTGCCCTATCCCTGGAGCGGAATCGACCGGGAGGCACGGGCCCGTCATGCCACGGTGCTGATTGGTTCGGAAGTCCCGGAAAATTCCCGAATGCGGGTCTGGGACGATGCTCTGGTCGCCTTGGGAGAGGGAGGCATTCGTGCCTTTCCCGCCCGCCAGCCGATTCCGGTCGCCGGATGGAACCCCTTCTCGAAAACGCATCACGAGCCGTCGCACTGGAGAAAAACCGGAGTCGCGACGATCGCCGGCTCCCGCGCCCTGGTCTCTCTCTGTTTCGAGGATCTTCTGATCGGGTCCCAGGTGGAAGCGGATCTGTTAGTCCGCCCCAGAGTCGTTCTTTCGGCCGACAATCTGTGGTTTTCGAAAGGGACGTCCGACAGGGGATTTCAGAGCGTGTCGATCCGGAGCATCGGGCGACTTTTCGGGATTCCTGTTCTCCGGGCGGTGAACCAGTGATCGGAACGGCTTTTCATGGGTCAAGTTCCGTCACTTTTCCTCTTGACCCCAAATTCCGCGATAGAAACTTGGACGGACTCTCCCGAGGCTAAAAAGACGATTTTTTCAAAAATTTCTCTCCGACCTTCCCCCCTCGGACCCGGCATTCCCCTTCTTTTTCTACACCTCCTGCTCCGACTCGCCTCTCCCGGGCCTCCCAAACCGGGATGCGAGAGGTTCCGTATCATGCAAGTCATTGCAAATGATAGATTGTCGCAACAACTTCCCCTGAATTGACC
>JAJZXW010000030.1 GCA_021806225.1 Nitrospirota bacterium | reverse complement strand
CATCTCGAGGAAAAGCATCTTTGAAAGCGGTGTTCGATACGAACATCGTGATGGATGTCGTTCTGGACCGAAAGCCTTTCTCGCGACCGGCGACTCGCCTTTTCGCCTTGTCTGAAAAAGGAGTCTTGCAGGGAACCCTTTGCGCGACGACCTTGACGACGATTCACTCTCTGGCGGGAAAAGAGCTGGGCAAAGACAGGGCCCATTCCATTGTCGGAACCCTGATTTCGCTTTTTGGGATCCTTCCCGTGACGCGGGCTGTCGTCGAGTCCGCATGGTTGTTGGATTGGGAGGATTTCGAGGATGGGGTTCTTCATGAAGCGGCGCGCCATGCAGGTGTCGAAATCCTTGTCACCCGGGATGTGAAAGGGTTTTCGAAGTCGATGCTCTCCGTTTTTTCTCCGGACCAACTCCTCTCCATGGCCGACTCCCTGGAATAAACAAGGGAGGGAACCTGGCGTTAATTCTTCCAATGGGTCAGGGGATCCTTATGCCCCTGTTTAACGTTATCCCGAAAGGGCTCATTTTATGACAACACTTCAGGCGGTCGTGATCGGTGCAACCCAGGGCCTCACCGAACTTGCGCCCATCAGCTCGCTGGGCCACGGGGTCATTCTTCCGGCCCTTTTAGGCTGGGGAGAAATCGAAAAGGATCCCTCCTACCTTCCCTTCATGGTCTCCCTCCATCTGGGAACGACCCTGGCCCTTCTTCTCTATTTCTATCGGGAATGGTGGGAAATCCTGGGGGCGGTCCTGATTCCGGGAAGAGCCAGGCGGGTCCCGGAGGCCCGCTCTGCACGCCACCTCTTCGGGCTTCTCGTCATCGGGACCGTACCCGCTGGGCTGATCGGACTTCTTCTCGAAAAGAAGATCCGCCACCTCTTTGCCGCCCCTTCCCTGGCGGCGGTCTTCCTTCTGGTGAATGGAGGGGTACTGATCCTGGCAGAGATCCTCCGGCGGTGGAGAACCGGCGCCCTGTCCATCGACCTCGACCGGATGGGGGGCCTCCGGGCCTTTTTTATCGGCATCTTCCAGGCGGTCGCGCTTCTTCCGGGAATCTCCCGATCAGGGATCACGATGGTGGGGGGGCTTTTCGGGGGGCTGGGACATGCGGAGGCGGCCCGCTTTTCCTTCCTTTTGTCGACGCCCATCATCGGGGCCGCGGGGGTCCTGGAAATCCCGAAGCTGATTCGATACGGGACTCCGGCCTCCCTCAAGCTCGCCCTGGCCGGTGGGACGGTCGCCTGCGCCACCGCCTGGCTGACCACCTTCCTTCTCATGCGCTATTTCCGGAAATTCGAGGCGAACCAGGCGTTGGCCCCTTTCGGACTCTATTGCCTGGCGGCGGGAGGTCTTTCCCTCCTGTTTCTGCGCTAGGGCAAGGAGGCCGGGGCGGCGGCGGAGGAGGGAGCGGCAGTCCCCGTTCCGAGACGGTCGTCGTAGACCAGGTGGCCTCCCATCCCGGCTGCTCCCAACAGGAGCAGGAGGCCGGCGATGGCGATCGATCGGCTCAAAAGGGGAGAGAGGCGGCTCTGGCGCATGTCCCCAATCCAGAGAAGAACCAGGAAGGCGGACCCTGACAGGGCCAGAAGCCTGTGGAAGGATGCCGCGGCGGGGATCGAGATCCCCCGGTCGCGAAGGGCCGACAGCGAGAGCCACCCGGTCAACACGGCCAAGCCCATGAATAGAACGGCGGCCGCGCCGATCAGCCGTTGCCCTTGTTCCGGAATCCGGGTCCGGAGCGCCGGCAGGATCTCGATCCCCGCGAAGAGAAGGGTCAGGGAGAGGGTGAAGTGGACGAGAAAGGGATGGATCGGCACAGGGTCCTTTCAGGAGCGGGAGGGCTGACCCTCGGTCGAGGCTCTCGATAAGGTCCAAAACATCGCGTTATTCAAATCTTTCCTTTGATTTCCAGTGGTTAGTCAGGTAAGATGACCATGTTCGGTGATGCATTGAGCTAGTGTGCGAAAGAACAAGGGGCTTGTCAAATCCGAACTCGAAAAATGACGGCAATCGTTGTAGTTTCTTTCGGAAGCCTCAGGATCTTGCATGATGTAATGGGATATTGCAGAGGGCAAGGCCCATTTTTTGGAAATCGTCCCCCGGGCCCTGCAGGGAGAGGACATCGACATCGCGGAAGACAATCATCCCTTGCTCCGGCTGCTTCCCGTACGGACCCCTCAGGGCGAACGGGTTCCCGGATCGGCCAAAAATCAGATTCTTTATGTGGCGTCTGATTTCGATGAGACACCCGAAGATTTTGGCGAGGTGACGTGATGCGATCTCTCCTGGATTCCCATGCCTTTCTCGGGTGGCTGGAAGGGTCGGACAATATCTCGGAAGCGGCCCGATCGGTCCTCCGGATCCGTGAAAGCGAGATTTTCGTCAGTCTGGCCTGTGTCCGGGAAAGCACCCTCAAGACAGTCTTGGAAAAATGGGCCTCCCGCGGTCCATTTCATCGAGAAGAAGATCCCCGTCATTTCCGCCGATAGGATGTTCGATCGTGATGGGGCTCAACGCATCGGGTGAGAGGGAAGTCGGAACAATGGGAGGGTTCAATCGATGAAGGTTCTGGTCACGGGAGGAACGGGCTACATCGGCTCCCATACCGCCGTGGTTCTGCTCGATGCGGGCTTTGAGGTCGTCCTTCTCGACAATCTTTCGAACAGCGAGCGGGAGGTGGCGGACCGGATCGAAGCGATTGCCGGCAGGAAGACCGTCCTCTACGAGGCCGACATCCGGGACCGGAGCCGGATGGATGCGATCCTGGAGAGGGAACGCCCCCAGGCGGTGATCCACTTCGCCGGTCTCAAGGCCGTGGGCGAATCCTCCCGACTCCCCCTCGAGTACTACGACAACAATGTGACCGGGACCCTTTCCCTTCTCTTCGCGATGCGGGAGAAGGGGGTGAAGACCCTGGTCTTCAGCTCATCGGCCACTGTCTACGGGGTTCCCGAGCGTCTTCCGATCGCGGAGGATGCCCCGCTTTCCGCCACCAACCCCTACGGGACCACCAAGCTGGTGATCGAGGAGATCCTCCGGAGCCTTGTCGCCTCGGACTCCTCCTGGAAGATCTCCCTTCTTCGCTATTTCAATCCGGTCGGGGCCCATCCCTCGGGACGGATCGGCGAGAACCCCCGGGGAGTTCCCAACAACCTGATGCCCTTCGTGGCCCAGGTGGCGGCGGGAATCCGGGAGCGCCTGTCGGTTTTCGGAAACGACTATCCGACGGAGGACGGGACCGGGGTGCGGGACTACATCCATGTGATGGATCTGGCCAAGGGCCATCTGGCGGCCCTGAAGGCTTTGTCCGGCTGGGAGGGGCCGGGTCCGCTGACCGTCAACCTGGGCACCGGTCGGGGGACCTCGGTCCTCGAGATGATTCGAGTCTTCGAAAAGGTCTCGGGCCAGCCGATTCCCTTCGACATCGTTCCCCGCCGTCCGGGAGATGTGGCGGCCTGCTGGGCCGATCCTTCCCTGGCAGAAAAGCTTCTGGGGTGGAAGGCGGAGTTCGGGATCGAGCGGATGTGCACCGACGCTTGGCGGTGGCAGAGTTCTCTCCGCAAGGAAGGAGTCGACCGGGGTGCGTGACGAATGGTATGGCTATCTCGGGGGGACGATGACGACGGTCGCCTTTTTGCCCCAGGTCTTCAAAACTCTCCGGACCCGGGATACCCGGAGCATCTCCCTGGGGATGTATCTTCTCTTCACCACCGGGGTCTTTCTCTGGCTGGTCTACGGGATCCATCTCCATGCCCTTCCCATGATCCTGGCCAACGGGATCACCCTTCTGCTCTCCTTCGTCCTCCTGGTGGCCAAGTGGCGCTGGAAGTGATCGAAGGGGTCCTCTTCTCTCCGGGAGTTTTTCAAAAATGACCTTTTTCTTCTGGAAAGATCCGGCCTACCAGCGGATCAAGCCCTATTTCCATGGCTGGATCCGGCCGTACCGCTCCCACATCATCGGGGGGATCCTCCTGGGTTTCGTGGCCTCGGCGATGACGAGCGGGGTGCCGCTCGTTCTTCGGGAGCTGATCGACAAGATCTTCACCCAGAAGAACACGCATTTTCTCTTCATTCTTCCCTTCGCCTTCTTTCTCCTCTTTGCGCTGAAGGGACTGGCGGTCTTCTTCCAGAATTACCTTCTCCGGATCGCGGCCCTCCGGATGGTGAACGATGTGCGCAAGAGCCTCTTCGGGCATCTCCTCACCCTTCCGCTCAGCTACTTCGGCCGTGAGGGGACGGGTTCGCTAATGGGGCGGGTGACCTACGATGCCGAGCGTCTCCAGGGAGGGGTGGCCAACACCTTTCGCGACCTGATCCAGCAGGGATTCACGATCGTCGGGGTCCTGGCCTCGATGTTCGTCATGAGCCCGAAGCTCACGCTCTTTTTGCTGGTGACGCTTCCGACGGTTCTGATTCCGATCAGAAAGACCGGAAAGAAGCTCAAGACCCTCTCGAGAAAGACCCAGGAGTCCTTCGGCGATGTGAACCAGCATCTTTCCGAAACTCTCTCCTCCATCCGACTGATCAAGGGAGTGGTGTCGGAGGAGCGGGAGCGCGAGAATTTCAAACGGTACAGCGATGAATTTGTGAATTTTCAGATCAAGACAGCCAAGTATTCGAACATGCTTTCCCCGATCATGGAAACTCTGGGGGCGCTCGCGGCGGGGCTGGCGGTCTGGATCGGTGGATACGCGGTCATCCGGGGCACCTTAAGCTTCGGGACCCTGGTGGGTTTCATCGCGGCGGCCCAGATGCTCTACCAGCCCATCAAGGGCTTTGCCGGGGCCCAGACCGACATCCAACAGTCGCTGGCCGCTGCCGAACGGATGGTCGACATTCTCGAAGTGCCGGAGGAGCGGGTTCACGAAACCGAGAAACGGTCTGTAACCTCCCTGGAAAAGGAGATCCGCTTCCAGGAGGTCGCCTTTTCCTATCCCTGCGCTTCGAAGGAGGCCCTCTCGGATATTTCCCTCGCGATCCCGGCGGGAACCTTCGTGGCTCTGGTGGGGGCCTCGGGATCCGGAAAGAGCACGTTGGCCAATCTGTTGCCGAAGTTCTACCGCCCTGGAAAGGGAGAGATCTTCTGGGACGGGATCCCGCTCTCGGAGATCGATTCGTCGAGTCTTCGGAAAATCATCGGGTTCGTGACGCAGGATGTGATCCTGATGAATCAGACGGTTCGGGAAAACCTTCTGTACGGGCTTGAGCGGAGCGTCTCGGACAAGGAGCTGGAGGAGGCGGCCCGGGCGGCTTATGCCCACGATTTTATTTCCGCCCTTCCGAACGGTTATGATACTCGAGTGGGAGAGCGCGGCATCTTTTTGTCGGGGGGAGAAAAACAGCGGTTGGCCCTCGCTCGGGTCGTCTTGCGCAACCCGACGCTTCTGATCCTGGACGAGGCGACCAGCGCCCTCGATTCGGAGTCGGAATGGATGGTCCAGAAGGCCCTCGAGACGATCATGCGGGGCCGGACGACGATCGCCATTGCCCATCGCTTGACGACCATCCGCCAGGCCTCCATCGTCCACGTCATGGAGGGAGGCCGTCTGATCGAGAGTGGAACCCATGACGACCTGATGGAGACCGACAGCCGGTACAAGAGTTTCATCCTTCACCTCATGCGGTCGGGGGATGTTCTTCCGGAAGAGGTGGTTTGAGAAAAGTGTCACTTCAAAGGAGGCTTCGATGAGTGCGGAGGTAGACAGCATGAAGGTGGATCCTGAACGCATTTCGACTAGGCTCGGTTCGATCGTCCGGGAGATCGACGCCGCTCTTCGGACGATCGGGGCCTTGTCCGGTCCACTCATCTCGGCCCAGGCGACACTTCCCCAGACGACGGAATCTCTCTCGGAGATCTCGACGATGACCGAGGAGGCGAGCCAATCGATCATGACGGTGATCGAGGAGCAGCTTGAAATCCAGAAAAAGATGCAGGAACTCCTTCATCTGGGTTCCGGGATGCTGACCCCCTCGGATATCGCAAAGATTGATTCCCTCTTGTCCCAGGATCAGCAGGGGACTCTCCGCGTAATGGGGGCCCTCGGCTTCCAGGATCTGGTCCGCCAGAACCTCATGAAGATTGGCCAATCCATTCAGCTCGTCGAGAACAAGCTCCTTGAGGTCCTGATGCTCCTCCACTGGGAGAAGGGCTCCAGTGTGGAGGAAGGAAAGAAGCTATTAAACGAGCTCTACAAGGCCCGGGTGGGGGATCCCTCACGCCAGAAGGTGGTGGACGAGATTCTGAGGGAGTATGGGGTCTGAGTCTTGAGGACTGAAAAACCTCCCATGATATCCGTGGTGATTCCCTGTTTCCGGGCCGGGACCCTTTTGTCCGAGGCGATCGAATCGGTCCTGGCCCAGACGGAGACCGACTGGGAGGTGATTCTGGTCGATAACAATTCTTCGGAGGAGACGAAGGAGGTTATTGCAAAATACTCTGATCTTTTTCCCAAAAATATTCGATGTGTCTGGGAAAGAGACCAAGGATTAGTCTCTGCTCGTAACCGCGGCATCCATGAAAGCCAGGGGGAGTTTATCGCATTACTCGACGATGACGACCAGATGTATCCCGAGCGACTTGCCCTTCAAAGGGCGCTCATGTTGGAGAATCCGGAGGCCGTTCTTTGCTACGGAGGGATCGACTGGGTCTCCTATGATGGCCGGACGGTCGTGAAGTCCGGAGAAAGGGATGCGGACTTTCCGTTTTTCCCTGAAGCGAGCAGTAGGATAAAGAGTTCCCCCAGGCTGCTATTTCCCGAACCTCGTCCCTCGTCCGTCATGGTCAGACGGTCGGTAGTAGAGAAGATCGGGGGATTTGATCACCACTTCAACCCTTTTTTTCTGGAGGAAACCGACTTCTATTTCCGGATGGCTCAAGTGGGACCTTTCGTCGAAGTCGACCAGCCAGTGATCCGGTTCCGGATGCCCTCTCCGGAGTTTTTGAAAAAGAAGCGGGTCGACAATGTCCGGAAAGTCCGTCTCCTCCTGAACCAGGACTACTTCTTTTCGAAGATAAAAAAGTTCCTTGAAGAAATACAACTTCTTGACAATCCCTTCATTCAGAGGGACCTCTCCCGGATGAAGGCCCGGTGGCTTCGGGAGATCAGCTTCGATTTTCTGGCCACGCCTGGGGGAGAGCGTTTTGCAAGGCTCCTTTTGTGGCGCGCCATTCGGGAGGCTCCGGGAGATCTGAAGTCTGTCAAGCACCTGCTGCGCTCCTTCTATCCCTTGCGTCTCCGGGAACGACGATACAGGAGCCAGCAGGTCTACGAGGAAGGAATCCCCAAAGAGATCACAGAGGATTTTCTTTTGGATCTCTTTGAGGGAGAGCATCATTGTCCCTTTTGCGAGACATCCGGATCTTTGTCTGGCAATTTTGGAAGAGGTCTATCGACGACCCATCCAGAAGGATCTCAGAAAACCATTCCCTTTTCGGCGGCCCCCAAGTGACCGAATCGCTGGATCAAGGAAACCTTCCACTTCCTATGATTCCTCAAAATGGGCTCGTCTGGAACGGCTTTCCCCTTTTTCATGTCGGCCATTTCGGAAAGGAATTCTCCGGGAGTCTTTATTTTGTCCTGGGACAGGGGCTGGGGGATCATGTGAACGGTTTCCGGATCCTCCATGAATTGCAGGGTTGGTTTTCGGGGGCCCGATTCATCGTCTATGCCGACAGACGGTGGGAAGAGCTTGTTCTCCGGATGGGATCGATCGAGATCCGGTGGTATCCCACGGCTCTTGATCCCCGATCGGGCAAGGGGACCAACGATCCCTACGTCCAGGCCCATGAGACAATCAGGAAGGAAATGACGTCTCATCCCGGAGAGGCATTTTTGGCCTATGACCATTTCCCGATGCCGGACCGCCATGCCCGGGGGGAGACCACCCTGGAGGCCATTTCCCGAACGATCGGACTGGACTTTCGGGGCAAGGCCCGTCCCTTTCTTCCCGTAGAAGAGAAAGATGGCGCCTTTGCCGACCGATTCCTTCGGGAGAAAGGGCTGGAAAGGGGGGCGTTTGCTCTTCTCGCCCCCTTTTCCTGGCCCAACAAACGATGGTCCCGGGAAAGGTTTTCGCTCCTGATCGACGCCCTCTATCAAAAACACAAGCTTCGGAGTCTCCTTGTTGCCTATCCCGAGCTGGGTTCCTTTGAAAACCCCGGTGTCGTCATGGCCTATGATCTGTCCCTGGGACAAATCGGGGGGCTTTTGTCCCGTTCAGGTCTCTTTGTCGGGCTTGATTCGGGGCCGAGCCACATGGCGGCCGCCTTCGATCTTCCCATGGTGGTGATCTTTGTCGAGCGCCATACGATTCCTTTCGAGGTTCGGGCCCTGAGCCCCTGGGCTCTCCATGTGGTCGAGGGATTCGAACGGCAGGATCGGGAACCACCCACTGAAACCGTTTGCGAGGCCGTTTCGTTTGTCTGGCAGAACCGGAAGAATTTAAAGGAGGCGATCCCCCTTTGTCCGGCCTGCGGAAGAGCCGCCCATTATGTGATGGGGGCAATCTCCGAAGATCTTGATTTCATGTGTGTCTGCGGAATGAAGATCCATTCGGAAAGACGAGAACCCAAGTTCCCTCTGTCCGCATCCCAGAGGGAATCTTTTTTACCAGTTTCTCACTTAATAACAATGCCCTCATTTTCTGCCCCTATTATTCTGTCAGACATGAATTCCCCTTCGTCTCTTGGGGATCTGGAAGCGGATCTTGAAAAAGGCGATAGGGAGATTGTCGAGGTCCGAATGGACCTGGAAGAGAGCGGACCTGTTCTCTCTGTCAACACAGGAAAAGGTGTCTCGGCACCATTTTTCAGGTGGTCCCAGGATGCCATGATCCTTTGGATGCGAAAACAGGGATTTGTCTTGAAATGGGTGGAGCAGAAAAGTGAAGGAGAAGATTGGATCTACCGGTTTGTTAAGGATAAGGACGAGATGCAGGAGCAAGGCGGAAATTCTCCGGTGAGGATTCCCTGGTCTGACGGATTCCTCAGACTATCAAACGGGTCTGATTACCTCCGATGGTATTCCTTTGAAAAGTGGAGCTCCTTTTCTGATCTTGTCGGAATCGTCAAAAGTCTTTCCGCGCTGGGGTATGATAGGGAGGCCGTCGAGGTGGCATGGGTGGCGGTTCGGGCCAAACTTTCCTCCCGGTCGCTTCGCTGGTTCGGAAAGGCTCTTTATTACAGGGTCGTTCGGAGACAACAAACGTCTTGCATGTAAAGGACTGTGAATGATTGTGTCAGGATTCACCTTTTGCCGGAATGTGGAGAAGCTGGATTATCCCTTTGTGGAATCGATCCGTTCGCTTCTTCCCATCGTCGATGAATTCGTAATCAATGTGGGGGACTCCGAAGACAACACGCTGGGGTTGGTCCGCTCCATCGGCGACCCGAAGATCAAGATCGTCGAATCGGTGTGGGACATGGCCCTTCGGAAGGATGGCCTCATCTACGCCCAGCAGACCAATATCGCTCTTGAACATTGCCGGAAAGACGCCGACTGGGCCTTCTACCTTCAGGCGGACGAGGTCATTCATGAAAAAGACTACGAGGCCCTCCGGGCCTCCATGGAGGCCCACAAGGAAAACCGGAGAATTCTTGGCCTGATGTCCCGGTACAAACACTTCGTGGGGGATTATCAGTCGATTGATCCCTGGGCCTATCGCCGGGCCATGCGGATCGTCCGGCCGGGGGGAGCCGTAATTTCGGTGGGGGATGCGGTGGGATTTGCCCGGGCCTCGGACAACCTCTATCTCGGGAAAAAAGAGCGGGCCCTTTGG
>JAJZXW010000006.1 GCA_021806225.1 Nitrospirota bacterium | reverse complement strand
GATCTCTCACAGATACTGCCGACCCCTCCAACGGGCCGACGGGTACGGTTATTCACTCGAACAGAAAGGAGTGGGCGCATTCCTCCCCGGCCTGAACGCCGGGGTTCCCTGCGCGATTGGATGAAAAAGCCAGGGAACCTCGCCAGAAGAAATCTGTGGAATGCAGGGACACGGGTGAAGTCCGCCGAGCTTTTTTATTCCCTCGGCGAATGGAGCGATGTCGTCCGGGAATGCACTGAGGCTCTGGACTTCACATTCAAGTCCCTTCTTCATGCCCTGGGTCTCGAGATCAACCGGTTTCAGAACCCGGGCGCGGTCTTTGCAAAGGAACGCCACCGCCTTCCGCCCGGTCTGCCGGCGGACTGGGAACGGATCGACAGGATCGTCGGATCGGGATCCTCTTCAGGATCCAACCCCGCCTCTCCCTTCGGAGAGGGAGACTTCATGACCTTCGGAGAACCCTCCCTTTCCACCCCCTCCCGGGAAGAGCCATCGGGCGAATCCGCCCTCTCCGCCCTTTCGGACGCCCGGTACATGATCGGGCTCGCAAATGAGGTCTGCCGTCATTCCCATGGAATCCAGAAAACTCCCCCCTGATTTCCTCACCTATTGCATCTCCGGCTTTTTTCCTTCGATCATCGCCGAGACGACCCATTCGGAGATATCCACTCCTGGCGCCCACCTTGACATAAAACGCCGGCTTTCTTCTTTGGGGGTGATGCAAACCTCTTCAAAGGCCAGCGTCCGGAGAATCCCTTCCAGACGGTCCATCGTTTCGGCCCCCGCCATGCATCCGGCATAGAGCTCCGGATTTTGGCGAATGTCCTCCGGAAGCTCGCAGCGGACCACGACATCGGATATGGCGATTCGTCCCCCCGGTTTCAGGACGCGATACACTTCGGAGAAAACCCGGGACTTGTCCGGCGATAAATTGAGGACGCAGTTCGAAATGACGACATCGACCGAATTGTCGGCAACAGGAAGATTTTCGATTTCTCCCAGACGGAACTCCACATTATCCATCCCTGATTTATTGGCATTGTCCCGGGCCTTCCGGAGCATTTCCGGGGTCATGTCGACCCCGATGACCCTCCCCTGCCTCCCGACCAGCCGGGCCGCGAGAAAAGCATCGAACCCGGCACCTGACCCCAGATCCAGGAGGGTCATCCCTTTCCGGATTCCGGCATGAAGAAGGGGCGTCCCGCATCCCAACCCCAGATCTGCCCCTTCGGGGACCTCCTCCGTCTCCTCCTTCGTATACCCGATTTTGAGAGACTCCGATTCTCTCTCCTCTCTGCAGGAGGCCTGGGAGCAGCATCCGGAACCGTTTTTTGCGATTTCGGCATAGCGCTCCCTGACACGGTCAAGGATCTCGGTGACATGTTCTGAGTTTTTCTCCATATCCCCACCTCCCATAAAAAAAAGAGTGAAACACCTCCTGATAAATTTCAATATTACAACTATTATTGTATAGAATCAACCATTCGTGTCAAGGGGTCTATGAGAAAAAAAACTTCTTTCCAGTCGAACCTTTATTAACCTTCGTCCCCACTCCGGAGGACGATCCGGTTACCTCCGGCCAGCTTCGCCTGAGCTAGGGCTTCTTCCGCCCTTCTGACGAGACTGGTCCAATCGTCCTCATCGCCCTTGAGTCCCCCTCCTCCACTCACCCGAATCGGTTGAGCCCCAAAAGCCCCGGAATTAATGCCCGCCACTTTTTCCCGGACTCCGTCCATGAAACTTCTGACTTCTGACTCGGATCGGCCGTATGTCAATACGATAAACTCGTCTTCTCCCCATCGGCCGACGATGTCGCCGAAGCGAACACCTTCCGAGACGAGGCCGGCGACCTGATGGAGGACCTTGTCACCGGCCGCATATCCGGCAGCTTCGTTGATCGAACGGAGATGGTCGATATCGAAAAGAGATATGGCTAGGGATTTTACGCACCATTCACTCCCTTCCCACTCCCGGTCGAGCAAGGTTACGATTGCCCGTCGCGTGAGAAGAGCTGTCAGGGGGTCCTTGTGGACTCCCTTCATGCTCCCTTTCAGGATCCTCAATTCGCGGATGGAGAACAGGGCTGGCAGAGAGGGGGACTCCGGAGCCTTTTCCTGAAGCGTTTCAAGATATCGGGTAACATCCTCGATCGGACTCCCCACCTGCAAAACGACATTGCGCCACCCAAGGGCCATAAACAGAAGTCCCAACACGGTTGTCAGCCAGTAGAGCACCGTATCCCAATGATCGAGACGGGACTGCCAGCGTTCCACATGAGAAAGATCAAGAGATACCTCCTGCCGGGTTGAGGCCAGGGAATTCCCGAAGGCGCCAAGTCTTTTAGCGGCCCTCCCGAGGCAGGCATCCATGGAAGAGGGGGTTCCTCTCCGACACCGGATGAAGAGATCCGCTGCCCTCCGCCAACTTTCACCAAGGGACACCGCTTCCCGGCTTCCGCTTTGAGAAAGATCCCGAATAAGAAGGGCGATGACCCGGATCTGGGGCAATAAACGGCGGGAGGAGTCATCTGTCAAGCGCGATGGATCCCCTGGAACGGATTTGAGGCGATCCCTGAGAATGGCCAGCCCGGCCTCGATTCCCAAAAGCTGGCTTCGAATCTCGGCCAATCGTTCGATCCTTGTGACAAGGGCATTTTTCTGACGACCGATATAGGTATGGAGTCCCAGACCCAGGATGTGAAAGGTGATTGTCCCGGCAAAAGTGATGGCGACGAAGACCCGGAACGGGACCTCCATGGGAAAACGCTTATTCGTCACAGTCTGAGTGTCCTCATTAATACGAAGTTGTCGCCATAAATCCTGTTCCAGATCCAAAATCTGGACAAGAGTACAGCATTTCACCCGAATCTCGCCATCGAACCGCCTTCGATATCCCCTCCTGCTGACCTCATTGGATTTGACCTCAACCACTTCCCTGGATTAATTGACTCAAGAAGCGCCAGAAATCTTTCCTGACCCGCCAGGGATTCTTCCGTTCTCCCCACCTTTAGTTCTGCAACCATCTTCGTTTCCAAGGCTCCAAGTCTTCCAGATCTGATGTGGTGTTCACCCTTCAGATGAAAAATGTCTCACCGAAAACCCAGCAGTAAAGAGGTCTTGTTTGTTTTATCGTGTCTCTATCGCGGGATTAGTGCTGAGGGAGACGGGATGACGAGCGGGCCTTCCGCCTGTTAAACTCTTGGAAGAGTCACCGGCATCCCCTAAAAAACGAGGCCATTCCGTGAACCCCTACGTCATTTCCATGTCAGTCCTGATTTATCTCGCACTCACCGGATATCTGACCGCCCTTTTCATTCGGACCCGCCATGGCGCGGCCACAGGACGTTTCCTTGGAGGGTTCTTTTCGGGACCGGCCACATCGGATTTCATCCGGATCCGCCGAGGGCACATCTTTGCGGCCCTTTTCGGCTTCACCTGCGACGTCACCGGAACCGCCATCATGGAATACGAACGCATCCAGGGACGGATCCGCTTCCATCCGGTCCCCCCGGCCCTAGACTGGTTTCACCTGATTACCGCCCAGGGAGCCCTCTGGCTCTTTGTGGTTCTCATGGTGCTCGGCTTCCTTCGGAAGAAGGGCATCGCCCTCGGCCGCTATCATTCCAGGCTTGGCCCCGTATTTCTGCTCGTCTGGCTGTCGAGTTCCATTTCAGGATGGTTTTACCGGGTCTTTTGACCCCCAACGATCGGAAGACGCATGGCTTTTCTTTCCTTTCCGGACGGAAGCGGAATTTCCGATCCCGGGAAAATCAGGACCATCCTCGATCCGGTGGGGGTCCGCCTCGAACGCTGGCCCCTTCCCGACAACGGGGATCTGACCGGGCTTCTCGCCCTGGAGAGGCCCGCTCCGGAAGAATCTGAGCGTATCCTGGCCTTCTTCGAACCCCGATTCGACCAGCTCCGGGCGACACTGGGGTACCAGGCGCGGGACCTCGTCTCTCTCTCCCCCTCCCTTCCGGGACTCGACGCGCTTCTCGAACGCTTCCTCTCCTGCCACACCCACGACGACGACGAGATCCGCTATGTCATCGAAGGAGAGGGGATCTTCGGCTTCGTCCTCCCGGACGAGACTCAGGTCGAGCTCACCGTCCTGGCCGGAGACTATATCAACGTCCCCCGCGGGGCCGAGCACTGGTTCCGACTGACTCCCGCCCGACGGATCAAGGCGGTCCGCTACTTTACCTCCCGGGAGGGATGGGTTCCCCTCTATACGGGCCGCCCGGTTTTTTCCTTTCCGGAAACCTCCCGGAGATGACCCTGGAGACGATCCGGGTCCTGTACGACTTTCCTCCCGGGGTGGATCCCGAGAAACAGGGACGGATGCTGGCTATCGGCCAGACAGTCGGCTCGTTCCGGCCGGACCAGGCCCCCCGCTTCGAGTCCTGGACCGGGGTCCTGGAAGAGGCCTTTTCCGTCCCCGGAGGCCGCGGACGCGCCCGGGTTGCTTATCCGGCCTCCAACGTCTCGGGGGACATCGGCTCCCTTCTGGTCATGATCCTGGGAAAATATTCCCTGGCGGGTCCGGTCCGCATTCTCTCCCTGGACCTTCCGGAGGGATATGGAACCCATGGACGGTTTGGCCTTTCCGGAATCCGGGAGTTGACGGGCGTCCGGGATCGCCCTCTCTTCATGGGCATCTTCAAGCCGGCCCTGGGACTGGCCCCGGAAGACTTTGCCGGGATTTTGAGAGAGGTCGGAATGGCGGGTCTCGACCTCATCAAGGACGACGAGATTCTCCCGGACACACCTGCATCGACGGCCCTCTCCCGCATCCGGGCCTGCCGTCCGGTATTGGACGAGATACGCCGCGCCACCGGACGCGAGATGCTTTACGCCGTGACCCTCTCCGGACGCGCCGACCGGATGCTCGACCAGGCCCGCCGTCTCCGTGAGGCGGGAGCCAATGCCTATCTCGTCTCTCCGATCGCCTGCGGATTTTCCGTCATGGAGTCCCTGGCCTCCGACCCCGACACCCGCCTTCCGATCTTCGCCCACCCGGCCATGGCCGGTGCGCTGGGAGGTTCCCCCGATTACGGAATCGACTACCGGGTCCTTCTGGGGACCCTGATGGTCCATGGAGGGGCAGACGCCGTCCTGTATCCGACGTCGACCGGAAGCCTTCCCATCGACCCAGTCGTCGAACGGGACCTCCGGGATCTTCTGGTTTCTTCCGGCCTCGCTCCAGTCCCGTCAGCCGGAATCCATCCGGGGGTGCTTCCCAGATTTTTCTCCCTGGACGACCCCCGGGTCATCCTGAATGCCGGCACCGGCCTCATGGATCATCCCCAGGGCCCCGCCGCCGGCGTTCGCGCCTTCCATGAGGCACTGGACCGTCTCCGGGCCGGCGACTCGCTCGCCCCGGCCAACCTTCCCGAAGGCCCCCTCCGGCAAGCCATTATCAAGTGGGGATCATGAAGACTGTCCTCTTTTCCGATTTCGACGGTACGATCACAGAGCAGGAGACCTTCTCCCTTCTCATGAAGGAGTTTGCCCCGGAAGCCTCCCGGAGAATCGTTCCCCGTCTTCTCTCGGGAGAAACAACACTGCGGGAGGGTGTCCCGGCCATTCTCGAGACGATCCCGAGCGAACGGTTCCCCGAGATGGTCGCCCGCATGCGAACCATGGACCTTCGTCCGGGCTTCCCGGAATTCCTGGATTTTCTCGAGCAGCATGCCATCCCCCTGGTCGTCCTCTCCGGAAGCCTTGTTGAGCTCGTGATGGCCCGTCTCGCTCCCTACCGGACCCGGATTTCACGGGTGGTGGCGGCCCACGCCGAAACGGATCGACCGCTCCTCAGGATCCGTTCCGAAACGGCCGGGGGCGACGAGCTTGTCCACAAGGCTGCCGTCATGCGGGAATACGGAGAGGCTTTGAAAATTGCCATCGGCGATTCGGTCACCGATCTGACAATGGCCCGCGAGGCGGATCTGGTCTTCGCAAGAAGCCTTCTGGCCCGGCGTCTCTCCAACGAAAACCGCCCCCATGTTTCCTTTGAAACATTTTTCGATATATCGAATTATCTCGAATTATTCTTAAGAAACAAGGCCGTACATGGCTGACCGCGCCCCGTCGACCCGACTCCGGCTGCTGGCCCGCCGCCTCTACCGAAGGGGCTGGATGGAGGGGACGGCCGGAAACCTGTCTCTCCGGGTCGGAGAAGATCTCTGGATCACCGCTAGCGGCTGTCACAAGGGCTCGCTCGCGGAGGAGGATATCCTGCGGATCCCTCTCGACGAAGGGATCCCCCTGACCCTGTCCGGGGAACGCAGGCCGTCGGCGGAAACCGCGATTCACCGGGTGATCTATCGCCTTTTCCCGAAGACCGGCGCGGTTCTCCATGTCCATACGATCGAAGCGGCTCGCGTTTCAGAAACCGGAGACTGTGAGGTGTCTCTTCCCCCGCTCGAGGTTCTGAAAGGTCTCGGCATTTCCGATCCCGAGACCCGGCCGGCACTTCCGGTCTTCGAAAACGCCCTTCGGGTTCCCGAAATCGCACGCGCCATCGGGGAAAGGCTCCCGGCCACCCGTTACCCCCTCCCGGCGCTCCTTATCCGGCACCACGGGACGACAGTCTGGGGGGAGACGCTCCCGGAGGCCATCCGCCACCTGGAGCTTCTCGAATTTTCCATTCGGTTTCTCGCTTCCAAAAACCCTCTTGAATCATAGAGACAAAAAAGGAGTTGTGGTAAAATATATAAGGATTTATGCTATACGCGAATAACCTTCTTGATCCGTCACGTTTTCAAGACAAATACGTGACAGTAAGGCCTACCCCGGGGCAGGGATGACTCGTACGCCACCTGGAAAAAAAGACTTTGAAGCCGCCCCCCTCTTCCGGAAGATCGTCGAGACGGCCGATTTCGGCGTCGGGGTCGTCGACCGGAACGGAACCTACCTCTTCGCCAACCGGAAATGGGCCGATATGACCGGATACTCCCCCGAGGAGATCCGTTCCCGAACCGTTGCCGACATCACCTTCCCATCCGACCTCGACGAAACCCGGCAGAAGGTCCGGGACCTCTTCGCAGGAACCATCACCTCCTATACCATCGAAAAGAGGGTTCGACGCAAAGACGGTACTTGGTTCTGGGGACGGGTGGTCGCGACTCCTCTTCTCGATGAAGCGGGGAAGGTGACGGCCATCAATGGCCTCATTGCCGACATCACGGCCCACAAACTGGCGCTGGAACGGATCGAGACGGATGCTGCGATCCAGCGGCTGGTCTCGAGAATCACGTCCCTTCCCTTGAATCCCGATGATTCCTCCACCCGGCTTCAGAAACTCTCCGACATTCTGGTCGACGATTCCCCCTTCCGTTTTTCCGCTTTTTTCAGGAAGTCCGGGGAACCCATCGTCTTTGCGAAGTCCTCCCAAAGCGCTCTCAAACCCACGGACGGGGATCTCCTGGGCCTTGTCGCGACAACCTTCCGGGAAAACCGGACTGTCGTTGCTAAACTCGACCAAGAAAAACAAAAGGGCATTCACTCGCTTCTGGGACTCCCGATCTCGCGGATGGACCGTCCATGGGGAGCCCTCGTTCTCTCGGGGCCCCAGAACGAATTCTTTTCCGACGACTCGCTCGCCATTCTGGTCCGCAGCATTTCCACAGCGCTTGAATCGGCGAGCCTCGCCGGGACCAACCGGGCCCTCCACCGGATCAGCCGTCTGATCGGAAGCCGACCCTCTTCCCAGCACCTCTTCGATGAGACGTGCCGGACGCTTGTGGACGACGGAGGCCTCCTCGATGCCGCCATCATGCGCTTCGATCCGGACACAAGGAACCTCGTTCCCGTCGTGGTGCGGGGCAACCTCGAGAAGGCGGGAGAAGCCGTCCACCAGATGCGGTTCAACCTCTCTCCCGGACACAACGACACGTTGACGGCGATGGCGGAGGCCATCCGCACCGGACTTCCCGTCGTCACCCAGGACTACACCGAACGCTTTAGCCAGCCGGGACTCGAGCGGATGCAACAATGGTCGCAAAAATTCCACTGGCGCTCCGGGGCCAGTTTTCCCCTGTACTCCCAAATTCCGGGCCCCTCGGGCTTCCCTTCTTTTTCCGGGGGCCGCGTGATCGGTCTTCTGACCGTGACCTCCGACGAAACGGGATTTTTCCATGACCGACTCGTCCAGCTTCTCGAGGAGACAGCCAATATCCTGGGGGTGGCGCTCGACCGTCACGAAGAGGATCGGATCCATGCGGAGTCCCGGGAAAATCTCTCCAAGATGACCGAACTCTACGCCGCATCGAACGGCATCAACCGGCTCGTGAACCAGCGCCCCTCCGAACAGGAGCTTTTTGACGAAATATGCCGGATCATCAACGAAATCGGAATGTTCTACATGGTGAGAGTCCTCTCCGTCGATCGGGAGAGCGGGATACTGAAACCTGTGGCCGTTCATGCGCGGGCCGATTCCATGGTCGCCTTTTTCCGGGAGCTCTCCTTCCGGACGGATCCGGAATCCATGGAAAAACTCCGACATCTCAGTCCTCAGGCCTGCCTCGCCAAAAAAAAGCCGGTCATCCACCACAACCTGGTCAAGGAACTTGAAACGCTCGGCCTGGGGAATCTGTCGGCCAAGGCAATGGAGTTCGGGCTCTGGTCCCAGGGCTCTTTCCCTGTCTCCCGGAATGGCCAGATCGCCTACATCCTCTCCGTCTTCGCTGAACGGGTGGGTTTTTTCGACGCTCCTCTCGTTTCGCTTCTCGAGGAAATCTCCAGGACCCTCTCAACCGCCCTCGACAACATCGACCGGGAGCGCGACAAGCGAAATGCGGAAGAGGCGCTCAAGAGTTCGGAGGAAAAATACCGACTTCTGATGGAGGAGGCGGGAGACGGAATTCTCATTGTCGACCTTGAATCCAAGAAGGTGGTCGACGCCAATCGACAGGCCTGCCGTCTCTTTGGACTCGGGAAGGCGGAACTTACCGGGAGAAAGAAAGGCGACCTTCTCCCCCACGCTTCCGGAACACTCGCCTCGGGACTCCACCGGCATGCTCTGTCTTTTTCCCCGCAGGGGAACGCCCACAAACCGGTACGCTACCAGATTCAAAGCTCCCCGGAAGGACCTCGCGAAGTGGAGGTCCTCGAGTCCCGGATCACCTGGAGGGACCGGTCCCTCCTCCAGATACACCTGCGCGACGTAACGGACCTTCATTTTTATGAGAGCGAACTCAAACGCATGGCCCGGGAGGACTCTCTGACGGGGCTCCTGAACCGCCATGCCCTCTGGAATGAGCTTGAGAGCATTCTTTCGACCTCCTCGCCCAAGCTCCGGATTGCTCTGTTCTATATCGACCTCGACAACTTCAAGCTCATCAACGACACTTTCGGCCACGAGACGGGGGATGGCATTCTCAAGATCGTGAGCCAGAGGCTCAAAACCGCCGTCCGGGAAAGCGACATTGTCGCCCGGATCGGGGGGGACGAGTTTCTTGTGCTCGCGACGGAATCGGTCTCGCGAGACCGGGTGGAGAGGATCGCCATCCGCATCCTTTCGGCCCTCGATCTCCCGATCAGCCTGAACGGCCATGAATTTTCGATTCATGCGAGCCTTGGGATCAGCTTCTTTCCCGATCATGGCGCCAATCCGGAGGAACTTATCCGGACGGCCGATTCGGCGATGTACCGGTCGAAGCGGGAAGGACGGAACCGATTCACCTTTCACGCGATCCCCGCGGACTAGGATCACCCGTCAAGGCCACAGCTTCCATCGGTCATGGCGAAATCGGTTCTTCGCTTGCCCCTCCCTCACGCCTCTGGTAGAATCTTTCGGTCCGAATTTCTCCAACACGGCGGCGTAGCCAAGCGGTAAGGCAGAGGTCTGCAAAACCTTTATTCGGCGGTTCGATCCCGCCCGCCGCCTCCAATACCAGAGCCA
>JAJZXW010000025.1 GCA_021806225.1 Nitrospirota bacterium | reverse complement strand
CAGGATCGCACCCTGAAGGTCAGGGGTTCAAATCCCCTACCCTCCACCAAATGATTTCAAAGACTTAGTGCATTGTCTGTTCCTTCCCGAGTCCTCCCTGACGAAATTCGGTTTCGACATACCTGTTGACTGTTGCCAGGGCCACATCCTTATCCTTTTACTGAAGAAACCTCTGAGATAGGACGGACCGAAGCATTCTCCCTCGAGATGAGTCTTCTGCGTCAGAAACTGAAAAAGGAAAGAAAGGGAAAGATCGAAGCCCGCGAAAAAGCCGCGGAGCTTTGGTGACGCCTCACTCAGATCCAGTCGCCCAAAACTCCTCCGGCTTCCCGGACTGTTAACCGGACCTTTTGCTTCTCCTGCCTTCACGGACAACTGCATCGAGACATTCCTGAGCTCTGCGAATCTCCGTTCTCCCCTTTCCGCTCCGAAGCCGTCCGAGAAAGTCTCGGAGAGGTGCGATTTCGCGGGAGGAGATCCGGGCCAGTGCCACCGCCGAACGCATGCCGAAAAGAACGGACCCGTCCGTCTCGGCCCGTCCGATCGCCTGTCTAAAAAGAGCGGCTGCGGATTCGGGATCACCGCCTGTGGCCAGAAGGCATTCCCCCTGGATGCGGAAGAGCTCCGGATCGAATACCCTGGCTCCTGTCTGGAGGGATTCCTCCAGACCTCTTTGAGACGATAAAATGGCCAGTTCAGGCTCCCCCGCCCGCATGGCGGTCATGGCCTCGATCAGTGTAAAGATCGGTGAAAGTCCTGGAACAATTTCACCGATAGCCTTGACCGCGCCGCGAGAAAGAGGAAGATCCTTCTTCCGGCCGCTCACATAGGCCAATGCGATCTTTCCGACCACTTCCCACTGAAGATATCCGTACTTTTCAGCCAGATCCCTCGTGCGGCGGGCAACTGCCACGGCATTTTCAGGATCTTCCAGAAGCATTTTGAGGTAACAGTCGAATGCCAGGGCATAGCCAATGGAGTTTGGATGCTCGAGCACTTCGGCTCGCCGGATGCCTCTCTCGGCCTCCCGGAGCCCCTCCTCGGGATCCCCTGCAATCGCAGTGAGCCAGCTCAGATACACGCGGGCGCCCATCTCGGGATCCTCCGCATAGGAATCCATCCCCTCCCGGGCTATCTCTCCATTCATATTCCTGGACCATTCGAGAGCGTGGCGAAGTTGCGTTTGGGCATATTCCAGCTCTCCAGTCCAGAAACACGTGCCTCCCAGGGCATAAGCCGCCCGGAGGCAATATTCCTGGCTACCCTCTGTTCGCGCACTGGAGAGAAGCTCCTCTCCGATCGGACGGGCAGCTGCCGGACCGATTCGGGTGAAGGATGAAGTCCATAGACCAAAAAGGACAGGAAAGGGCAAGGAGGTTCCCGGAGCCTTTCGGGCGAGTTCCGATGCGCGGTCATAGATAGCTGCAACCGTCTCCGATCCATGACCCCGAAGAGAAACGGCAAGAGGACCGGCGTCGAGAAGCAAGGCAAGTTCATCCTTCCCGGCAAACTGCTCCGGGTGGGAGCGAACGATCGATAGCGCGGATTCTATGTGGGCCAGGGCATCGGCGTAGGCACCGTTCCCGGCCGCGAGGGAGGCGGCTTTCCGGAGAGCCGGTACGGCCTCCGAAAACCGCTCGGCTCTTGTCAGTTGAAACGCCAGATCTTCGGGAGGAATGTTCGGGTGCACGACGGAAAGCCCGTCGGCGATCCGGCCGTGGAGCGAGCGGAGGGCCGGCAAGGAGAGCGAGGACAGGACAGCCTCCCGCAGAAGGGCATGATGAAAGGCATAGCGGGGAGGATCGTCGTCCTTACGGTCAAGGAGACCCTCTCGGCAGAGATCGGCAAGATCTTCATCGAGATGCTCGGGGGAAGGCGCGAAGATCCTGAGGGTCTCGTGGTTAAAAACAAGACCCAGGGCGGCTGCCGGACGAAGAAGCTGCCTGAGGTGCTTGGGAAGGGCATCGATCCGGGAGGTCAGGAGGGCTCCCAGAGTGGGCGGAACGGGAAGGGCTTCGTCCCGGACAAGAAAGGCAAGTTCCCGAAGGTATAGGGGAATCCCCTGACCCAGATCGAGGATCCGGCGGAGGTCTGCGAGAGGAATGTTCCGTCCGGATGTCTGGGAGACCATGAGACGCCCCTCGGCTCTATCCAGGGGAGCCAGGGAGAGAGCGACATCCGGCGAAGGAAGCGACAAGGTCTCGAGGGACCGCTTCTCCCGGCAGGAGAGGATCATCATTATGGGAAGAGCCCCCAGTTTTTCGAGGGACTTTTCCACAAGGGAGAGGGTCGCGTGGTCTGCCCAATGGACATCCTCCAGAACAAGGAGGAGAGGGGCCGTCCGGGTCAGCCCGGAGAGGATGGAGAGCAGAAAATGTTCGATGGTGTCCCCGAGCTTGTCCGGAGAGAGGAGGCGGAGAGCCTCGGAAAGCATCTCCTGTTCTTTCAGAAGGTGGCGGAGAATAGGAAAATCATCGGAGACCGATCGACCCATCTCGAGCAGGTAGCGCTCCATGCGATAGGCGCGCTCTTCTCCGGAAAGTCCGGGTTCGTCGAGGGCGATGTGTTTTCTGAGAAAGCGCACGATCGGAGACCAGGGCGTTCCCTGATGTTCGGGAAGGCAGAAATATTCCCAAAGGACATGGGCATCCGAGGAATCGGACACCTCCCGGACAAACTCTGAAATTAGAGCCGACTTTCCGATGCCGGCCTCCCCCTCGATCCAGACCGTTTTTCGCATTCCACGGCAGGTGTCCTTCCAGTAACGCCGCAGGAGATCAAGCTCGGACTCTCGACCGACGATTTTTCCGGAATTTTTTTCTCTGCTCCCTGGAGTTTCCAGCTCTTCAGTCAGGCACACCAGAGGGCCGCCCTTTCCTTTGGACAGAGGGACGAGACGAAAGTGTTTTTTCCAGAAATCGGATGAAGATTCCGGGAGAACGATGATCCTGGGGGGGGCCGACATCGTTGCCTCTCTGGCAATCCAGGAAAGCCGTCCTCCTGGATCGGGAATTCCCCGTCGCCGGTCGCAGGACGTCATCCCGGAATGGAGTCCTATGGAAAACGAAAGTCCTGACATCTTCTTGGTGAGGGCTAGGATCTCCCGCGCGCAATGCGCTGCATGGCGGGGATCCTCCTCCCGGGATCGGGGATAGCCGTAGTAGGCAATGAGAGCATCCGGAGGAGACGGAACGAGAGTGCCTCCATGGAAACGAACCGCTTCCTCGACCGACTGGCGGACCGGCTCCACCCGTTCCAGGATTTCGTCATCGGAGAGCTTCACGTCGAACGAGAAGCGGAGATAAAGAACGGTCAGGGGACGCCGCTCGACCGGACTTTCTTCTTTTCCTAGAAGAGATGTGCCGGGCGATCCCTGAAAAAGGACAGGAAGGAGATTCAGTCGTTTTCGATCGAGCATGCTCCGCATGGCCTGGGTCCATTCACGGAACGAGGGTATTTCTGGAAGGAGGGCCCCTTCAAGAAAGGGGCGGGAGAGAATCTCCAGCCGTTTGACATGCTCCTCATGGCTGGTATCGCCATCGCCATGGGGAGCGTGAGACGCATCGCCGGATTTCTCAGGATACAGGATGCTCCGGAGATCCACGGCGGCAGACGGAAGGTTCCAGAACAGGGTCTGCCGCGTTTTTCCCGGAAAGCCGGCAATCCCGATTCTTTTCGAGAGCTCGGAGAGTGCGGTCGAAAGACTTGCCTTCGCCTGATTCTTCGGGGTATCCGGCCAGAGGATATCACAGATGGCATCGCGGGTTAGAGTGCCGGAAGTTGCTGCTAGAATAATGAGCAAGAGAAAAGGCTTGTCGGGTCTTGAAAGGTAAATCTTTCCCTGTGCCGTTTGGAGAAAGGGAGGGCCTATAAGTTGAAGCCGAATCTCCTTCGGTGGGCTTTCTCCCACGGATAACTCCTGCTGAAAAGAGCACTCCCCTTCATGTCTGGGGGAATCCTCTTTTTCCCATCCGCCGTCCCCCAAGCCGACAGGATACATACTAGAACAAAAAAAGTATTTTTGGTAGGCAACCAGAGGCAAGATTGAGAGAAATATCTATTTACATTGATGATAATTTAATAAAGTAGCACAAATTAATTTCATAATTTATAATTAAAAAAATTTATCGATATTTACGGTCATGATCATTGAAACGACACCGTGTTCCCCTCATGGTGGCGGCGATCAGAATGCCCCGATGAAGACACGGCCATTGGTTCGATCGAAGTTCTTCATGCTGGATCTGGCGACTCATGGATGGCCTCCACCGGATTCCCAGGAGGGGGCCCAAGGCGTGAAAACATGGGGGGGAATCACTCCATGGCGCGTACAGGGACTGATAGTCCAGGTTTCAGAAGTAGGGGCCGCCCTCAGTCTGGAGAATCTGGCCATGGAAAAGAGGGTTTCTTGAGAGAATCAGCCAGGCGGCAAAATCGGCGATTTCATCGGCTGTGGCGAGACGCCCCCGGGAGGTGCGACCGGCGACGCGTTCCACCATCTCCGGAGTCATATGAGGAGTCGATCGGCCTGGCGAAATCAGGGATTCGATGGCTGTCACCAGAATCCCCCCGCGGTTCCGGCTCCATTCCCCGAAAAGCCCCTGTAGGCTGCCGACCCAGAGGCGAGCGGCAAGATAGCCGTCTGCCCTGTGGCGGGAGAGGGAGGGAGTAAAAAACAGGAGGACGCTCCCCGCCGCAAGACGGGGGCGGAGATTTTCGAGAAGGCTGATCAGGGCGGGAAAATGGGAGAGGATTTCAGAATCGTTCCCGGAGGCGCTGACTTTTCTAGGAAAGGGGGGATGGGCGAAAAGGGAGATGCTGGCGAGAGGAGCCGGGCCCAGGGCTTGGTCGAGGGCGGCTTGTCCCGATTCGGGAGCCGAGAGGTTCCAGGGAATCGTCGCCCAGAGAGAGGATTCGGGCGGGGGGGACTGGTGGGTTGTGACGAGGACCCTGTCTTCATGTTCAGCCAGCTTTTTGGCCAGTGAATGCCCCGTCTCCCCACCTGATCCGACAAGGAGATGTGTTTCCATCAGGGAATGGAGACCGACGACCAGTCCTTGGGAAAGGTCGTGAGATTTTCGGCTCCCGACAAGGTGATGTAGAGCATGTCCTCGATTCGGACACCTCCGGAAAGGCGGGGGTAATAGAGACCAGGCTCGACCGTGATGACATGGCCGGGGAGCAGCGGAACGCCCGTTTTTCCCACCCGGGGGGCCTCGTGGATCTCAAGTCCGACACCATGCCCCGTCCCATGGAAGAACCCCTCCATTCTCCCGTCGACCTCGCCGGTTTTGTATCCCAGTTCGGCGAAGCGGTCCTCGACCGCCTGATGAAGAAGTGATGAGTCGACTCCCGGTGCAGCCTTTGCGATGGCCCGCTCCTGAGCCGAGAGAACGGCCTCGTACAGCTCCCGATGCCGGGAGGCTACCTCACCCTTGAAAAGGGTGCGGGTCATGTCGGCGTAGTAGCGGGTCTCCTCCGAAAAGGGAAAGATGTCGAAAACGATGGGAAGGTGAGCCGGGAGAGGACCGGATCCCTCGTTGTGGGGGTCGCAACCCTGCACACCGCCGGCAACGATCGTGTGCTGGCCGATGAGATTATGGGCCAGAAGCTCCTGTTTCAGGAGAAATTTGACCTTTTCGGAGGTGAGTCGGGTTCCTTCGGAAAAGATCCACCCGTCGAGGATCGTCGCTTTTTTCAAAACCTCAACAACCGTCCAGAGGGCCTTTTCAACTCCCTCCTGAACCTTCCGTATCTGATCCGCCTCACTCCGGGTTTTCAGGGCTCGGGAGGGAGTGAAGGCCCCCTCGGCGGGGGAGACGGAAAAACCTTCTGAAGCTAAGATCTTTGCCAGGCCGAATGGAAAGTCGTAAGGGACGGTGATAGAGGAGACGCCGCGGCTTTTGAGAAAAAGGGTTGCGATGCCGGCAGTTCCCCGTTTGCCATCCTTTTTGGCCTGCTCCTCCCATTCCGAGGTGGACAGGATGTGTGTGGCCCTTCCTTCCTTGCGGGCCCGGTCACGCTCGAGGTCCGAGAGGAGCATGAAGCTCTCGTCGCCGATCTCGACGTAAATGTACGGATCGGGTGTCAAGAATCCCGTCCGGTAGTAAAGATCGGGACTTTGCTCTCCCGCGGCAATGATCAGTCTGGCCGAGGATTCCACAGGAATCCCGTCAGGCGAGCCGGCTAGCGACCAGCATTCCCTCGGAAACGGGGAGAATGGTCGTGAGGAAGTTCGGATTTCCGAGAATCTTGTGGTTGAAAGCCTCTATGGAAGATGTGAGCAGCGAGTGCGAGGTCCCGACCTTCTCTGGAGGCATCATGCCGAGCGAGATGAGCATCCCTCCCGGGGCCAGTTTTTTGTCGACCGCCATCCACCAGTCGGCCAGTTTCGTGCGCTCCTGCTGGAGATCGAGAACGATGAGGTTCTGGGGGGCCTCCTGGGCCATCAGGTGATCGGGGCCGGCGCTCCTGGAAACCTTGATCCGTCCGGAAAGGCCGGCACGTTTGAGATAGTTCGAGATCAGACGGAGATTTTCGTCGCTTACAGTTCCGATGGAATGGGAGGTTGTTTCGGGAAGCGACTTGGCCAACCAGATGGTGGTCGATCCATAACCGGCCGTCCACTCGAAGACATGGTCCATCCTGGCGGTGGTGGCCAGAATGGCCATGAGAAGCCCTCCGGCCCTTCCCGGATGGAATCGGCCGTGCTGTTTCGTCAAAAGGGCGATCTCCCCCACGATGGGGTCCTTGTCAAAGGTCAGTTCTTCAAGATATTTGTTGAGCTGTTCTTCTTTGTCCATCGGAGGTCTTTCCACTCCCTTTCTTGTTTGATGACCGGGTTCAGTCCATCAGGTCGGCCACTAGGCACAAAAGCCAAGGTGAACGGCCGGCCCCGTTTGCAGGTCTCCGCTTTTTGGGAAGGCGGTTTCGGGATCGTTGTTTCCATGATCATACCACCGCCCTGCAGTAAAAAACAAAGGATTTGCAAGCCTATGTTTGCATAGGACTCAGAGGCAGGGGTATGATCGGAATGGATTGCCGGTTCGTGGATTCCGGTACCAGCATACATGCATCAATAGTTCATTTCGAGACAATATGGAGGATGGATGAAAAGTGTGACCGTAACCTATTCCGCCAAGGATAACGAAGGGCAGCTCGTGATGGCCGACAGCCAGGAAATCGCCCTGTTCAGGGTCGATGGGAAGTATCATGCCATCGAAAACCGTTGTCCTCACCGTGGAGGATACCTTTCCGACGGGGTTGTCCGGGGAGCGCAGGTTTCCTGTCCGTTGCACGGATGGGCCTTCGATATCCGGACGGGGGAGTGTGCCGCACGGCCTGGAGAAAAAGTCGGTTGTTTCGAGGTCCGGGATGCGGGAGACGAGGTGACTATCCTATATTCCTGAATTTCTTCTGGTTCGGAGATCTGAAAGCCGGAGCCGGTCCAATCCCCTCCGGCTTTTTTTATGCCCCTTTCGGTTCGGGGGCGTATCCCTGCTCCCGGACCCGGATGAAGGGGTTGTGGAGTTTCTCCCGTGCAATCGTGGTAAAGGGTCCATGACCCGAAATGAGGATTGTCTCCGGCGGAAATCCTGAAATCAGCCGATGAATGGAGTTGATCTGGACGGGAAAGGAATCGGGTGTGTCGCTTCGACCGGCCGACCCGCAGAACAGGGTGTCCCCCACGAGCAGGGCCCCGCCGATATGGTAGGCCACCGAGCCGGGCGTGTGGCCGGGCGCCGCCGTCACTGAGACCTTCCACCCCCTCTGTCCCAGCCGTTCGCATCCTTCCTCGGGAGTCAGGAGGGGGCCCGCATACTGAGCTGCCTCCGGAAGGAGAGGCCGGTCCCCATAAGATAGAAGGACGGGAATCCCCTCCTTCGAGACAGCTCCTTCAAAGCCGCCCCCATGGTCTCCATGCCCGTGGGTCAAAAGGATAGCCTCGATTTCAAGCCGCAGTCTCGAAATCGTTTCGAGAAGAAGGGGGCCACCGCCTCCCGTGTCCACGAGAAGGGCTCGCCCGGGATTCTCCGGATGTCGGACGAGCGTGCACCAGACGGCATATCCCGCGTAGTTTTCCCGGACTGGAATCAGATGGGGCGGAGGGGCCACCTCCGGAGTCGTCTCGGGATGGAGATGCAATCTTTCCATCGCCGCTCCGTCGAAGCCCAGAACCGTTCCCAGGCTCAACAGCTGGGCTTTGTCCGGCTCGACCTCCCCCGACTCCAGCCCCCTGAGAAGCTCCATCGGGATGCCGCTCGCCCCGGAAACGTCCTTCAGGGATTTTTTCCGTCCATAACGGAATTTTTTGAGAACATCGCCCGCCTGGTCTTCAAGGAACAGGTTGAGCATTGGTATCTCCTTTCTCGAAAAAATTGATGCCGATAAAGTAGACCATCATGGATTTCATCTGGAGCTCAAATTTTTTCAATGTGTGGGACTTCATGTGCTTTTCGGCCTTCCGGTAGTAATAATCGGCGAGCGAATAAACGCCCAGGGCTTCGTAGGTCACTCCCAGATCGGCATAGAGGCGCGGAGGGATGGGAAGGCCCTTTTGCTTTAGACGCCCGTATTCCGAATTCAGGAAGAAAAGGGCCAGAACGGGTTTGTTCGCCTGGAGGCTCCGGTAGGCCTTCTCTGAAGGGAGGTCATAGGGATAGAATGGCCGCTTGACCTTCAGTCGGAGAGTGCTGAAAAGATAACGGACGTGTTGGGCGATTTTTGCATAGAGATGGAGGTTGAGGGTCGTCTGGGGAATGAATGCCCTCTGGAACAGGGAAAAAGGAATTTTTTTTGAGGTGTTTCTGACAACCACCTTACGATCGAGTTCCACGTGAAAAGGAAAGGCCCTGAGAAAGAGAATATGGAGTCGTATCGTGTTGGTTCTGACGGTCATCGGAACGGTTATTGTCTGACAGGGAGGAGCCGCGCAGTTTCCGGCGATGAGCCGCCGGTCGGATACCCTGTGGGACAGAAGATGGACCATGAGAATGTCGTTTGATTTTGATAGGTGAGCCAGTTCGGGTATCGAGAGCGGGGTGAGTCCCGATCGCTCCCCGGTGGTGATTCCGACCGGATGAAGTCCAGGGACCTGCGCGAGATTCCTGAGGATGGTTCCTTCGAGGAGCCTTTGCTCCTCTGTTCCGACCGGCCAGACGAGGAGCCCGATCCTGTGGACCGGTCCAAGCTTGATGGGAGGAGCAATCCGGTCCTCCATCACTATTTCAGGGCTGGCACATCCGGTAAGGATTTCCGGAAGCAAGAGAAGGAAAACCAAAAAGGGGAGAGCGATGCGCTTCACGGGGCATGTCCCTTCGATGGCTGTGAAAGGGCCGGGGGGCGTACCAGGCGCTGGGGAGAAAGAAGAACCAGGATGTGTCCTGTGGACATAAGCTTTGAGGAGTAAAGCGTTTGAAGAATATTGCGGGAGTCTCTCTTCGAAAAGACGAAGACCTGTCGATGGAGGAATTCCTCGGGGCGAACGACCAGGGGGTGCAATCCCACCCTCCGTTCGAGCGCCTCGGTGTTCAGTCCGTCGCTCCAACCGGCCCAGCCGAAGGGAAGAACTCCGGAGGGGCGCCCTTCGTCCGGGATCATGAGAATGTGGCGTGTGTCTGAGATGAGAAGCACGTCCCGAAAGGGGTGGATCCTGTAATGGCGGGCATCGATAAGGAGTCCGGTAGGAGGAAGTCCCCGGGGCTTGAAAAAGGTTGTGTCGGAGGGAGGGGGAGAGGCGGTGGAGCGCTCCATTGCCAGAGCCAGACTGTCTCCGATATGCAACGGAAGGGGGATGATGATGCGGGCCAGCGCGATCCCTCCTCCGGCGGCCAGCGCGTGAATGTCCACGGAAAGATTCGACCGGGTAAGACCGTTGGCGATCAGGTATCTGGCGACCGTACCTCCAGACTGAAAGGTTTCCGGGGGAGCGGTCTTGCGGAGCAGAATGAATTCCCTGACAGGCAGATCCATGATTCCGTCACGGAGAAGGAGAATGGAGAGAAAAACGGCTTCGTTGCGGGCCTTCCTCATCCCATTGTTTTCAAAAAACGGGACGGTAACCTGGGAGGTGATTGTTCCCTCCTCAAAATTTGTCACCAGACTGGAGTGTGGGGTCGTTTTCTGAAGAAGAAAGGGGCGGGCGGGAAGAGTGTGGATGAGGACGGGAAGGTTGAGGTCAAAAAATTCCTTGTCGATACGTCGACTCAGACGTCTTTCGACCGTTTCTGCGGCCCCTGGTTCCTTGAAAATCCATCGGGCGGACCTTCTGGCATCATCTAGCAGGGAGCGCACATCGCTCTCGGTTTTCCCCCTCTCGAGAGCCTCGCGGATCCTCTGGATCTGGTCCCGATAATGAGAGTGTTCCTCGTTCAGAATTTCGTCCGCCAGGGAGTGTCCCGGAGACAGGAGGAAAAGCCAGAAAATTCCGGCCAGAGCTGTCATGATCAATCTTAGTGTCATCAGGGAAGGGCCAGTCCTTATGTCGGTCGAAAGGCTGTCATTGACCGCTCCGAATCTGTTACAATTCGTTCCTGTCGATTTCGTTTCGGGGCGTGGCGCAGCTTGGTAGCGCACCTGCTTTGGGAGCAGGGGGTCGCAGGTTCAAATCCTGTCGCCCCGACCATTTTCAATTCAGACTGTGGTATTTGTTGTGAAAACAAGCATAAATTGGCTGTCTGGGCATTTTATGCCTGTTTTGGGCACCGGAAAAAGAATGCCTATTTTTTAAATTATATCATCCATTGGCCTCAACCGTCCTTCCTTTCGACCT
>JAJZXW010000027.1 GCA_021806225.1 Nitrospirota bacterium | reverse complement strand
GTCCGCCCTTGAGCCGTCAGGGGATGTTGGAGACATAGGTCACCAGAGAGAAGGAACGGGCTTCTGCATTTTTCCCGTGGCTGACCGTCAGCCGGACTTGCCTGACGATGGGGATGGGGGAGGGCGAGACCTCTTCGACCCACCGATAGTCCCGGTAGGGGGCCTTGAACCTTCCGGTCAGAGTACCTGGCGGAACGAACCCCCGGGCCACGATTTCGGCCAGCTTCATATTCGCGAGATCTACCATCCGGAGCCGCAGCCGCACTTCGTCGTTCGTTCTGACCGTTTGGGAGCGTGCTGCGAGAAGGGTCAGAACCGCCACAGAGAAAATGAAAAGGGCGACCATGACCTCGATCAGGGTGAACCCTTCCTCGGACCTCTCCCGTCGGGGACCTCGACTATTCATCCGCGCTGTCCAGTGACGGAATCTCCCCGCTGGGGGGTCCGTAAAAAGAGGGTACCTTTTTTTCCCGATAGTCCCCTGAATAAATCCGGATCCGTCCCGTAATGGGTCGAATCACGACGGTCATGCGCCGGTCCTGGCGGTCTCTCAGGGAAATTGCAGTCGATTCCACCGATCCGCTCGGGAAGAACTGGGTGAAAGTTTTCCCGTCCCGAACCTTTCCCTGATGCAGGACCACGATCCGGGAGAGGTGAACCCCCTTCGGCAGATGAAAGGGACGATCCTCCGGCCCAGAAAGTGCTACCAGGTTTCCGGAGGGAGCCAGCTCGCTGGCTGAAATCCGACCCCGGTCCAGATCGTACTCGAGACGAACCATCCTTTGTGTCGAAATGGCTTTCCACTGGAGGTCACGAATCTCCCGCACGAGCATTCTTGTCGTATGAGCGAGGTCGTCGGACTTTCGGAGGGAGAGCTTCGGGGCGATGAGGAGGGCCACGAGAGAGACGAGAAAAAGAACCACCATGATCTCAAGGAGAGTGAATCCTGCGGCAGGAGAATGCCTTCCGTGCGTCATGGATTCCTCCCGGTGAGGTCAGCGGTTGTCGAAGAAGGTCGTGTCGTAAAAAAAGGAGAACCCCTTTCGGGGCTCTCCTTGAATTTTTGTATCAAAAGAGTATGTATAATGACTTTTGATCCTAGCCGTGCTTTTCAACCTTAAGGTACTGTCTTTACCTCGATGATAAAAGTCGCCGCAGGAACATCAGTCTTACACTCCCCTACAGCCTAATCCTTGGTGACGTTGGCCGCCTGGGGTCCCTTGGGGCCCTGGGTGATCTCGAACTCAACAGCCTGTCCTTCGTCAAGGGTCTTGAACCCCTGGGTCTGGATAGCGGAATAGTGAACGAAAATGTCTTCGCCATTTTCCTGGGAGATGAACCCGTAGCCCTTGTTGGCGTTGAACCACTTGACTTTACCTTTTGCCATTCGAATACCTCCGGTTGAAACTATTATAGTTACCTGACATGGGGACACGCCCGACAAGCGATCACCCGGAAGAAGCCTCCCATCGGAACCCTCTTCAGGACATCACACCGGGCATCCATTATGAAACCCCACGATCGGCATTTTAACGCGAGGCATCATCTTTGTCAAGAGAATCGGGAAAGGCCCAAAGCTTAGTCGCCGAGAACACATCCTGACCCCTCCGTGGAATCCGCCGATCAGCGGGAGGGAATCATGATGTGGTCTCCGACACGCAGGATGCGGGAGGAGCGGAGATGATTCTTGGCGAGGATTTCCCGAACCGAGGTCCGGTAATGATGGGCCAGAAGATAAAGCGAGTCACCCCTGCGGATGCGATGGTCGATCCAACCGGCCGAGACGTGAGGAAGGCGCTTGCGCGAAGCGGTCTGGACGGAGTAGGTGGTCCCCGTCTCCGGAATGACCAGTTTTTGCCGCAAGCGGAGATGGCGTGATCTCAGGCGATTGACCGCAACAAGCTTCCTGAGGGGCACATGGAAGCGGTGGGCGATGGACCAGAGGGAATCCCCGGACTCCACACGGTAGACGGGAACGTCCGGATTGACCCCGCTCACGGGGAGAGACGCAAGGCGCCGGGTGAACCCGTCCGCGGCATCCGCCGGAACGTTGACCGTCACGGACGGAAAACGGGGCGGGGTCGCCCAGCGGATGAACTGGGGGTTGTACACGAGAAACTCTGAAACGGACATGTTCATGGCCCTGGCCAGTGCGCGAATCTCCACGGACCGGTGGATCTTCTCCTGGCGAACGACGACCGCGGGATGATAGGCGAGATCGGTGAAGCCGTACTTCGCCGGGTCCTTCGCGATCATCATGGCGGCGATCATCTTAGGAACATAGTTCCGGGTTTCGGAAGAAAAAGCCCGGGTCTTTCGGAGCTTCCAGTAATTCTTCGTCCCGACCCGGTAAACGGCATTGGCCACCCTCCCCTCACCCGCATTGTAGGCGGCAAGCGCAAGCTCCCAGGAGTCGAACTCGTCATGGAGGTCCTTCAGATACTGGGCTGCAGACCGGGTCGCCAGGATTGGATCCCGCCTCTGATCGATCCACCAGTTGACCTTGAGGCCATACTTGACTCCCGTCCCCCGCATGAACTGCCACAGCCCGGCAGCCCCCGTCCGAGAATAGGCCCGGGCGCTGAAACCGCTTTCGATGAGGGAAACATAGGCGAGGTCTTCCGGAAGGCCCATCTCCCGGAAGGTCTGCTGGATGTAGGGAAGGTATTCGTGGGAACGCTCGAGCCATTCCTTGAAGCGCCGATGGTCGGCATACTGAAAATAGTCGATGTAAAGCTGGATGCTCGGATCGTCCGGGATCGTGGAAAAGAGGACGGGAGCCGGCGGCTTTTCGGGAAGCGCCGGAACGGCCGGGGACTGTGGTACGGGCGCGGTCTTGGGAGAAGCGGACGGCGCCGGATTCTTGGTGCGGGTGAAGGGAAAGATCCTGGCCAGCATAGGCTTGGTCGTCTTTTTCACCTGAGCGACCGGAGAGCTTGGTGGCGGAGGAACCCTTTGCGTTGCGCAGGCCGACAGGGCTGCCAATGCAAGAACGGCACCCACACCAACAAACGTCCGATTGAGTGAATCCATCACGCCTCCTCGACGCAAACCGGAAAGACCGGCCAATGACTTCGGGCAGACTCCCGATATCCGGAGATACCAGAATCTGTCCAGGGGCATCCTGTCGAAACCCCGCCTTTAACCTCCATCCTTCCGGAGATCCGGAAGGTCAGGAAAAACCCGATTCGTATCACCACGGCGTACCCGAATCGATCCGATCGATCGACCCAAAAAATTCCGAGGCGAAGTTTACACGATTAACAACCATATTTCAAATGTTATATCGGTTTTTTTCAAAAACAAGGCAACCCCAGAAAATCCCACAGATTTTCAGAATCGGGAATCTGCCCTTTCGGTTTGGAGAATTTCCCATTATAATTGGAAGAGTGTCCGCGTGACATCGTATCGACCCAACTTCCCCGAGGAATGAATGCTTGCCCATCCCAGAACCGCGGTCATCCGCCTCCGTTTCCCCAATTGCCTCATCGGGAGCCTTCTCCGTTGACCATTCGTGATTACCAGGAATCTCCCTCGCTCCGGAACACACTGGAAGCCATTCCCCTTTTTCATGGGCTCCCCGAACCGCTGCTCGACCAGATCGGCTCCTTTTCCCGCATCCGGACCTATCGCTCCTCCCACCGGATCATCCAGGCCAACGACCTGGGTTCAGAACTCTTTCTCGTCCTTTCCGGATCGGTCAAGGTCTCCATCGAGGACCGTGAGGGACGCGAAATCATTCTGGCCGTCGTCTATCCTCCGGACTTTTTCGGAGAAGTTTCCCTGTGGGATAATGGAACGAGAACCGCCAATGTCTCGGCACTGGAGCCCACGCGGGTGGTTGCCATCGAAAAGGAACCCTTTCTGCGGCTGATCCGGGATTATCCGGAAATTACCCTGCGGCTTCTGTCCGCCCTTTCGGCCCGTCTCAGGGAAACCGACGGAAAGCTCATGCACATGGCCTACGGGGATGCCTACGAAAAAGTGTCGCGGACTCTGTTCGAGCTTTACGAAAAGGAGGGAGGAATCGAGGACGGGACTCCCTTCATACACGACCGCTTCACCAGACAGGAACTCGCTTCCCTTTCGGGGGTCAGCCGGGAGACGGTCTCCCGCTCCCTCGGAGCCTTCGTCCAGGCCGGGATTCTCAGAATCGAGAGCAACAGGATCTATATTCTGAACATCGAACGATTGAAGAAGGAAGGCCGAATTCCCTAACGGTCCCGATTTCAAGGGACAAGGAGACGATCATGGGTGCATCATCGACAGGAACCTGGAATGCAATGGACTATATTGTGATAGGAGGCGTGCTGCTGGCCTTCGTGGTGGGTGGAGCGGCCATGATCCGGGCCATCCGCGCGGCAAACCGGATCAATCCGAAATAGGAAAGTCCGGGGCCATCCCCGTTTTCGCCAGGCTCTAACCGAGAGGGTTGTGCCAGGGGGGGGCTTCCAGAACCTCCCTGTATAGACGGGCATAGTCTCTGGCCCGGCTTTTCCAGCTCGAATCGACCGCCATCGCCCGTCTTCTCATGGAATCCATGTCCGCCCCTTCGAGACGAAGGGTACGGGCCGTCATGAGGGCTTCTTCAAGTCCTTTTCCGGACATCTCCTCCATCCACAATCCTGTCTTCCCGTTCTCGACCGTGTCCCTCAGCCCGCCGGTCGGATTGACTACCGGGAGGGTCCCATACCGCATCGCGTACATCTGGGTGAGGCCGCAGGGTTCGTAGACCGAGGGAACGACCAGAAAATCGGAGGCGCCCACGATGCAATGGGCCAGGACTTCATCGAAGCCGATCCGAAGATGAATCCTGTCCGGATAGGCCTCCCCGAGCCTTCTCCACCGGGCTTCGATTTCGGGGTCCCCCGAACCCAGAACGATCCAGTCTCCCGGAAGATTTCCCGCCTCGCCCAGATGGCCGAGAGTCTCGGCCAGAAGTCCCAACCCCTTCTGGTGCGCCATCCTCGAGACGACACCAAAAAGAGGTGTGGACGAAGGGGACCGGAACCCCCATTCCTTCCTCATGTTTTGTTTCAGAAACTCCTTTCCCTCCAGATCGTCCAGTGAGTAATGAACGGGCAGAAAAGGATCGGCCGATGGATTCCACTCCTGTTCGTCGATGCCGTTCAGGAGACCGACAAATCGGTCCTGGCGGTGGCGCAGGGCTCCCGAAAGTCCGCATCCCACAGGCTCCGACAGGACCTCCTCACGATAGCCCGGACTGACCGTGGTGATCCGGTCGGCGAACTGGATGCCCCCCTTGAGGAGCGAGAGGTGGCCATGAAACTCGAGACCGTCGAAGTTGTTGTAGGAGGGGGGAAGACCGGTCCAGTGCCACTGGTCGAGGGGATAGACCCCCTGGAAGGCCATGTTGTGGATAGAGAGGATCGTCCGGATTGGCTTGGTCTGCCATCGGGGACGGATCACATGCGGCAGGAGCGGAACGGAGAGTGCCGACTGCCAGTCGTTGGCATGCAGGATCTCCGGCGTAAATCCGGTAACGGCCGGGAGGTGGAGAAGGGCATGGTTCCAGAGGGAGAAGCGCTCGAGATTGTCGTGGTACTCCACCCCTCCCTCCCCGTAGAGGCCGGGCCGGTCGAAGATCCCTTCCGGATCCAGCGCGTAGACCGGAACATCGCCCTTGGCGAGGCGCCCTTCAAAAATCCTGATCGTCAAAGGGCCGGAAGGGGTCCGGGCCACGAAGCTTCTGAGGAGGGAGAATCCTTTCCGGTGCTCGACACCCCGGAACCCGACCGTTCCGATCCGGATGTCGATCCCCTCTCCCCCTTCTCCGGACAGGGCTTGGGGGAGGGCTGAGGAAACGTCGGCCAAGCCGCCTGTCTTGACGACGGGCATGACCTCCGATGTGAGAAAAAAGACGGACAGAGGATTTTTCATGAGGACAAGCTCTTCCCCCCCGGAAGAGGGAGCGTCAAGAAACTCCCCCTGGAATGGCTCCCGGTGCGGAGAAGGGAGGAAGGCCTATCGGGACAGCCTGAAAACATCCGGTCCGGATCGGCCTCATCATCGGGAAAGATCCTGCCTGTCAAGAATGGAGCGGAACAGGGCGTCCTTCTGGAGGGTTCCGTAGAGGGCAAGGAGGGAGTCCTTCGAAAGAAGCAAGCGTTGGGAATCGTAACGCATTCCCTCCAGATTTCTGGCGTGGATGGACTTGAGCATCTCCCTGGAAAGCTCCTGCGTCTCCCGGTGGAGATGGTCGAGCTCCCTGAATGCGGGAATGTCCCCATAGTCGGCGCGCCCTTCCCTCGTATACCACTCCTGAGCCGGGGGATCGGAAAAGACCGCTTCCTCTGCCGGGGTCAGGGGGCTCGAAAAGGCTTTCTGTGCCAGGGAAAGAATGTGCTGGATCCAGGCAAAATGCTCGACCTGGGTCGACAGGATCGAAAGCTCGTTCTGGGGAGGGGGGGGAAGAAGCTTTTCGGAGCCGTCGCTCGCCATCCACTCCCTTCGCCATTCGAGAAAGCGCTCCGGCGGCATGGGACGCCCGATGGCATATCCCTGGGCATGGTCGCATCCGAGCTTGATGAGGAGAGGAGCATAATCCATCTCCTCCATTCCTTCGGCCACCACGCTTCGGCCGAAGATGCGGGCCAGGCTCACGATGCTTTCGATGATCGCCAGATTTTCCCTGTTGTTTCTCATGCCGATAACGAATCCCTGGTCGATCTTCAGTGTGTCGACCGGAAGATGTTTCAGATAGGCCAGGGAGGAGTACCCCGTCCCGAAATCATCGATGGCGAGGCGGACTCCCATGGCATGAATGTCGGACAGGATTTCCGGAAGGTTCGGGACGTTCTCCGCGGTCGAGGTCTCGATGATTTCGAGCTCCAGGAGTCTGTGCGGGACCGAAGGATGATCCCCCAGGATCTTCGAGAGCCGGGAGACGAAATCAGCCTTGCGAAGCTGAAGGAGGTCGACGTTGACGCACATCGACAGGGTGATCCCCTGCCCGAGCCATTCAGAGAGGCGGGAGAGGGACTCTATCAGAACCCATTCTCCCATCGAGACGATCAACTCCGTTCCCATGATCTGCGGCAGGAAGGCGGCGGGAGAAAGCAACCCCCGGTCGGGATGGTTCCAGCGAACCAGAGCCTCGACCCCCGTCAGGGCGTGGGTCCGGATGTTGACGATGGGCTGGTAATGGAGGGTCAGCTCGCCATTTCTGAGCGCCCGGGAAAATTCGGACCGGAGCTCTTTCTTGATCTTGAAACTCTCCTCCATGGAGGGGCTGTAAAAGTGGAGGGAGGGCTCCCCCGACTCCCGGGAGAGGTTAAGGGCTCGTCCGGCCTTCCGGACGAGCTCTCCCGAAACGATCCCGTCCGAGGGGAACCGGCTGATCCCGATCGCAAGGTCGAGGTCGATCTCGTTGGTATCGATGGAATGGATCCGGCAAAGGGCGGCGCGTATCTTGCCAACGACCTCCTTTACATGATCGTCGTCCGGAAGGTCTTCGAGGATCACTGCAAACTCGTCCCCGCCCATGCGGGCGACCGTATCGGACTTCCGGACCACCTGCTGCAGCTGGTGTGCCACGTCTATCAGGAGCTGGTCACCGACGGCGTGGCCGAAGGTGTCGTTCACCCCCCGGAAACTGGCGAGATCGAGGAGGAGGACGGCAAACCGTCTGTCGTTCTTCGTCGAAAGAGCGATGGAACGGTTCAGCTGATCGTGAAAAAACTTCCGGTTGAAGAGCCCGGTCAGGGAATCGTGCATGGCCAGGTACAAAAGCCTGGAATCGAGCTCCTTCCTCTTGATGGCGTAGAACAGGGCCCGGGTCAGAAGATGTCCGTTGATGGTTCCCTTGACCAGGAAGTCCTGAGCCCCGATCTGAAGGGCGGAGACGGCCATCTCCTCGTCCTCGAGAGAGGAGAGGACGACGATGGGGAGATCCGGAAAGATTCTGTGGATCCGTTCCAGGGTTTCGAGTCCGTTGACGTCCGGGAGGCCAAGGTCGAGAAGGAGGGCGTCGATCTCCCGGCTTTTCATCATCTCGCGCGCCGTGGAGATGCGGTTCGTCGAACGAAGCTCGATCCGGCGCTCTCCCGTCGAATGCAGCATCTCCTCCACCAGGAGAATGTCGCCCGGATTGTCCTCGATGAAAAGAACCTTGAGGGTGCGTTCGATCACGGTATCAGGACTCCGCTTCGCTGGGTGGAGGAAGCTGGACGATCGTCAGCCAGAATGTTTCGATGGACTGGACCACCTTGATGAACTGGTCGAGGTCCACCGGCTTTGTCACATAGCAGTTCACATGGAGGTCGTATGTCCGGAGAATGTCCTGCTCAGCCTCCGAGGAGGTGATGACGACCACAGGGATCCGCTTGAGACGCGGATCGGCCTTGATCGTCGAGAGAACCTCCCGTCCGTCCATTTTTGGAAGGTTGAGATCGAGCAGGATGATGTCGGGCCTTGGCGCGCTCTCGTAAGGAGGCTCCCTGCGCAGGAAGGCCAGGGCGGAGATCCCGTCCCCGAGAACATTCAGGTTGTTTCTCACCTTGCTGTCGCGGAGGGCCTCCTGGGTCAGGCGGACATCCCCGGGATTGTCCTCGACCAGAAGAAACTCCACCGGCCTCCCCACCTCTTCGATTCGGGTCACGATACGATTCCTTTCTGTGCTGGAGGATGATCGTCGACCGATCCCTCGGAGGCGATCGAGGCAGCCTCCCCGGAAAAGGCCTTAAGGGTGAAATGGAACAGGGATCCCTCTCCCGGGACGGACCGGACTCCGATCGACCCGCCATGGCGCTCGACGATGCGTTTGCAGAGGGCCAGGCCGATCCCCGTTCCCGGATATTCTTCCTTCGTATGGAGTCTCTGGAAAATCGTGAAGATCCTTTCGAAATATCGGGGATCGATGCCGATCCCGTTGTCGGCGACCGTGATCCTCCAGAAGTCGCCCTCCCGTTCTGCGGAGATCGCGATGCGCGGAACACCTCCCGAAGAGCGGAACTTGATCGCGTTCCCCACCAGATTCTGGAAGAGCTGCATGATCTGGACAGGATCCCCGTAGACCCGGGGAAGAGTTCCCCGCTCGATCACGGCGCCGCTTTCCCGGACTGCGAGACGAAGATTGTCCAATGCCTGGTCCAAGGCCGTGGAGGTCTCCGTTGCAATGAGAGGTTTTCCGCGAGTGTCGACCCGGGAATAGGAAAGAAGGGCATTGATGAGCGCCTGCATCCGGACCGCCCCGTCCACAGCGAACCGGATGAAGTCGTCTGCATCTCCGGAGAGCTTTCCCTGATAGCGCCGGGCCAGGAGCTGGGTGTAGCTGGTCACCATCCGGAGGGGTTCCTGCAGGTCATGGGAGGCCACGTAGGCGAACTGCTCGAGGTCCCGGTTCGATCGCAGAAGCTCGTTCGTCTTCTGGAGAAGTTCGAGCTCGGTCCGTTTTTCCGCCGTCCGGTCCCGGAATTCGAGGATGAGGCCCCGATCGGGAGAGTCCTCAAGCAGGTTCACTGTCGCCCAGACCGAAAAACGGGACCCGTTCCGGTGTCCCACCAGAAGCTCTCCTTCCCAGTGCCCTTCCCGAAGAGCGGTGGCAACGAGATCTCCCCTCGACGGGTTGGGGGAATCTGTCCCGGAGACGAGAAAATCCTCGACCGGCTTTCCCACGAGATCCGCCGGAAGCCAACCGACCACTTTTTCCGATGTTCTGTTGGCATGACGCAGGATTCCCTGGCCGTCGAGGATCCAGACGACCTCGGCATTGGTCTCGAAGACCCTGGAGAGGACCTCCATCCGTTCGCGCTCGGCCATGAAATAGGAATCCATGACCAGCCCCGAATCGAACAGGGTGATTTTCGCGAGGGCCTCACCCAGTCCGGGATGAGACGAGAGGGGCGATGCGGGATCCTCCCGGAGAATCTGTCCCGCCCATTCGAGGAAGAGCCCGAACGAGGACTGGACCCACTCGGGTTCCAGGCCGATCTCCTGGTGGGCGATGCCTACGGCCAGCCGGTTCGTGACATAGGCCATGTCGTAGGGGCCCGAGACCAGTTCTACGAAATACTCCGAATGCCGGGATCTGAGCCAACTCTGGGAGGGGGCATTTTCCAGGATTTTTGCGGTTTCCGGAAAGTCTCCGATCCGTCCGTGAAGACGTGTCACAAAGGCCGGAGTTCTCTGCTGGAGGAAAGGGCGAAGCAGCGAAAGGGCGGCTTCCTCTTCGCTGGAAATCCCGAGAAAAAGCTTGCGCTTTCGAATCGCGGCCTCGGAAAGGTTGAGGCGGTCCGCCATGCGCCGGGCCCTCTCGGAGTGGGACGCCATGCTTGTCACGAGAGATCCCCTCAATTAATGAAACGTGCATCCTCCATATATTTCCATGATAATGAGTCGTGAAAAAAGTTACAAGCATATTCATCCGATCGCGCGGAAAACCCCGGCGTTCAAGCCGGGGAGGGATAGCGCTGCTCCCGCCTCTCCTTTCTCTGCTATCTCGTGAAGGAGATATCCATACCCGTCGCCCCTCTGAATAAGCCGACAGATTTTGTGCGATACGCCCTGACTCGTTCCGGAGAGGCCCTGGATGTTGAAGCTTCCGGAGGTCCGGACGGCCACGCGCCCGACATGCATTCCGGTTTTCTTGCCAGCTGTGACCACCGCCTTGACCAGATCTCCGGTTTGAAATCCGAAGTGAGTCTTCTTCCGGGTCAGATATCCCCTGGGGAATCCGAAAGCGTCGAGCCGGGTCCGCTGGCAGGATCCCCGGCCGGTGGACTTGATTGCCAGAAGCGGGCTTTTCCAGCCGGTGACGCGATCCACTTGCCCGACGCACGCCGCGTCGAGGGCATGCTCCTTGGGGATTCCTAACCGGATCCGGTTCCATTTGGTCCGGCCCCCGGATCCGGTCTCAACAATGTTGCCGACCGGCGTTTGGTTCCGGCCTGTTTCGCCCTTGCCCTTACGGTTGTCTACAACCGGAACTTCCAGGGTCCGGGGCTGAGGAAGCACCCCGGAGTGGGTCTTGAACCTGTCGGCAACG
>JAJZXW010000031.1 GCA_021806225.1 Nitrospirota bacterium | reverse complement strand
ACGGGCCGCTGAAGGGGATCCTGGCCTATTCGAGCCTGCCTCTCGTCTCGATCGACTACCGGGGAAATCCCCATTCGGCGATCGTCGATGGCCTGTCGACCCGGGTTGTCAGGGAGCGGATGGTCAAAACCCTGGCCTGGTACGACAACGAATGGGGCTATTCCTGCCGCGTCTGCGACCTGGTGACCTATCTTTGCACCTTTTTTGGCTGAGGGGCCTGACGACCGGGAATCTATTCCCAACAATCTGACCATGGAGGAAGGGTGGAGCGATCGAAACAGTGCGTCGACCAGATCGATGTTCGCAATAAGCGCGTCTTCCTGAGGGCCGATTTCAACGTCCCTCTCGACGGGGACATGCATATTACCGACGATCGTCGCATCCGGTCCGCCCTTCCGACCATCAACTACCTGATCGACGAGGGGGCCAAGGTCGTCCTGGCCTCTCACCTGGGGCGCCCCAAGGGGGCCCCGGACCCGCGGTACACCATGGCGCCTGTCGCGAAGAGGCTTTCGAGGCTTCTTTCGAAGGAGGTCCATTACACCGGGGAGCTCGTGGGACCGGCCGTCGAGCGGGAGATCGAAAAACTGGCTCCCGGAGAGGTCTTCCTTCTCGAAAATCTTCGTTTTGACAAGGGGGAGGAGACGAACGGCGAGGAATTCTCCAAGAAGCTGGCCCGGCTTGTCGACGTCTATGTGAACGACGCCTTCGGCACCGCTCACCGAAGCCATGCGTCCGTGGTGGGGATCACGCGGTATGTCAAGGAACTGTCGATCGGTTTTCTGATGAAAAAAGAGGTCTCCTATCTGAAGGGAGCCATCACGAATCCGACCCGTCCCTTTGTGGCCGTCCTGGGAGGAGGGAAGGTCTCGAGCAAGCTCGGGGTGATCGCGAACCTGCACGAAAAGGTCGACAAGATGGTGATCGGCGGCGGCATGGCCTTTACCTTCTACCGGGCCATGGGGCTCGAGACCGGGAAGTCCCTGGTCGAGGAAAATCTCGTGGAGGTCGCCCGCGAGATGATGGAAAAATCTCGGAAGAACAACGTCAAGTTTTATCTTCCGATGGACTGCGTCGTGGCGGAGAGCCGTGAAAGCAACGCCCCCACGAAGATCGTTCCCTATCAGGAGATCCCTCAGGGGTGGACGGCCCTGGACATCGGTCCCGCCTCCGTCCGGCTGTTTTCGGAGGTTCTGGAGAACGCCAAGACGATCCTCTGGAACGGGCCGATGGGCGTCTTCGAAGAGGATGCCTTTTCCCGGGGGACCTTCGCGATGGCCCATTCGGTCGGGAACTGTTACGCCCTGACCATCGTCGGGGGAGGGGACACGGCCCTGGCGGTGCACCGGGCGGGCGAGTCGGACAACATGACCTTCATCTCGACGGGGGGTGGAGCGGCCCTCGAACTTCTGGAGGGCAAGGAACTTCCGGGTCTTTCGGTGATCCCCGACGCCACCTGAGAAAGGAAGCGGCCATCATGTTGATGATCGCCAACTGGAAGATGAACATGACCAGGAAAGCGATTTCCTCCTACCTCGATGCCCTTTCCGGGGAAAATCGCTGGCTGGCCTGGAGAGATCGGGGGATCCGTCTTTTTCTGGCTCCACCCTATCCCTACCTCGAATTTCTCGGGGAGCAATTGAGGAGCCGCAATCTTCCCTTCGGGATCCTGGCCCAGAACATGTGCGCCTTCGAAAAGGGAGCCTATACAGGGGAGGTCAGCGGGGCCATGCTGAAGGACCTGGGAATCGACGGGGTTCTTCTTGGCCATTCGGAGCGGCGCCAGTATTTCGGGGAGACCGATGCGGCGGTGGCGGAGAAGACCTCCCGGGCGCTTTCACTTGGGCTTCTGCCGGTCGTCTGTTTCGGGGAGACCCGGGAGGAGAGGGAGGCCGGAATCTGCTCCGAGGTCTGGGCCCGGCAGATCGGACCTGTCCGGGAGAGAGTCGTGAAGGCTCGCGGCGAAGGGGTCGGGATCCCTGTTTACTGGGCCTATGAACCGGTTTGGGCCATCGGGACGGGACGGACGGCCGTCCTCGAAGATATACGCGAGGTTTCCTGCCTCCTCCGGAAGAGCTTCGGAGAAGACGTCGCATCGGGGCTCCTCTACGGGGGGTCGGTCAACGACGACAGCGTTGCAGGGCTCTGCGAAAAGGGGACGGTCCATGGATTCCTGGTGGGAACGGCCTTTCTCGAGCCCCAATGCGTCCTTCGGGTTTTCGATCGTCTCTTCGGGCATCCCTGAAGGTTTTTGTCAGATGTGTCTGATGATATTCAATCATTTATGGAAGGAACCGCTTCATGAGCATCTTCATCACGATCATCCATGTCCTTACCTCGCTTCTCATCATCGCCGCCGTTCTTCTGCAGTCCGGAAAAGGAGCCGAGACCGGCGTCATGATCGGGGGCTCCAGCCAGTCGATGTTCGGGGCACGGGGAGCCACGCCTTTTCTGACAAAGGTGACGGTGGTTCTTGCGACCGTATTCATGGTGACCTCCCTGTCGCTGGCCCTGATCAAGCAGAATACCGTCGGATCCTCGCTTCTTCTCAACGCTCCGATCCAGGCCCTTCCCGCTCCACCGGCTCCCGCCAAGGCTCCGGCTCCGGTCCCTTCCGCGAAAAAACCCTGACGGGTTTTGGTGCGAATTGGGACTCCGGCTTTTTTTCGCGTTGCTCCTTGCGCTCCTCCCCTCCTGTTCCCGGGGAGGGGTTTCGGGGAGTGACCGGGTCTTTTCTCTCATTCCCCGCACGACGCCCCTGCATGGCCATCTGACCTTCGACATCCTCTCCGATCCGAAAACCTTCAATCCTGCCCTGGCCCAGGAAACGACCAGCACCCAGGTATTGGGCTATCTCTTCAGGGGGCTGACGCGGGTCTCTCCCTATGATGGCCAGATCCGGCCGGACCTGGCCTCTCGCTGGACGGTCGATCCCTCCGGGTTGAAGGTGACTTTCCGACTCGAAAAGGGTGTCCGGTGGTCGGACGGTGTCCCCCTTACGTCCCGCGATGTGGTCTTCACTTTCAACCGCGTCTACTACAATCCGGCGGTGGCCGCTGCCGTGCGGGACATTCTCATGGTCGACGGGAAACCTTTCACTGTCCGGGCCGTGGACGACAGGACGGTCGTCTTTGAAACGGCCAAGCCCTTCGCTCCCCTTCTCGAGGAACTGGGGGTGGAGATCCTTCCGGAGCATCTTCTGGCCAGGGACGTGGATGCCGGTCGCTTCAACACCTCCTGGTCGGTGAGGACCCCTCCTCAAAAAATCGTGGGGACCGGTCCCTTCCGGCTCGAAAAGTATGTCCCCGGCCAATATATTCTTATGGTTCGCAATCCTCTTTACACACCTCCCCGGGGCCTGAAGGGCCCGATTCCGGGAAAGCTCCCCTACCTCGACCGGGTCGTGCTCCGGATCATTCCCAACCAGAATAGCGAACTTTTGCGTTTCCTGGCTGGAAAAAGCGACCTGATCGGGGTGAGCCCGTCCCAGGTTCCGGTCCTCTCCGACGCCGCCCGGGCCCGGGCTTTCCGCCTTCTCCTCCGGGGTCCTTCCCAGGCGGAGACCTTCCTGACCTTCAACGAAAACCAGACGGCCCCGATCCCCGCCTACAAGGTCGCCTGGTTCCGGAGCCGGCGCTTCCGGCAGGCGATCGCCTTCGCCCTGGACCGCAAGGCGATGATCAATGTGATCTACAACGGCCTGGGAGCCCCCATTCCCGGGCCGGTCAGCCCGGCGAACAAGACCTTCTTCGACCCGGCGGTCTTCCGGTACCATCATGATCTCCCTCGCTCCAGAGCGCTGCTGGCGCGGGATGGGTTCGTCCGGAAAAAGGGCCGCCTCTACGATTCCTCCGGTCATCCGGTGACGGTTTTGCTCATGACCAACACCGAATCCCCCGAGCGTCTCTCCATGGCCCAGATGGTCCAGGCCATGCTCTCCCCGCTGGGCATCCGGGTCCGTGTGGTTCCGCTCCAGTTCAACATGCTGTCGACGATGGTCCTCTCCTCCCACCAGTGGGAAATGCTCCTCTTCGGTCTCACCGGAACCCTTGATCCGCACGGGAACGCGACGGTCTGGCGATCATCCGGATTCCTCCATCTCTGGAATCCGGGAGAAAAAGCCCCCTCCACCCCCTGGGAGGCGGAGGTGGACCGTCTTTTTGACCAGGGGGTCGCCACCTTCGACCCGGTCAAAAGGAAGAAGATCTACGACCGGTGGCAGGAAATCGCTACCCGGGAGGTTCCGATGGTCGACCTGGTAAGTCCCGATTCTATTACGGCTGTCCGGAAGACACTTGGCGGGATCCACCCGACGCCCTTGGGCGGGGTCATCCCCCACATCTCACTCGTCACACAGAAAGCCCGGCTGGTGATCCGGTGATCCGGGCCGTCCTCCTCCGCCTGTCCCACATGCTCCTGGTCCTTCTGGGGATCGTTTTCCTTTCCTTTGTCATGATGGATTTCGCCCCGGGAGATTTTCTTTCCCAGATGGCCATGAATCCCCAGATCTCGCCTCGCGTGATCGCTTCTCTCAAGGAACAGTACGGACTGGGTCTTCCCTTCTTCACCCAGTTCCTCCACTGGATGAGCGCCCTCCTCCACGGGGATCTGGGCTATTCCTTTTCCTACCACGTTCCCGTCTCCGACCTGATCGGGCAGAGGGTTCCCATGACCCTTCTCCTGACCGCCTCCGCCGTGCTGGTGTCCTGGGGGGCTGCCCTTCCCCTGGCGGTTTACGGGGCGCGGCGGGAGGGGGGAATCTTCGATCGCTCCCTTCTTTCCTTTTCGTACCTGTCCATCTCCGTCCCCTCCTTTTTTCTCGCCCTTCTGGGACTGCTCCTGGCCGAAAAGACGGGATGGTTCCCGATCGGGGGGGCCCGCTCGGCCCTTTCGGCCCAGGCCGATCCCGGCGCGCGCCTTCTCGATCTCCTGCACCATCTGGTCCTTCCTGCGCTGACCCTGGCTCTGGGAAGCTTCGGGGTGCTCTACCGCCTCATGCGGTCGTCGGTCCTGGAGGTCCTCTCCCAGCCGTTCATGGCCGCAGCCCGGGGCCGCGGCCTGCGCGAGCGCATTCTTTTCTGGCGTTACCTTTTCCGGAACGCAGTCAATCCGCTGGTCACCCTCTTCGGCATGGAGCTGGGAGGACTTCTCTCGGGGGCGGCCTTTACCGAAATGATTTTCGGTTGGCCCGGAATGGGGCGGCTCATGCTTCACGCAGTCATGACCCGGGATCTCTACCTCGTGATGGGCGGGGTCCTGATGGGAGCCGTTCTTCTTCTTCTGGGGAACCTCCTGTCCGATCTCATGCTCTTCCTGCTCGACCCTCGGGTCAGGGAACGGGCATGAAGGAAGAGTGGCTCGTCTTTTTCAAGAAGATCGGGATTACGGGAACGATGCTTATCGTGCTCGGAACGACAAGCCTTTTCGCAGAATTTCTGGCCCCCTACCGCTATGACGCCGTTCGGTTCGACCTTCCTTACGCTCCCGCCATCTGGCCGTCGTTCGGAAAGGGCGGGCTGGTGGTGCCCGTTCTGACTCTCAAGGATCCGGTCAGGCGGCGGTATGTCCCGTCCGGTCAAACCGTTCCCCTCCGGTTTTTCTGCCGGGGAGAATCCTACACGATGTGGGGACTTTTCCATTCGTCCCGCCATCTTCTCTGCGCCAGGGCTCCAGGCCGCCTCTTTCTGATGGGAGGAGACCTTTTCGGGCGGGACGTCTTTTCCCGGCTTCTCTATGGCATGCGATTCTCCTTTCTGCTTTCTCTTCTTGGAGTGGCGATCTCCTTCACCATCGGAACCGTGGTCGGGATGGTGGCCGGGTATGCCGGAGGCTGGATCGACCGGATCCTGATGCGCCTTTCCGAGATTGTCATGGCCGTTCCAGCCCTCTACCTGCTGATGGGGCTTCGTTCTATCGTTCCCTATGGCCTTTCGAGCGAGGCGATCACCCTGATCATTACCGGATCGCTGAGCCTCATCGGATGGGCGTCGCTCTCCCGGGTGGTGCGTGGTCTGGTCCTGTCCTTGTCCGGACGCGATTTCGTCCTGGCGGCCGTGGCGGCCGGGGCGACGCCAGCCCGGGTTATTTTTCGCCATCTTCTGCCCAACATGCGCTACTATCTTCTGGTCAGCGTGACGCTGTCCATTCCGGCTTTCATCGTGGGAGAGGCCGGGTTGTCGTTTCTCGGTCTGGGGCTCTCCGAGCCCCATCCGAGTCTGGGAAACATTCTTTCGGAAAGCCAGTCTCTGGAGACGATGAACAGCGCTCCTTGGCTTTTGGCCTCCGGAGGGCTCATCGTACTCCTGGTCGTCCTCTTCAACCGGCTGGGGGATGTCCTGAGGGAGGCTTCGGGAGAGGGGGAGGGGAATGGCCGGGGACATTCGTGAGGGGAGGAAGGAAATGGCCCAGCCATCGATAAGGCTCGAGGACTACGACCTCATTTTGTGGGATCTGGACGGGACACTGGTGGATTCTCGGCTGGATCTGGTGGAGGCGACGAATGTGGCCATGAGGGAGCTCGGCTATCCCCTCGTTCCCTTCGACCGCTTTTCCCGGATGGTCGGGCAGGGGGTGCGACACCTTGTGACGCAGGCCCTGCCCACGGAGGTGCCATCGGAGAGGATCGAGACGGCGATCGGAATCTTCCTCGATTGGTACCAGGTTCATCTGGCCGACAACACGCGGTTTTATGACGGGATGAAGGAAGGGATCGCCCGTCTGTCCGTTCCTTCCGCCGTAGTTTCGAACAAGCGGGAAGGTCTCTGCCGTTCTCTTCTCGAACGGCTGGGAGCCGACTCCCTTTTTGTGGCGGTTGTGGGGGGAGATACCTGTCCGGAGCGAAAGCCCCATCCCATGCCTGTCCGCCATGTCGTGGAAAGCCGGGGCGCGATTTCCGGCCGGGTCCTCATGGTCGGAGACAGCGCCGTCGACATCGAGGCCGGGAATCGGGCGGGGGTCCGGACCTGCGGTGTTCTTTGGGGGTTCGGGGATCCCTCGGGCAACCCGGCGATCAGACCGGATTTTCTTGTCGCGGGGCCGGAGGAGTTTTTTCCGAGAAAGGGGTGACCGTTCCCGAAAGAAGGGACAACGTTGCACCGAGAAGGCCTAGGAGCAGGGAGAGGTTTAGGAAGAATGTAAGGCGATGGGCCGTGGCGAAGTCTTTCGCCCGTCCTGGATCTCCCGGCATCTGGTCGTGAAGCTGTTTCAGCTCCAGGGCATGGGGTCCGAGATAGAGGGCCAATGCTCCCGAAATCGCGAAGCCTGCCGCCCAGCCCCAGAGGAGGTTTTTCGTGGGCCGCGAGGAGATCCTCGAAAGGATGAGGAGAAGCGCGAGCTCAACGATCGCCCCGGTGAAGAGAAGGTGAAAATATCCGGGAAAGAGGACGGAGACGGCATCGCCTGCCCTTGCGACTCCGAGACGGGCGAAAAGGGTGGGCGCCACGAAGAGGGTCATCAGAAGCGCCCCTCCTGTCAGAAAGACCAGAATGTATCCATAAACAAGCCAGAGAATGCGGGGAATCATCGACAGATCCTTATATTGGAGGAAATGGGCACGGCTCTCCGCCCGGAAAGCCGCTCCTGTTAAGAGTACACCGGACCTCCGGCCAAAGCCAAGGGATCCTCGGAGCCGGAGGTGGATCCAGACTTGAATATGCCCGTCAATCTGGATATAATAAAAAAGATATGCCTTTTTGAGATAGAATCAAATAGGTTGCAGATTCGCGACGCAGCGGATATTTCCTTAGCCTGAAGAGTCTGTCATGTCCCAGCAAAATCGTGGTGGCTGGTTCATTGCGAGGATCGGCTTCGAGCTGGTGGCTGTCACGTTTGTCTTTGCCGCCGTCGGGTATTACCTGGACTCCCTTCTTCGAATGAAAATCTTTCCGGCTCTTTCTCTCGTGGGACTGGTGGTCGGCGGGGTGACAGGGTTCTGGCTTGTCTTCCGCGAGATGAACCGGTTGATCGAAGACGACAGGGACAAGGGCTGACGTCCCGTCCCTGTCAGAACACATGTAAATTTTGGAGGCGTGTTTGCAAGGCAATCCTCTGGAAGAGTTTTTTCTTCATCCGATCATTCGGCTCCACCTTCTGGGGTTCGACATCTCTGTGACCCAGGCGGTGGTATCCCTCTGGCTTGTCGTCGGAATCACGGCGCTGGCGAGCCTCTACTTCGTCCGCGTTGCGACCCTCGTTCCGGGGCGATTCCAGACCTCGATGGAGATGTTGTTCGACACGCTGACGACGGTCGTCGACGAGAACCTTGGAGCGGAGAATCGCAAAAAATTTCTTCTGCCAGTCTTCACACTCTTTCTTTTCGTCTTCCTCAGCAACTTTCTGGGCCTGATTCCGGGAGTCTACACCATCACCTCGCAGATCGTCGTCACAGGCCTTCTCGCCGTTACGGTCTATCTTGTCAGTCTGGCGATCGGTTTTGCCAAGCATGGAATGAAATTTTTGTCCATCCTCGTTCCGGAGGGAGTTCCCGGTTGGATGATGCCCCTCGTCGTGCCGATCGAGATCATCTCCCAGCTGGCCAGGCCGCTCTCGCTGGCGGTTCGTCTTTTTGCCAACATGACGGCGGGACATACGATTCTTTTCGTGCTCCTGAGTCTGACCACGTCGCTTGCGATCTATCTCAAGTGGCTACCGTTCTCGATTTCGGTCGTCCTTTATTTGCTGGAAGTCCTGGTGGCCTTTATCCAGGCTTATATCTTCGCCGTCCTTTCCGCCGTCTATCTGGGTCAGGCGATGAAGTTGAATCACTAACGACAGACTGTTTCCAATCATCGGGAGGATCTTTTTCATGGATGTGCATGCAGCAGCGTTGATCGGTATGGGTGCGGCCGCTATCGGGGTCGCTGGGTCGGGCGCCGGAATCGGCTATATTTTCGGAAAGATGATCGAGGCCGTGGCGCGTCAGCCCGAAATCGAAGGCCGCGTCTCCAAATACATGTGGCTCGGCTTCGCACTATCTGAGGCCGTCGCCCTTTACGCGCTGGTGATCGCCTTCATCATCATGGGTCTCAGGAAGTAGGCCACTTTCAGGATCCGGAGTCCGAAATGCCGGACGAACCGGCTTTGAAAAGAGGCCGGACGGATCCCCATCAGGGAATCAAAGGACAGGATCATGCCCCAGTTTGATACGAAGTTTTTTCCCTCTCTCGTCTTCTGGTCAGTCGTTTCCTTTACGCTGATGCTTTTCATCATCGGAAAGTATCTGTATCCCTCGCTGACCCGGATTCTTGAAGAACGCCGCAAAAAAGTCTCCTCGGATCTCGATGCAGCCCGTGTCAGCCGGGAGGAAGCCGAACGAATTCTGGCCGAACAGCGCGCCCTTCTGGAAAAAGCCAGGGCCCAGTCCGACGCCATGATCCGTCAGGCCGAGGAAATGGCAAAAACCCTTCGCGAAGAGCGGGAGAAGGAGCTGGCTCAATCCGTCAAGGCCGAGCTCGACAAGGCGGCAGCCCAGATTGCGGCCGACAGGGAAAAGATGAAGGCGGAGCTCCGGACGGAAACCGTGACGCTGATCGTACGGAGCCTCGAGACGCTTCTCGAGGAAAGTCTCTCTGATACACAGAAGGTTCTTTATATCAACAAGGCGATGAAAGCTCTCGACGAACGGAAGGCCGGGTGATGGGCCGACAGATCGACGGACGTTTTCTGGTGAAATGGGCCGACGCGATCGCGGGGACGGTCCAGGGGGATGAAGGAAATCTTGATCGCTGGATGGGGCTGCTGGACACGATGAATCGTATCCGGAAGATCAGGCCTGCCAGGAGCTTTGGCCTGGACGGTCGCTATTCCCTGGAGGACAAGGCCGGCTTCTTTCTGAGCCTTTTGAAGGAATCGATGGGGGAAGCCCTTCCGGAAAAGGCAGACATTTTTCTTGTACCGCTTCTGGAGGGCAATCTCTGGGATGCTATTCCTTCCCTTGAGAAGGAGATTCTGGAGAGGTTTGACCTCGATGCGGGAAGGGTCGTCGTGGAGGTTCACTCCCCCGCAGTCCTTCCGGCAGAGGTTCGGACGAAAATAGAGGAAGCCCTTCTCCACTTTGTCAATGAAGGGCCCGGGCGAGAGCTGGCCGTTTCGGTTCCGGCGGGAAAACGCCTTTCGGTAAAGCCGGTCTGGAAGGTTCGCCCCGAACTTTTGGCGGGGCTAGAGATCCGGATCGGGTCGAGGGTCTGGGACGCGAGCCTGTCCGCAAGATTGCGGGAGCTTGAGCGGCAGCTGTTGAAGACGGCCTGATGTTCCCTCCCGGATGGGGAGGAAAACAGGAAATGGATAAAAGCTCGCCTGGCGGGCGACATTCAATCGAGACGAGGGGGCCTTGAAAAGTTCAGAGATTACCGAAAACCTGATGAAAAACCTTGGAAGCTTCAAGGGCGGCGTAGAAACTTCTGACCGCGGAACGATCCTCTCCTCCGGAGACGGGATTCTTCGCATATCCGGCCTTGAAAAGGCGATGTACGGGGAAATGCTCGAGATCATCAAGGGGGGGTCTGCCCTGGTGCTGAACCTCGAGGAGAACGAAATCGGTGCGGTTATTCTCGAGGGCGGCGAAGAGGCCGTGGTCGGGGATGAGGTCCGTACGACAGGGAAAATCATGGAGGTTCCCGTAGGACCCGGCCTGGTCGGCCGCGTGGTGAATCCCATGGGAGAGCCGTTGGATGGAAAGGGCCCGGTCAAGGCCGAGCTCCATTCTCCCATCGAAAAGATCGCTCCGGGGGTCTCGACCCGAAAATCCGTCTCGGTTCCCCTTCAGACCGGGATCAAATCCATCGACGCCATGATTCCGGTCGGGCGGGGACAGCGCGAGCTCATCATCGGGGACCGTCAGACCGGCAAGACCACCATCGCCCTTGACACCATCATCAACCAGAAGGGCAACAACGTCGTCTGCATCTATGTCGCCATCGGCCAGAAGGCTTCGAGCGTGGTCAATGTGGTCCGAACCCTCGAGAAGCACGGAGCCCTGGAGTATACCATCGTCGTTTCCGCCTCCGCTGCCGAGCCTGCGGCGCTTCAGTACATCGCTCCCTATGCCGGCTGTGCCATGGGAGAATACTTCCGGGACCGCGGGATGGATGCTCTCATCGTCTATGATGATCTGACGAAACATGCCTGGTCCTACCGCCAGATGTCTCTTCTCCTTCGCCGTCCCCCGGGTCGTGAAGCCTATCCCGGCGATGTTTTCTATCTTCATTCGCGTCTCCTCGAACGGGCTGCCCGTCTGAACGAAAAGAACGGCGGGGGCTCACTGACCGCCCTCCCCATTATCGAGACCCAGGCCGGAGACGTCTCGGCCTTCGTTCCGACAAACGTCATCTCCATCACCGACGGGCAGATCTATCTTGAAACCGATCTCTTCTATTCAGGTATCCGTCCGGCCATCAACCCTGGAATTTCTGTCTCCCGGGTCGGAGGTGCGGCCCAGATCAAGGCCATGAAACAGGTGGCCGGGAAGATGCGTCTCGAGATGGCCCAGTTCCGCGAACTGGCCGCCTTCGCACAGTTCGCCTCCGATCTCGACAAGACGACGCGGGACCAGATCGAGCGGGGGCTCCGTCTGACGGAGATTCTGAAGCAGGGCCATTACTCTCCGCTTCCCGTCGAGAAGCAGATTGCGATTATTTTTGCCGTGACCAACGGATTCCTTGACGGGATCAAGCCGGACCGCATCGGGACCTTCGAAAAGGAATTCTTCCTTTATCTCGACAGCCGAAAGGCCGATCTCCTCCGGACGATCCGGGAAGAGAAGGCACTGTCGGAGGCGACGATCGCCTCCCTCAAGGAAGGCCTGGCCGAATTCACCGCTTCATTCAACGGATAGCCCATGCCCTCTTTACGCTCGATCCGTGGCCGAATCAAGTCGGTCAAGAATACTAGACAGATCACGAAGGCCATGGAGATGGTGGCCTCGGCCAAGATGCGCAAGGCCCAGATGCGCGTCCGGGACACCCGGCCCTATGCCGAGAAGATCCTCGAACTGATGGTGCGTCTGTCGGCCATCGAATCCCACAGACCGAACATTTTCTTCAAGACTCGGCCTGTGACGACGATCGGTATCATCCTTGTCACCACAGACCGCGGGCTTTGCGGTCCGATCAACGCCAACGTCATCCGGCAGGTGAACAAATTCATGGCCGATCGACCGGGGGTCCGCTTCGAGTTTGTGGCCATCGGGAAGAAAGGCCAGGATTTTCTCCGGAGAACCGGACTCAAGGCCGTAGGATCCATTTCGGGAGTGAAGGACCGGGGAAAGATCGAGGAGATTCTTCCCGCAACCCAGGTGGCGATCGAAGAATTTCAGGAGGGCCGCTGGGACGAGGTCTGGGTCTTTTTCACCGAATTCGTCTCGACTCTGTCCCAGAAGCCCCGGGTGGAAAAACTCCTTCCGATCGGACCGGACGTGGTGGAGGGTGGAGGAAAAGGCGCCTCGCCTTTTTTGGGGGAATATCTTTATGAACCGGACACAACGGAAATCCTTGATGTCCTGATTCCCCGTTACTTCGAATCGATCGTCTTCCAGCGTGTCATGGAAAATTTCGCAAGTGAATACAGCGCCCGGATGATGGCGATGCGGAACGCCACTTCCAATGCGAAGGAAGTCATTTACCAGATGACCCTGATCTACAATAAGCTCCGGCAGGCGGCGATTACCCGTGAAATTTCCGAAATCGCTTCGGGAGCGGATGCGGTACAGCAGGGATAGGGTTTAAAGCTTGGATTGATCTCTCCGGACGTTCGTTCCGGGGTGCGTGATCGTTGACCAGGAAAAATGAGGAGTGTTCGGAATGCAGACGGGTGAAATTGTTCAGGTGATCGGACCGGTTGTCGACGTCCGGTTTGAGGGGGGACTTCCCGGGACCTATGTGGCGCTCGTAGTCGAAGGATCCGGGTTGATTCTCGAGACCCAGCAGCAGCTGGGAGAGAGCACGGTCCGCACGATCGCCATGGGGACCACCGACGGACTGGTCCGGGGGTCGAAGGTGACCAGCACCGGAAAGCCCATCATGGTACCTGTCGGCCAGAAAGTTCTCGGACGGATGATGGATGTCCTTGGAGCCCCGATCGACGACAGCGGTCCGATTTCCTCCGAACATATGCGCCCGATCCATGTCGATCCGCCTTCCTTTGACGAACTGGCCTCGGCGACCGAAGTTTTCGAAACGGGGATCAAGGTGGTCGACCTGATCGCTCCCTTCGCGAAGGGTGGCAAGACGGGACTTTTCGGAGGAGCCGGAGTCGGTAAGACCGTCATCATCATGGAGCTCATCCGGAACATCGCCATGGAGCATGGGGGATTCTCGGTTTTTGCCGGAGTCGGTGAACGAACCCGCGAAGGGAACGACCTGTGGAACGAGATGAACGAGTCGAAGGTCATCGACAAGACGAGCCTCGTCTACGGCCAGATGAACGAGCCGCCGGGCGTCCGGCTTCGCGTCGCCCTCACGGGACTCGCCCAGGCCGAATTCTTCCGGGATGAGGAAAATCGCGACGTGCTCTTTTTTGTAGACAACATCTTCCGGTTCACCCTTGCGGGTGCCGAGGTTTCGGCCCTCCTTGGCCGCATGCCCTCCGCTGTGGGATACCAGCCCACCCTGGCGGTCGAGATGGGACAGCTCCAGGAGCGGATCACCTCCACAAAGAAGGGATCGATCACTTCGGTGCAGGCGGTCTATGTTCCGGCCGACGATCTGACCGATCCGGCTCCGGCCACCACCTTCACCCACCTCGACGCCACCGTCGTCCTCTCCCGGCAGATCGCCGAACTCGGCATCTATCCGGCCGTCGACCCGCTGGATTCGACCTCCCGGATCCTGGATCCCATGATCATCGGCGACGAGCACTACGGTGTGGCCCGTTCGGTCCAGAAGATCCTCCAGAAGTACAAGGATCTCCAGGACATCATCGCCATCCTCGGGATGGACGAACTCTCAGAGGACGACAAGCAGATCGTGGCCCGGGCCCGGAAAATCCAGCGCTTCCTTTCCCAGCCATTCTTCGTGGCCGAGGTCTTTACCGGATCCCCCGGCAAGTATGTCTCCCGGGAGGACACCGTCAAGGGATTCAAGGGGATCGTCGAAGGGAAATACGACCACCTTCCGGAGCAGGCCTTCTATATGGTCGGGACGATCGAGGAAGCTCTCGAAAAGGCCGAGAAGCTCAAGGGAAAGGCCTAGGCCATGTCCTTCATGCTGACTCTTGTCACCCAGGAGCGGGAGCTTATCTCCGAAGAGGTGGATTTTGTCAAGGCCAACGGAGTGGACGGGGAGTTCGGCGTCCTGACGGGCCATTCTCCCTTCATTTCGCTTCTCGATCCCGGAGAGCTCGTGGTCCGCAAGGGGGAGGCCCTCTATTCATACTATGTGAGCGGAGGCGTGGCCGAAGTCCTTCCAAAATCCGTGATCATCCTGGCCAATACGGTGGAGCGCGCCGACGAGATCGACGAACAGATGGCCAAGAGGGCGCGTCAGAACGCCGAAGAGGCCCTGAAGCAACCTATTTCCGAGATTGAGCGCCGGACCTATCTCCTTGAGCTCAAGCGCGAGTCGGTCCGTCTCTCCATCGTCGCCCGCCGCCGTTCAACCCGCCATCCCGGTCAGATTTCAGAAGAGTAAATCCGTTCCTGAATCCTTCCTTCAAGTATTCTTTCCTCCGGCGGCCTTTGACGGTCTGCCGGAGGATTCTTCCGGTCAATTGGCCTTTTCCCGCGATTCTGGTAGGATGAATCCCAAGGGGGAGTCGCGGGAAAATGGTATATGACTGGATATTTCTGATCGTGGGGGGATTTGGGGCGGTCTACTCCGTGCGTCTTCTCCTTCGTCATGAACGAAGGGAAAAATGGGTGGCCTACCTTTTTTCCTCCCTCCTTCTGTTTTTCTGGGGTCTCTTTTCCCTCTCTCCCGCCCGTACAGGAATTCTTCGCATACTGAACCGCACCTTTCTCGGAAATTCCTGAACCCCTTGCTGGAGGTTGTCGATGGATCATCGGGACAGGGAGAACATTCTGGCCGTTATTCTGGCGGGGGGAGAAGGAAAACGCCTCTTTCCCCTGACCGCCGACCGCGTCAAGTCCGCCGTTCCCTTTGGAGGAGCCTACCGGATCATTGATTTCGTCCTGTCGAACTTCGTCAATTCGGGCTTTACGAAGATCAAGGTCCTGACCCAATACAAGTCCCATTCCCTCAACACGCACCTGTCACGGGGATGGCGCCTCTCGCCGCTTCTCGACCAGTACATCGATCCGGTTCCCGCCCAGATGCGGACCGGACCCCACTGGTTCCAGGGAACGGCCGATGCCGTTTTTCAGAACATGAACCTGATCCTCGACGAAAGACCGGACCACGTCTGCATCTTCGGAGGGGATCACATCTTCAAGATGAACATCCGGCAGATGCTGGATCACCATCTGGAGACGGGGGGAGCGGTGACCGTCGCGGCCATCCCCGTCCCCCTCCCGGAGGCCCGGGAGTTCGGGGTCATCCGGACTGAAGGCGACCGCATCCGGGACTTCGTCGAGAAGCCGCCGTCTCCGGAGCCCACGGTTCCCGGCGGAACCACCGCGCTGGCCTCCATGGGGAACTACATCTTCCGGACGAAGGATCTGCTCGCCGTCCTGAGGGAAGACTCCGAGATTTCTTCATCCAAGCACGACTTCGGCCACAATATCCTCCCCCGTCTCGCGTCGGAGGGGCAGGCCTACGTCTACGACTTCAGCCAGAACACCATTCCCGGAATGGACGACGTGGAGAAGGGGTACTGGCGCGACATCGGGAACATCGACGCCTATTGGAAAGCCAACATGGACCTCGTCTCGGTGACCCCGTCCTTCAACCTTTACAACCCCTACTGGATCATCAGGACTTACCGCCCCCAGATGCCTCCGGCCAAGTTCGTCTTCGCCGACGAAAAGAACAAGCGGGTGGGGGTTGCGACCGATTCGATTGTCTGCGGAGGCACCATCATCTCGGGTGGACAGATCGACCGATCGATCCTGTCGCACAGCGTCCGGGTCAACAGCTACTCCCATGTTTCCGAATCGGTGGTCTTCAACGGTGTCGATATCGGGCGATACGCCCGCCTGAACCGATGCATCGTCGAAAAGGACGTCCGGATTCCGGCCGATCTCCGTATCGGATTTTCCCCCGAGGAGGACCGGAAATTCTTTTTTGTCTCTCCGGGAGGCATCGTCGTGGTGACCCAGGAGGGAGTCGAACGCTGGCTCCGGGAAAACCGGCAGTAGGTCTTTTCTGGAAAAGGATCTCTTTTGAACGCCAATATTCTTTTTGTCTGGCACATGCATCAGCCGTCCTATATCGATCCCCTGACCAACGAGATGGTCTTGCCCTGGGTCCGTCTTCACGGCGTCCGGGGCTATTACGACATCCCCCATATGGCGGGGCTGTTTCCGAAGGTCCGCCAGACGGTGAACATCGTTCCGATCCTCCTCGACCAGATACTGGCCCTGGCGGAAGGACGGGTGGTCGACTCCTACCAGGAGCTATCCCTCAAGCCCGCTACCGAACTCGACAACGGGGACAAGATCTTTCTGGTGCGGAACTTCTTTTCATGTGCCTACGAGACCATGATCAAGCCTTATCCCCGCTATCTCTTCCTGTGGCAGAAGGTTCAGTCCCGGCAACCCACAAAGGACGAGGATTTCGGGCGAATCGTCACCCAGATGAACGCCCAGGACTTTCTCGATCTTCAGATGTGGTTCAACCTCACATGGTTCGGCTATGCCGCCCGGGCGCGCCATCCGGAGGTCGAGCAGTGGATCGGCCAGGGAGCGAACTTCACCGAAGGGGACAAAAAGGCTCTCTTCGACCTTCAGAGGAAAATTCTGAATGAGCTGGTGCCCCTCTACCGCTCCCTCGCCCGGGAGGGACGGATCGAAATATCGACCTCACCCTATTTCCATCCCATTCTCCCGCTCCTTGTCTCGTCGAAGACCGCCCGGCGCGCCCACGCCAATCTCTCCCTGCCGGAAGAGTTCGCCTATCCGGAGGACGCTGTCCTCCAGATCGAGACCGCCCTCAAACGCCATGAGGAGGTCTTTGGACTTCGGCCAAAGGGCATGTGGCCCTCCGAAGGGTCTGTCTCTCCGGAGGTGGTCCAAATGGCTAAGGGGGCGGGACTCGAATGGATGGCCTCCGACGAGGACATCCTTTTCATTTCACGGGAAATGGCCCGCCTCACGGAGGGAAGCCTCTACGAACCCTACGAGGTGTCAATCGACGGGGCCAAGATGAAGATGGTCTTTCGCGACCGGAATCTCTCGGACCGGATCGGGTTTGCCTATGCCCGCTACAACGGGACGGAGGCGGCCTCCGATCTTCTGGGCCTCATGGAGCAGATCGCCAAACGGGAGGATGCTTCCGGACGCCAGGCGACCATCCCGATCATCCTCGACGGGGAAAATCCCTGGGAAGCCTATGCCGATGGCGGATTCCACTTTCTGAAGACCCTCTTCGAGCGGCTCTCTTCTCACGCCTTTCTCCGGACGGAAACCGTTTCGGGAGCCCTGGCGCAAACCCCCTCCCGTCCGATCGACCGTCTGGCGACCGGCTCGTGGATCAACCACGATTTTCGCATCTGGATCGGCCATCCCGAGGACAACAAGGGATGGAGCTTCCTGCGGGAGACGCGCCGGGCCTTCGAAGAAATCCTGAAGGGAGAGGCGGGGAAAAGGGTTTCGCCGGAGGCCATGGAGCGGGCTCGCCGGGAACTTTTCGCGGCCGAGGGCTCGGACTGGTTCTGGTGGTACGGGGACGAATTCAAGAGTCTCCAGTCTTCGGAGTTCGACCGCCTGTTCCGGGTTCACCAGCAGAATGTCTATCGGATTTTGGGACTCTCTCCGCCCATTCTTCTGAACGAGCCGATCCGGGAGACGGGAGTGGGTGCGGGGATCACTCTCCCCGTGGACTTCATCCATCCGGTGATCGACGGGGAGGTGACCCATTATTTCGAGTGGACCGGGGCCGGCTTCTTCGACAACCACAAGCTCCAGGGATCCATGTATCTCCGGGAGTCCCCGCTTTCGGCGGTCTACTACGGATTCGACGAGGAGACCCTGTACATCCGGGTCGACTTCGACGAAAACTACCGTCTGGAGGAAAAGACCGACGCTTCGGTCGTCATGCGGTTTCTCGACCACCGCGAATCGGCCATCCGTTGTCCTCTCGTCCCGGGAACGACGGAGGTCGCCCTGGACGGAGAGGAAGGAGGAAAGGCCTTGTGGGGATTGCGGAAGATCGGGGAGATCGCCATCCCCTATCGCCTTCTGGGTCTCGAATCCGGGGAGTGGGTCGGCGCACTGATCGAACTTTACGAGGGGGAGACGATGGTCGACCAGTGTCCCCGGGGACATACCCTCTCGATCCAGGTTCCCGACGACCAGTTTGTCAAATCGATCTGGAGGCTGTGAGATGGAGTTCTGGAAAGACGGACCGGACAGGGACCGCCGGGCGACGATGGTGTTCGTTCTGCACAACCATCAGCCAGTTGGGAATTTTGCCCATGTGTTCCGTGAATCCTTCGACCGCTGCTATCGTCCGACTCTCGAGCTCCTGTGGCAATACGGAAACCTGCATGCCTCGCTGCATTACACCGGCCCCCTCCTCGAATGGATCGAGGCCAACGAGCCGGGATTTCTGGATCTCCTTCGAAAAATGGTGGAGCGGGGACAGGTCGAGGTCATCGGAGGAGGCTTCTACGAACCGATTTTCTGCTGGCTCCGGTCTGCCGACCAGCGGCGCCAGGTCGATCTGATGCGTCGCCATCTCGAAGAAAGGCTCGGAAAGTCGGGGGGAGGATTCTGGCTGGCGGAGCGGGTTTGGGAAACCGACCTGCCGGCGAGACTTTTTCCCCTGGGCCTGGCCTACGCGCCGCTTGACGACCATCACTTCCACCTGGCCGGCCTCGACGACGAGGATCTGCACGGTTACTACACCGTCTCCTGGGAAGGGGCGCCGCTCCGGATCTTTCCCATCTCCAAGGATCTCCGGTATCTGATTCCCTTCCGGCCAGTGGACCAGCTTCTGTCTTTTCTCGATCGCCGGGCCCGGGGAGGCCGTGTTCTGACTTATGCCGACGATGGTGAAAAGTTCGGGATCTGGCCCGAGACCTATCGCTGGGTCTGGGAGGAGAAATATCTCGAGCATCTTTTTGCCATGCTTTCGGCCCAGTCGGGGTGGCTTCGCGTCGCCTCCATGGGGGAGGTGGTGGCCGACTGCAACCCGACGGGTCAGGCCGTGCTGCCCAACGCCTCCTATACCGAAATGATGGAGTGGGCCCTTCCGGCCCGCACCAGCCATGTCTTTCATGAGTGGGCCCTGAAGTGGGAGCGGGAAGGGGCCGATCCCGACCTCAGGGCCCTCTTCCGGGGGGGTATCTTTGAGAACTTCCTGATCAAGTACCCGGATGTCCATCGCCTCTACCACCGAATGCTCCTGACCGGAGAATTTCTCAGGGAAGGCTGGCCCGATATGGAGCCCCCGGAAGGCGTGCTCGCCCCCTACCTGAAGGCCCAGGGAAACGACGTTTACTGGCATGGCCTTTTTGGGGGGGTCTATCTGTCGAATCTCCGCCACGAGGCCTACGCGAATCTTCTCCAGACCGAGAGGCTCCTCGAGGAGCAGGGGAGGCTCCCGGTTCCTGCGATTTTATCGGGAGACTTCGACGCAGACGGGGTCACGGATTTCTTTGTCCGTCAAACGGGATACAATCTCTGGATCACCCCCCGTTACGGAGGGAGCGTGCTCGAATGGGACGACCGGACCACCGGATTCCACCTGACCAACACCCTTACCCGGCAGGAAGAGGCCTACCACATCCGCCACCGGGAAGAGCGGAAGAAATCGGAAGGGGGAGCGTCCGGGGAGACCGGCATCGCCTCGATCCACGACCGGCCGGTGGGAGACGATCGTCATGTTCTGGAGGGAATCGTCTACGACCGCCGTCCCCGCCGGGCCTTTGCAGAAGGATTCGCGCCCCTCGGAACTCCCGCTCCGGGCCTCCTCGACGGATCGGCCCTGACGCCTGATCTGGGACGGATTCCATACCAGGTTCTCTCACCTCCGGACGGGGATCTCCGTCTGGAAGGAAAGGGGGAACTCGCGGGTGTTCCCTTCGTTCTCTCGAAGACCTACCGGTTTCTTGCAGACCGCTTTTCCGTCACATGGACCCTCTCCGCGCCCGAGCGGACGGAACTGCCCGAGAGCTGGCGGGAGTGGGCCATTTATGCGGAACTGCCCCTGACGATGCTGGCGGGCCACGATGCCGGACGCACGATCCGGGTGGAGGGACGGACGGACCCGTTCCTCTGGGACGATCCATGGGAACATGGGTCGGTGGCTTGGTATCGCGGAGAGGATTCCTGGTCGAAGACCGTTTTTTTGGCGGAGCTCTCCGGAGTCGCCCGGCTTGTCCACGCGCCGATCGAGACGGTGTCGCTCTCGGAGTCGGGACTCGAGCGGACTTTTCAAGGAACCCTTTTCATCCACGCGCTCCCTCTCGAACGTCTGTTCGGGGGGGAGGCCCGGATCACGATCGTGACGGGCCATGACTCGAGGAGCTTGCCTCATGCCTGATCTCAGAAAGGATCCCATCGTCGGCCGCTGGGTGATCATCTCCACCGCCAGAAGCCGGCGGCCGGTCGACTACAAGACCTTCAAGAACGAATATCGCTACCAGGTCTGTCCCCTTTGTGCGGGACAGGAGGACAAGACCCCTCCCGAGGTGCTGGCCTACCGGATCCAGGGAAGCCTTCCGAACTCTCCGGGATGGACCCTCCGGGTCGTTCCCAACAAGTTCCCGGCCCTTATGGTCGAAGGCAGCCTCGACAGGGAAGGGGTCGGCCTCTACGACAAGATGAACGGGATCGGGGCCCACGAGGTGGTCATCGAAACCCCCGAGCACCGGAAGACCCTGGCGAACTTTTCCGAGAAGGAATTCGAGGATGTCCTCTGGGCCTACCGGGACCGGATCCTCGATCTCAAAAAGGACGCCCGTTTCCGGTACATCATGATTTTCAAGAATTACGGGGAGCCGGCCGGTGCCTCGCTCGAGCACAGCCACAGCCAGCTGATCGCCCTTCCCGTCATTCCGACGGTGGTGATCGAGGAGATGGTCGGGGCCAAGACCCATTTCGAGGAGAAGGAGCGGTGCATTTTCTGCGACATCATCCGTCAGGAGGTCATGGACGGCTCACGCCTTGTCGCGGAAAACCAGGAATTCGTGGCGATCACGCCCTTCGCCTCCCGGTTCCCCTTCGAGGTCTGGATTCTCCCAAAGCGCCACGCCGCCTCCTTCCAGGAGGGACAGAAGTCCCAGTACGAAGCCCTGGCGAAGATCTTTCTTGATGTGTTGAGGCGTCTCAACAAGGCGCTCATGAATCCTCCCTACAACTTCATCCTCCATACCGCCCCGCTTCAGGACAAGGGGTCGGAGGATTATTACCACTGGCATTTCGAGATCATGCCAACCCTAACCCAGGTTGCCGGCTTTGAATGGGGGACCGGGTTCTACATCAATCCGACCCCCCCGGAGGAGGCGGCCCAGTTTTTGAGAGAGATCACGCTTCCCTGACCGGGAGGCACACACGGACAAGCCGGAAGCCGGCTTCAGGACAAACAGGAACCTTTCCAGGAGGAAAAGGAATGGCTCAGGAGACAGTGAACGACTGGCAGAAAAAATACCGTTATGTGGCGGATTTTACCGGAGCTGGCCCCGAAGTGACCGATCTTCCCCGCCTCCGGAAGGACTATCTCGAGGCTCTGACGGAGGATCTTCTCTTCCACCCGGAAGGGGCGGTCCGGAGCCAGGCCTTTCGTCTGATCCGGGCGGCCTTTTCGAAGTCCGGGGCCACGATGGCCTCGATCGAACCCCTCTACCGGGCCATCGGTCGTGGAGAAGTCGGGGGATTCACCGTTCCGGCCATCAACATCCGGGGCCTCACTTATCTGACCGTGCGGCGCGTGCTGCGTGCCATGCGTGCGATCGACGGGGGTCCGGTCATCTTTGAGCTCGCCAAGAGCGAGATCGGCTATTCCTTCCAGAGGCCGACGGAATATGCGGGGCTTGTCATGGCTGGCGCCTTGGCCGAGGGGCATGTCGGACCGGTCTTCGTCCAGGGAGATCACTATCAGTTCAATGCGAAGAACTACGCCAAGGATCCCGCGGGCGAGATCGAGGGTCTCAAGAAACTCATCCAGGAGTCGGTCGATGCCGGCTACCGCAACATCGACATCGACGCCTCGACTCTGGTGACCCTCGCTCCTCCGGACCTGCGCGACCAGCAGAGGGAAAACGGCCGGATGACCGCCCTCCTGACCCACTTCATCCGCCAGATCACTCCCGACGGGTCGCGTTTTCCCGTGTCGGTGGGTGGCGAGATCGGGGAGGTAGGAAAGGACAATTCCACGCCCGAGGAGCTCGATGCCTTCATGGAGGTCTATTCCGAGGAGCTCGCGCGCCTCGATCCCCGGGACGTGCCGATCAGCAAGATCAGCGTCCAGACCGGAACTTCCCACGGAGGGGTTCCTCTTCCCGACGGGCGCATCGCGCCGGTAAAGCTCGATCTTGCGACTCTCGAAGCCCTCGGGGAGCGGGCCAGGAGCCGCTACCACATGGGGGGGGCGGTCCAGCATGGGGCATCGACCCTCCCGGATGACCTCTTCGACCACTTTCCCAAAGTGAAGACACTTGAAATCCATCTCGCAACCGGCTTCCAGAATGCCGTTTTCGATCATCCGGCCTTTCCGGTGGCCCTCAAGAAGGAGATGGAGACCTTCATGACGAAGGAGTTTGCCGGAGAGCGGAAGGCGGGAGAGACGGAGGAGCAATTCTTCTACAAGAATCGGAAGCGGACCTACGGCCCTTTCAAAAAGGAGATGACCTCTCTTCCCGAGAAGGTCCTCGACCCGATCATGAACGACCTCGAAGCGCGGTTCGTCACGCTCTTCAAAAAGCTCGGGCTCTCCGGAACGTCGGGAGTCCTCGGGAAATATTTCGAGGGTAACAGACAGTGACCTCGGATCCGTCCATCGATCCCTTTGCTCCCTGTCCCTGCGGAAGCGGAAAAAAATGGAAGTTCTGCTGCCGGGCCCAGGCGGTCCAGCAGCCGAAGCTGTCTCCGGAGGAAATAGGCTCCTTGTTGCGGCGCGCCCAGGAATTCCCCGTCGAAGCCTGTTATGTCAACTCCGACTGGCCAACCCTGGGAAAGGCCCTTTGCCTTCTGGTTCGGCGCCTGCACTCGGGAGGATTCATCGCGGCCAATCTTCTGGTGGATCCTTTTTTTCTCGGGTTGAAGGACGCCTTCGGTTCGGTGCTGAGGTCTCCGGCGGAAATAGTCCTGAGGCTCGAACGAATGCGTTCTTTGAACGAAGAAGGGACTCTTTCGATTGAGCCGGTTCCCTATGAGGAGATGCGGAGCCTCGTTCTGGGGGCGATCGCCTACGCTGGTCGCCTTGGGCAGACGCCTCATCCTGACTGGAACACGATTGCGCCGCTGGTCGCGCCCGAGCTCCCCTGGGAGGATCGATACGTCTTCGGACGCGAAGGAAAACCTTTCTACATATCAGGCCCATACGACGACCTTGGGAAGATCCGTGCGGGACTTCGGCGCGCAAATCAGCCAATGCCCGATTATGTTATCGAAATCTCCGGAGGAACCAGGAGCTTACAAATCGAAGACCCGCCCGGTCCGTTCGGGCCGAAAACGAGGGAGGCTCATCATGGCCGATAACCGGGGGAATCTTGTCTTTGTCCTGCACGCGCACCTTCCCTACGTCCGCCACCCGGAACACGAAATTTTTCTCGAGGAGAACTGGTTCTTCGAAGGTCTGATCGAGACCTATCTTCCTCTTCTGGCCATGTTCGACCGGCTGGGTCGGGAGGGTGTTCCCTTTCGGATCACCATGACCCTCTCCCCCACACTGGTCTCCATGATGGGGGACCCCCTTCTGATGGGCCGGTTCGAAAAGCGCCTCTCTCTTCTTCGGGAGCTTTCGGAACGGGAAGTTGTCCGGACCCGGAGCACGGAGTTCGAGGGGGTCGCCCGATTTTACCGGGATCATCTCGAATTCCTCGAGCGGGTCTATCGGCAGGATCTGGGGCGGGACCTTCCGGGGGCCTTTCGCCGCCACATGGAATCGGGGTCTCTCGAGGGAATTACCTGTGGGGCGACGCATGGCTTCCTGCCTTTTCTTCAGGAGGTCCCGGGATCGGCGGAGGCCCAGGTCCGGGTCGGCGTCTCGACCTTCCGCCGGGTTTTTGGGCGCGCTCCCCAGGGAATCTGGCTTCCGGAATGCGCCTACTACGAAGGACTCGACCGGATCCTCCGGAAGGAAGGCCTCCGCTTTTTCTTTATGGAGGCACACGGGCTCCTCTACGCCGATCCGAGGCCTCCCGCCGGCGTCTATGCCCCTCTGGTGACGCCGGCCGGTGTGTGGGCCTTCGGGCGCGATCCGGAATCCTCCCGCCAGGTCTGGAGCGCCAAAGAGGGTTATCCGGGGGACTTTGCCTACCGGGACTTCTACCGGGACATCGGCTACGACCTCGACTACGACTATGTGCGTCCCTATCTCCATACCGACGGTCCCCGTGGGATGACCGGCCTCAAGTATCACCGGATCACCGGTCCGACCGACCAGAAGGAGGTCTACAACCCGGCCTGGGCCCAGGATCGCGTCAGGGCCCACGCCCGGGACTTCGTCGAACGGAGGTCGGCTCAGGTCCGCGGCCTTGCCGGGGTCCTGGATCTTACGCCGACGGTCGTATGTCCCTACGACGCAGAACTCTTCGGCCACTGGTGGTTCGAGGGGGTCAATTTTCTCGAGGAGGTCTTTCGGATTGTCGCCACCCAGAAAACGGTCGAGGTCCATACCCCTGTCGAGCTCGTGCGCGCAGGGATTCCGGCTTCCGAAGGGTCTCCAGAGCCTTCCTCCTGGGGGGAAAACGGCTACTATGAGTTCTGGATGAACGGAACGAACGACTGGATCTATCCGCCTCTTTTCGAGGCGGCCCGGGAGATGGCCCGCCTGTCCGAGAGAGCGGGGGAATACCGGGGACGCGACCGGGAAATCATAAACCAGATGGGGCGGGAGCTGCTTCTGGCGCAGAGTTCGGACTGGCCCTTCATCATGACGACGAAGACGATGGTCGAATACGCCGTAGAACGACTTAAAGGCCACCTCTACCAGTTCTGGGCACTCCGGGAGATGCTGGTTTCCGGCCGTTACCGGGAGGACGTCTTCCGGGAACTCCGGGATCGGGATCCACTCTTTCCAGAGCTCGACATGTCGGTCTTTCTTCCGCTGGACTGACGGAAGGTCTCCTTTCCTGGCCGGGCTGGTCTACGAGCCTTCCCTAGCGCTTTTCGGCCATGAAGGCCTTGAACCGCTCAAGCTCCTCCAGGGCCCCCTGGAACTCCTCCAGATCGCTCATGAAGGGACGGATCTTCTCCATTTCCGCCATGAAGCTCCGGAACCGTTCCATCTCGGCCATGAGGCTTTTCATGCGATCCTGCTCGGAGACGAAGACGGCTCGGAACCGATCCATTTCCGCAAGAAGGAGCTTGAACTTTTCCACCTCGCCCATGAAGGACCGAAAGCGCTCCATTTCGACCGTCAGGGCCTTGAAGCGGTCGAGGTCGTTCATGGAGGGACGGACATAGAACAGTTCGGTCATGAAGGAGCGAAATTTTTCGAGCGTCGAAGCGGTCTTTCCGGGTTCCATTGATCCCTCCGGTTTTTTTTAAAGGTAATAATGATTCATTATCGATCATGAAAATAGTGACGACAAAAAGTTATAAGACGGCAAAAAACAAAAATTATTTTTTTTAATTTCCGTTTTCCAGCCGATACTCTTCAGTGAAAAGGATACACCAATATTATTGATTGTCCAAGAAGACCGAGCATGTCTCCCCGGAAATGGCGGGACCGGACGAGGAGGCAAAAGCCAGTGATCCGGACACTTCCCCCGTTGTCGGTCCTCTCGTTACTGCTTCTGATTCTCCCGGGGTGCGTCGCGACCCCGGTTTCCCCTCGCGTCTCCGGAAAAGCCGCGACGCCGTCTCCGCCTCCCGCACCTTCCCAGGCAGCAGTCCCCCGGACGAAAGGGCCGTCTCCATCTCCCGCTCCACTTTTTCCTTCTGCCTCTCCCTGCGGCTCCGTGATTGTTTCCGCCTCCGGGGCCCGTCTGGAGTTCGTCATGTCCGGAACGGGCTCCCTCAAAAAGAACCCGTCGAGGGAGCGCCTTCTGGCTCTTGCAAGGCAGGACGCCCTGGCCCGGCTCGACCGATGCGCACGTCTTGATGCACGTCTGTCGGGCTTCTACGATCGAACCTATCTTCCGGATGCCCGGGATCCCGCTCTGATCTCCCGGATGATCCGGAAGGCCCTGGCCCCCCTTCCCCGCTACCGGATCGTCTCCGAAGACTGCCAGGAGAACGGAGACCGACAGTCCTGCCAGGTGACCCTCGAAGGGACTCTTCGGATCTTTCGGCAGGATTCCCGATTCCGGATCCTGTCCGCGGGGCCGGGACGGGCAGGCCCTTTCCGGGAGGGGGAGGCGCTGCAGCTCCGGCTTTCCCTGACAAAAAGTGGGTGGATCTGGATCTTCGACGTGGACCGGAAAGAAGGGGCGACGCTTCTCTTTCCGGGAGCTCCGTTTCCGGATGAGAAAAACGGGATTCCGGCTGGAAAGTCCCTCGTCTTTCCTCCGGAGACTCAGACCGCGATCCGGCTTGTCGCCGCCCTCCCCCCTGGAACAACAAAGAGGATCGCCCATCTCTGGGTCGTCGCCCTCCGGAGGCCGGACTGGCCGGAACTTGCGGCCATCGGGGAAAAAAAGCCGGAAGGGGACGGGAGGATTTCCACGGAACATTTCCTGGCGGGAATTCTCCCGTCCATCGGGACGAGCACTCCTCCCGGAGGGTGGAGCCTCCGGGTGATTCCCTACGAGGTTCTTTCAAAGCGGGGGAATCCACCTCCAAAGAAGAACACGGTCGGCCCATGAAACAGGATTCCCTTCGCCTGAGGGGTGGGAAGGGTTCGGGGGAGACCCGGAATGAGCGATGATCGTTGGGCGGGATCCGGTCTGGACTTCAAAAAGGGCGTGTGCTATATTCCGACGAGTTTGAAGGGCTCAAACGGAGATGGTTTATGTCGACCATAAGAAAATCTTGAGCCAATTCTGGCGGCACATCTGTTACGATTTCAATGCGCCGGGGGGGGACATCACCGGGTGACGGACGGAGAGAAGACGGTACGGATTCGATAGGGAGGCCGGTTCAGCCGGCTTCATGACAACCAAATTTTCATAGATTATGAAAGCTTTCATGGTGCATGAAATGTTTCATAGACTATGAAAGCGACTGAAAGTTGGCAGTGAGACTGACGCTTTCCAGAAAAAATCGCATTCTCGTGGGAGGTCTGCTCCTTCTCGTCCTGGTTTCCGGCCTGTTCTACGTCTCCCGCAAGCCGGGCCCGACTTCTTCCCAACCCATCCTCGAAAAAACCGCGCTTCCCTACGACCCTTCCCGCTACCGGCCCGGCCGCGTCCGCTACCGCCATTTCGAACTCTGGACCTCGATTCCCGGAGTGATCCACGGCTTCCGGAAAGCGATCGTCTATGGCCATGTTCCGGGGTACCTCAAGTTTTTAAATGTCGACAAGGGAGACTGGGTCACCCGGGGACAGGTTCTGGGATACATCTATGATCCGGAGCTCTACCAGAGCTGGCAGCGGGCGCTGGCTGAAGCCGAGATCGCGCACATCACCTTTCTCCGGAAATACCGCGTCTGGAAGGACGACCCCCGGGTCATCTCCCTTCAGCGGGTCCAGATGGCCGAGGCGCGCTGGAAGGAGCGCGAAGCCCAGGCGAGCTATTACCATTCTCTTGTCCGCTACAAGACGATTGTCGCCCCCTTCACCGGCCTCATCACACACCGCTATGTGGATCCCTGGAACCTCGTCTCCCGGGGAACGGGGGGGACCACTCCCGCCCTTCCCATCGTCAAGATCACGGATGTCGACGAAATGCGTCTTTATGTCGGCGTTCCTGAGCATTTCGTCCGGTTCGTCAAGCGGGGATTGCCCACGGAGCTCCGGGCGCAAGGACTTCCGGGCCAGCTTTTCAAGGCCCGGGTCACCCGGTACGCTTTCCGGCTCAATCCGGAAACGCGCACGATGCGGACCGAGATCGATGTCGACAATCCCCGGCACCTCCTTCAGCCAGGCATGTTCGTGGATGCCCGGATCCGGCTGCATGTCTATCCCCACGTCCTCTCCGTCCACCATATGGCGGTGATCGAGGAACGCCACGGAAATTTCATCTATGTCCTCCGGGACGGAAAAAAGGTCAAGCTTCCCGTGGTGGTGGGCTATCGGAACGGGGACTACACCGAGATTCTCCAGGGGCTCGACGGATCTGAAACCGTCCTCGTAAAGCTTCACAAGACAATTTTCTAGGTACGACGCCTTCCGGATAGACCGGGCCCAACGGAAAAGGGAGACAGTTCATGTTTCTGGTCAAAATGTCCCTCAAAAGCCCATACACGGTTGTCGCCATGGCGCTTGCGATCGTTCTGCTCGGGGCTCAGAGTCTCTCTTCCATGAACGTCTCGATTCTTCCGCGGATTCCCCTTCCGGAGGTTGAAGTTCTCACGATCTTTCCCGGTATGAACGTCTACAACACCGAGATGGAAATCAGCGAGCAGATGGAACGCATCATCCTCCAGGCCCCCTTCATCCGGTCGATCAAATCGGAAAGCCTGGTGGGAATCAGCCTGATTCAGGTACGCTTCAAATCGACCTATTCCCTTTCTGCCGCCGTCTCGATGGTGACGGCGCTCGTCTACTCCTCCATGAAGTATCTTCCCCCCGGTATTTTTCCTCCCGTCATCATTCCCTTCGGAATCGCGGCCATCCCCATCGCCGATCTGGTCCTCTCCTCGAAGGAGCTGACCCAGATGCAGATGTATGACATTGGATATTACAATGTCCGCTCCCAGATGGGGACAGTTCCCGGGGTGGCCGCTCCCCCCGTTTTTGGAGGGCTATCGCGCCAGACCCAGATCTATGTCAACAACACGGCGCTCCTTTCCCGGGGCTTGACGATCTGGGATGTGGCCAGCGCGCTGAACAGGCAAAATATCATCTGGCCAGCAGGATATGCCAAGGTCGGCACCCAAAACTACAATGTCTTCGTCAACGCCCTTCTGGGACCGGTCAAGACGATCGGGGACGTTCCGATCAAGGTCGAACACGGGCAACCCGTCTACATCAAGGATGTCGGAGTCGCCAAAGACTCTTACCGCATTCAGACCAATCCGGTTCTGATCGATGGGAGAAAATCCGTTTACATCCCGGTCCTTAAGCAATCCGGGGCCAATACCATCAAGGTGATCGATGCCACCCGGGCGGCAATCAACACCTTCTATGGTCTTCCAAAGAGCCTCGATATTTCCCTCGTCTTCGACCAGTCGGTTTACATCCGGGAATCCGTTGCAAGCCTCGAGAGGGAAGGGGCGGTTGGCATCATCCTGACGGCCCTCATGATTCTAGTCTTTCTCGGGAATGTCCGCTCGACCTTCATTATTATCACCTCCATACCGCTGTCCCTTCTGGTGGGATTCGTCATGCTGAATGCCACCGGCCAGACGATCAACATCATGACCCTGGGGGGGCTGGCGCTCGCCATCGGGCGCCTCGTGGACGACGCCATCGTGGTCCTCGAGAACACGAATCGCCATCTCGAGATGGGGAAGGCCCCCGCCCAGGCGGCCCTCGACGGAGCCGGAGAGGTCGCCATGCCGGTCATGGCTTCGACGATCGCCACCATGATCGTCTTCTCCCCTGTTCTCTTCCTTCTGGGCAAGGGCAAGTATCTCTTCACCCCCCTGGCCGCGGCCGTGGCCTACTCGATGATGGCCTCCTACTTCGTCTCCATGACCCTGGTGCCGGTCCTCTCCGCATGGTTTCTGAAGCCCGAATCGGCCTACAGGAACAGCCGTTCCCTCTTTCGTCGCGGCGTCATCCGGTTCAATGAGTATTTCGACCGGTTCAAAAAGATCTACCGGACCTATCTGAAGATCGCCCTCAGGCACCGCGGGCCGGTCTCGACCCTGATCTTCCTGGCTTTCGTGGGCTCCTTCTTCCTCTTCGCCCGGATCGGCTCCGAGTACTTTCCTCCCGACGACACCGGGGCCTTCATCATCCAGATGCGTCTTCCCGATGGATCCCGCCAGGAGTTGACCCTTGCGGCCGCAACCAAGGTCGATGCCGCTATTCGACGCATCATTCCTCAGAAGGACATTCAGCACATTGTCGCCAATGTGGGGGTCCGTATCGGTTGGGACGCCATGTACACGACCAACCTCTGGACCCATATGGCCTTCGTCCTGGTCCAGCTCAATCCCTCCAACGAGCGCAAGCGCTCGATGTGGGACTACCAGCGGGAGCTCCGTCCCTATCTGGCGGCTCATTTCCCGAATATCGAGTTCGACTTCGAGTCCTCTTCGATCATCACCCAGATCCTGGCGGGTTCCGGCGAGGCGCCGATCGACATCCAGATCCTCGGACATTCCTATCGGAAGCTGGGGCGGATTGCACATGACATTGCAGACCATATCCGAACCTATCCGGGAACGACAGATGTTCGCGTGAAGCAGAACTTTCATTACCCGGCCTTTAAGGTGGATGTCGACAGGAACAAGGCCCAGTTTCTGGGGGTTTCTGAAGCCGATGCGGAACGGAATATCATTACGAGTCTCGTGACCGACATGGCGATCGGAGAAAACTTCTGGGTGGATCAGTCCACAGGGAATCCCTACTTCCTGACCGCCCAGTATCCCGAGGACAAGATCAACTCCATGGATGCCATCGCCAACATCCTGATCCGCCAGCTCAATGGGGCGGACTACACGGAGTCGGGGGCGAAGAATCCCCCCATCTATCTTCGGGACATTGCCGATTTCCACCGGATAACCGCTCCTCCCGCGATATTCCATTACAATGTGGAACGGGTGGTGGACATCCTGGTCAACGTGACCCATGCTCCGGGGATCTCACTGGGCGGCGTCGGGAACCGGATCGACCATTATCTGGCCCATTACAAACTGCCTCACGGATACTCCTGGCGCGAGTCGGGGATGCTGGCCTCGATGCACCGCTCCTTCAGCTCGATGGGGCTGGCGGTCCTCCTGGCATTGGCCCTGGTTTACCTGGCCCTGGTAGCCCAGTTCCAGTCCTTCCTCGATCCCTTCATCATCATGATGTCCGTTCCTTTCGGCCTCATCGGGGTCTTCGCCATGCTCTACGCCACCGGAACCGGGATCAATGTGGAGTCCCTGATCGGGGTGATCATGGACATCGGGATCGGGGTCTCGAACTCGGTCCTTCTGGTGGAGTTCGCCATCCGACTGCGGGCCCAGGGGGCGCCGATCTACCGGGCGGTCGTTGAGGCGGGATCCACCCGTCTTCGTCCGATCCTGATGACGGCGGTCGGAACGATCCTGGCCATGATTCCGACCGCAATCGGGATGGGGGTCGGCTCCGGCGCCGAGGAGCCGCTGGCCCGGGCCGTGATCGGGGGCCTCATGGTCATGACGGTCCTGACGCTCGTTCAGGTCCCCATTTTCTATGTGATCCTCCACACCTGGGCGGAGAAATGGAAGGCCCGGGGAGCAGGGAGATAGTTAGTCCTTGGGGTGAGGATGCATCATGGAAGGGGACCGGCTCCTGTTCGCGGGAGCCGGTGAGAAAAGTCCAAAGGGGAGGGGGCGGATCAGTCGGGGGAGACGAAGGGAAAGTCGGACACTTCGTAGGATTGGCCCGTTCCGTCGATGAGGGCCGTCCCCGGCTCCCAGTGAGCCCGCTTCACGTACCCCAGACCGATGACGCCTCCGGCGGCGGGAGAATCGGCGAGCGAGGTGAGGGTTCCGGCCTCCGAGCCGTCAAGGGCCGAATAAAGGGGGCGGGGGCAGGCGGTTTCCTGGATCTTCGGGCTCTTGGACCGGAGCCCGGTGAGCTTTCGGGAGAGCTGACCCTGGAACTTGAGACGGGTGACCGGCTCCTGGCCCACATAGCAGCCCTTGTTGTAGGAGACGGCGACGGCGTCGAGGCCGGCCTCTGCCGGAAAATGGCCTTCGTTCAGTTCAAAGGGGGGAAGGGGAATGCCGCATTCGAGGCGGTAGGTCTCCATGGCTTCGGGAGAGAGGATCGTCCCCCCGGCCGAGAGGACACGGCGCTCGAGATCCTGGAGGGTTTTTTCGAAGGTTTCCCTGGGGATCCAGAGATCGATCCAGGGGCCGGCCTCCCGTTCGAAGGCGAACTGGTGAGGGTGAAGGAAGGCAAATCCGCCCCCCGCGAGGATTCGGAGACCGTCTTCGGCCGGATCGCTCGAAAAGAGGGGGGTCGCGTGCGCCGGCGCTTCCCGGCCGACCAGGGTCAGGCTCCGGAACGCTCCTGTCAGGGAGGCGATCGAGGCCTTTGTCCGGAAGAACAGGTATTTTTTGAGGTGGGCCACGAATTCATCCTCCATCCCTCCGGAAGGAGAGAGGAGGATGTCGTCGGGGCGGACGCCGATCCAGGTGTCGAACAGGATCCGGGCCTTGGGATTCAGGAAAAAGCCGTAGCGAAGGGAACCCGTCGGCTGTGTCGCCACGTCCTGGCAGAGAAGCCCCTGGAGAAAGGTGACGCGATCCTCCCCGGAGACGGAGACGAGGGACCGGGAAGTGGCGTGAGCGAAAAGTCCGGCGTGGGCGTGAGCCGGCCGGGTATCTGTGGGTTGTGTCTGCATGGATGCGGGGCTCCTGGAAAGGAATTCCGGGTTTTTCTCCCGGGAGTTGTCGTCTGGGTCCGTGAAAGCGTCCTTTGCTGATATTAGGGAGACGAATCGAATGGTGTCAATGATTAGAAAAAATATCCCGACCGGCGGGGCCGGAGGAAAAAAAGATGAGTGACGGAGAAGCCACCCCCGGACTGAATCCCGATGGAGGTCCTCCGTCCGGAGAGGACCACGAGTCCTTCCGTCCGGAATGGAAAAACGAAATCGACCTCACCGATGTGCATCTTTCTTCCCGCGCCCGACGGATCTTCCTCGTGGTCTTCGCCGTCCTGATCATTGGACCCCTCATCCTTTTCGTCTACTACTGGATCTTTCCTCCGAAGCCTCCGGTCCAGCCCCTTGCGGTGGTCCAGGTCCTGCCGGTCCGCCTCCGGACCCTCCACCACAAGGTGACGATCCCGGCCGGAATCGAATCTTTCCGGAAGGCCATCCTGTACGCCCATGTCCCCGGATATCTGAAATACCTGAACGTCGACAAGGGGGACTACGTGCACAAGGGCCAGGTGCTGGCCTACATCCAGGATCCGGAACTCTATCAGACCTACCGGCGTTCCGTCGCCCGCGTCCGGATAGCCGATCTCACCTACCACCGGATCAAGAGGGTCTGGCTCGACCATCCGGCGCTCATTTCGAAGGAGCGGGTCCAGCAGAAACTGGCGTCCTACCTGAAGGCGGTCGCGGAAATGCGCCACGAGGAGGCCCTGATCGCCTACAAGACCATCGCCGCGCCCTTCGACGGAATGATCACCCATCGCTACGTGGATCCCGGCAAGCTGATATCCGAGGGAACCAACGCCACCGCGACCGCCCAGCCGATCGTGACGCTCGAGCAGGTGGATACCCTCCGGGCCTACGTCTGGGTCCCGGCCGACGTGGCACCCCTGATCCGCCGGGGCCAGCGGGTCAAGGTCCACTTCGCGGGGCTCCCTCACCAGACCTTCTGGGGCCGGGTCACGCGGTATGATTTCGAGGAAAGTCAGAGGACGCGCACGATGCGGACCGAGGTCGACATCGACAACCCGGGATTCGTCATCCATCCCGGCATGTACGGCAAGTTCACCTTCTATCTCCAGCGCTTTCCCGACTCGATCCTCATTCCGGGAATGGCCGTCATGGCCCGGCGCGACAAGCCCTATTCGGTCATGATCGTCAAAAACGGAAAGGCTCTCGAGGTTCCGGTGACGCTGGGCATCGACAATGCCAAGTGGGTCCAGGTTCTCTCGGGTCTCTCGGCCGGGGACGAGCTTGTCCTCGCCGGGAAATGGCATGTCCACTCAGGGGAGAAGGTCAAGGCCGTTCCCTACAAGGCGGTGCCGTTCCGGCCAGCCCGACAGCTGTAACGCGCGTCCGAAGCCCATTCCCGTCCGGACGTTCTATGGAAGGATCGACTGCGATGATCTATGAAGAAAGAAGCAAGGCAAAAAACCTCCTGCCGTCGAAGCCCGACCCGAAGGGGGGAACCCGTGGCGCGAGAGCCCTCGCCGGACTCCTGGCCGCTCTTCTTGGAGCGGCCGGGCTCGGATTCCCCTCTCCGGCCCAGGCGGACAACCAGACGGTCATTTCCTCGGAGGACGTTCCTCCCGACACACTTTCGGTCGACCAGGCGGTCAGCTTTGGCCTTGCCCACCATCCGAAACTTTTTTGGTTTCGCCACACGGTCAAGAAGAAAGGGGCCCGGGTCAAGGTTTCCAAATCCCATTTCTATCCCCATGTCGGCGTGGGGGCATTGTACGGGATCGCCAATCCCGGTCTTGGCAACGAATTCATCAACAACCTGAATTTCGTGACGCCGGTCTTTCCCATGGATTACACCAAGATGGGCCCGCTCTCCGCTCCGAACGAGCCGGCCGGTCTCGCGACGATCGGCGTCAACCAGCTCCTCCTTGACTTCGGCAAGTTCGAGCACCGGGTCAAGCAGCGTCTCGCGGGCAAACGGGCCTCCGAGTTCTGGCTGTACAGCCAGGATGCCTGGGTCATTCTCCAGGTGAAGGAAGCCTACTACCATGTCCTTCTCGACCGGAAGCTCATCATGGTCTACCGGAAGAACCTCGAGCAGCGAAAACTGGTCAAGAATCTGACAGAATCCCTCTACAAGGCCGATTACCGCTCCCAGCTCGACTACGATCTGGCCAAGGTCGACTACGAAAAAGCCCGGGCATTGCTCGATTCCGAGAAGGACGATCTCGTGGCCCAGATCGCCCATCTGAACGATGCCATGGGTCTTGGCCAGTCCGGACGGGACGACTACCGTCTGACCGGTCATCTGGGACAGGTGTCCGATGTGGTGGCGGGGCGTGACGAGGCGGTGACCCGGGGTCTCACCTACCGGCCGGAAATCAATGCCTACCGGAACCTCTTCCAGCAGGAAAAAGAGCGGACCCGATTCATGCGGGCCCAGCACTATCCCCTGATTTCCGCTTTCGGCAACTACGGCTTCATGGCCAACCTGGTGACCGGTCAAAGTTATGTTCCCGGCATGTGGTCGGGGGGTGGCACGATCACCGTTCCCATCTACACCGGCGGAATGATCCGGGGCGAGACCGAACGGGCCCATGAAAAGTCCCGGGAGCGTCAATACGGGATTTCCGACTGGTCCCACAACATCCGATACCAGGTGGTGCGGGCCCGGGCCCGCACGCGCTCCGACCTGGCTGACATCCGGGCCTACACCGAGGCGGTGAAGGAGGCGAAGCTTGCACTGGTCCTGGGAAACAAGCGCTACTCCGCCAATCTGATCTCGATCGTCGACCTCACCCTGGCCGAGGTCTATCTCCTCAATACCGAAGCGGCTCTTGCGACCTACCAGTACCGCTACCAGACCGACCGGGCCACCCTCCGGTTCGCCGAGGGGGTGGACTACCTGGTCTATCTTCCCGGGGTCCGCAAGAAGGTGGTGGGCCAGGATCCCGTGGCCAAGTGACGAGTTGACCGGATTTTGTCCCTCTTGCTATTGTTGACGGAGGCCCGAATCAAGACGGGCGCCGGGACAGACACAGCGTGTAAGGTGGAGGATCGAGAGTGGAAAAGGTGATCATACTGGGAACGGGACCGGCGGGGCTGACGGCCGCCCTCTACACGGCGCGGGCCTTCCTGTCGCCTCTGGTTCTGGAGGGACCCCAGGCCGGGGGACAGCTCACGATCACGACCGAGGTCGAGAACTTTCCGGGGTTTCCCGACGGGATTACGGGTCCGGAGCTGATCGAGCGGATGCGGGCCCAGGTTCTCCGGTTCGGAGCCCGTATCGAATCCGCCGTGATCGAGCGCGTCGAAAGGCGGGAAGGAGGGGGCTTCCGGGTCTCGACCGACGAAGGGAAGACCTACGAGAGCTGGACGGTCATCGTCTCGACCGGCGCTTCGGCCAAGTTCCTGGGGCTGCCCTCGGAGAAGGCCCTGATGGGAGCGGGAGTCTCCGCCTGCGCCACGTGCGACGGATTTTTTTTCCGGGAGAAGGAGATCGTGGTGGCGGGAGGCGGGGATACGGCGCTTGAGGAAGCGATGTTCCTGACCCGTTTTGCCACGAAAGTGACCGTCATTCACCGCCGGGACACCCTCCGCGCCTCCAAAATCATGCAGGAGAAGGCTTTCGAGAATCCGAAGATCGAATTTCTCTGGAACAAGGAAATCCTCGAGGTTCTCGACCTGTCGAAACAGCAGGTGACCGGTGTGCGGATCCGGGACACGAAGACGCAAGAGGAGTCGATCCATCCTTGCAGCGGCTTCTTCGTCGCCATCGGCCACAGCCCCAACACGGGCTTCCTTCACGGCCTGGCCGAAACGGACGCCGTGGGATACCTCAAGACGACCTCCGGGTCGAAGACAAGTGTACCGGGGCTCTTCGCCGCCGGGGATGTGTCCGATCCCGTCTACCGCCAGGCGATCTCGGCGGCAGGAACCGGTTGCATGGCGGCGATCGACGCGGAGCGCTTCCTCGAAGCCTCCGGGGTCGAAAAGAGGTAGTCGCTCTTGAAAATACTCAAAGGTGTCGCCCTGGCGGTTTTCCTGGGGCTGGTCTATCTGGGCGGGGACCTCATTGCCAACAATGCCGCCTTCATCAATACCCCGGGCCCGCTGACGCGGTTCCATGTCTATTTCACGTTGAGCCGGGCCTGGACCACGGGAGGATATCCCCTCCCGGAGGTCCACTCCCGGGAGTTTTACGGGGATCCGGCCAAGCTTTACGCCAACATCACCCATTCGATCAAGAGTTTTTCCGGTTGGCGGATCGAGAATGCGGATTCCGGTCGTCTCGTCGTTCGGGTGGCGCCTTCCTTCTGGCACCACGCCTCCCGGCTCGTGGTGACGCTCTCTCCGGTTCGGGGGGGCCTCCGGATGGATGTGGAGGCCTCCTCCCTCTCGGGGTCTCCCGATCTGGGAGCCGACCGGAACTACATTCTGAACCTGTTTCACGAAATCGGAGACGAAAATGCCATTCATCCTCCGGTCTGACCGGCGCCTTTTCCAGTCCGCCCTTCTCCTGGGAGGGTTCCTGACCGGAGTATTCTCTTCAGGCATCCCCGCCCTGGCAGCCCCTTTGCCCCTTTCCGGAGAGGCGTCCCCCGGGCCGGTGACCCAGTACTCCTCACTCGCCCTTCCGGTCAGCAATTTCGGATTCAGGGGACTCGCCCGGGACAGAAGAGGGACCCTGTTCGTCGCCTCCTCCCTTCGCAACGGGCTCTATGTCCTGCCGCCCTCCTGTCGAAGCGAGGACTGCGCGACCCTGATCCGGCTCGCCCCCTCCCTGGGGGACCCGGGGGATGTGGTGGCCGACCCGGAGCGGGGGGGGGCCTACGTCCTTCTCCGCCTGGGAGACCGGGTGACCTACGTTCCCCCCCGCTGTCTCTCGGAATCCTGTCTCCGGACCTTTCTTCTTCCGGAACGGCCGTCCTATCCCTTCCGGGCCGTTTACGACGCCGGAAGGCACAGGCTGGCCGTTCTGGACCGTCTGGCCGACCGGGTGGTCTTCCTGTCGGGAGACTGCACCCGAAGACATTGTCTCTCTTTCTTCAGTCTGCCGGCCCTGGGGCCTGCGACAGGACTGGCCTACGATCCGAAGCGGGCCGATCTCTGGGCGACCTTTGGCCGCACCGGGTCGATCGTCCGGATTCCCTCAGGCTGCCGCAAGACCTCCTGCGCGGTCTCCTACCCCGCTTCCATGGCCGGAGAATTTCCTGCCTCTCCGGCGATTTCCCCTGCCGAAGACCGCCTTTACCTGAGCCTCAGGAAGGGCTCGGCCCTGGGGTGGATCGATCTCGGGAAGAGCCCCTCTTCCCTTCACGTCCAGGATCTCGAGCCGACATCGGGCACCATCTCCCGGGCCGTGGCCCTTCCTTCTGGGGGAGTCTTTCTCGTCACCGGCGGACCCCGCCCCCACGCCGGATACTTTCGCTCCTCGAAGGACTGTCCGGAAGGGTGTTTCGACCTGCGCCTCTTTCCCTTTCCCGATGGAACGCCGGCGGCTCTGACCCCGGGAGGCCGGAAGGACCTCTGGATGACCGTCGACGATCGGGACGCCCTTTTCCGGATGAGCCTGTCCTGCGACCGGAAGGCCAGCACCCTCTCCCGGGCCTGCATCGGCCAGATTCCCTTCGAGAAGATCGAAACGCTCTACCATTCCCGATACCACCAGGAGATCCAGGTGCCGAAGGAGCCCTCTCCCGACCTCTCCCACCCCTCCGACTGACGGAGACGGGAGCGTCCGGAGAAGTCTCCCTGAAACCCGGGGCCGGGGTCGGTTTTCACCACCCCAACCGAAAGGAGACCCTCCATGATCTCGAAAAAACGCGCCATCAGGACCATGCCTCCGGAAGACCGCCTTCTCTCCGTCACTTACGGCAGCCGGGCCTTCTCCCGGGAGATTCCCCGCTTCGAGATCCCGGAAAAGGGAATCCCGGCCGAGGCGGCCTATCGTCTCATCGCCGACGAACTGAACCTCGACGGCAACCCCGCCCTCAACCTCGCCACCTTCGTCACCACCTGGATGGAGCCCGAAGCTGAAAAGCTGATCGCCGGCACGCTCAACAAAAATCTGGTGGATCAGGAGGAGTACCCGCAGACGGGGGTGATCCAGGAGCGTGCCGTGAACATGCTGGCCCGCCTTTTCAACGCTCCGAAGGGGGCCTCGGGTATCGGGACGGCGACAGTCGGCTCCTCGGAGGCGATCATGCTGGCCCTTCTGGCCCACAAGACCGCCTGGAAAAAAGCGCGTCTCGGACGGGGACTTCCCGTCGACCGCCCGAACATCGTCGCCTCAAGCGGGGTCCACGTGGTCTGGGAAAAATTCGCCCGGTACTTCGAGGTGGAGCTCCGGCTTCTTCCGATGGCCGGGGAGCGGTACACCCTTGATCCTGTGGCCGTGGCGGAGGCGGTGGACGAGCGGACGATCTGCGTCGGGGCGATTCTGGGATCGACCTACACCGGACATCTCGACCCGGTGGAGGAGATCGACCGGGTTCTTTCGGAAGTCAAAACGAAAAAAGGCTGGGACATCCCCCTTCATGTCGACGGGGCGAGCGGCGGGTTCGTCCTTCCCTTTCTGGAGCCCGATCTCGTCTGGGACTTCCGGCTCCCCCACGTCCGCTCCATCAACGTCTCCGGCCACAAGTACGGGCTGGTCTATCCGGGGATCGGCTGGCTCCTTTTCCGGGAGGAGAAGGATCTTCCGGAGGAGCTCGTATTCCGGGTCAACTACCTCGGGGGAGAGGAGGCGACCTACACCTTGAACTTTTCCCGGGGAAGCTCCATGATGCTGGCCCAGTACTACATGCTCCTCCGGCTCGGGTTCGAGGGGTACCGGCGGATCCACGCCGTCTCCCTCTCCAATGCCCGCACGCTCGCCGGAAGTCTGTCCGGCGATCGCCGCTTCCGGGTCGTCGGTCCTCCCGACCATCTCCCGATCGTGACCTTTTCGGTGGCCCCCGACGCGGGATTTTCCGAGACCGATCTGTCCGAGAAGATCCGGGAGCGGGGCTGGATCCTTCCCGCCTACACCCTTCCTTCCGATCTGAATCGCAGCTCGGTCCTCCGGGTGGTGGTGAAGGAGAACTTCAGCCGGGACATGGTCGATCTTCTTCTAGCGGACATCGACAGGGCTTCCCTTGCCCTGTCCGGAAGAGGAGGCTCCACCCGGAAGCCCCGTCGCAGGCCGGCGGTCTGCTAGTCTCCGAAAGAGCCGTCATTGAGGCTGTTTTTTGATAATTTATTTTTATAAATAATTTTTTATTGTTAATTTTTGATTTCTTAACGAAAAACATTTAGTGTTTTGGATAGGGATGGACAGACCTCCCCCGATATCGGGTCTCGACCGAGATCCGGTTTGTTTTCGGAGGCAGAAACGGATGGAGAAGGGCCGGCCGGTTCGCTGGCTGGCAGGGAGGGCCTGTGACCGGGCGCAAAAATCGCTGGGAAGAGGAACACTACCGGTTCCAGGCGATCTTCGAGTCGTCCGTCGACGCTCTCCTGGCCGTCGATCCCCAACGGCGCGTCCTCTTGGCCAGCCCCTCCGTCCAGCGGATTTTCGGGTATGATCCCTCCGAGCTCATCGGACAGTCCATCGCCGTTCTCTACAGCCGCCACGAGGACTTCGTCGAGCAGGGACGCCTCAGGTACTCGACCGAGGCCTCCGAAAGTTTCGCCCCATACGAGGTGGAGTACCGGCGGAAGGACGGAACGACCTTTCCTGGAGAGGCCTCCGGGCGAAAGATCCTCTCCTCCCGCGGAAACGGAAAGGTCGCCGGTTACATGGTCATGATCCGGGACATCTCCCGGAGAAAACAGCTCATGACCGCGCTGGCCCGGGAGCGGGAGCAGTGGTTCGTCACCCTCAAGTCCCTCGGGGATGCCGTCGTCGTGACAGACGGCCAGGGTCTGGTCTCCTTCATGAATCCCGTTGCCGAAAACCTCACCGGCTATTCCCTTCTCGAAGCGACCGGCCGCCCGGTGGACGAGATCTTCCGGGTCGAAAACGAGACGACGGGGAAGCGGATCGACGACCCGGTCGGGCGTTGTCTCGCCGGAGAACGGATGCAGGGCCTCTCCAACCATACGGCCCTTCTCTCCCGGGATGGGCGGAAGGTTTCGATCGAGGAGACCGCCTCTCCCGTTCTGGACGCCGAACACCGGATCACGGGGGTCGTCCTGGTTTTCCGGGATGTGACGGAAAAGCGCGAAATGGAACGCCGTCTCGCCTATCAGGCCCAGTTCGACCATCTCACCCAGGTTCCCAACCGCGTCCTTTTTCACGACCGCCTCGACAAGGCCCTGGAACGGGCCCGCCGCCAGGGGGCGCCGCTGGCCCTTCTGTACATGGATCTCGACAGCTTCAAGGAGGTCAACGACAGCCTGGGTCATCAGGCCGGAGACCTCGTTCTCCAGGAAGCCGCCTCCCGTCTTGTCAGTGTAACCCGGGGAGAGGACACGGTCGCCCGGATGGGAGGGGACGAGTTCACCGTCATTATGACCGGCTTCGACACGCAGGAGGGGATACTGGCCGCCGTCGACCGGATCTTCGGCGAGCTTTCGCGGCCGATCCGAATCGGGGGCCGTGATCTCGTGATCTCCGCCAGCATCGGGGTTTCCGTCTATCCGCGGGACGGGCTCGAGGCCTCGGAGCTCCTCCGGAATGCCGACATCGCCATGTACAAGGCCAAGGAGCGGCGCTCCAACGCGGTGGAGTTCTTCTCCGGGGAGATGTCGGCGGCTCTCGACCGGAGGATTTCCATGACCAATGCGCTCCGGCAGGCTCTGGTCCGTTCCGAGATCTTTCTCGAGTTCCAGCCGGTCGTCGATCTCGCCTCAAAAAAACCTGTCGGCTTCGAGACCCTGGTGCGCTGGCGCCATCCGGAAAAGGGCCTCCTGCTTCCGGGAGAGTTCATCGACCACGCCGAGTCGACAGGGCTCATCGGGAGCCTTGGGACCTGGGTCCTCAGGGAAGCCTGCCGGGAGGCCGTCCGCTGGAAGGGGGGAGGGATCTTCCTTTCGGTGAACATCTCCGGACGTCAGCTTCAGGACACCTCCTTTCCCGATTTGCTCCGGACCGTCCTCAGAGAGACGGGGCTGCCTCCGGAGAGGCTTGAGCTCGAGTTTTCCGAGTCCGTCTTTTTTCTGAAGGATGTGGGGGGCATCTTATCCGAACTTCGGAAGATCGGGGTGCGTCTGATCATCGATGATTTCGGAAAGGGTTTCTCCTCGCTGGGCTACCTCCGGAGGTTTCCGGTGGACCGGATCAAGATCGACCGGGAGTTCGTGGCGGAGATCGGACGGGATCCACGGGCCACCGCCATCGTCCGGACGATCCTCTCCCTGGCGAAGGATCTGGGTCTCTCCGCCATCGGAGAAGGGGCGGAAAGCGCGGATCAGGTGGCCTTTCTCCGGGAGAACGGGTGTTCCCTGGCCCAGGGATTCCTGTTCTCGCGGCCCCTTTCCGCCGGATCTCTGCCTCCTTTTTTCGAAAAGGACTTTCTCTTTTCGTCCCTGGAGTTGCCCTGAGGCCTTCTGTGCTTCTCCGGACCCTCCTTTCCGCCCGTTCCGCTTCCTTGTAATTTCTTTTCTCTCCCGCTAGTCTGGACAGGACGGCCTTTCGCGGACGTCTCCCCCTTGCTTCCCGAACCCCTTCCGGGGTCCCGCTCGTGTCGAAAACGATTCGGACCGATGAGCCGGCGACCGGATATAGGCTGGCTTTCTCCAACGCGATGACAGGAGGCGCAATGTGACGAACCCCCATCGACCTGCCCACGAAAAAACGTCTGCTTCCTCCCTCTCCCCGGCCTTTCTGGCCGAAGGACGCCATCGGGTCCGGATTGAGCGGGTATCCCCTTCCGTCGACGGAGGACGATATCCGGTCAAGCGGATTTGCGGGGAACCCCTCTCCGTCGAGGCCGATGTTCTGGCCGACGGCCACGAACTTCTTCGGGTGCATCTTGAGGTCCGGGATCCGGGGGAGAGCTCCTGGAGATCCCTTCCGATGGTCTCCCAAGGAAACGACCTCTGGACGGGGGAGCTGTCCTTTTCCCGGAAGGGGATGGCCTGTTTCCGGATCCTGGCCTGGATCGACGAGGTCGCCCACTGGCAGGACGGACTCGGAAAAAAAGCCCGGGCCGGACAGCGGGAGGACCTGGAGATCGAGCTTCGGGAAGGGGCCGGGATTATCCGGCGCCACATCGCCCGGGCGGGAAAGGGAAAGGTGCCGGAGGGACTCGGGCAATGGCTTTCCCGGTGGGACAGGGAGGGAGATCTGGACCAGCGGGTCCAAATGGCGCTCGACCCCGTTCGGGGAGAGAAGGCCGCGGCCTTTCCCGACCCCCGTTTTTTGACCGTCTCCGACATCATTCCGGTTCATGTGGAACGGGAGCGGGCTCTCCGGGGAGCCTGGTACGAGTTCTTTCCGCGAAGCGCCGGAACCGTCCCGGGCCTCCATGGAACCCTTCGTGACGCCGCCCGCCGCCTCCCGGAGATTGCCGCCATGGGCTTCGACGTGGTCTATCTTCCCCCGATCCATCCGATCGGCCATTCTTTCCGGAAGGGACCGAACAACACGCCGGGCGCCGAAGGGGATGTCCCGGGATCGCCCTGGGCGATCGGATCCGAAGAGGGCGGCCACACCGCCATCGATTCACGTCTGGGAACGATGGCGGATTTCCAGGAATTTCTCAAGACCGCCGAAGGGCTGGAGCTCGAGGTGGCGCTCGACCTGGCCTTCCAGTGCTCCCCCGACCACCCCTACGTTTCGGCCCATCCGGAATGGTTCCGGAGGCGTCCGGACGGATCGATCCACTACGCCGAGAATCCTCCCAAGAAATACCAGGACATCTATCCCTTCGACTTTCTGTCGGAGGACTGGGAATCCCTCTGGCAGGAGCTCCGGCGGGTCGTCCTCTTCTGGGTCGACAAAGGCGTCCGCCTCTTCCGGGTCGACAATCCGCACACCAAGCCCTTTCCCTTCTGGGAATGGCTGATGGCGGAGGTCAGATCGGTCGATCCGGAGGTGGTCTTCCTCGCGGAGGCCTTCACCCGCCCCAAGGTCATGCACCACCTGGGCCATATCGGATTTTCCCAGTCCTACACCTACTTCACTTGGAGAAACACCCGGGCGGAGATCGTCGAATACCTCACCGAACTCGTGACGCCGCCGGTCCGGGACTTCTTTCGCCCGAACCTGTGGCCCAACACCCCCGACATCCTTCACGAATATCTGCAGAAGGGGGGGCGTCCGGCCTTTCTGGTTCGTCTGGCCCTCGCCGCCACCCTGTCGGCCTCCTACGGGATCTACGGTCCGGCTTTCGAGTGGTGCGAAAATCGCTCCCTCCGGGAGGGGAGCGAGGAGTATCTCGATTCGGAAAAGTACGAAATCCGCCATTGGCGCCCCGACCCGGAACACTCCCTGGCCCCGTTCATCACCCGTCTGAACGCGATCCGGCGCGAGGTCCCGGCCCTCGGCTGGAACCACACCCTCCGTTTCCATCCGCTCGACAACGACCAGCTGATCGCCTATTCCAAGGAGGGGGAGAGTCCGGACGACTGGATCCTGGTGGTGGTCAATCTCGATCCCCACAGGGTCGAGCAGGGATGGCTGACCTTCCTGGGGGAGGAGGAGATGGAGGTCCAGGATCTCATGGACGGTGTCCGGTATTCCTGGCCTTCGGGCCCGCGCTTCATCCGACTCGACCCCGGGGATCCGGACCGTCTTCCCTTCCATGTCTTCCGGAGGATCCGGTGAGCGGCGGGGGGCTTCGGACTCTCGATCTTTCCGGAAAGAGCTGGGAGCAGCTCCCGGAATGGGCGGGAGAGGGGGCACTCTCCGACATTCTGGCCGCGGTTCTCCCCTCCCGCCGGTGGTTCGGATCGAAGTCCCGGTCCCTCCGCTCGATCCGGTTCGAGGCGATTGTCCCTCTCGACGGAGGAATCGGGGGGACAATCTTCCTCTGTCTTCTTTGGGTCTCGTTTGCGGAAGGGCCGGGCGAGCGGTACTTTCTCCCGCTGGGGCGGGGGCGGTCGGGAGAGGTTTTGGCGGCCGGGGAGATCGCCCGGCTGGATCCACCCTCCGGGGGATGCGCCCTTCTGGTGGACGGATTTTATCTTCCCGCGACCGGACGCGGACTCCTTCGGGAGATCCTTTTCCCGGACCCTGCCCGGACGGGGCTGGAGGCGTTGCGGACGGCGGCCCTCGGGCGCCGGGGAGCGACCGTCGATCCGGACCTCGTTCCCTCGGTCTTCCGGGGAGAGCAGAGCAACACCTCCCTCCTCTTCGGGAACAGCCTCATGCTCAAGGGGTTCCGGAAGCTGGTCCCCGGCATGAATCCCGACCTCGAGGTCGGAGAATTCCTGGCCCGCCGGGGAGAGTGGGTTCCCATCCCCACTTCCTTCGGGGCCCTTCTCGGGAAGTCTCCCGAAGGGGATCCCCTGGTTCTGGCCCTCCTCCAGGAATTCGTCCCCAACGTGGGAGACGCATGGTCCTGGTTTCTTTCCCGCCTTCCCCGGGTTCTTTCGGGGGAAGACGGAGGGGAGAGCCTGGATCGCTTGGTGGAACGCCTGGGGACCGGGACGGGCCGTCTCCACCGGGCCCTGGGAAGCGATCCGTCCGACCCCGACTTTGCCCCGCGTCCTTTCGGGGAGCAGGATCTCGAGGCCCTGGTCCGAGAGATCCGGGAGCGTTTCGTCCAGGCCGGAGAAGCACTGGAAAGCGCCCTTCCGGGTCTCCCCGACCCGGTTCTGAGCCGTGCCCGGACCTTCCTGTCCCTCGGGCCGGAGAAGGAGCGATTTCTGGAGGCGTGCCGGGGCGGGGGGGCGGGGGGCCTGTGCATCCGCTGCCATGGGGACTTCCATCTTGGACAAGTCCTGGTGACTCCGGAAGAAGAGGTGGTCTTTCTGGACTTCGAAGGGGAGCCGGCCCTTCCGCTGGCCCAGCGTCGGCTCCGAAAGACCCCCTTACAGGACGTGGCCGGAATGCTCCGCTCCCTTCATTATCTGTCCCTGTCGGTTCTTCCGGAATCCACGGAGGTCCGGGAGGCGACGGATCGGTGGTATGAAATCCAGTCCCGTCGATATCTACGGGCCTACGCGTCGGTGCTCTCCGGATCCCCCGGATTGCTGCCGCCGCCCGGGGCATTGGGGAGGATCCTCGCTCTCTGTCTTCTCCGGAAAGCCCTCTACGAACTTCAGTACGAACTTGACAACCGCCCCGGCTGGCTGGGGGTTCCGCTGGCGGGGATCGAGGCTCTTTTTCAAAGCCCTCCGTTCGACTTCGGAGAGGTTCCGTGAGACAGGACCCTTCGGCCGACAATCCGGCCGGTTCCAGGCGCTACCAAAGCTTCCTGGGCCTCAACCTCGTCAACCTCTGGCTCGGGGTCGTGATCGGGGTGAGCGTCCCCTTCCTCACCGACTACCTGAAAGAGTCCCGCTGGAGCTTTTCCGAGATCGGGGTGGCAACCGCTCTCTTCGGAGCGGGAACACTCCTCTTTCAGCCCCTGTCGGGCCTGTTCGCCGAAATAATCCCCCACCACAGGACGCTTCTGGCCCTGGTCGTTTTCCTCTACGGTCTGGGGCTTACCTTGCTGCCCTTTGCGGGAGGATTCCATGCGCTGGTCGATGCGCTGTTGTTTCTGGCGGGAGGGGCCAGCGCTTTTTTCTTCACGCTCTCCTCCACGCTGGCCTTTTCCCTGTCGGGCCACCGGCAGTTTGCCCGGATCATGGGGCAGACCCAGATGTGGAACCACGCGGGCTTCCTCGTGTCGGCCGGGGGGACCGCCGCCCTGATCCATCGAATGGGTCTCGCGGCGGGTTTTCTCCCCATCACGCTGGGGGCGGTTCTGGGGATCCTCTCGATCGGACTGATCCGGCGCCGGGACATGGTCTATCACCAGGAGGCGCACGGGACCGCTCCGAAGGACCGTGACGAAATCCGGGACGACCGCTCCCTCGGGCGGGTCTTTCTCGACTTTTTCCGGACGCCCGCCGTACGGGTGCTGCTTCTCTCGACCGCCCTCTTTCAGGTCGCCAACGCCCCGGTCATGCCGCTCCTCATGCTCTATCTGCGCTTTCTGGACGGCGGGAACGGAAAGCTCGCCTGGGTCGTGGTCCTGGCCCAGGCCACCATGGTCCCTGTTGCCTGGGCCGCAGCCCGTCTGAGCGGGCGATGGGGCCACAAGCTCGTCTTTTCCCTGGCTTTTTTCATCATGCCGCTCCGGTCGATGATCTGCGCCTCCACCATGAACACGGAGATTCTTCTGTCGACGCAGATCCTGGACGGCGTCGCCGCGGGCATCTACGGGGTTTCGGTGGCCCTGATCGTGAGCGATCTGACCCGGGGAAGGAAGGGATTCAACCTCCTGATGGGTCTCTCCCAGATCGCCATGGCTTTGGGCTCGGTCGTGGGGCCGGCCCTCCAGGGTGTTTCGGTGGGGAATGTGGGGTTCCGCTTCGCCTTTCTCGTCTTCGCCGGAATCGCCGCCCTGGCGGCGGTCATCTTCTTCCATTTCATGCCCGACCCCCCGCGCGCCTTTCCTATTGGAGAATAGCGGAAGAGCTGTCTTTACGGCTTTGGACGCACGGAATGACCATAGGGCTGTCTGATGGCTTCATTGCCTTTTCCGCCCGGGAAAAAGGCGTGGCTCTTCTCCGTTTGGAGAGGAATGTTCCGTCTTGACAACCTCAGCTTATACTCCAGGAGGGAGAGGAACAGTCCCCATCCCCGGGACAGAATGGAGCGGTTCAGTCCGGCCTTCTGCCGGACCTTCCGGCCGGGGTTTTCTGCCGTTCCCCGGGCGCTTCCGGTCATGTTCCGGATTGTCAGGTCC
>JAJZXW010000010.1 GCA_021806225.1 Nitrospirota bacterium | reverse complement strand
CGACCCACGGATTCCGATTGAGGTTATCCCGGCAATCTCAGATTAATGTCGAGGTATTTTTATATATTTGGCTCTGGTATTGGTGCGCCTGGCAGGAATCGAACCTGCGACCTGCGGATTCGAAGTCCGACGCTCTATCCTACTGAGCTACAGGCGCCCTGGGGAGGGATTTATCTTTTTATGATATCAGGAAGCGCTTCCCTTTTCCATGCGGTCAGGGGGCGATCATGCCGTTGTCCAGGTAGGAGCGAGAGTAGAGAAAGACCGTTGTCGGGTCCGGAAGAACCACCGCCTCTTTTTTTCCCTTGTAGGAAACCCTGGAAAGGAAATCCCGGATGACATGGATCCGGGCGTGGTCCTTATTGTCGGCCCGGACGACGATCCAGGGGGCTATGGCCGAATGGGTCCGCGCGAACATCTGGTTCCTTGCGTTGCTGTAGTCATCCCAGTGCTTCTGGGCCGCCATGTCGATGGGGCTGATCTTCCATTGTTTGAGAGGATCCTCCTGGCGGCTCTGGAGCCGTTTTTTCTGTTCGTCCCGGTCGATGTCGAGATAGTACTTGTAGAGACGGATTCCCGAACGGACAATCATCTGCTCGAAGGACGGAACGGTCTCCATGAACTCTTCATACTGTTCTCCTGAGCAGAATCCCATCACCCTCTCCACCCCTGCCCTGTTGTACCAGCTCCGGTTCATGAAGACCATCTCCTGGGCCGCTGGGAGATGGGTGACATAGCGCTGGAAATACCACTGGGACTGCTCCCGGTCGGAGGGTTTTCCCAGTGCCACCACGCGGGTTTCCCGGGGAGACAGGTGCTCGGTGAAGTGCTTGATCGTCCCGTCCTTTCCCGCGGCATCGCGTCCTTCAAAAATAATGAGGACCTTCTGGTTTTCCCTGATCAGATGCTTCTGGAATTTGACGAGTTCGATCTGGGCTTCCCGGAGGTCCTGGTGATATTGGACCAGTTCAGGGGTCGGTTCGGAGGAGCGATTGATTTCAGGAGATTTTGGGGGTTTGGAATGTTTGGCGCTCATGGGACCTCCTCGGGTTGACGACGTCTTTTTCCACGTTAGCAAAATCTGACGAAGGAAACACCCCTTTTCCCCGAACCCTGTCTTGGTTTTGAGATGGATTCTTGAAGAAGTTGTCTTTTTCTCCCGGCAGAATGGGTTCGAAAGTCGGGAAAGGAGGGCACCATCGAGGCCACGGAACCCCTTCCGGAATATCGCAGTAAAATCCTGATTGTTGGGGCGAATGTGGGAAGCGGCCACATGCGCGCGGCACAGGCGGTCGCAAAAGCCCTTTCCAGGATCTCCCCATCGTATGACGTAAGGGTCGAGGATCTTCTGGAAAAGGGCCGCCCTCTCTATTGTTTCCTTTATCGCACCGGCTACCTTTTCCTCGCCCGTCGCTTTCCCCGTCTCCTCGATCGCCTTTACGAATGGAGCGACCCCATGCCGCGATGGGTTGCCCTCCTTATTTCTCGGATCGACCGATTGGCATTCCGTGAGTTTTTGAAAGAAATCCATGCAGATCCTCCCGATCTTGTCCTCTCCACCCATTTCCTTCCGCTTGAAATACTGTCGCCGGATCGCCTCAAGGGAGTCCTTCGGGCGCCTCTCTGGACTATCGTCACCGATCTTTATCCCCATGGGATCTGGTTCTGGCCGGGCGTCGATCATTACTTCGTCTCAGGTGAGGCTGCCGAGAGGACGGTCCGGAAGAAAGGAGAGGACCAGACGATTTCCGTTTCGTCGACGGGTATCCCGGTGGATCCTGATTTTAATGTCCATCCGACGCGGGGCGATCTTCTGGAGAGGATGGGACTTCCTGACCGAAACACGGTGCTCCTCCTGTCAGGAGGGGAGGGCATCGACGATCTTGTCTCCCTCCTCGACTCTTTCGTCGGCTTCTCCGGAGAACTGACCCTTATCGCGGTTGCCGGAAAAAACAGCCGGCTTTTCAAAAAATGCAGTCGGTGGGCGGCTCTTCATGAAAGTCCCGGACGGGCCGTCAGGGCCCATGGCTTTGTACAAAACATGCCGGAATTGATGGGGCTTGCCGACGTGGTGGTCACCAAGCCGGGGGGAATGACCCTTTTCGAAGCGCTGGCCCTTGAAAAGCCCCTGGTCCTTCTTCCGGCCAGGGGGGGACAGGAGACGATCAACCGGCGCTGGGCGGTAGACGCCGGGGCGGCGGTGCCCTGTGATCAGCCCCGGAGGGCAGGCGCCCTCGTTTGCACCCTCTTCGAAGATCCGGAGCGCCTTTCGGATATGGCGCGCGCCTCCCGTCGCTCCGGCCGTCCGGAGGCGTCCACCCTCATTGCCCGGCAGGTTGCCGGTTGCCTTTCCCGTGACGTCTTTTCAAAAGGAGGTTTCCATGCCGACAGCCCATTACCGGTCGGTCTTCATTTCCGACGTGCACCTCGGAACCCGGGACTGCCGGGTGGATCTTCTTCTGGACTTCCTGAGGGAGAGCGAGTGCGAGACCCTTTATCTCGTGGGGGACATCCTGGACTTCTGGCAACTGAAGCGGAGCTGGTTCTGGCCAGAGGCCCACAGCACCGTCATCCAGAAGATTCTCCGAAAGTCCCGCCATGGAACCAAGGTGGTCTATCTCGAGGGGAACCATGATCCCGTCCGATCCTTCCTCGACAAGATCCTCGACCGGGGGGTGATCCATTTCGGCGATCTCGAGATCGCCAAGGAATGGATCCACAAGGGCGTCGACGGGCGCCGCTATCTTGTCGTCCATGGCGACGCCTTCGATTTGTGCCTCCAGACACTTCCGATGCTGACCCGATTCGGGGATTGGGGCTATTCACTCCTCCTCCGGATCAATCTTCTCCTTTGCGGAATCAACCGGATTCTGGGCCGGACGAGCCGGTGGTCCCTTTCCCGTGCGGTAAAGAACCGTGTCAAGAAAGTGACCCGCTTCATCGGGGAGTACGAAGGGATACTGGCCGCCTCTGCACGGGCCAGGGGGATAGACGGCGTCGTCTGCGGCCACATCCATTACCCCGCCATCATTGAGAAGAGTGGCGTCCTGTATCTGAACACGGGGGACTGGGTAGAGCATGGATCGGCCCTCGTCGAACATGATTCGGGCCGTTTCGAAGTCATCTACTGGGGCGACAGGGCGGATGTTCCCGGAGGCGAATCAAGGCTTTCGTCGAGCGTCATTGGGACGGTGGCGGGAGGAGAATGAGGTCTTGAAGCCTTCTTGAAGGATTTGACACCTCGCCGCGCTTTCGTGTCCATGCTATGATCGTGGACGAACTCCTGTGGTTGGGGAAGACTCTCGACGAAGGATCTCCCATGCGCGTTCTTTCCGTGAATCCCGGTTCCTCCTCCCTGAAGACGACGCTCCTTGACGGGGATGAGATTCTCGCCGATCACGAGATCCCTCTCGAGGATTCGGTGACGGGAATGCGGAAGGTCCTGTCTGCTCTCTCCATGTGGAGCCATAAATCGCCTCCCCAGGCGATCGGGGTCCGGGTTGTTCACGGAGGGCGAGCCTTCCAGGACAGCGTCAGGGTCGACCCAACAGTCCTCTCCGTTCTGGAGAAGCTCTTACCTCTGGCCCCTCTTCACATTCCCATCGCCATTCGCGTTCTCTCCGCCCTGACAGGGATGGAGCAGTCCCTTCCGGTGGTCGCTGTTTTCGACACCCAGTTCCATCGGACCCTTCCCGAGACGGCAAGGCGCTACGCCCTTCCTGATGAATGGGAAAAAAATGAGGGAGTCGAGAAATACGGTTTTCACGGCCTTTCCTACGACGATGTCGTCCATCGTCTTCCTGGCTTCTTGGGAGGCGCCCTTCCGGAACGGTTGGTGGCGGTCCACTGGGGGAATGGAGCATCGGCCTGCGCTCTCTTGCGGGGGAGATCTGTGGAGACCTCCATGGGGTTCACACCTCTGGATGGTCTGGTCATGGGGACCCGGCCTGGGTCGATCGACCCAGGCATCTTTCCTGCCTTGCTTCGGAGAGGATATTCGCCCGAGGCTCTGGAGGAAGCCCTGAATCACCGCTCGGGTCTTTTCGCCCTTTCGGGGGGGGTCTCCGACTTCAGGGAGATCGAGAAACGACTCGAACAAAAGGATGCGCGCGCCGTTTTGGCCTTTGAAAAGGCCGTTCTTTCGGTCGCCATGACTGTCGGAGCCTATGCGCCCCTTTTGGGAGGACTCGAGGCGCTGGTGCTGACTGGAGGCATCGGCGAGCACTCCTGGCGGGCACGGGAGGCCGTCATGGAACGCCTTGCCTTTCTGGGCGTCAGGAGCGATCCAGAATCTAACCGTTCAGGAACGGGGGACCGACGGGTTTCGGGAGAGGGCTCCCGTGTCTCCGTATGGGCTCTTCATGCCCGAGAAGACAGGACCATCGCGCGGGAAACTGAAAGGATATTGGGGGGCACGGAAAAAGAAATTCACAAATCGGGAGGTGTCAATGCTTGAGCGATACAGGACAAGGGACTTGCCCCAGGGACTCGAACCTCTGGTGGAGATGGCGCTCGATCTCAGATGGACATGGAACCACCGGGCCGACGAACTCTGGAACCAGCTCGATCCGGTCCTCTGGAAGCTGATCCGGAACCCCTGGCTGATCCTGCAGACCGTCTCGGTCGCCCACCTGAATGCCCTGGCCCAGAACGGAGAATTCCTGGCGCGAATCGCCGAAGTCCACAATCTCTGGAGCCAGGAGGACCATGCCCCCACCTGGTACTCCGAGCATTACGGCCGCTCGCCGCTTAAGACGGTCGCTTACTTCAGCATGGAATTCGGACTCTCCGAATCTCTTCCCATCTATGCGGGTGGTCTTGGAATCCTGGCGGGTGACCATCTTAAAAGCGCCGAGGACCTCGGGGTTCCCCTTGTGGGAGTGGGCCTCCTGTTCCAAAAGGGATACTTCCGCCAGGTGGTCAACGCCCAAGGGGAGCAGATCGAAAGCTATCCCTACAACGATCCCGATTCGCTTCCGATCAGCCCGCTACGCGGATCGACGGGACAATGGCTCCGGATTCCCATTCCCCTTCCGGGACGGACCCTGATTCTGCGTGTCTGGCAGGTCCGGCTGGGAATGACGACCCTCTACCTTCTCGACTCGAACGACCCCGTCAACACCCCTATGGACCGGGGCATCACCGGCGAGCTCTATGAAGGTGGACGCGAGATGCGGCTGGTTCAGGAGATGGTCCTGGGAATAGGAGGGTACAGGATCCTTCATGCCTTGGGGATCGACGTGAACGTGCTGCACATCAATGAGGGCCATCCTGCTTTTGCCATTCTGGAGAGGGCCCATGCCTGGATGGTCCGGGAGAAGATTTCCGATTTCCGCCATGCCCTTCACGTGACGCGGGCCGGAAATGTTTTCACGACCCACACCCCCGTTCCCGCCGGCTTCGATGCCTTCGATCCGGCGCTTTTTCACCAGTATTTTTCCCTCTACCAGAAGGAATGGAACCTGAGCGACAAGGATCTTCTGGGGCTGGGACGAATCGATCCTGAAGACGACAAGGAGGCTTTCAACATGGCGCGACTGGCCATCGGGGGAAGCGGATTCATCAACGGAGTGAGCCGCATCCATGGAGAGGTCAGCCGGAAAATCTTCTCTCCGCTCTTCGACCGTTGGCCGGTGGAGGAGGTGCCAGTGACCCACATCACCAACGGGATCCATACCCTCTCCTGGGATTCCCTGATCTCCGACGCCTTCTGGACGGAAAAAGTTCCCAAGCGGCGGATGCACAGGGACGGATCGTCCGAACCGGCCCAGGAGATTATGGCCGCTTCCGACGAGTTTCTCTGGGATCTCCGGATGAAGAACCGGATCGCGATGCTCGAAGGGGTCCAGCGCCACCTGGTCCGTCAGCGATCAGTTCGGGGCGAGAACGCCCCCCTCCCATTCCTGGATCCGAATGCCCTCTATATTGGTCTTGCCCGCCGATTCACCTCCTACAAACGCCCTAACCTTCTTCTTTTCAACCACGAACGCCTTCTCGGTCTCCTGTCTCATGCAGACCGTCCGGTCCGCATTCTCGTCGCAGGCAAAGCCCATCCCCAGGATATGGCCGGAAAGGGTTTCATCCAGGAGTGGGTCCATTTCGCCTCCGATCCGCGGACACACGGGATGGTCTTCTTCCTGAGCGACTACGACATGAACGTGGCCCAGACTTTGGTCGGAGGGATCGACCTCTGGGTCAATTGTCCACGGCGACCCTGGGAGGCCTCCGGGACCAGCGGCATGAAGGTGCTCGTCAACGGGGGGCTGAACTGTTCGATCAGGGACGGGTGGTGGGCAGAGGCCTACCGCCCCGAGGTCGGGTGGGCCATCGGCGATGACACCTCCTTTGAAGATCCGTCGAGAGATCGTCGGGATGCGGAGGACCTCTACCGGATCCTCGAACAGGAGGTGATCCCCGACTTCTACGACCGGGATGAGAGCGGGATCCCGACACGCTGGATCAGCCGGGTCCGGGAGAGCATGGCGACACTGACACCGGTGTTCAGCACGGACCGGATGGTCCGGGAATATCTCGAACGGGCCTATCTGCCGGCCGCCACGGCCTATGAATCACGCCAGTCGAATGGAGGGGCACAGGCCCGGGCAATCGATGCCTGGAAGGAGCACTTGGACCGGAACTGGGAAGGGATCCGTTTCGGAACGGAGACGGTGCAGGAATCGGAGGAGGGGCACCGGATTGAATGCGCCGTCTGGCTCGGGGAGATCGCCCCCGAGGATGTGAGGGTCGAGATATACGCGGCCCCTCCAGAGAAAGGTGTTTCATTCCGAAAGACGATGGATCGGGTCAAAACCCTTGCCGGAGCACGCAACGGCTATATCTATGGGGTCACTGTGCCCGCCGACCGTCCTGTGGGGGACTACACCCTCAGGGTGGTCCCCTACCACGAAGGGGTCAAGGTTCCGCTCGAATACGGCCGGGTACTCTGGCAGCGCTAGGAGAGCTGTGGCATCAGGAGGGGAAAGTGGCGTTCATCTTTTTTCCGAAAGACCGGTCCTGACCCGCTCCTTGAGGCGGCAAAAGCTGCAGACCGGTGTCCAGGAGATTTCTCCGCACTGTTCGCAGCGGCCGTCAGGGGCAAGACCGGATGCCTCTTCTTTTGTTTCCGGCGGGGAGCCCTCGGGGTAGAAGCGGTCGATCCTGTCCAGGAATCCGAAGAGAAAGGCATGCTTCGTGCCGGGGGAGGCGGCCTCGACTTCGTTCAAAAGCTTCTTGTAAAGAAGCTGCTTGGCATCCGCGGAATGCGGACACTCCTGGAGGACGTAGGGGATTTTCCGGAGAAAGGCGTAGGTGGCCATTTCCTTTTCGGTCAGACGGACAAGAGGCTTCACTTTTTTCGACAGGCCTTCGAGGGAGGGTAAATCGGGCCTGTTTTTCGCCAGATATTCGTCGTGCCAGTGAAGCAGGTTCCCGAACAGGCGGGATACCTCGTCGTCGAGGTTGTGGCCCGTGGCAAGGACCGTCGCTCCCGTCCGGAGTGCGGTCCTGTTGAAAAAATATCTTTTGGACAGGCCGCATCCCGAGCAGGCGGGGCGTCTTGTCGCCCGGGCGATGTCGGACACCGATCCGTCGACCTCATCCCGGAGGGATTCGATCGTGAGCGGAAGTCCGTGCCGCGAGGCAAAGGATTCCACATGGGACCGGCTTTCCCGGGAATAGTCTCCAATCCCGAGGTCGAGATGGAATCCCGTCGTCCTAAATCCCAGTCGCATCAGGATCTCCCACAGGGCCAGCGAGTCCTTGCCGCCGGAAACCGCCACGAGGACATGGTCGCCTGGGGCGATCATGCTCCGCTCTTCAATGGCCCGCCCAACCTGGGAGAGGACGAAACGGTCGAAACAGTCCGGGCAGAAGGCGCTGTTGTGGCTGGGGAGCTTGATGACGGCTTTCCTGGTGCAGGCCCGGCACTTCACGAGAGGGACCCTCCGGAAATGACAGGCCTGATCTCGACCGGTTTTCCGGGATCCAGGGGATCGTCATCGCACAGGAGCGAGTCCTCCTGGATGACGAGGACGGTTTCGGGACTCAGGTCGAGTGCTCCCAGCAGGGCCTGGACAGTTTTGACGGGTTTCAGGTGAAGGGTCGTTCCGCTCTGATGGTTGAGAACGGTGAGGGTCCTGTCGGGATGGGGGATGGAGAGATGAATTTTCTGGTCCATGTCGATCCTTGCCGGATGAAAGAAATGATGAAAGAAATATGGATGAGGGGGTCCCTTCATCCTAGCACGCGGATCCGGGGCCGAACAATCAGGGGGCGGGTGAGGGCGGCGTGAGGGTGCTGTCCGAAAAGAGCTGTCCCTTCAGCAATTGCTGGAGGACGAATGCCCGACCCCGTTCGCGCAGGGGAGGAGGGAGGCGCGAGGCGATCTCTTCGGCCCGGGTCCAGAGAGACTCGATCAGGATGGAAGGCCCGGGAGTTTTTCTTCTGTCGGAGAGGGGGGGGGAAAAAGGGCGGACCGTCCGGAAGACGAGGGCGATCCCCGCAAGGGTGGGACAGGCATTCTGCAGCTTCAGGCGGATTTCGGGAAGGAGGTATGTCAGCTCGCGTTTCCAGAGAGGAGAAGAACAGGCGACAACAAGTTCCTTGTCGAGGAGGGCCGAAGGGTAGGAAACCCGGGCGATCGGTTCCCCGAAGATCTTCCGCCACTCCCGGTTCAGGGCGACGAGCCGCGCCTCCCGTTCCCAGCCCAGAGAGGTGGCGACCTTACGTGCAACGGACTCCATGGAGTCGAATGTCGAACGATAATCGAGATTGTCCATGGCTATGGCCTTATGGGTGAAAAGGAAAGATTTGCGACTTTTTTGACTCCTGTGGCATAATAGCCCGCGATTCCCGTTTGTGGCAAGAGGTCCAGGGGTTCGGAAGGGCGTATCGTCGGTTCCTGCGGACCGTTGAACGCCGGAGAAAGTCGGGTACTTCGGCAGGATTGACCCAAGGGAGGACGGACAGTTATGGCGGCTGATGAGGCGAAAGACCAGGAAAGTGCTGGGATCCCCTGGACAGACGATGCCCAGGCACTGCTGAAAAAGGTTCCGTTCTTTATCCGCAAGAACGTGGAAAAGGAAGCGGAGGATTACGCGCGATCCCATGGCATGGCCCGGGTCGAAGCCAGTGTCATCGTCAGGATCAAGGCCTCGAAATCCAGTGAGGGAGGAGAGTCATCGGCTTCGCCCGAGATCCCGGCGCCCACTCCTCCTCCCGCCGCCGAATCTTCGTCTTCACCTCCTTCTTCCCGAGAGACAGTTGTCGCCGAATCCACCCGCACGGCGGAGCCCCCTCCCTCGAAGACTTCCCATTCCTCTTCCTTGAGGGAATTCGCCAGCTTCGTCATCCTGCGGATCGATCCGGAGTGGCGGAAAGTTCATCCCGCCGAGGTCGGACACGGCAAAAAGGAGTTTGCTGACGTTGTCCGGACATTCGAATCCCAGATCGCCAGCAGTTCCTACAGTCTGGTGGGCCTTTCGGGGCTGGGAGACGTGCTTCTCTGGAGGGTCGGAACCAATATCGGTCTCCTGCAGGAAATGACCGGCAAGCTGCTTTCAACCTATCTGGGCCGCTACCTGACCGTCGAGAAGTCCTATCTCGGCTTCCTGGGAGAAACGGGAACCCGGAGCCCATTCCTTCCCCGCAACTCGCGGTTCATCCATGTCAGGCCTCTCGTGCGATCCAAAGACTGGCCCCAACTTCCGGACTTTGTCCGGGAAGGGTCGGAGCGCGAACGCCGGAAGGTGACGGAAGGGTTCTCTGGTGTCAGGATGACGATGGCGTCCAGTTACGGTCTGGACGAGTCGGATCTTCTCATGATCATGGAGTCGGATTCAGCAGAAGCAATCGTTGACCTGAATCAGGCGCTTCAGACCACCGAGGAGAATCGCTACCTGCATATGACCTGCCGGGGCCTCACCGGCATTTCTCGGCCTCTGGGAGAGGTCCTCGACATGTTGGGCGGTGTGTAAGACCCTGAGCCCGGGGGTCGAAGGGGAGAGGGCATGGAACGGACCTTGCTTCTCAATGCGACCTATGAGCCGCTGAAGATCGTTCCCTGGCAAAAGGCGGTTCACCTTTTATTTCAGGGAAAGGTCGAGGTCGTGGAGACCTACGGGCGCGACATCCGTTCAGCCCGCATGTCCATGAAAGTTCCCGCCGTTGTCCGCCTCTACCGGATGGTTCTGTTTCACCACACCCGCCGTCTCGTCAAGTTCTCCCGTGAGACCATCTTTGCCCGGGACCGCAATTGCTGCCAGTATTGCGGAAAAGCCTTTCCTCCTGAGGACCTGACCTTCGACCACATCGTTCCTGTGGCCCAGGGCGGGATGAAAACCTGGGAAAACATCGTCACCGCCTGTCGTTCCTGCAACCACAAAAAATCCGGCAAGACCCCCGAACAGGCGGGCATGATCCTTCTGGCCCGCGTTCAGCGTCCTCACTGGTCCCCCGCCATCATGGTCATGATGACAATGGCCGGGAATCCCCCCAAGGTCTGGGAAAACTACCTCTTCTTCCGCTGAGGCCTCCCCGTCAGCTTTTCCATCAGAAGCCGGCTTTCGGTCACTCCCGTCATTGCTGTGAGAAGTCCGTAGAACAGGGCCCCCGATCCGATCAGCCCCAGAAGGGCAACAAGGAGGGATGCTGTCCCGGAAGGCAGGATGTGCGAGAGGCCGAGCCAGAGAAGACGGACGAAAACGAGGAGCAGAAGGGAGTGGAGGATGACCATCGGGGCATTGCCGAAGATCTCCCAGGGACGGCGTCCCAGCAAGCGTTTCAGACTGATGAAGAGATAGGCCTGGTTCACCAGGGACCCGAAGGAAATTCCCAGGGCCAGGGCGAAGACCCCCACCCTCGGGGCGAGAAGTCCGCTTGTGGCGAGGTTGGTGAAAAGTCCGGCGAGTGCGGCGAGGACAGGCGTTTTCATGTCTCCGGTCGCGTAGAAGGCCCGGACGATGATCCGGACTCCGGAGAAGGACCACAGCCCGATGGCGTACCCCATGAGGGCGACGGCTGTCTGTTCGGCGCTCGTCGTATTGAAGCGGCCGTGCTGGAAAAGAAGCCGGATCAGTGGTTCCCGGAGCGCCACCAGCCCGGCCGAGGCCGGGAGCATGAGAAAGAGCGAGGCGCGGTAAGCATGGGCGAGAGTCTCTGCGAGTTTTTCCTGAGACCCTTTTTCATCCCGGGCATGGAGTGAAAAAAGTGGAAGGATGACCGTGGCCACCGCTGCCCCGATGAGTCCCAGTGGAAACTGGACGAGCCGCATGGCGTAATAGAGGGCGGCGATCGTTCCCGTTGCGAGATAGGAGCCAAAAAGTGTGGCGATCAGAAGGTTGCCCTGGGTGACCCAGAGGCCGCCGATGGCTGGCACGATCCGGGACATGACCCCCCTGACCTCCGGATCCTTCCAGTTCAATGGGGACATCAGGTCGACCAGGCGAAGCCGATTCTTCCCCAGGAGCAGCCACTGGATCCCCCACTGGGCCAGGCCTCCGGCAAGGACTCCACCGGCAAGACGGAGAATGGGGGGGCCGGGAAGAAGACGGTCCGGAAGGAGTGCCGCGAGGATGAGGGACAGGGAAAATGCGATGGGGCTGGCCGCCGGAATGAAGAAGCGTTTCTGGGCGTTGAAGACGCCCATGAGAAGGGCCGACAGGGAGATGAAGTAGAGAAAGGGAAACATGATCCGGATCATTTTGGCCCCCAGGGCCTTCCGGGCCGGATCGATACTCCATCCGGGGGCCAGGAGGGAGAGGATCTCGGGGGCGAAGACCATGCCGGCGACGATGACCGGAAGAAGGATAAGGGAGAGGAGGAGAAGGACTCCTGTGTAAAGTCTTTCGGCCGCATCCCGTCCCTCCCGGTCGAGGGTCCGGGTCATGGTCGGAATGAAGGCCGAGGAGAGGGCCCCCTCCGCAAAAAGTTCCCGAAGCATGTTGGGAATTCGGTAGGCCACGTAAAAGAGGTCGGCCATCGCTCCGGTGCCGAATCGTTCGGCGATCAGCATGTCACGGAGAAATCCGAAGATGCGTGAGAGTAGGATGGCGACCGAGACACGGGCTCCCTGGCGGCCGATCGTCCGGATGGTTTCGTGGCGGTCTCGGGAGGGAGGTGTTGGGTCGGTCGACGTCACAGGAGGCGTCGGTCCTTCGGAGGCTTGGAATAGGATCGAGGGAAGAGGATCGGCATGGCTGTCTCCGGGACTCAGTTCAACCTTTTTTGTGTCAAGGATTTTCAGGAAATCCTACCATCGGGCCATCCAGTTCACAAGGTGGAGCAGGGATTTTTCGGAAGTGAAGCCCCTTTTTCCCCTCTTTTCGGCGACATAGAAGGGGGATCCTCCCGGGGTTCGGGGGAGATGAAAGGATTCCTTACCCTTCGTGAGGAGGAGTCGGTGGAAAGATTGACGAAAGGGAAGGAATCCTTTAATATCTCAAATTCGAGTTCTTTTTGACGTGTTGAGGGTTGCGAGAGAGGTGCTCCTCCATCCCGTAATCTTTTGAACCATTTTCATGGACGTCCACAAGGAGGATCGTTGGCGAACCACGAGTCAACCAAGAAAGATATCCGGAGAAATGCCCGTCGTCGCGAGCGGAACCGCCAG
>JAJZXW010000015.1 GCA_021806225.1 Nitrospirota bacterium | reverse complement strand
ATGGTAGGCACGGGCGGTTTCGAACCGCCGACCTCTACCGTGTCAAGGTAGCGCTCCACCCCTGAGCTACGTGCCTGCTGGACAAGACGGGACCACGGAGAACCATGGCCCCGCATTTTCGGGACAAATTACTTGATGGCGGCCTTGAAGGCTTTTCCGGCAGTAAATTTTGGAACGCGCATGGCAGGGATCTTGATCTCCTGGCCAGTACGGGGGTTCCGTCCGGTGCGGGCCTTTCTCTTCACGGTCGAAAAGGTCCCGAAACCGGGAAGGGTCACGCGCTCGCTGTCCTTTTTGAGGGCCTTCTTGATCGCTTCGACAGCGGCGTTCAGGGCTTCATTCGCCTGGGTTTTGTTGATCTTTGCGGACTGGGAGATCTTGTCCACGAGTTCCGATTTTTTCATCGTTTTCTTCCCCCCTTTCGCATTTTAATTATGAAAATACAACGTCCATCGGGGAAATTACACTGAACCAACCAATCTGTCAAGCGTCCTGACCAGAAATCACAGAAATTCTTGGTCAAGCACAACTCCACCAAAAGGGAGCTATCCATAATTAAATAATATTAGCACTAACTTAACTACAGCTTTCACTTTCAGGGTCTCCCTCTCCCTCTTCGATCGATTTCATCTTGCTCCGGAAGGTCGTCCGGCTGATCCCCAGGATCCGGGAGGCCTTGTGCTGGTTCCCATCGGTCACGTCGAGAGCGGTCGGGATGAGCATCCGGTCCAGGAGGTCGGAAAAAAAGGAATAGGCCGAATCCGATTCCCGGAGATTCGACACCGCCTTCAGGTACTGCCAACACTTGGTGTGGAGAAGATGTTCGATCCCCACCGCCTGGGAGAGGGGTTCGCGAAGGTACAGGAATTCCGTGAGGGCCTGGAGAAGCGCCTCCCCCTCCCCGCTGAGAATGATCCTGAAATGGGAGTCCGACAGATCGAGCGACGGCATGGTTCCTCGGTCGATGAGGAGGAGACGGCTGTCGGGAGATACCGCCTCCCAGCCTTTCCAGGAATCCCGGACCAGGATTTCGAGCGGCCAGTGGAGCACGCTCCGTGAAATCCGCTCCGCCAGGGCGGTGTCACGCGTAAAAAGAAGTCCCTCCCTGATCGGAGTCCCCACGTCTTTCACGAACTCTCTCCGGAAACGGCCGCCGAATCGAACAGGAAACTCGCTCCGTCCCAGTCGACTTCGATCGTCCCGCCCTTTTGGACGGTCCGGGCCAGGATCTGCTGGGCCAACGGATTCATGATGGCCTGCTGGATCGCCCGTTTGAGGGGCCGGGCTCCGTAGACCGGATCGAAGCCGACCTGAGCCAGCTCCTCCCGGGCCCGATCGGTCAGGGCGAGAACGATATTCTGATCCTTGAGCCGCTTGTTGATCGATGAAAGCTGGATATCGACGATCTGCATGATCTCGGCCATGGTGAGGGGGTGGAAGAGAATGATCTCGTCGATCCGGTTCAGAAACTCCGGCCTAAGGGAGCGACCGAGGATCTCCATCACCTTTCGACGCACCTCGGCTTCGGGAACCCCGGCCGAATCACGGATGACGTCGGAGGCAATGTTCGAGGTCATGATGATGACGGTGTTCTTGAAGTCCACCACCCGGCCCTGCCCGTCGGTGAGCCGGCCGTCGTCCAGAACCTGGAGAAGCACGTTGAAAACGTCGGGATGGGCTTTTTCCATCTCGTCGAGAAGGATGACCGAATAAGGACGACGCCGGATCGCCTCCGTCAGCTGCCCGCCCTCCTCGTAACCGACGTATCCGGGCGGAGCCCCGATGAGGCGCGCCACCGAATGCTTCTCCATGTATTCGGACATGTCGATGCGGATCATCGCCTGGTCGTTGTCGAAGAGGAATTCGGCCAGGCTTTTGGCGAGCTCCGTCTTTCCCACCCCGGTCGGACCGAGGAAAAAGAAGGACCCGAGGGGGCGATTCGGGTCCTGTATTCCGGCCCTGGCGCGCCGGATGGCGTTCGAAACGGCCACGACCGCCTCCTTCTGGCCCACGACGCGCTGGGAGAGACGCTCCTCCATCTTCAGAAGCTTCTGAAGCTCTCCTTCCATCATGCGGGTCACAGGGATCCCGGTCCAGGCCGAGACCACCTGGGCCACGTCCTCCTCCGACACCTCTTCCTTCAGGAGGCGTCCGCCGGTCTGGCTTTCCTTCTCCATCGCGGCCTGGGCCGCATCGAGAGACTTCTGGAGGGTCGGGATCGTCCCGTAGGTGATCTGGGACGCTTTTTCGTACTGTCCTTCCCGCAATGCGGCATCGGCGTCCAGTTTGGACTGCTCGATCTTCTCCTTGAGCTCCCGGATCTCCTGGATCCGGGCCTTCTCCCCGTCCCACTGCGCCTTCAGGGCTGAAAAACGACCCTTGAGCTCCTCGAGCTCGTTTTCGACATCGGCCTTCTTTTTCCGGCTTCCTTCGTCCTCTTCCTTGGAAAGGGCCATCTTCTCGATTTCGAGCTGGCGGATCTTTCGGTCCACCTCATCGAGCTCGAGCGGCATGCTGTCGATCGCCACCCGGAGACGGCTCGCCGACTCGTCGATCAGATCGATGGCCTTGTCCGGAAGGAACCGGCCGGTGATGTAACGGTGGGAGAGGATCGCCGCTGCCACGATCGCCGAGTCCTTGATCCGGACCCCATGGTGAATCTCGTATTTTTCCTTGAGGCCCCGGAGAATGGCGATCGTGTCGTCGATGGAGGGCTCCCCCACGAAGACCGGCTGGAAGCGGCGCTCGAGGGCCGCGTCCTTTTCGATGTACTGACGGTATTCGTCCAGAGTCGTGGCGCCGATCGCCCGGAGTTCTCCCCGCGCAAGGGCGGGCTTCAACAGATTGGAGGCATCCATGGCGCCCTCGGTCGCCCCTGCACGGACGATGGTATGGAGCTCGTCGATGAACAGGATGATCCTCCCAGAAGCCGCGCTGATCTCCTTCAGAACGGCCTTGAGACGCTCCTCGAAGTCGCCCCTGTATTTGGCTCCGGCCAGAAGGGCACCGAGGTCGAGGGAAAAGATCGTCTTGTCCTTGAGCCCCTCGGGCACGTCCCCTGCCACGATCCGGAGAGCAAGACCCTCGACGATGGCCGTTTTGCCGACCCCCGGATCGCCGATCAGAACAGGGTTGTTCTTGGTCCGGCGGGAGAGGACCTGGATCACGCGCCGGATCTCCTCGTCGCGACCGATGACGGGATCGAGCTTGTTCTGGCGGGCGAGAGCTGTCAGATCCTTCCCGAACTTCTCGAGTGCCTGGTAGCGCTCCTCGGGATTCGGGTCGGTGACGCGCTGGCTTCCCCGCACCTCGGTGAGGGCCGCAAGGGTCTTTTCCCGGGTCAGCTTGAACGATTTGAAAATCCGGCTTTCGGGACCGGTGCTTTCGGTCATGGCCAGCAGGATGTGCTCGGTGCTGACATAATCGTCCTTGAAGGGACGGGTCTCCTCGAGAGCCTTGTCGAGCAGGAACGAGAGATTCCTGGAAAGATAGGGCCCACCGGATCCCCCCTCGACGCGGGGGAGCAGTCCGAGCTGTTCGTCAGTCTTTCCGAGAAGCTCTTCGGGGGAGACCTCCATCTTCAGGAGGATGGCGGGAACGATGCCCCCCTCCTGTTCCAGGAGGGCCTTGAGAAGGTGCAGGGGCTCCACCTCGGTGTTCCCCTTCTGGCGCGCCAGGTCGACAGCTTTCTGGAGCGCTTCCTGAGACTTCTGGGTCAGCTTGTTCACATCCATGGTCGATCCTCCCTGATCATTTCAAGTTTTGGCTCGGACCCCGGCTTTTTGGCCTGTCACGACAGGTCGTTATCGATGCAGGGCTCTCCCGGGGAGTCCCGGAGGCGGCTCCGGTGCCAGAGGAGCTGGTGCCTGAGGCGAAGAATGATCTCGACACCGGCCAGATTCACCCCCAGTTCCTTCCGGAGAATCATGATGACCCTGACGCGCTCGATCATTTCGGGCCGCAGAAACGGCGCAGTCCCCTCCTTTTCGATCTCGACGAGGCCTTCCCGGACCAGAAGGGACAGGGTTCGTCTGGAGACCGCATAGGTTTCCGTGACCCATTCGACCGGCATGGGGCGACCCGGGCCTTTTGGAAATTCTTTTTCAACCATCGGTCTTCCTCCTAAAAACAAACGGGACCCGGATGCCTCTTTCCCGGATCACCGGTTCTTCCATCGGAAGTCCGGCGGATAATGGCTGTCGAGCTCGCGGATGCAGGGCTCGAGAGAATCGGGAACCCGGGGGGGAAGAACCGGGAGGACCTTGACGAACAGATGCCCTTTTTCGTGGTCCACCGGAGAGGCCACCCCTTTTTCCTTCATCCTGAACGTCTGACCGGCCTTTGTCCCCGGAGGTATCTTGAGTCGGGCCTCACCATCGAGGGTCGGAACGGTGACCGTTGCACCGTACAGGAGCTCGGAGAGTTTGACCGGACAATCGAGAAGAAGGTCCGAACCCTGTCGCCGGAACAGGGGATCCGGCATGATGTCGTCGATGACCACCCGGACCAGACGGGATCGGGAACCGGAACCGATCTGGAGGGTAAAGGCCATTCCCGCCTCGATCCCGGCGGGAATCCTCAGGGTCACCTGTTCGGGTTTTTTCCCCGAAGCGTCGGTCAGAAGCACCGATTTGTCCGCCCCGAGGGCCGCTTCACGGAATGTCAGCGTAAGGTGGACCTCCGAGATCACGGCCCCTCCCCCCCTTCCCATTCCGCCGAACAGGTCCCAGAAGTCTCCCATCCCTTCTCCGGAAAAGTCCTCGAAGGGTCGTCCCGCCCCCTCCTGAGAGGAGGCCCTTCCCCGACCTGTCCCCCCCCCGGAGAGAAGCGCGTCGTATTCCTTTCTCTTTTCCTCTTCGGAAAGCGTTTCGTAGGCTTCGTTGATCTCCTTGAAGCGGAGTTCCGCCTCCTTGTTGTTCGGGTTGACATCGGGGTGGTACTGGCGGGCCAGCTTTCGATAGGCCTTCTTGATCTCCTCCGAGGTCGCCTTCCGGTTGACTCCGAGACGGTCATAAAAATCCTTTGCCATTCCCTATCCTTTTCCTATCTCCTGGGCCGACGGACCGATGTCTGCCGGGGAGCCTTCAAGAAAAAAGTTCGCGCCCACCCTCGGAGCGACAAGGAGGTCGTTAAAAATCTCCCGCGAGAGTTCGAGGGCGTTCCACAAAAGGACCCCTTCCGTCGCGACCGGGCCCTCCCGCATCATGGCTAGATAGGCCTCGATCTCCTCCCGTCCGGCCTGGACCCGGGAGTTGAAGCGTACGATCCCCGCCTTTTCCCAAAGAATGTTCCGAACCATTTTCATCGTCACCCGACCGGAAGGAATCGTGGGAATGACCCGGGGAATTTCCCTCTCTTCCTCCGGGGGCGGGGTCAAATCCACGTCGACCGTCCGGTCGGTTACAATTCCAAGAACGACCCTGTGTCCCATGACCAATGCTTCGAGAAGAGAGTTTGATGCCAGCCGGTTCGCCCCGTGGACCCGGGTGCTGGCCACCTCTCCCACGGCGTAAAGCCCTGGAAGGGAGGTTCGTCCCTCCATGTCGCTTGTGATTCCGCCCATCTGGAAATGGGCCGCCGGACGGATTGGAGCTCGGTCCCGGGACAGGTCGATGCCGACCGACAGACAGTGGTTGTAGACCTGGGGAAACCGCTCCTTCAGGTAGAGGGCCGGCAGGTGGGTCACCGAGAGGTAGAGAGGCGATTCCGGATGGGCACGGGCTTCGAGCCAGAGCGCCCGGGAGACCACATCCCTCGGAGCCAGCTCTCCATCCGGATGATATCTGAAAAGAACGCGCTCCCCTGCCTCGTTCACCACATGCCCCCCTTCACCCCGGAGGGCTTCTGTCAACAGGAAGGGGGCCCCTCCCGGAAGGTCGAGGACCGTCGGATGAAACTGGGTGAAGGCCAGACGTTCGAGTTCCGCCCCGGCCCGATGGCAGACCGCCGCGGCGTCTCCCACCTGTGACGGAGGATTGGTCGTCCTCGCAAAAAGGGCGCTAAAGCCCCCGGTCGCCATGATGGTCGCCTTTGCAAGAACTTCCAGCCATTCGTCCCCGGTTTCATCCATGAAGAGCCCACCCGCCACCCTGCCGTCCTGCCCCTTGAGGAGCCGGGTCAGACGGCAGGGAGTCAGAAAAGTGAATCGGTCGTGGCCATGGACGTTCTGTGCCAACGTCTTCAGTATGAGTGAGCCTGTCTTGTCCCCTCCCGCATGGACGATTCTTGGACGGGAATGGGCCGCCTCCCGCGTGAAAAGGAATTCCCCTTTTTCATCCCTGTCAAAGGGGACCCCATAGGAAACCAGAGTTGCGAAAGCTTCTTCGGAGCCTTCGATCAGGAGACGAACCCTCTCCTCATCACAGAGTCCGGCTCCCGCGCGGATCGTGTCTTCGACATGAGAGTCGATGGCGTCCCTGTCGAATCCCCAGGGAATCGCGAGCCCTCCCTGGGCGTAGTAGGAACTCCCGGACGAGATCGATCCCCGGGATGCCAGCGCGACGCTGCCCAGCGGAAGCAGATCAAGGGCTGTCTGATAGCCGGCGATTCCTCCCCCCACAATCAGGAAATCGGACGTGATTCTCCTTGGTTCCGGCGATCTTTTCATGTTTTCGGTGAAAGCTTCGCTGGAACGGCAAGGAAGGTGTCCCCCGAAATGGACTCGATCCGAGAGGGATTGGGGGTCTTCGCCATCGAGACGACGATCTGGCATTCCCCCGTCTGGAAATAGCGCGGTCCGGATCCAGATTTTGGAAGGCCTGTCATGGTCCAGTGCCCCCTGAAGGTGATCGAATGCGTTGTGGGATCAACCTCTCCTGAGTCCATCACCAGGGTCAGATCCAGTTTCCGGAACATTCCGAACATCTTGGCCAGCTGGGGCCGCGTTTCGGGACGGTTGGCCAGCGAAGAGGTCAAAAGGGAGACGACTTCGTCAACCGATTCCTTGGAATAGGCTCTCCGGAGAGACTTTCCTATCTTCCAGGCGGATACAAGCGACTGCTCTTCTGGAGTCAGAGGCTTGACCTCACCGCAACCGGACGAAAGCAGCGCGACCGCAAAGAGCAGAACCAGAATTGCTCCGTTTAAATTTCCCATCCGACACCCCATTACGGCCCGGACGATTCCGCCATTTTCCCCACTCATCTTCACCCCAGCCCTTAACCGTTTCACACTGCCCATAACGCCCTCCCGGGCACACGCGTTCGAATTATAGACCGCCTTCCCCGACAGGTCAAAGAACGGATTTTTGGGAGGGTGTATGACCTAGCTTATTTTTTCGTTTGTCCGTCTCTCACGACCGTGTTATCCTTTTTTAAAATACTTCAGGAAATTCACGCTTAAACTCAGGACTTCCTCCTTGCCCCTACCCAAAGATCCGTCGATGCGTGTTCGATTCGCTCCCAGCCCGACAGGCCACCTTCATCTTGGAGGGGCACGGACGGCCCTTTTCAATTTTCTCCTTGCACGCCACTATGGAGGGACACTGGTCCTCCGGATCGAGGATACCGATCGGGAGCGTTCGACCCAGGACTCCATCGCCGCCATCCTCGAAGGACTGGGTTGGCTCGACCTTTCATGGGACGAGGGACCTTTTTACCAGACTGGACGTTTCGACCGCTATCGGGAACTCGCGATGGAGCTGCTCGAAAAAGGACACGCCTACCGGTGCGACTGTCCTCCTGACCTTCTCGAATCGAAGAGGGCGGAGGCCATGAAACAGGGCCTTCCTCCCCGATACGACGGTCGCTGCCGGGACCGCTCGGTCTCTCCCGATCGCCCCCACGTTCTCCGTTTCCGAACCCCGGAAAAGGAGTCGATCGTCTTTGACGACCTCATCCGGGGCCCCCTCTCCTTCGACAGCTCCGTGCTCGACGATCTGATCATTATTAGGTCCGACGGGGGGCCCACCTACAATTTTGCCGTCGTGGTCGACGATGTGGACATGAAAATATCCCATGTCATCCGCGGGGATGACCATATCAACAACACTCCCCGGCAGATTCCAATATTCAGGGCCTTGGGCGCTCCACTACCGGATTTTGCCCATCTTCCCATGATCTACGGACCCGACAGGACACGTCTGTCGAAAAGACACGGGGCCACATCCGTCATGGCCTATCGGGACATGGGATTCCTGCCCCAGGCCCTGGTCAATTACCTCGTGCGGCTGGGATGGTCCCACAAGGATCAGGAGATCTTCACCCGGGAAGAGCTGGTCCATTTTTTTGATCTCGACCATGTCGGCTCCTCTCCCTCTGTCTTCAATCCCGAAAAGCTTCTCTGGCTCAATGCCCACTATATCAAGAACACCCCTGGAGCCGATCTTGTTCCGCTCTTAAAGGAAGCACTCCCTCCCTTGCCGGATCCTCTCTCCCAGAGCTCCGATCCCGGCTATTGGACACGGTTGGCCGACGAGCTCAAGGGGCGCTCGAAAACATTGAACGACCTGGCCCAGCTCGCCCATCCCTTTCTTGATCGCTCCCGGACCATCGATCCCGAAGCCCGGAAAAAAGTGCTCACCCTCGCAAACTCCACTGTTCTCGAGCAACTTTCCCTCGCCTTGAGGGCACTCGAGGACTGGTCGGGGGAGGGGCTCCGGAACGTTTTTGCCCAGATGGGGGAATCGTTGCACATGAAGCTCGGTGAACTTGCGCAGCCTGTTCGCGTGGCCATCACCGGGAAAACTGTCAGTCCGGGTATCTTTGAGGTACTGCTTCTCGCGGGACGCGAAATCTCCCTCGCCCGTCTGGAAGAAGCCCTGCGCCTTTCTCGCGAACCCGTAAACAATGGCAACACTCACGATTAATGAAGGCAGGTGACCGATGATCGATCCCTCCCCCCATTCGCCTCGACAGGACAGCCACATCGAGTTTGTCCAAAAACTGAGAAAGGTCCTGCTGCGAATCGACGACATCATTCATTTGATCGTCGCCGTCTTTCTCATGTCAGGGGCTGTGATCGTTCTCGTTCATTCGGCCATGGGTCTGACCGACCTCAAAACAGATTCCGTCCTCCAGCTGATAAACGACATGCTTTTCGTCGTCATCATCCTCGAGCTTTTGTGGATCATGCTAAGCTATCTTGGGAGAAGACGGTTCCCGATCGCCTCCTTCATTCTGATCGGGATCATTTCGACCATCCGACGGATCCTCCTGGTGGAAGCCCAGTCTTCCTACAAGGAAAGCGAACGGTTCGGGGACTTTTCATATCATTCCCTGCAACTCATACTCTATGTCGTCATTGTGCTGATACTGGTCTTTGCCTACAGCATTCTCGTCAAGATCTCTACCGCAAACGAGGCGGAGAACAGGCAACATGACTGAATTCTCGCGCCTGAGGCGCCTTAAAGCTATTTCCCTCGCGACGGTATCCATTTTTTCGCTCTCCGCCTGCGCCTCCTTCTATCACTTCCGGCCTCTTTCCCGTCCCGATCCAGCGACCATGCCCATCGTGGAAAAAATTCCCGGATCCGGCCTCACGATCGGGATCCGCTCCTATCACACAGCTCAGGACACCCATGCGCTCTTTGGCCACCAGGGACTTTGGAGGCAACATGTCATTCCCATTCAAGTCGTTCTCGCGGAGAGCGGTAAAAATAATGTGGAGGTCCACCTCGTCCCTCACTCCGTCTATCTCTCTCTCCTGAAAAAGAATTACCGGAATATTTCGCCATCCGAGGCCTTTGATATCGCTTGGCAGGCCAATGTCCCATACCAGAACGCCAAGCAGGTCCTCTACTACACGGGACTTATTCTCTTCACGATCGTCACGCTAGGGCTGGGGTCCATGATCTGGGTTCTTCCCTCGCCTTTCTCCCAGCCCACCCCGGCTCAAACCCCCTTTGGTCGGGATTTGGCCTACAAAAGTTTTCCTGTCAAATCGACTCTTTACCCTGACGGGACTGTAGGCGGACTTTTTTATTTCACCCTCCCATTCAATGAAAAGCTTATCTCCCGAACCCGCCTCATCTTTCAAATCAGGGAAATCGATCCTTCCAAGAAAAATCCTCCCCGGAATTTCAATATTTCCGTTCAGCTCTCTTCAAAAACGAGATCGGAGGTCAATCCAGTCATGGAGATACTTCACGGTTTTTTCTAGGAGGGTCGCGGCGGGAGAGAAAGGGTCGATTAAAGAAGGTGCTAGATCAGAAGGTCATCTTCCGGATTGTGGGGATTTGAGACGTTGTATAAGCGACTCAGATAGTGCCAGCCCCAGTCGAGATAGATGGATGCGCTGTCTCGGAGAGCCTGGGAGGCCACAAAACGGGATTTCAGATCTTCTTCGGAGAGGGGAAGCGATGAAGAATCCTGATTGACCGTATCGAGAATGGCATGGAAGGATTTGATCGATTCTTCAACCCGGATAAAGGCATCAGAAAGCGCATCATTATCCCGGGACATCGTGTCTTCATTGATCAGGTCGTTTTTCATAATAAAAGAGTGGGGGTGAAGGAGAAACTCCTTCACCCCGGCCTTTCTTCAGGCTAGCGCGCCACCATCTTGATGGCATTATGTTTCGCAGCGTCACAGACAACCACGCAGAGCTCACATCCCTTGCAACGGGACTCGACGATGGTTGCGACCATCTTCGTCGTGTCCATCTGAATGCAGTTGGCTTCCGGACAATACATGATGCAGAGCCGGCATCCTTTCTGTGCGACGCATTCCTCCGCATTCACCTCTGCCACATTATACATTGATGCCCTTCCTGATTCTTTTTAGGGTTACACTCCGACGCCCGCAGAGATCGCGGGATGTTTAGCGCCGAAGGCCGACGCCTCATCATAGGTCCTGCGGATTGTCTCGAGATTCTTTTGCAGGAGCATTTCCTTTTTGGCGAATTTTTTCTTGATCGCCTCGTCGAGCGTTGCTGTTCCGCCAGAGGCCACATACTTCTTCCCGAAACGATCCTGGAGAGCCTTGTCCAGACCTTCCATCGTCACCACATGGGTCAGACCCGCCACTGCCCCCAGCATTCCCATGTTCGTCGCCAGCTCCGTCCCGGCGAGTTCGAGGGCGATCTTCGTGGCGGGAACGTAATAGACCGTCACGTTCTTTTTTGCAAGATCCGCTCGTTCTTCCTCGGTGAGAAGCTCGACATCATCGTTAATGATGACAAGCCCCCCGTCTTTGATCCCGGAATAGAACGGCATGGTGTAGCTCTTCCCCATGGTGATCACCTGTGGGTGATAAACCATCACGACATGCGGAAAAACCAATTCTCCACGGTCGTAAATCTTTTCCGGACCGATCCTGACATAGGACTCCGCAGGAGCCATTCGCTTTTCCGCCCCGAAGAACGGATTGGAGATCGAGAAATTTCCTTCATGGGCCGCCGCCATAGCCATCAGATGGGCAGAGGTCACGACCCCCTGCCCTCCGAGGCCCGACATGCGAATATTGACGCGCGCTTTCATCGGCTCTCCCTGTTGTTAGGATGTTGCTCCAGTGGCGGCCAGTTTTTCGGCCTTTTTCTTTTCTGCCAGACCATCGAGGAAGGACTGGGCCTCAGGGGAGATGAACTCCCGGAACTTGAACCGTTCGCCGGGTGCCTCTGAGGTCCGCATTTCCTGAAGGCCTTCCATGCTCTGCTTTCCAATTTCCAGAATGCAAGGAGTGTAGATCTGGATATAGGTGGGACCGACCTCGCGGGCAATGAGAACGGCCTGCTTGATGACCTTTTCCACCAGGCTCGGCTTGCTGGCTGTCATGATTGCGACATAATCGCATCCTGATTCGCGGGCAATTTCGGGAAGCCGAACTTTTTCAAACTTCTTGCCCACCGGGGCCATCTTTGCCAGAAATCCTTTTTGCATGAGACCGGACTCCTGACCCCCTGTATTCGCATAGAGCTCGTTGTCGAAACAGATTGTCGTGAACCGCTCCTTACGGAACCAGGACTGAAGGGTCATGTCGAGCCCGATGTCGACCGTGGCGCCATCGCCGGCCAGGACAATGACGTCCTTCACCTTGTCCGGGAAACGGACGGCAAGCGCACGTTTGAGACCGGTCGCGATAGCGTTCTGGTTTCCGAAGAGGGAGTGAATGTTGTGGACGGCAATCATCGGAAAGACCAGACTTGTGCACCCCGTCGACCCGACCATCACAGTGTCCTCCGGATTCGGAATGGAGGCCATGATGTGCCGGAAGGCGATCGACTCGGGGCAGCCCGCGCAGAGAGAATGTTCGGCGATCAGCTCTGTCGCGGTTCCGAAATCCTTCCATCCACGGTTGGGTGATTCGAAGGTCCCGTTCTCCACAAGGTCGAGATAATCCTGTGGCATAATATCGACAAATTCCTTGTTTATCTGAATTTTCTTACCCATGGACGAGCTCCTTATTCCGGCGGTGCGCCAGATGTTTTTCGATCTCCTCAACAATAATTTCCGGGGGCATTGTCATGCCACCGGCGACATGCGGGCCGGCAATGACGCGGCCGTTGCGATCGATCGTGGATTTGATCTCCCGGGCCAGCCATCCGGCCACATTGAACTCCGGAACGAAAATATGCTTTGCGTGTTCCGTCGCCTTCCGGAGCTCTTCCGTCGGGAAGGGCCGAAGGGTCTTGATCTTGACAATACCAACCTTGACTCCCTTGTCCCTGAAAAGGCGAACGGCTTCCCTTGCCTGCGAAACGGCGGTGCCTGATGCAACCATCAAGATCTCCGCATCAGGATTCTCAACCTCGATCAGACCATCGAGAATCGGAATGGTATGTTTTCGCGAGCGCTCGATGGCTGCCCGGATTTCAAGCTGCCAGCTCGCATGCGTCATATAGCTGATGTAATTGGATTTCATAACGAAGGGATCGCGCATCATGCGAACTGGAGGAACCTCCATGTCCATGCAGACGACCGGGCTCCGGTAAGGATCGTAATGCGGCAGGGCCAGATCCTCCGGAGTCATCATGACCATATCTTTGGTGTGGGTGACGAAAAATCCGTCACAGATGACGCCGATGGGAAGATGAACCTCCGGCTGCTCCGCAACATAGTACCCCTTGAGCATGAAATCAAAGAGATCCTGGGCGGTTTCCGCATGCCAGAGGAGCATTCCGGTCTCCAGCATGAAGGCGATTTCCAGCGTATCCGGCTGGATGGTCAGGGGCGAGTTTACCCCCCGGACCGTAAAGACCACCTGGATGGGGAGGCGGCTACCGGCCCACATCGGAAAGTTTTCGAATGCCCGGAGTGTTCCCGGACCGGCCGTGGTCGTGAAGACTCTGGCTCCGCCAAAGGCGGCTCCCGCGCACTGGCCCATAACGGCGAACTCCGATTCACCGCGCATGTAGTCTCCGACATATCCTTCCGCAAAGAGCTCGCCAACCAGGGACGAGGCTTCGGACTGCGGCGTGATGGGATAGGCAACGGAAAAATCCACGCTGGCACGTCTGATCGCCTCGCGAATGACCTCAGACCCGGTCAGGAACGAAGGGGTTCGGGGGGAAAGGAAGAACATCTCGTTGGGATCCGTGATCAGCTGGCCTTTCTTGTTTCGTTGACCGATCTTTGGAACCCGGGAATTTGTCTCTGTCGCCATCTTTCTGCTCCTTCAAGTAAAAGTGCTATCCCGAGAGAGCCGACTCTCTTCATGATCAAAGAGGCAGGACGGCTTCCTCCGGGAGGCCCGGTTGATCCTTTGAGCATATCCGCAAGGGATCCTGGCATTCGCTCGTACTCATGCCAGGCCCGCGATATTTCGGTGACCTGAAAAACCTCTCAGACCGGACACATCTCCCCGGACCCTCCGAGAACCGAAAGGCCTTGGAGAGCGCGAAATCCATGTCGTGGTCTGGCAGGGACCAGAAGAATCCTGCATTGCAGACCAAGACCGGCAAAGGGGAAACGGTCCGTCAATTCTAAAGTCCGCCGCTAGCTAAAGTCAAGGACATCCTCGAAAAATGCAGACGAAAATCGAATATCATTTCCCGTTTTCCATGGACCAATTGACGCCGGACTAGAGAAAGGCCAGCCCCTGGACATAACGGGATTCGTCAAACGAGTCGCTCTTGCGGACAGATTCAAAATAGAGTTTGCCGTACCATCCCATCAGCGCGTGAAGAGCCTCATGTTCGCCCTCTCCCCGCTCCACGAGGTGAAGATAGGCTTTCTTCACCTCGGCCGGGATTCCCTGCCGGATCTGTCGCCCGACGATCAGATGCAAGGCGACATGCACAAAAGGGTTGACCATTTGCCCGTCGATTTCGAGTGGACGAGCCGGATCCTTTCCGGGATCGTTCCAGATCTCCGCAAACTCCGGGTGCATCTCAAGGATTTCCGCAATATCCCGTTCCTCCCCTGAAAGATCCCCTTCCCGGGCGACCAACCTGATATGCTCGAGAAGATCTGCGTCAAAAAGCATGTCCCGTCCCCTCTGTTTTCATCTTCGGCTCAAGGCGTTTCGGTCACATGAATTCTGCGACCCCTCGAACCCATTCCGTAGACATTCACGACTTTTTTTCCCTGGCGCAGGTGATAGGTTTCCCATGCGGGAGACACTCCGTTGAGCGAAGCGGTCGGATCCTCTCCTCCCGCCCTGAAATAGTCGGGATAGGTAAGGCCCGCATCCCACACATCCTCAAGGAGACATCCCGTCACGAAGCCTTCCCCCGAAAGGGTAACCCCCTTGAGGATTTCCTGAATTTTCTCAGGGTCGTTTATTTCGACCGGATCCATACCTTCAGTCCCTCCAAACATGCATCCTTAGCCCGTCAATCCTTATTTTTCGCCCCGGGCCATTCCGCAGTATTCCTTCAGAATGGCGTAGGCATCAAGAATTTCTCGCATTCTGGCTTCCTGACTCCTGTCTCCGGAGCGCATGTCCGGATGCAGCTCCTTCAGAAGAGCCCGGGCTTTCTTCCGGACCTCCTCCCAGAGGGAGGAATCTGGCAGTCCCAGCGTGCGATAGGCCGCCTTCAAACGATCCTCGCGTCCGGACTCAGGATTTTGTCCCCCGTCCCCCGCTCCCATCCGGAAGAATTTCTCCCAGGGAAAGGCCGCCCTTTTTCGGCGGGGACGATTTCTGAGCAGGCTGTCCATCTCCTCGAAGCGGTCTTCCAGAAATTCCGCCTTCCGGGCGATCTTGGCCAGACCGGAGCGCGACGACTCCCGGAGAACCTCTTCCAGAAGTCCGGAGAAAAGGCGGTCAAGTTCGGTGAACCGCTCCTCCATTTCGCCGAAGCCGCTTACGGCCCAGTCCATTTCGAGGGAGCGCTCGAGAGAAAACCAGGAAGATTCCTGGCATCGGCAGACCATCCGTTCGATGTGGCCCACGAGCTCCTGCCTGATCTCTCCGGGGGTCCTCTCCAATCCCGCGCTCCTTCCGCATTGAAGGTCCTGGAAAAAATACTGGGAATGTTCATTTTAAAGGCAATCTCCCCGATGTTCAAATCGACCCCCGTAACAAGTTTGCATTAAAACTAAAATCATGCAACAATGAACTGGTCATCGCACTCACGATGCGAAATGCGTTAGGCTCCACCTAACGCATGCCTCACAACTTTCATCCAAGGAGATTTCCATGCGCCTAACCCCCGGGATTCGGAAACCCCGCGTGATCGGGACAGCCACCGCGACCTTGCTCCTCCTTTTCCTCGTTTTCAACGGCATTCTCCCCGCCTGGTCGGCCTCCTACAAAAACGGAACCGGAGATCCCTCCGGACTTTACAGAATCGACCCCGACCACACCTCGGTGACCTTTACCGTGGGACATGCGGGGGTGGCCACAGCCGTCGGGCGCTTCGATACCATCAGCGGACACTACCGGCTCGATTCCGGAAAAACGGATGTGGTCATCAACATCGCCACGAACAGCATCGACACCGACCATCCCATGCGAGACAAAGATCTGAGGGGGCCAGACTTTTTTGACGCCAGGACCTTTCCCACGATCCGCTTCGTTGCCACCCGCTATAAAAAAACAGGGAAAAAAACGGGCCTTCTGACCGGAAAACTCTCCCTTCATGGAAAAACCCGCACCGTCACCTTAAAGGTTCATGAGGTCGGAGCCGCCAATGTTTCAGCCCTCCCGAAACCCTGGGGCGGATATCTGACCGGATACGACGCCGAAGGGGCGGTCCGGAGAAGCGACTTCGGAATCACGACCTATCCGGGCATGATCGGAGACAAGGTCCAGCTCTACATCAGTGTCGAAGGAATCAGAGAGAATAAGTAATCGTGAAAAGGGGGGCTTAAGCCCCCCTTACCTCACACCATCCCGTCCTCCACATTTTTCATCCGTTCCCGGAGAATACGCCCCATGGAAACACTCTCCATCGCCCCGGCCGTGGCCTTGATGTATCCGGCCGCCATTCCGTTCATCTGCGTTCTGCTCCTTCTTTCGTCCATACGGCTTCTTCCAAAAAAATGGCTGAAAAGCCCCCTTCTTGTGGCGGATCTCGTCATCCTCTCGGGGATTCTTCTTGTCTTCGCCGTGTTCGATCCCGGCTCGATCCGCCATTTTTTTGATCCGGATCGGCCAATGGACTGGATTCCGCTTCTCGCCTCCGCAATCTTCATTTTGAGACACCTGTTTCCGGGGAGATCTCTGTTTCCCCTCGAGTCAGTCGGGGTGATTTTGGGCCTCCTTCTTCTGACCCTTCCGATTCTCAGACAGGACTCCCTGTTTCAGGGAGCCCTTTCTTATATTTCGACCCTCGCGGTCTGGCTCGGAATCCGTTTCAGCTACCCTGTCGACCGCATCAAGGGACTCGATCCCCTTTTCCTTCTTCCCCCTTTTTTCACGGCCGCGGCGCTCGCTGTCTTGTCCCCCCTCTCGGGAAGCCTCCTCGTCGGACAGCTGGCGGGGGGACTTGCGGCCGTTTTCGGGGCCATGCTTCTGTCTGCCTTTTTCGGAACCCGCATCTCAGGGGTCGAACCCGGATGGGTGATCGGGGCCCTCCTCGTCATTGGACTCAGGTACGTGGACATTTCGCCGGTGGTGATCAGCTCCCTGGCCGGGGCCCTTTTGGTCGGGGGGCTGGCCGGGCGAGTGTCGTCATTTGGCCGTAAGGCTGGAACGGGGAAAAGAACCCTTATCGTGGCGGGAGTGTCGATCCTTCCCCTGGTAGCGGCCATCATCGTCGCGGTCAGGAGTCTCAAGGATCAGGGAGGTGGATACTGACAGGAATTTCAAAAGAAGTCGATCACGGGCATCGGCAGAATCCATATCGGAAAAGGGCGTCAGCCGCCCCCCCTCAGACCGAAAAAAAAGCCGATGGCCGCGCCTACAGCCGAGGCGGCCGCCGCAATGATCCAAAGCTTTTTCCAGTCACCGGCCATGGCCGCATCCCGTCTTTAGTCGAAGATTCCGAGGATGTCATTCAATTTCGGAAGATGCCGAAGAAATTTAAGGAGCAGACGAGTGGACACCCATCGATGCCGGACAGATCCGCCCGAAGCTGCCCCCTTGCATTATTGATCCCGACGTCAAGCGATTCGCGTCAGGGTCCTACCAGGTCCAGCTTTCCTTTTTCTTATGATAGGCATAGGAATAAATGCCTATCAGCGCTCCTGCGATGGTCGAGAGAACCATGATCCAGTAGATCCAGACATAGGACTCTCTCCATGTTTCGAACCGGTGGGCCCCAAACCATTCCTGGAGGCAAAATCCCACCACCGATCCGGAGCCGACCGCAGAAAAAGCCGCGTTGAGCCAATAGCCTACAAATCCTTTTCCACCCATCGATAACTCACCTCCTTTGGGTAAAAAAACCTGATTCCGGCATCTTGTATCATGACGCAAGAAAGATACCATTCCCTGGACGATCCGCAATCCTGATCCGTATACAATTTCAGACACCGGCCATTGAGGCACGCCTCATTTTTGTAACACATCAGAAACATAAGCCAGTGAATCGGCTATTCTTTCCCCGAACGAGGCGCGCAACAAACCGGAAACATTTCCATCCGGACTGAAAATATGATAATCTTCGATGTCTTCGTCGTCCTTCCAGGGATGGGCAACAGCGAAAACTCTCACCCTCACATTCGGGAGCGTCCGATTGAATTCTGAAGAAGGTTTCAAAAAAGCCTGCGGGATCTTTCCCGGTGGCGTCAGCAGTCCGGTCCGGGCCTACAAGGCCGTGGGAGGCCATCCCCCCGTCATTCGCCAGGGGAAAGGCCCCATTATCACCGACATCGACGGCAAGGACTACATCGATTTCGTGCTTTCCTTCGGCCCCCTCATCCTGGGCCACGCCGACTCCGATGTGCTGGCGTCCATAGGGGCCACCGCCTCCAAGGGGCTATCCTTCGGAGGTCTCTCCGAAACGGAGATCCAGCTGGGGGAGGCCCTGACCCGGGCCGTTCCCGGCCTCGACCGCATCCGGTTCGTCAATTCGGGAACCGAGGCCGCCATGTCGGCCCTCCGGCTGGCCAGAGCTTTTACGGGACGAAACAGGATCGTCAAGTTCGCAGGTGGCTACCATGGCCATTCCGATGCCCTTCTCGTCAAAGCCGGATCCGGAGGGGCGACCTTCGGGATACCGACCAGCGCCGGGGTCCCGGAGGCCGTCATCCAGGATACTGTTGTCCTCCCCTACAACGACACACAGGCTCTCCGGGATTTTTTCAAACGTGAAGGCAAGACCGTCGCCGCCCTCATTCTGGAACCTGTCGCCGGTAACATGGGTGTCGTCCCTCCCGACGAGGAGTTTCTTCTGGCGGCCCGGGACGTGACGGAAGGGAACGGAGCACTCCTCATTGCGGACGAGATCATCACGGGATTCCGTCTGACCTACGGTGGAGCCCAGGTCCTTTTCGGAATGGAGCCCGACCTGACCCTTCTGGGAAAAATCATTGGCGGCGGGATGCCGGTGGGGGCCTATGGCGGACGAGAAGACATCATGAAGATGGTCGCCCCGGAGGGGCCGGTTTACCAGGCGGGAACGCTCTCAGGGAACCCGGTGGCCATGGCGGCAGGGCTCGCGACCCTCGCGAAGCTCAGGACTCCCGCCCTCTATTCGTTGCTCGAGGAAAAAAGCCGGATTCTGGCCGAGGGCATTCTTTCGACCGCCCGCCACCTTGGTCTTCCGGTTCAGCTGAACCGGATGGGATCGATGATGACCCTCTTCTTCAGCTCCCACCCGGTGACCGACCTCGAAAGCGCGGAGCGGTCCGACATCCGCCTCTTTTCGATCTTTCACCAGGAAGCCCGGCGCGAGGGACTCCTTCTCCCTCCCTCCCAGTACGAGGCCCTGTTCCTCTCGACCTGTCACGATGACAGAATTGTGGGCGAGGCGCTGGAGCGCTTCAAGAGGGCCCTGGAAAAAACCCGGGCGCAGGCCTGAAACAATTCACTTCGGAGCCATTTCCCATGGACAATGCCACCCTCTCCTCCAGAATCGAATCGATCTTCAGGGACAGCGTCCGCACGAAGGAAGACTTTCTGAGGGGGTCCCTTCCCCTGATCGAAAAGGCGACCCACATGATGGTCGAGACCTTCCGAAGCGGGGGAAAGCTTCTCATCTTCGGAAACGGGGGCTCTTCCACAGATGCCTCCCATATCGCCGGAGAGCTCGTCAGCCGTTTCTACATCAACCGGAAGGGTCTGCCCGCCATAGCCCTGGGAACGGGAATGGCCACTCTGACCAGCATCGGAAACGATTACGGCTACGAACACATCTTCGCCCGCGAGATCGAAGCCTACGGGCGTCCGGGAGACCTGGCCATCGGAATCAGCACGAGCGGGAACTCCAAGAATGTTCTGCTCGCCCTGGAAAAGGCCCGGAGTACCGGTCTTGCGACCATTGGGTTCGGGGGCGGGACAGGCGGACGGATGAAAGAACTTGTCGACCTGGCCTTCATCGTTCCCTCCCCTTTGACCCCGCGCATCCAGGAAACGCACATCACCCTGGGCCACGTCCTGTGCGAGATGGTCGAAGAAATCCTGTTTCCCCGCACATCCTGACCTCCGGATCCGGACAGACGATGGCCTCCAGCATTCCTTTTTCCGCGACCTCCTCGAAGATTCTCGATCCGAAATCCCTTCTCCCCGTCCTGGACCGACACAGGTCCAGGGGGGAACGGATCGTCTTCACCAACGGGTGTTTCGATCTCCTTCATGCCGGCCATGTAGAGGTCCTCGAAAAGGCCCGGGAGCTGGGTGAGATCCTCGTCGTCGCACTCAACACCGACCGTTCGGTGGCGACGCTCAAGGGACCCCGCCGGCCCATCGTCCCCGAGGACAACCGGGCCCGGGTCATGGCCTCCCTTGCCTGCGTTTCTTATGTCACATTCTTTGATGCCGATACGCCGGAAGAGCTGATACGACAGATTCTTCCGGACGTCCTTGTCAAAGGTGGGGACTGGAGCCCGGACAGGATCGTGGGAAGCGATCTAGTTCTCAAGAGGGGGGGAGAGGTCCGCTCCATCCCTCTGGTGCCGGATTCCTCCACCACCGGTCTGATTGAACGGATCATCGACCGATATTCGCAGAACCGTGGCTGACGAGCCGCTCTTCCACCCTTTCCGCCGCACCCTCGACGCTCTCCGGACACGAATTCCGGCCACCGGAGCAAGGCAGACCTCGGGGCGGATCGAGGGCGTGAACCGGGAGGCCTTTCCTTTTCTGCCGGCCCTGCTCAGGGAGGCTGGACGGAAAGAAATATTCTGGGTCCTCACTGCCACCCCCGAACGGGCTCTCAGACTCTATGAGGAAATCAGGACGACCGCGTCGCTTCTGGACCGGCCGTTCGACGGACTTCTCTTTCCGGAGGAGGAGACCCTTCCCTACGAACGGGAGAGTCCGGCCGACTTCATTCGCGCCGAACGCATTCATGCCCTGGACCGGATGGCCGGCCCGAATCCCCCCGATTTTGTCGTCTCCCCTATCGCCGCCGTCCTTCGCAAAACCCTTTCTCCGGCCCTCCTCCACACCACGAAGCGGCTCCTCTCGGCCGGACAGGAAGAGGATCCCCAATCGGTCATCGACACCCTTCTCGCCTACGGGTATTTGAGGGTCCCCCAGGTGACGGCTCCCGGAGAATTTTCGGTCCGGGGCGCCCTGATCGATCTGTACTCGACGGACCGAAGACAGCCGGTGCGACTCGAGTGGGACGATCTTGAAATCCGCTCCATCCGTCTCTTCGACCCCGGAACACAACGCTCGGTGGGGTCCGTTTCTTCGGTCGACCTTCTCCCGAGCCATGAATGGCTCAAACCCGTTCTCAAAAAAGGGCAATCCCCGGAGGAGGAACAATGGCTCCTCCAGAACACCCTGCCTCCTTTCTCCCCCGGGATCGAACGCCATTTTCCGACATTCTTTCCCGAAGCCTGCTCTCCCGTCTTTTCACGGGAGGACATCCTGCTCCTTGTCGACGACTGGGCCCCCCTTCTCGCAAGGCTTCAGGACTGGACGACAAGGATCACGGAAGGATGGGAGGCCCTGTCCGAGGAGGAGCGAAAATGGATTCCGCCTCCCGACAAGGCATTCCTGACTCTTTCGAAAAAAGAGGAATGGGAGAAGGCCCGTCCCTGCCTCTCGCTTCCGTCCATTCCTGACGAACCCGACTCACGCCTCCTCATCCCGGCCGGATCCCGCATCGACCGGAACCGCTCCTGGCTCCCCGATCTCGAGGAGCTCTCCCGCACAATGAAGATCGTCGTTTTCTGCCGCACCCGGGGCCAGCGGGACCGGATCAAGGATGTCTTCGAGGCCGGCGGCCTCTCCTTTATGACAACCTTCGGGGACGATTCCGGAGAAAAAGGCCGGCAGCCCATCTCCCTTCTCCTCGGAGACCTGGAGGAAGGGTTCGAGTCCGTCCGCGACAACCTTCTCGTCCTTTCGGACACCTGGCTGTTCCGGAAAACCGTCTCCCGCCCCCCCTTCCGCTCCTTTTCTACCCGCTCCCAGGCCTATCGCAGGGACCGCCCCGTCTTCGCCGAAGGAGACTTCGTGGTTCATCTCCATCAGGGCATCGGTCGCTACAGGGGACTTCGGGAGGTGACGGTGGGATCCTCCTCCGGAGAGTTCTGTGTGATCGAATATCAGGGTGGAGACCGCTTTTACGTCGCAGTGGACCAGATGGACCAGGTTCTGCCCTACCAGGGCCCGGAGGGGATCGAGCCCCGTCTCGACCGCCTCGGAGGAAAGTCATGGACCGCCACCCGGACAAGGGTCAGAAAGCAGATCGAAAAGATTTCCGCGGAGCTTGTCGAGCTCTATGCCCGACGGAAGACAGCGCAGGGATTCTCCTTCTCTCCCGAATCGCTCATGACCCGGGAGTTCGACCAGGCCTTTCCCTACGACCTGACCCCAGACCAGGAAGAGGCGGTCCACGCCGTCATGCAGGATATGGAATCGGACACTCCGATGGACCGCCTGATCCTGGGGGACGTGGGATTCGGGAAAACGGAGGTGGCCATGCGCGCCGCCTTCCGTTGCGTCGCCGACGGAAAGCAGGTGGCGGTGCTGGTCCCCACCACCCTGCTCGCCCTTCAGCACCACGAAACCTTCCGGAACCGATTCGCGGGCTTCCCCGTACGGATCGAAAGCCTCTCCCGGATGGTTTCGGCTTCGGAACAGAGGTGCGTCCGGGAGCGTCTCGGACGGGGGGAGACGGACATCGTCGTGGGTACGACGGGCCTCCTTTCTGCCTCAGTTTCCTTCCGCGACCTCGGCCTCCTGATCATCGACGAGGAACAGCGGTTCGGAGTCCGACAGAAAGAACGGCTGACGGAACGGTTTCCGCATGTCGACCGCCTGACCCTGTCGGCGACCCCCATTCCCCGGACGCTCCAGATGGCCATGTCGGGACTCAAGGGGATCAGCTTCATCATGACCCCCCCTCCCGGCCGGAAATCCATCCGGACCTTCATCATCCGCTTCGACCGGGAACGCATCCGGGAGGCCATCGACCGGGAGATGGCGCGGGAGGGTCAGGTCTTCTTCATTCACAACCGGGTCTCCTCCCTCGGACGATGGGCCCGCTACCTGGCCGCCCTCTTTCCGGAGGCCAACGTCTCCTTCGCCCATGGCCAGATGGAGGAGCGGGAGATCGAGGCAGTCATGTCCCGCTTCATTCAGCGCCAAAGCCGCATCCTCGTCTCGACAACCATTGTCGAGGCAGGGCTGGACATCCCTTCGGCCAACACCATTCTTGTCAACCGGGCCGATCTTTTCGGAGTCGCCGAACTCTACCAGATGCGGGGGAGGGTGGGACGGAGCGGGCAACAGGCCTACGCCTACTTCATCACGGGAGCCGAAGACAGCCTGAACGATCTGGCCAAGAAAAGGCTTCGCACCCTCCAGGAACATTCGGGCCTCGGATCGGGATACCAGATCGCCATGAGAGATCTCGAAATCCGGGGGGCCGGCAGCCTCCTCGGCCATCAGCAGACAGGCCAGGTCGCCATGGTCGGACTCGATCTCTACCTCGAAATGGTGGAGGAGGCCATCGGCCACCTGACAGAGCTCCCCGACACGCAGCAAAAAACCGATCCGGCGCGCGTCGAATGGAAGATCGAGGCCAGGATCCCTGAAGATTACATTGACCATCCCTCGGAAAGAATTGACTTTTACCGGCGCCTCGCTCATGCTGACACTCTTGAGGCCATCGACCGGATAGAGGAAGAGCTGGGCGACAGGTTCGGCCCTCTCCCCCGCCCGACGCGCACCCTGTTTTCGGGGGCCCGGATCCGGGTTCTTGCAACGAAGGCCGGATTCGCGGAGGTTTCCCTTCGGGAGCGGGAAGCCGTCCTTAAGGAACGGGCCGGAATCTTTTCCCGGGACCGTCTGTCAAGGGCCATGGATCTCTTTGGAGACCGGGTATCCTTTCAGGCTGACGGATCTTGGAAAATCGTCCGGACACTTCCCGGGCCCCTGATCGATGGCCTGAAACGCTTTCTGCACCCTCCGGACCGGGAGTCCGACCCCAAGTGACAATCGAGCCCCGGAGGATCCGTCCGATCCTCCCAAAATGTTAAGGAGTCCTTCTTGAACCAGCCATCACACGCCGGACAGTCTTCCGCACGGGCAACCACGAATCCCGGACAGGCTTTTCGAACCGGGATCTTTCTCTCCCTTGCCCTCTCCCTCCTCTCCGCCTGCCATAAAACCTCCGGATCGGGAATTATCGCCACCGTCGGAGAACAGCAGATCTCCCGGGAGGAACTGGTCCGCTCCATTTCGGCCATGAAACTTCCCGCACAGGTTCCGGCCTCGGTCCCGAGCGATGTCCTGAATCGTCTGATCGACCGGGCCCTGATCAACCAGGAGGCTGAACGGGAGGGACTCGCCAACGATCCTTCCCTGAGCCGCAAAATCCGGAACAGCCGGGAACGGATCCTTCGCCAGGCGCTTCTGGACAAGAAGGTCGATTCACAGGTCCATGTCACCGACGCGGATGTCAAAACCTATTACGACCAGCATAAAAGCGAAATCCGGCAGCCGGGATATGTCTTCGTCCGCCAGCTGATCCTTCCGGATGCAAAAACCGCCGGGACGGTCGGAAAATCCCTGAAGAAACGTCACGGATTCGCGAAGGCGATCTCCCGATACTCGGGCGGACCCGTCGGAAAGATTTTCGAAGGGACAGTTCCCCCCCAGTTCGCCAAGTTCTTTTTCAACCTTCCACAGGGATCGGTGACCGGCCCCCTGCCTCTCAAGGATGGTGTCCATTTCTTCAAGATCGACAAGGTTCAGTCCGGAAGGCTTCTTTCCTTTGATGAAGCCAAAAGCGGGATTTCCCAGTTCCTCACCTCACAGCAGAAGCAGGAACGATACCAGTCCTTTCTGAACTCCCTGCGGGCAAAAACGAAGATTTCGATCGACCAGAAAGGACTGGGCGAGGTGATGGGAGCGTCGAAGACCGCATCGACCGGAGCGACCTCCGGAACCAGATGATCTCCCGAAGGCTCCTCCAGGCTCTTTTTTCGGGACTGATTTTCATAGCACTCCCGGCCTGTCAGGGGAAGCCCCCGTCGTCCGAGGGGGTCGTGGCGACTCTCTCGGGAAAACCCATTTCATCGAATGACCTTCGGGAAACGGCCCGTTTTATCGGCCTTGACGCCCTGGCCTCCCGACCCCTCGACTCCTGGTCCTCCTCTCAGGCTAGCATCGTCCTTCGCGAAACGGTTTATGACCGTCTTCTGGAGGAGAAAGGGAAGGAGTTGGGAGTGGAGGTTTCCTCCGATGAGGTGGCGGCGGAAAAAAAACGTCTGGAGGAGACGGGGGCCCCCTCCCCCGCCCACTCCCCCTACAGCCCGCCGGATTCCTTCATTCGCCGAAGGCTCATACTGGAAAAGACCTCCCGGAAGGTCGCCCCCGCTCCTGACGTGACCCTTCGGAAGCTCAAGGAGGACTACAAGAGCCATCTGGCCCACTACACCCTCCCTGAGCGGGCTGAGGCCAAAGACATTGTCGTTCGCTCGGAGGACGAAGGGAAGGCGATCCTCGCCGCCCTTGCAGCGGGAAGCTCTTTTTCCGCCCTCTCAAAGGCCAAGTCGCTCTCCCCCGAAGGAAAGAATGGCGGACTCCTGCCTCCCTTCGCCATGGGCGAGATGCCCTCTCCCTTCAACCGCCTCTTCTCGATGAAGCCCGGAGAGGTAAGCCCCCTGATCCCCTCTCCCTACGGATATCACATCCTGAAGCTTGTCAGGATGATTCCCGCCCACGTCCGGAAGTTTGCCTCCGTGAAGTCCTCGATCCGGAAAAAGATTGTCAGGCGGGCCCGAAGAAAAGAGCTCGAAGACTGGTTTTCAAAGGAAATGAGCCGGAACCCGCTAGTGGTCCTTCCACGATACCGTCCTTTCCTCTCTCTCCAGGAGCCCTGATCTCAACATTCCCCGTAGGAATGTCCCCGACAATCATGTATGATTGAAAAATGACAAATTCCTGAACGTTTTTTTTCGAGGATTCCCTTGGCCCAGATCCGCCCGATTCCTGACCGATTCTTCCGAGGCAGCCTCCTGCCCTTCACTCTTTCCCTACTCCTTCTTTCGGTACCCGGAGTGACAGAGGCCTCTGCGGCTGACGGGATCCTGATAGACAGCGTCATGGCTGTCGTCAACCATCACCCGATCACGAAGAGCGAGATCGACAGGGAGCTCAAGCCCACCTTCGAAAAGCTCCACGCCGCCTATCAGGGAAAAGCCTACCGCCAGCTGATCTCCTCCCTCGAATACAATGTCATGATGAAAAAGATCAACGAGAGGCTCGAGCTTGAGGAGGCCGACCGGATGGGGCTTTCCGTCACCGACGACGAAGTGGATCGTGCCATCAACGACATCATGCAAAAAAACAATATCTCGGCCAAATGGCAGCTCGAAAACGCCCTTGCCTCCCAGGGTCTGACCTTCCGCCAATACCGGCACAAGCTCAAGAAACAGCTGATCGTGCTGAAACTCGTCAACCAGGAAGTCCGGTCGACCGTCGTCATCAGCCCGGAAGAGGTCCGGGATTACTTTCTCAAGCACCGCAACGACTACAGGCTCCCCTCCCACGTCTCCCTGGCCGACATCTTCCTCTCCATCCCGGACGGAGCGACGCCTGCCCAGCTGGCCGAAATCGAGAAAAAAGGCCAGCATATCCTCAACCAGATCGGACGCGGCGACGACTTTGAGATGCTCGCAGGCTCCGAATCCCAGGGCCCCAACGCCGAGTCGGGAGGACTGCTGGGGGATTTGACCAAGGATCAACTTCTTCCCGAGCTCATCGGTCCAGCCTTTTCCCTGCCTGTCGGCAAAGCCAGCGGACTGATAAAGACCTCGCGGGGATTCTATATCATCAAGGTTCTGAAGCGGGAAAACCAACCCTACCAGAAGTTCGACGACATCAAGCAGACCATCCTGAACAAACTGACAAAAAAAACGACGGAAAAACGGATACGGCTCTGGCTCGAGAAACTCCGGGCTCACTCTTATGTCGCCATCTATGCGAAACGGAACAACGGAACCGGGGTCACCCCGGGGGACATCCTTCCCCGATAGCCTCCACTCCGGGCTCCTCGAATCCCGAAAGAAGTCTCCCTACAAGCTCGGCTACCGCCGGAATGCCTTCTCCGCTTCGGGCGCTGACGGGAAACAGCCCCAGAATCCCGTCTGCATCCTCCTCCTCGATCCAGCGTCGCCAACTCCTGATGGGCCCCGTCCGGCCATTTCCCGACAGGGTGTCGAGCTTCGTCAGAACCAGGGCGACTGGAAGATTGCGTGAGAGAAACCATCGCGCCGCCTCCTGGTCAGCCGGAAGGAGGTCCCGCCGGATATCGATGCAAAGAAGGATCGCCGACAGGTCCTCACGGGACTCCACCAGGGCGGTCGAGACATCCTGGGAGGTTTGCCGCGTCCCCTGGCTCCGGTTCATATATCCATAACCGGGAAAATCGAGAAAGTACCCTCCCGACTGGATACGGTAAAGGTTGGGATAGGTGGTGGCCCCCGGACGCTTTCCCGTCCGGGCGAGACGGTGGGCCCCCGCAAGACGGTTGATGAGGGAAGACTTCCCGACATTCGAACGTCCCGCCAGTCCGATGATCCCGGGCCATCCGGGGGGAGGCATCTGGGAAGGCCGGGCAACCGACAGGAGAAACATGGACGACAGATCCGGAAGGCCGCCACTTCTTGCATTGGGTTTCATGTGCGGGACCTCTCTCGATGGAATTGACGGTTCTCTGATTTCCGTTGAAAAGGGGACGATCCGACTGCTGGCTTTCGAAGAATCCCCCTTCGAACCAGCCTTCAGACAGGATATGAAAGACTGGATTTCAGGCCGCGATCGTCTGGAGGACCCCTCCCGTTTCATGCCGGACATGGCCAACCTTCTCTCACGGAAGGAAGTCCGGCTCGGAGAAATCCTTCTCGAAAAAGCCGGACTCCCCTCCGACCTCCTATGCGCCGTCGGAACCCATGGAGTCACCCTCCGGCATCATCCGATCGCCCACCGGCTGAGCTTTCTTTCCGATGCCCCCGAGGTGGGGGGGGTCTCCTACCAGCTTGCCGACCCATTTCCCCTGGCCCGTGCCTTCGGCGCTCCGGTCGTCTCCCAGTTCCGGGGAGCGGATCTGGCCGCCGGAGGATGCGGGGCGCCCCTCGCGCCTGTTCTCCACCGGGCCGTCTTCACTGCCGGAGAGCACCGGGCCTTCCTGAACATCGGAGGAATCGCCAACATCACCTTCCTTCCCGCCTCCGGGAGCGGCATTCCGGTCACGGCCTTCGACACCGGACCCGGCAACATGCTTCTCGACCTCGCCATCCTCGCCCTGACCGACGGACGGGAGGCGATCGACAAAAACGGAGAACGGGCCCGGCGTGGGACGGTCCTCCGGCCTCTACTGGAGATCCTTCTTGCCGACCCCTATTTTTTCAGGTTCCCCCCCAAATCGACGGGTCGCGAGGAGTGGGGCGAGGCCCGGCTGGAGGAGATCCTGAGTTTCCTCCGATCCATCGGGCTCGATCCGCATGGCCGGATCGACGATCTGCTGGCCACCCTGACCGAACTGACCGCGGAAGGGATCCGGAAAAGCCTTCGATTTCTGGCCTCCCCCCCGCGGCTCATCGTTGCGGGCGGGGGAGGGGTCCGGAACCGCTTCCTGATGGAGCGGATCGAAGTCCTGACAGGGATTCCGGTCCAGGAATCGGGCGAATTCGGCCTTCCCTCCCAGTCGATCGAATCGGCGGCTTTCGCCTATCTTGCCCTTCTGACCCTTTCGGGCTGTCCCGGCGCGATCAAGAGCGTGACCGGAGCCCGGGAAGAGGCGGTCCTCGGGCAGATTACCCCTCCTCCCTCCGGTCTCTCTTCCGACCGGATCCAAAATGTTCGAGAGCGCGCCGATATCCATCTTCCGTTCCCAGATCGACCCAGAACGCGCGGGTGAAGCTTCCCCGGATCCGCCTCCCCCCTCTCCGCATCCGACGATAGAGATCGATGATCGAGGGAGCCCCTTCGAGGCCGAACCCCTCGAAAACAGAAGGGCGGATGAAATGGATCCCGAGAAAGACACCGGACCGGGTTCCGGCAAGCCGCTCGTCCCCCGTGAGCCAGAGACCTCCCCCAGGCTCCCGGCCGATTCGTCCCCTTTCGGTTTCGGGGCCCCGGGGGGAAAGCACCAGGTGGATATCGGAGCGGTCCGCGATCGCCCGATGGAGGAACCGTCCCGGCCTGAGATCGGTCAGGATGTCCGCATTGACCACCACCAGCCAGTCGAACTCCCGAAACCACTTCCGGGCGTTCAGGATCCCACCGCCGGTTCCAAGGATCGTCTCCTCTTCGGAGAGGACCAGCTCCATCCCCCCGGGAACGAGACCGGGCAGAGCCGTCCGCATCATCTCCCTCCGGTAATGGGTATTGACGATGACCCGTGACGCTCCGCACCCCTCCAGAAAAGACAGCGGCCAGGATATGGCAGGACGACCGGCCACGGGGATCAGGGGTTTCGGAAGATCGGGGAAAAGGGCGCGAATCCGCGTCCCAAGCCCCGCGGCCAGGACAAATCCACAGATCTTCACACCTCCTGCTCCCCGGATGGCATCCGGAGAAAGGGACGGATTTCTCCGTAGACCGGAGCGAGGTCGGGAAGGGCGCTGGCGAGCCGCTCGAGATTCCGGTGCGTGCCGGAAACCGACCGGAGGAAGGACGGATTTCCCTTGACATCGGCGATATAGAAAAAACGCCCGCAGGCTTTGAGGTTGCGCTGAAATGCGTGCCGGAACAGGGAGGCCGCGGCCAGGTCCGGAGAGAGTGTGGCCGGAAGGACCCGCGCTTCGACCGCCTGTTCGCGATAGCGGACGAGCCATCGTCGGACCTCCTCCATGGGAAGGGAGCGGTAGGCGTCGAACAGGAAGGAGGCCAGGTCGTAAAAGGGCGATCCCAGAAGAAGATCCTGGAAATCGATGAGGCCGAGGCTCCCGTCCTCCCGGACCATGATGTTCCGGGAGTGGTAGTCCCTGTGGACGAGAACCGGAGAGGTCTCCTGCGCGAGAAGGTCCGACTCCTGGTCGAAGGCCTCCCGGATCCGGGAGAGGGCGGCTTCGGGCGCTCCGGCAAGACCATATTCGACGAAGTGCTCGAACTCCCAGCGAATCAGATCCCGGCTGAATCTCCGCCCGGAAAGCCAGGAAAGATCTTCCTCCCAGGAAATCTTCTGGAGGGCGACCAGGAGGGAGAGGACCTTTTCCGTCAGGGCCTCCGTCTCCTCCGGGTTCCGGGAAAGGCGCCCGGCAAGGGTGTGGTCCCCCAGATCCTCCTGGAGAATGAGCTCCCCGCTTTCACGAACATGATAGAGGGCCGGGACGGGAATCCCCCGCGACAAAAGAAACCGGGCGATCAGAATGAAGGGGTCTCCCGGGGGGCCGGTGGCTCCACCGGATACGGCCTCCTCGGATTTTTTGAAACCCTCTCCCGCGTTTTTCTGCATGAGAATTGCCGGAGGCAGGGATCCTTCCGAAAACCGGACACGAAAATACCTCCGGTTGGAGGCGTCTCCCGCCAGAGCTTCCCGATCAAAGCCCCCCGGCTTCCCGGACTTGCCCATCCATTCGCCGACGAAGCCCTTCCAGTCCCCGTCCATTCGCATTCCTTTTCTGTTTGATTAGAAATGTCAATGCCGTTCCCGTTCCCGACCCGTTACAATAGGTATCGTACATGGCCACGCTCCGGGTTCCAACACCCAATCCCTTTCCGAAGGATTCCGCATGGAGAACAATCCCTCATCCCGCATCCTCCCTCTTCTACCTGGCATCCTTCTCTCCGTCGCTCTGGCCATTCTGGCCTACGGCGGAAGTCTCCTGTCCCGGCACCTCACCGGAAGCATGCTTGTGGGCCCCATTCTCCTGGCAATCCTTCTGGGGGTCCTCGTCCGAAACCTCTTTCCCGTCCATGGCCGCTTCGAACCCGGGATCCACTTCTCCTTCCGCCGGCTTCTGCGCCTTGGGGTCATCGGCCTGGGATTCGACTTTTCCGCCCGCGAGATTCTCTCCGTCGGACTTCGGGGGCTTCTCCTCGACCTTCTGGTCATCTCATTCGTCTATGGGGCTGCGGTCTGGCTCGGTCGACGCAAGGGGCTTCCGGACAGCCTCTCCCTCCTCCTCGGAACGGGAACCGCGATCTGCGGGGCTTCGGCCATCGTCGCGGCCAACTCCGTCATCCGGGGCCGGGACGAGGAGGTCGCCTTTTCGGTGGCAACCGTCACCATTTTCGGAACGCTCTCCATGTTTCTCTTTCCTCTGGCCAACCGCCTCATCCATTTGCCAAACTCCGTCTACGGAGCCTGGGCCGGCTCTTCCATTCACGAGGTCGGACAGGTGATCGGAGCGACACTCCCCTACTCCCACGAATCCCTTCGGACCGGAACAGTTCTCAAGCTGACACGGGTCGCCCTCCTCCTTCCGGTCGTCCTCCTGCTGGAAGCCATGATTCTCCTCAGGTCTCGACAAGGCGAAAGGGGCCACGGGGATCATGCGCGGCATTTCCCCTGGTTCGTGGCCGCATTTGCCGGAGTGGTCCTTCTGAACTTCCTGATCGCGATCCCCCCCCACTTTCTATCTATTCTGCAGAAAATCGACGCCGGAATCCTCGCGGTCGCCATGGTGGGAATGGGACTCGAAACCCATCTCTCCCGTCTGGTCCGTTTCGGCTGGAAGCCCGTCGGCCTCGGATTTCTGTTGTGGATTTTCGTGAGCGGGGTGGGTCTGGCCCTGTCGGTCCTTCTCTATGGCCATCATGGATCGGCTGGGGTATGATCGATCTAAAGAAAGGACTCTCCCTCCATGCCGGAACTTCCCGAAGTCGAAACCTCGAAAAGGGATCTCGAGATTTTTTTTACCGGAGCCCCCGTCGCCGGAATAAGAATTCATGAAAAAAGGATCAGGGTGGGAGCCCCCCCCCAGGATCTCCCCGGCTCCGGATGGGTCGGAGCCGGAATCGGTCGTCACGGAAAAACCCTGATCATGGGATTTTCCCGCCCCGGGACCAACCTCCCGGCGGGAGAGAGTGCAGCCGACCGGGGAACCCTTTTCCTTCTGTCCCGCTTCGGGATGTCGGGGAGTTGGAGACGCATCGACTCCCGCACAAACCCTCCACACAGCCACCTCGAGATCCGATTTTCCGACAGGAGATCAAGACTCGTCTGGGTCGATCCCCGGCGGTTCGGGCGGATCGAATTTGCAGGGGACCCCCGAACGGCCCACCTGCTGTCCCAAGTCGGGCCGGATGCTCTCGCCATCAGCCCGGACGACCTTGGGACCCTCCTCTCCTCAACCTCCCGGCCCCTCCGGGGGGCACTCATGGATCAGCGCCTGTTGGCTGGAGTCGGCAACATCTACATGGCCGAGATCCTTTTTGCGGCGCGGCTGTCCCCCTTCCGGGAGAGCCGCTCCCTTTCGTCCAGCGAGACCCTGGCCCTGTGGGCCGCCCTGCAGTCGGTCCTCGAGGCAGCCATAACGGAAGGCGGATCGACCATCCACTCCTTCTCCCGCGAGGACGGTCGGGCCGGAGGCTATCAGAGGCACCACCTGGTCTATGGACGCGAAGGACTCCCCTGCACCGGGTGCGGTCTTCCCGTCCAGCGCACGACCCTCGAAGCCCGTTCCCTTTACCACTGTCTCTTCTGCCAGCCGGGGTAAAGGCCAGACACCCGACACGTTATGAGATCCCGAGCGGGACGGGCAATCCGCCCTTTCACGGCGACATCGGTCCGAAACTGCAGGAGACTTCCCGTTCCCACCGCGCTCGGATCACCCTGTCCACGACCCTCCCTCCTCCTTTCGCGTGATCCCAAACACAATTCCCTCCTGAAAAATATGCTATGATGAAAACCTGCACCTCTGGAACGTGGCTGTTCTCCCCGGGATCCGGAGGTGGGAGAGCTCTTTTTCGATGATCAATTCCGCTAATCCAGCACCACCGGGAACGAACAAAACTAGATTGGAGGTTCCGTTGGGAGAGGTCCGGCAGGGGAACACCCCAAAATCAGCGGAGACTCTGATCCGGATGCTCGGCCTTCCATTCAAGGAAAGCCTCCGCATAGAAGAGGCCTTGACCCATCGCTCAGCCTCTCATGAACGGGGTCGAAAAAAGCCCATTCCCAATTATGAGCGCCTTGAATTTCTCGGAGACCGGGTTGTCGGGCTCATTGTCAGCGAATACCTCCTCAACATGTGGCCTCAGGCCACGGAGGGGGAGGTCGGGCAGGTTTTTTCCACAATCGTGAGCACCCAGACCCTTGCATCGATCGCCCGACGCATGGATCTCGGGTCCTACATGATTCTTGGCAAGGGGAGCCATTCTTCAGGAGAACGGGAGAACCAGTCCCTTCTTGCCGACACCTTCGAATCGCTTGCCGCGGCCATTTACTGCGAATATGGACTGGAGACCGCTCGCCAGATCCTGATCCCGTGGTTTGCCCAGCCGCTGCAGGAGATTCTTCGCGCCATCGAGTCCTCCCCCCCACGGGAGGTCCGGCGTCTACCTGCGGCTTCTCCGGAGCAGGACCTTCCAAAGACCCGCGAACGAGGGAAGAACCCTCCGAACTACAAGCTCCTGATCCAGAAATGGGCCCAGCAGCATTTCGGAGGAACTCCGGAAATCCTTCTGGTGGAAGAATCCGGGCCGTCCCATCAGCGCCGATTTGTCATGGGGGTCTTTCTGAGAAGCATTCTGCTCGAGCAGGCGTCGGGGGGAACAAAAAGGGGCGCTGGCTTTGCGGCCCTCGAAAATCTTTGGCGGAGGATCCAGGAAGGTTTCATGCCCGACATTCCTTCCAAATCTCCCCAAGAGGAGTCTTCGTCTGCGGAAGAGGTCCCGGCAGCCAGCCCAGACGCAGTGACGTCCTCCATTCCGGAAAGCCACTCCCTTGAGGAGTCCGGCATTGCGACTGCGGAATCTCCCGCTGAACCCGTCCTGACCCTTGTCTCGGGACCGCAACATCCAGAAGGTTCTTCCGGGTCCTGAAGAAGGAACCGATCAGACCAAAAAAAAGGGTAGCCTTCCGGCTACCCTTTTTTTATCTCATTTCGAAAAAAGAATCACCAAGAACCCATCCAGTGATTCTGGAGCATGGAAATATGGTCGAAGACGGCGATAAGCCCGAACCAAAGACCAGCGACCATTACCACCGCCAACATTCCCTTGGACTCTCCACGATCGGAAATCTTCTTCATAATTGTCCTCCCTTTTTTTGAGACCCTTCGGTCCAGGTCAGGAAAACCTTCTCTCTCAGAAATAATCCTATTCGGGAGACCCCCAAATCCCCCGCCCTGAGACCATATCATAGAATTGATAGTGCTTCAATATTGAAACACGAATGTTTCACTCGATTCGGAATACCAGAGGAATCAGCGTTTTCCATCCCGTGCTTTTCAATGGTAGAATAGAATCAAAACCCGGAAATACTCCGGAAAGGAGTCCTTCCATGATCCAGGTCTTCGTCAGGGAAATTTTCTTCGACGCAACGAACCAAGCCTATATTCTGATCCTTCAGGACGAAAGCCGGGAATGGACGCTTCCGGTGTGGGTCGGACCTTTCGAAGCCCAGGCCATTTCGATGGGCCTCGCCCGTTCTCACCCTGACCGGCCGCAGACGCACGATCTTTTCATTTCCCTCCTGGCTTCCATCAATGTGAAGCTCTTGTCCGCCGTCATCAACAGGCTCGAGGGGGAGACATACTACGCCACCCTTCATCTGCTGTCGGACAGTGCGGAGTTTTCGATCGACTCCCGTCCCAGCGACGCCGTAGCCATCGCCATCCGGGGGCAGGTCCCCATTTTCGTGAAAGAGGGAATTCTTAAGAAAACCCCACCCCACATGGACTTTTCACAATTAATGGACAAAACTGATGACCCTGAAAAACCAAATCCGTAATTTTGCCTTCCCGATCCTTCTTTTATTGCTTCCTTCCTGCGCCGACTCGATCAACAACCTCTCCAAAGAATCCTACATGGCCGACGGCTTTTCCCCCGCAACTCTCACCCGGGACGGGGTCGCGATCACTCCCACCGTGGCCGGATCCGGAACAGCGAAGGATGCCTCGGCCATCGGGGCTCTGATCGATACTGAGATGAATACCCGGAACCCCTCACCCGGCAACCTTCTCCTTGAATCCCAGGTCGGACAAAGACTCGGGAAAGACAGCTCGCTCGCCTCCCTCTGGAACCAGATGGAACCGCACATCTCGGCCCACAGCATTCGGGGCATGACGGCCGCACGGACCTTTGGAAAGCGCCTGGGAGTCCGATACCTGCTCGAGACACAGATCCAGATGGCCGAAATTGCCGGTGGTGCCGAACAGGTTCGTGTCTATGCCAGGATTTACGACATCCGGCAGGACCGCATTGTCTGGGAAGGTGTGGGGGAAGGGCGTGGATACGAGAAGATCGTTTTCCCGTCGACTCCCGCCACATTCGATGTCGTCGCCAGAGTGGCGGTTCGTGGTCTCGTCGACAGGCTCTACGGACACTGAAACCAGAGAAGGGAGCGTCCATGCCCTCCGTCAAGATCATCGAACTCGATCGTGAAATAGAGATTCTTCCGGGGCAGACCATTCTTCAGGGAGCCATGGCCAACGGAATCACCTTCGGCTTCGTTTGCGGTGGGAATGCGGCCTGCGGGACCTGTCTCGTAAAGATCGTCGAGGGATTGGATTCGCTGGGAGCCCGGAACCCCAAGGAAGACTTTCTGGCCAAGGCCATGATGCTCGAACCCGAATACCGTCTCGGCTGCCAGACGGAAGTTTCGGAGGCTCCACTTGTCTGCTCAATTCTCTCCCTTTCCCGGGCCCGGGAAAGACCCGCCCGGGGATAAGGACTCGAAAAGGGAGCGCTTGCCGAAATGCCTACTGACCGAGGGGGATGAGCTTTTCTCCGGGGACGGGAGGCGCTTCGACATCCGAAGCGGACGCCTTGGCGGAGGAAAGGGCCAGATTTCCTTTCTCCCAGAGGGAGCGGAGGCACTCGGTATGAAAGGCGTGCCCCCCCCGTCGGACGACGAAACGTCCGACCACCGGGCGGTCGAGCAGCCTCATGTCTCCCAGAAAATCAAGAATCTTGTGGCGCACAAACTCGTCCGCATAGGTTTGCTGATCCGGGTTCAGGAGGGCGTTCTTGCCCATCACAAGAGCGTTTGAAAGACTCCCTCCCCTGGCCAGTCCCATGGCGCGCATCTTGTGGATGTCCGATTCGAAACAGAAGGTCTTGGCGCGGGAGATGTCCGACCCGTAGGAGGATTCGCTCAGGGTAAAGCGATACCTTTGAAGAAGTTCTGGACCGAAGTCGATCTCGTAATCCACCTCAAAGCGGTCGGATGGTTCGATCGCGAGATATTTGTTGCCAGAGACGAACTCTTCGGACCGGACGACACGATAGAATCTCTGGGTCTTCTTCTGTTCTACGATTCCGGCGGCGGAAATGGCGTCGACGAGAGGGCGGGACGACCCATCCAGGATGGGAAGCTCAGCGCCGTCGATCTCGGCGACGAGATTGTCGAGGTAAAGCCCGTTCAAGGCGGACATCAGATGCTCGATCGTTTGAACTGTCGCCTGGCCATCAAAAAGGACGGTCGAAAGCGTCGAACGCTCCGCCGAGACGAATCGGACATGCGCCGGGATATAGACGCTTCCCAGATCGGACCGATGAAAGACGATCCCGTGGTTCTCGGGGGCCGGATGAAGAAGCAGAGCCACTTCCCTTCCGGAATGCAGGCCTGTCCCCCGGATCTCAACCGGCTTCGCCAGCGTTCTTTGCCATCTCATCCTCATTCCCTCCCCCCACTTGGGAGCGTTGATTCCGCCTTACCGGCTTCCCGGTGATCTGCATCCGGATCGACTGACCGTTTTTCCATATCCCTACGACAAATCCAAAGCAAGGCGGATGCCAAAAAAATAATATTTTAAAAAACATGAAATAATGATGACTTGAACTGCACCATTCCTGCTAGGCCGATGGCTCGCAGAGCAGTAAGTGTCGCATTTTTCCCCGGGATGTGGAAAAAATGCCCCCCTGCCCGAAGGGCCGGGAAGGGGTGGAGGTGTGTCAGGGATAGGATGCGGGAGGCTTTGTGAACATTGTCACGATGGGCAGGACCCCGACAAGAGTCAGAAATAGGATGAGAATCGATATAAGAACCACAAAAAGCCAGGTGGGAACCTTGAAGTCCTCCTTTTCCTGCCATTGCTTCCTGAGGATGAAGACAACGAAGGAAACGAAGAACAGGAGCGCCACGAAGGCGGCCCCCTTCATCAAGGGGTCCTTGACGGTGTAAAGGACCCAGGAAATCACAATCATAACGACCACCGGCATGACGAGCTTTAAAAAAAGCCTTTTTTCAAGGGACTTGGCCAAGAAGACTCTCCTGAAAAATCATCACTTTGACGACCCGACTATCCGAGGGATCTTCGAAGAAGCGCCGACTTGAGAAGATAGTCGGAAAAGTCCTTCTCTTCCTGCATCAGAAAATAGATGCTGGAGACGAAGTTCCTGTGAAGGTAATGCTCGACCGTCACAGGGCCCAGTTCGATCTTGAAAAAATCTTCCACGAGATCGATATCCTCTTTGACCGCCATCCATGCCTGGTTTTCCGAGGCGAGAAAGTTGAGGTTTTCCTTGTTCAGATAATGCCCCGCATCCTGCATGTCGTCCTTGAGGCGGCGATAGAAGAGCGAAAGGGTGTCCCCGTATCCTTCCCGGATCGCCTGGGCGATCCCCCTCCCGGTCCCGATCAATTCAGGGGGGATCCCCAGGGAATATAGGGAGGCGGTGAATCCGATCGCACGGGGGAGATGCTTCTGTCCGATTCCCCGGGAATATCCGAAGAGCCCGATATGAAGCTTGCGCTCCCGGCGGGGAGGGATGCTGCTCGAGACCTTGTTGATCACATCCGCGACCTCCTCCACCGTCTTTTGATAATGATTGGAGAAGATGGAGACCAGCCGCTCGCCCGCAGAAACCTCGTCAGGAGTATAGGCCAGAGGCACGGTTCCCGGGAGGGAGCGATTGAGGAGATTGATGGCTTCCCGGACATCCTCCTGGGGATAGTCGTACCGGAAGGCCGACTGGACAGTTACCGTCCGGACCCCCGGGTATTCTTCGATGAAGTGAGGAACATTCCAGGGAGAGAGGCCGCCCCGGAACGGAAGAGATCCCACCCCCATGATGGGGAAGACCGGTATCCCGGACTCCTCCTCGAAGCGGAAGTATTCCGAGAGGGCCACCTTGGCCGCGATGGTGGCGGGAACGATTCCCGCGTTCAGGGCGGGATCGGACCGGGCGATGAAAGGGCGAAGGTAAAGAGGCTTCGATCCGTATTCCGCGGCATGGAGGTCGACGTAATCGTGCAGGATCTTGCGGGAGACGGTCAGTTCCGAAACCCCTTCCACCAGGGGAATGACCTGCAGATAGGAGGGATCACGGACCGCGCCCTCCTCGTCGAACACCTGGTGCTTGAGGCGGGCAATCTTGCGGAATGTTTGCTGGAGATAGATCATTTTCTGCCCTTCATCGGTCATGGGCAGAATGACTTCAAACACTGGCGGGGTCTTGACGCCCAGATCCCGCGCCAGATCCTCGAATGTCAGGATCCCGATGTAGGCCCGGGCGATCCGGTATTCCTTTTCGTACCAGATGTTCGGAAGCCGGAAGGTGAGAAAAACGTCCTTTCCGATCTGATTTTCCTTGAAGTAGTCGAAATGCGAGGAAAAAAGTTTTTCGACAACCCCTTCGTCGACGTATTTCCCCTCCCAGTCCCACATGTACTCCTGGCAGCCGATGTCGATGTAGCTCCGGTAGCACTCCTCGATCTCGTCGAGAGTGCTGATGAAGGGCTCCTGATTGGCCTTCCAGTAGGGGGCGGCCGCATTGTCCGGATGCTGGGTCGCCATCGTCGTGGGAATTTTCCGGTCGGCGACATTTTTGGGACGGTCGTTCTTTTTGAGAAAATACGCCAAGAAAGCTCCTCTCTTTGGGTAGGGGCGCGAATTGTCCGCGCGGAGCTAACGGAGGATCAGTAGTCCGAAAATGTTCTGGAGAACAGCGGCCCATAAAAGAACGAAGATGCCGAGGACGACGTTCAGGTTCCGGAGAAGCCCCACGGTCTGGCGCAGCCGGCTCTTCTTTTCCTCGAGCTTCAGGGCCTCCTGGGAATCCGGGCCCGTCGCCAGCTGTTGCCGGGTCGTCGTCCGGATCTCGCCCGACATCCGGGCGATCAGGATTCCCAAGAGGGCGATTCCGCCGACGAAACTCAGCTTCAGGAGCCAGAAAGTCTCGTAGGAGTTCTTGTATGGGAAGACCATGTTCTCAAGAGAGACGAGCCTATCGAAGATGACGAAAGCCCCGGTCATGATGAGGAGTGAAAGGCTCACCCAGAACACCGGGAGATAGAAATCCGTCGCCTTCTTCGCGAGCTTGCCGCGAATCGAGGGATCGACCCAGGAAAGGAGCGGGCTCACGACAAAAAGCTGGAGGACCATCCCTCCGACCAACGCCGCCGCCCCCACAAGATGGAGCCAGCGAATAAAGGTAATCGTTACAAACATGACGTGCAGCCCTCCTCCCCGATGTCAGGGTTCATTTTTCCATTATCGTACAAGATCCCTCTCTCTGGATAGCCCCATCCCTTCCGGGCGGGATCGTCCGATGGAAATCCGGGCGGAATCTGCTAGGATGGGCGAGGCGCGAGGCGACACGCTCTTGGTTTCCGGGCACAGATGGGAGGTTCGATGAATCAAAAGGATGCAGACAGATCCGGAGGAGGAATTTCCTGGCCCCCCGGAATTCTCCCCGGACAAATCGCCGACACGGCCCGGAGAGCGGCAACTCTCGCATCCGGAATCCTTCTCGAGGGAATGACCCGGACGATCGAGGTGGGATACAAGGGCCGGATCGACCTCGTCACGGAGATCGACCTGGCCTCGGAACGGGCCGTCATGGAAACCATTTCCCGGGACTATCCCGACCATGGATTCCTCGCCGAAGAGAGCGGAGGAAGCATGCCGTCCGGAGCGAGCCCCCACCGATGGATCATCGATCCCCTCGACGGAACGACCAACTACGCCCACCGATACCCCTGTTTCTGCATCTCGATCGCCTTCGAATCCGCAGGATCCCTCCTCTACGGCCTGGTGGTCGACCCTCTGCGGAGATTGCACTTCGAGGCGGCGGCCGGTCGGGGAGCGACCCTCGACGGACAGCGACTCTCCGTCTCCCGGGAAAGCCTTCCCCAGAGGAGCCTTCTCGCCACCGGATTCTCATACAGCCACGCCGATACCCCCCGACTCAAAAACATGGCGACTTTCGAAGGCTTCTCCCGGGAGGTCCAGGGAATCCGCCGTTCGGGATCGGCGGCACTCGATCTCTGCCATGTGGCGATGGGGGTGCTCGACGGATTCTGGGAGAGAGGACTGTCTCCCTGGGACACGGCGGCAGGCACGCTGATCGTTCGCGAAGCCGGCGGGACGGTCTCCGACGGATGCGGGAGCCCGTTCCGTCTCGAGGCCCCCCTGGTGGTCGCCAGCAACGGATTCCTCCACGGCTGGATGGTCGACAAGATCATGCAAATCGCAGAGGAACGGGAACAAAAACCAGAATCTCGATGACAAGGGCGGCGACTCCCCAGACAATCCGGGACACAGGAAGCCGGCCTCCATCCCCGGAAAGCTCCGGATGGGACACCCCCATGAGAAGAAGAAGAGCCGCCCAGATCCACCAGCCCTTCCATCCCCGGAAGCCCAGGTAAAGGAGCAGGGGAAAAATTCCCCAGAGGAGGCCTCGGGCCCGGGCCCCCAGGAGCGCCCAGGCCAGGTGGCCTCCATCCAGTTGCCCGACCGGCATCAGGTTGAGCGCCGTCACGAGCAGTCCGACCCATCCCGCGAACCCGACCGGTGAGAGGAGGAGGGTCGAGTCGCCGGTGGAACCGGTCGAAAAGATCCATTCCAGAAAACGGAAGAGGAGAGATTCTCCGATCTCCAGGCCCGTTCCCGGGTGACTTCCTCCCGGAAGGGACGTGGAAAGGTGGATGCCGACGGCGAGGGCGACGATGGACGGAAAAAGTCCTGCCATAGGACCGGCCAGAGCGATGTCGAATAGGGCGAGCCGGCTTCCGGGAAGACGGGGCAGCCGGATCACAGCCCCGAAAGTTCCGATGAGCGTCGGTGCCGGAATGAACCATGGCAGGGGGGATGCCACGCCATACCTCCTCGCCACGAGGTAATGGCCGGCCTCATGCGCCGACAGGATCAGCATGAGGGTGAAAGAGTAGGGAATTCCGGAGGCCAATCCGCCTAGGGAGGACAAAGGGTCCTTGCCCGCCAGGAGCGCTCCTGCCCCGGTCGTCGTGAGGCAGGTAAAAAAGAAAAGGAACGAGGCCAGAATCTTTCCGCGGACAGTCTCCACCCGTCAGGGACCGGAGAGATCGGCGGACTTTTTCCTGTTCTTGCGCCGGGGCCGGATCATGAAGACATAATAGATCACAAAAAATCCCCCGGCCAGATAGGCCCCTCCTCCCACCGTTCCGAAGTCGAAAGTTCCCCTCTTGTGGGTGTCACTGAAAAAGGTGTTGATGTTCTGCCCGGTCCTGTTCCCAAGAATGGGGAGCGACAGGATGATCGCGGTGGCGTAGACGATGACGATCAAAATGACCATCCACCAGGGAATCGGTCCCTGGCTCCGCTCGATCTCCCGTGCGATTTCGTTTTGCTGGATTTCTCGTGGATCTTCTCGCATTCTCGCCCTCCATAGCATCCCTTCCATCCTAAACGCCCCGGGAGGCGAAATTCAAGGATCGATCCAATCCCTCCCCCATAACTGCCCACAGAACAGCCCGTTGCATTCCTCCCCAGATCAAATGATATAATTGACACCTGTGAACAGAATAATGAACGGAGCATCCGTAACAGACGGGAATCCCATGGCTGGCCGAATAAAACTCTTCACCCCGAAACCGCAAGGCTTCCGGGAGGCGAAGAGCCTTCCGCCCCGCCCCTTCCATCCATGACTCCCTTTCCTGATTCTCTCGACACAAGCCTGCTTGTCCTTCTGGCCTGGGGAATGACCGGCATCCTCGGCTTTTTTCTTCTGCGGCGCTCCGAAGGCCTTCTGGGACCCCTGTCTCTCCTTCTTGCCGCGGGAGGGGTCGTCCTCGCATTTTCTGGAATCCGGGGGCTCGTACGGGGCACCGAACTTCAAAGAGTTCTCTCCGGAGGCCTTCCCGGGCTCCCTCTCCACGTCCGGCAGGACCCCCTGTCGAGCTTTTTCCTCCTGATTCTGGGAGGGGCGGCCACCGGGATCCTTCTTTTCTCGGCCGGCTACCTCCGGAGCCTTCCTCCCCCAAGGCTCCCGGCCTTCTTTCTCAGGACCGCCCTATTCCTGGCCTCCATGGAAGGGGTCTTCCTCGCCGACGATGCCTATATCTTTATGGTCTTTTGGGAAATCATGGCCCTCGTCTCCTATGCGCTGGTCGTCACGGAAAACGACCGTGAGGAGGTCCGCAACGCCGGCTTCCTCTACCTTCTCATGGCCCATTTCGGAAGCCTTCTGATCCTGGTCGCCTTTTTCGTCCTGGCCACCCACGAGCCGTCCAGCCTGTCCCCGGGGCTGTCGTCCTTCACCTTCGACGCCATGCGCACGAGCGCTCCCCCGGCCGGGACCGCCCTCCTCGTCTTCGTGTGCACCCTTCTGGGATTCGGAGCCAAGGCCGGGCTGATTCCCCTTCACGTCTGGCTTCCCGAGGCCCATCCGGTCGCCCCCTCCCCGGCCTCGGCCCTGTTGAGCGGAGTCATGCTCAAGACTGCCATCTACGGGATCCTCCGGGTTTTATTCGGGCTCCTGGGGCTGGATCATCTGAACTACGCCTGGGGCGTACCCGTCCTCCTGGCCGGAGGACTCATGGCGCTCTTCGGCATTCTCCATGCCCTGGTCCAGTCGGACCCCAAAAAACTGCTGGCCTATTCATCGATCGAAAACATCGGCATCATCTTTCTCGGGATCGGCCTCGCGATCCTCTACCTGCGTTCGGGCCATTCCATGGCCGGAGAGATCGCCCTGGCGGCCTCCCTCTATCACGCCATCAACCACGCCTTTTTCAAAAGTCTCCTTTTTATGGGGGCAGGAACGATGATCCACGCCACCGGAAGCCACGACCTGAACGGAATGGGAGGGCTGCTCCGACGCATGCCGGTGTCGGGGGGCTTCGTTCTGGTTGGCGTCCTCTGCATTGCCGGGCTCCCCCCGGGAAACGGCTTCGTCTCCGAGTGGCTTCTGCTTCAGGCGGCCCTCCAGGCGGGAAGTCTCTCCGGAACTCTCCTGAGAAGCGCGGTTTTGCTGGGGGGCGCTCTCCTCGTCCTGGCCTCGGCCCTGGCTGCCATGGGGTTCGTCAAGTTCTACGGGATCGGATATCTGGGACTCCCCCGCTCCGAAGGGGCCCACAACGCCCGCGAAGTCTCGACGGCCGAAAAGGTCGGGATGGCCTGGATGGTGGGGGGATGTCTCCTGCTCGCCCTCTCGCCCGTCCGGATGCTGTCGTGGATCGATCAGGCCCTTCGGCCCCTGACGGGCTCCCCTCTTCGCGAAAACGCTTTCCCCGCGGGATGGCTGTGGCTACTCCCCCTTCCTCCCCGCGGGGCAAGCTACAGCCCGGAGATCCTCCTGGGACTTCTGGCGTTTCTCCTGCCTCTGGCGTTCCTGCTTCCCCGCCTTTTCGGAAAGTCTTCCATCCGTCAGAGCCCCGTCTGGGGGTGTGGCTACGGGACAAGAACCTTCCGCATGCAGGATTCGGCCGGCTCCTTCGCCCAGCCCATCCGCCATTTCTTCGCCAATTTTTTCCTCATGAAGCGCCACCTCCCGGAACCGGAGGAAAAGAGTCCAGTCTTCGATCTGACCGTCGAGGATCCGCACTGGGCCTACCTTTACCGTCCGCTCCTTCGTCTTTTCCAGGCGATTGCCACCCTGGCGGAAAAGGTGCGGAGCGGACGCATCTCCGTTTATCTGGTCTATAGTTTCGGGACGCTGATCTTCCTTCTCACGGTGTTTCGATGGATGTAGGAGATCTTTCCCTCCCTTCGGCCATCCTTGTCGAGGGCGTCCAGATTGTTCTCGCCCTCCTCGCGGCCCCCATCCTCTCCGGATGGATCGGATTCTGCCGGTCCGTCCTTTCGAACAGGTCTCCGGCGGGAATCCTGCAGCCCTGGAGGGATCTTGTCCGCCTTTTCCGGAAGGAGACGATCGTTCCAGAGGGAACCTCGTTCCTGTTTCGAGTCGTTCCCTTTCTCGTCTTCGCAGCCCTCCTGTCATGCGTCCTCTTTGTCCCCGCGCTCGTCACCGATCCGCCGCTCGCTCCTGTGGCCGATGCGGTGGTCCTGGTCGGGCTCTTTTCCCTGGCCCGGATGCTGATGGCCTTTGGCGCCATGGACGCCGGCACTCCCTTCGGAGACTTGGGGGGGCGACGGGAAATGATGGTGGGATTCCTGGCGGAGCCGGCCACTCTCATGATCCTTTTCACGGCCTCACTCTGGTCCCGGTCGACGGCGCTTCCGGCCATCCTCCATTCCCTTCTCGGCGCATCGGCTCCTTTTCACCCGAGCCTGCTGTTCGCCCTTCTGGCCTTCATTCTCGTCCTTCTGGCGGAAAACGGGCGCCTTCCTATCGACAACCCGTCCACGCACCTCGAACTCACCATGATCCACGAGGCGATGCTCCTCGAGTATTCGGGTCCTCTCCTGGCCATGATGGAATGGGGAAGCCAGATCAAACTTCTTCTCTATCTTTTGATCGGAACGGACTTCTTCTTTCCGGCCGGGCTTCCGGCCTCCCTGTCTCCCGGCTCACTGGGGGCCGGCCTCCTGTTCCTTTCCGCCAAGCTCCTGGTGGCGGGGGCAGGGATTGCCCTGATCGAAACCCTGTTCGCGAAGCTCCGGATATTCCGGGTACCCGAATTCACGGCCCTGGCCTATCTCCTGGCCACCATGGGCTTTCTCATCCATTTCGTCCTCGAGGTCTAGCCATGTCCCCGCCACTTCCGGCGCACCCCTTCGCGAACGACCTCGTCCAGTTTCTGGGAAGCGCCCTTCTCATGTCGGCTTTTGCGATGCTGGCTCTCCGGCGCATGACCTCTCTCGTCCGCATCTTCGCCCTCCAGGGGGTCCTCCTGACCTTGAGCACTCTCGCCGTAGCCATTCTGTCCGCCGAGACACATCTTCTTTTTTCCGCCATTTTCACCTTCGCGTTCAAGGTCGTCCTGCTTCCCGCCATCCTGTTCCGACTGTTGAACAGGCTCCGGATCCAGGGAGAGGTCGAGGTCCTTGTCAACGTGCCGTCGACGATGGTACTGGGCCTTGCCATCGCGGTCTTTTCCTTCACCCTCGCCGGCCCCATTTCGGAACTTGCGAGCACCGTGTCGAAAGGGCTGATCGGAGTCGGCCTCGCATCCCTTCTCCTTTCCTTCCTCATGATGATCTCCCGCAGGAAGGCCCTGACGCAGGTGATCGGATTCCTGGGGATGGAAAATGCCCTTTTCTTTTCGGCCATCAATGCAACCTACGGCATGCCCATGGTCGTGGAGCTTGGCGTCGCCTTCGATGTCCTTGTCGGGACCTTCGTCTTCGGCATTTTTTTCTTCCAGATCCGTGAGACCTTCGAAAGCCTCGACCTGAAGCACATGGACACAACCTCGATGGAGTGACCCTTGATCCTTACGGCCATCGTTCTCTGCCCGCTTCTCGGGGCACTCGTCATGGGGATAGTCGGACACCGCAAGGGGGCGGACGCTCTCAATGTCCTCTTCTCCTTTCTCACTTTCGGCCTCTCCCTTCTCCTGGCCTTTCGGGTCTTTACGGATGGGCCTGTCACCGGAGGAGCGGAGCAGCTTTATTCGGACGGTTTTTCGGCGATCTTCGTGGTCATCACGGGGGGCGTCGGAGCCACGACCTCTCTCTTTTCCCTCCGGTACATGGCCATCGAAAAGGCACACGGACACCTGGGAGCGGAACGGACCCGCCTTTACCTGGCTCTCTACCAGATATTCATCCTGGCCATGCTGGCCGTCCTCGTCAGCAACAATCTGGGAATCCTCTGGGTCTCCCTGGAAGGGGCCACGCTGGCCACCGTCCTTCTCGTGGCCTGGACCCGGAAACCCGCGAGCGTCAAGGCGGCATGGAAATACTTCATCCTCTGCGGGGTGGGTATCGCCCTGGCGCTTTTCGGAACCATCCTTCTCTATTTCGCCTCCGAAAAAACCCTGGGACCCGGTGGAACCGCCCTTCTCTGGACCCACCTGAACGGGGTCAAGACGACGCTGGAACCCACCGTCATCGGACTGGCCTTCATCTTTTTCATCGTGGGATACGGAACTAAGGTGGGTCTCGTCCCTCTTCACAACTGGCTTCCGGACGCCCACGCCGAAGGCCCGACCCCCATTTCCGCCGTCCTTTCCGGACTTCTCCTGAACGTGGCCCTGTACGCCATCCTCAGGATCAAGGTGCTAGCCGACGGATCCCTTCACAACCACCTGACCTCCCGGCTTCTCCTGGGGTTCGGTCTGGTCTCGGTCCTTCTCGCCTCCCTTTCGATGTGGAAACGACAGGACATCAAACGGCTCTTCGCCTATTCCTCCATCGAACACATGGGACTCGCAACCTTCGCCTTCGGACTCGGAGGGCCTGTGGGCGCCTTCGCCGGACTTCTTCACATGACCTCCCACAGCCTGATCAAATCCGCCATCTTTTTTGTGGTGGGCCACGTTGTCCAGACATCGGGATCCCAGAAGATCCCCGAAATCCGAAATCTCGGAGAGAGGACACCCGCACTGGCCAGGGCCCTGACGATCGGAGGCCTCGCCATCACGGGCCTCCCTCCCTTCGCCATCTTCGCCAGCGAATTCCTGATCCTCTCGACGGCCGTCTCCCGGGCCCCCTGGGCGATCCCCCCTCTCCTCCTGGCCCTCCTGATCACATTCGCGGTCCTGTTTCGAAGAATCCAGGAGATGACATCAGCCTCAGAGGCGCCGGCATTCCCCTCATCTCCCACCCCGACCCTGACCTTTTATCCGGTCTGGATCCACTTCGGCCTGGCACTGGTCATCGGTCTGTTCTTTCCGGATTCCCTTGGCCGGCTGTTTCACACCGCACTTCTGTCGATCGGGCTCACGCATGGACAATGACACCTTTCCGAAACGGGTGTCCCCGGGATTCTGCCTCATCCCCCGGGAGGACGGGATTCCGCGCGCCATCATCCCCCAGGAGACTCCGGGGGATTATTTCGAGGAGGCACGGATCCTGGCCGCATCCGGGGGACGTTTCCTCGGTCTGTGGGCCGCCGGAGCTCCAGAACCCCGGATCTGCACCGCCTTTCTCCTGCGAGAAGGCCTGTTCGTCCTTGTTCTCCCCCTGTCTTCGCCAGAGGGTCGCCAGACCTTTCCCTCTCTCTCGTCTTTCCTTCCTGCCGTCGACCGGTTCGAACGGAGCGTCCGGGATCTCTTCGGGTTCACCCCCGAGGGTCTGGAAGACACCCGTCCCTGGATCAGCCAGGGACTCTGGTCCGTTCCTCCCCTGTCGTCTCCTCCGGGAACATGCATTCCGGAGACTCCTCGGGCGGATCTTCGGGAATACCCATTCGTCCCCGTCTTCGGTCCGGGGGTTCACGAGATTCCCGTGGGACCCGTCCACGCGGGCATCATCGAACCTGGCCATTTCCGCTTTCAGGTCGTAGGCGAGAAGGTTCTCCGTCTCGAAGAGCGTCTCGGATACACCCACAAGGGCGTGGACGGCCTCTTCCGAAGCCGGGATATCTCCTCAGGCGCCCGTCTGGCTGCTCGCATCTCGGGAGATTCGACCGTCGCCTGCTCCATCGCCTTCGCGCAGGCGGTCGAGCAGGCATTGGACTTCACTCCGGCTGCCGGCGTCCGCTTTCTGCGGGCCCTCCTACTCGAGCGGGAACGGATCGCCAACCATCTGGGAGACCTGGGGGCCCTTGGCAACGATGCCGGCCTCGGATTCGGCCTCTCCCAGTTCGGTCGCCTCAAGGAAGATCTGCTCAGAAGAAACCGGACCCATTTCGGAGTCCGATATCTTTTCGACCTGGTCGCACCCGGAGGGGTCCGCGCCACCCTCGACGACACCGCCATCCGGGATCTTCTCGATGAAAACAGGATTCTCTCGGCGGAGGTGGCGGAGCTTCAAAAAATTTACGACGACCATGGCGGTCTCCAGGACCGATTCCAGAACACGGGAGTCCTTCTGCCGGAGGTCGCCCGCCGGCTCGGTGCCGGAGGAGTCGTCGGTCGTGCCAGCGCCCAGGCCTGGGACCTCCGGGCCGACCATGGGGGAGACCCCTATCGGCGATTTCCTCCGGCGCTCGCCCTGGCCCACGAGGGGGACGTCGCGGCCCGCGTCCTGATCAGGTTTCTTGAAATCCAGGAGTCTCTGGTTCTCGCCAGGGCCCTCCTCGAACATCTACCCGAAAACTCCATTGCCGAGCCCCTTCCCGACAACCCGGAAACAGCCGAAGGGCTGGGCATCGTCGAAGGCTTCCGGGGAGAGGTCCTGGCCTGGGTCCGGCTGTCGCCCGGAGGGGTGATCCGGGCGGCTCACATCCAGGAGCCTTCCGCCCTCCTCTGGCCCGCACTGGAGGTCGTCGTCCCGGGCAATCTCGTGGCCGACTTCCCGTTGATCAACAAATCCTTCAACCTGAGCTACAGCGGCCACGACCTTTGAGGGAGACGACGCGCAATGTGGAAGCTTCTCGTGAAAATTTTTCGGACCGGCCGGCTCACTGAAAAGAGGTCCCGGCCCGTCACACCGCCCCCCACTCCGGGCTTCGGGAGGAGTCTGGCCATCCGGCATGTCGACGCAGGATCCTGCAACGGCTGCGAACTGGAGCTCTTGGCCCTGGAAAACCCCTATTACGCCCTCTCCTCCGATGGGGCAAAATTCGTGGCCTCTCCCCGGCATGCGGATCTTCTCATCGTGACGGGACCCGTCACGAAAGCCATGAAAGAGCCCCTGACGAAAACGCTCGAGGGCATCCCGGAGCCACGCCGCGTCCTGGCGTTGGGAGACTGCGCCTGCGACGGGGGGATTTTCCGCGACAGCTATGCGGTCTTGAACGGAGCGCCCCAGGTGATCCCGGTCGACCATCGGCTTCCGGGGTGCCCTCCGACCCCGGACGAGATCCGGCGGGCAATCCTTCAATCCTTCACCCTCGCGCGTACCGGCCGGGAGTGATCCGGGAAAAAACAACGGATCACCTTCCTTCCCCCGTATTCCCCCATTTTCGGGTTGCGTTCGCCTTCGACACGTCGTAGGATCAAAAGACCACCACAAGAACGACGATCTTCGCCTCATTCGCATACGGCCAATCGCCGACAACGGTTCGGATTCCCACACGGCCCTGAAAGGAGCGCATCCCTCCATGGAACACCCTGATTCGAAAAAACAGCACACCTCCCGGGATATGGATCTCCTGGTCCGGGAGATCCTGACCCGGGCCCGCCCGACACTCTATCTCGGCTCCAGCCCCCGCTGGGGCTGGAACGACAGCGATCCGCACCGCCAGCGGCTCCTGTCGAGACTTCGCGATCTCGTCCCCGCCATGGACCAGGCGCACATTCCGGACTGGAAGCCCCTGGATTCCCTGCCCTTTTCACCCGGAATCTCGATTCTCGCGGGAGTTCCCAAATCGCGGCTTGAGGCGGTTCTCGCCCACCTCGACGCCGAAAGAAGTCATGAAGGGTTCGTTCTCGTTCTTCACGACAGCGATGCTCCCTCGAATCCCTGCCAAGGTTTCGACGTCGGAGACCTCTCGCTCTTCGAGGCCCTCCTTGACCGTCTTGAAAAAGCCCTTGGGGAAGGGTCCGTCACACCCTGGGGCCACACCCCCGAAGGGAGGGATCACATCGAACACCTTCGAAAAGGGGCCTCAACCAAGCGGCCCGACTGGAAGTGGGATGAGACGCGATCGGTCAACATTCCTGAGGAATTTCGCCATGAGCTGGCCGCGGGCCTGGACGAACACGCTGAGTAATGCATGCCCATTTCCGTTTGACTTGATTCGGAAACTGATGATAGTGTATTGGGAATTCGGGAATGATTCGAAGTCGGGCTACCTCTCTGCCTCCTGCGTCCACAACCATGGAAGCGGAGCTGTCCGGACCGCAAGCGTCCAGCCTCTGGACCTGTCGGGAAGATCGTCTTTATGTTTTTCCGGCATTTTTATACAACTTTCCTCACCTAAGGAGTCTTTCAATGTCTGATTCGGCAGGAGTCAAGGATGTCACGGCAGAAAAGCCGGCGGAGACGAAGGAGGCGGTGGAGCTGACCGCAGGGGACCGCCAGAAGGTCGTGACCCCCGAATACATGTTCTTCGAAGCCCCCCGGGAACGGGCCTTCATTACCGGCTCGGAAGCGGCGAAGGAAGCCATCCGCCGTTCCAATGTCGATGTCGCCATCTCCTACCCCATCACCCCCCAGAGCGAAACCATGCAGCAGGTCGGCTCCCTCTGGGCCGAAGGATATGTCAAGGAATACTACCGCGGAGAAGAGGAGATCGGGGTGATGTCCGCGATCGCCGGCTCTTCCCGTGCGGGAGCGCGCTCCATGACCGCCACGGCTGGTCCGGGCCTCATGAGAGGAATGGAAGTGATCGCCTCGTGGCCGGGCGGACGTATTCCGGCAGTCCTCCTCATCATGTGCCGGGTCGTGAACGCCCCCCTGGCCATCCAGCCGGACAACGTGGAACTCGCCTATCTCCTGAACTGCGGAATCATTCTCTTCCATGGAGAGAATCAGCAGGACTTCTTCGACTACACCATGAAGGCCTTCATCATTTCGGAGCGCCCCGAGATCACGCTTCCGGTGGCGGTGGCCGTCGACGGATTCTTCGTGACCCATGCCCGTGGCTATGTCAGCATCCCTTCGAAGGACATCAAGCTTCCTCCGAGGGATCCCTACGCGGAGGCCGTTCCGGCAATGGACAATGAAAATCCACCGGCCAGGCTCTCGCGCGATGCCCCCATCCAGAAGAGCAACTTCATCAGCTATCAGGTCCATGCCTCCTGGCAGCAGGAGGTCTGGGCGGCGAATGAACGGGCCAGACGGTACATCAACAAGTACATGGGAGGATTGATCGAGGTCGTGAACCCCGACGCGGAGATCATGCTCATCGCCTCGGGAAGCGCCGTCTCCCAGTCCCGCGAAGCCGTCCGTCAGGCGGAGGAGGAGCACAACACCAAAGTCGGGCTCATCAAGGTCCGCTCCATCCGCCCATTTCCGACCCCCGAACTTCGCGCAGCCTGCAAACACGCGAAGCGGATCATCGTTCCGGAATTCAACTACATGGGATGGCTTCACCGCGAGATCGTGACAGCCCTTTACGGCCACAGCAAGGCGGAAATCGTGCCCGGCCCCAGAGTGTACGGCGGCATGTCGATGCCCACGGAGATGATTCTCCAGACGATCTTCCCCGAAAAGAAATTTGTGTTCTGAGGAGACGAACGGCTTCGCCTCCTGCCAGCAGGAGGAGTTTCAGAATCAATCGACGGAAACAATTGACGAATAACAAAGAATATATTGGAGCCCGCCATGAGCGTTAAAAATATCTCGATCACTCCCGGATGGGAAAAGTACATGACCAAGGAGTACCTGGATCTCGTTGAACGCGGTCCTTACGGGAAACAGAAAAAAGTGTCGGAGATGGGCTCCTTCAAGGAAGTCCTCGAAGAGCATCCCATGTGCGCCGGCTGCGCAATGACTCTCTTTATCCGGCTGACCATGGTCGGACTCCCCAATCCTGAACACACCGTTCTGATCGGAACGGCCGGCTGCGGCCGGCTGGCACTGACCCAGACCTCCATTCCCTTCATCTATGGAAACTACGGCGACACCAATGCTGTGGCCTCCGGATTGAAGCGCGGCCTCGAGGTCCGGTTCAAGGATCAGGCCAAGGATGTGGTGGTCATGGCGGGCGACGGAGGACTGGCCGATATCGGATTCAGCGCCGTCATGCATTCCTGGTTCCGCAAGGAGCGCTTCACGACCATCATGCTGGACAACGAGGTCTACGGGAACACCGGTGGACAGGAAAGCGGCATGACCGAGAGGGGTGCCCTTCTCAAGATGGCCCCCAAGGGCAAAATGTTTGAAAAGATGGACATGATCGGCTTGGCCCAGACCTCCGGGGTTGCCTACATCGCCCGGCTCACCCCCACCAATCCGACCCGGGTCGCCTCCGTCGTCCGCAAGGCCGTCATGATCGCCCGCGAAGTGGGACCGACCTTCATTCAGGCCTACACCTCCTGCAACATCGAGTATGCCATCCCGACACCCAAGGTGCTCGATGATGCCCGGGATATCGAAGCCAAGCGCTACGGGTTCATGGAGATCATCTCCGATGAGGCCAAGGCCTACCTCGACTCCATCGACACGGCGAAAAAGGCAAAGAAGTAAGGGTCGCATCAATCGGACGGGTCCGGCTCACGGACCCGTCAACCAAGGAGAGAATCGCATGCTCAAGCGGTACAACATTCGAATGGCGGGAATTGGAGGACAGGGCGTCGTCACGGCCTCCCACATCCTGAGCAACGGAATGGTCATCAGCGGGGGAGAGAGCACCCTGGTGCCCTTCTTCGGATCAGAGAAACGCATGGCCCCGGTCGAATCGTACGTCCGGATCGCCATCGACAAGATCTATGAAATCGGGGAAATCATCTATCCCAACGTCATCATGATTTTCCATCCCCAGGTGATCACCCATGGAAAATCCTATACGATGCCTTTTTACTCCGGGCTCAAGCCAAACGGCGTCGTGCTGATCAACTCAGACACCCCTATCGCCCTTCAGCCTGACGAGGTCCGGGAACTCGAGGAGCGGGATGCCCGCATCCATTATCTTCCGGCTACCACCATGGCCCGCGAAATTGGCGGAACCGACCTGGCGACCAACATGGCGATGGTCGGGGCAATCGCCTCCATTCTGGGGATTCCCGATATGGCCTCTCTCGAACAGTCAGTGCGGGAGCGGTTCCTCGGAAAGGGTTTCGTCGTCTCCGGCGGCACGGCGGCCCTCGACAACGTGATCGAAAAGAAGTTCGCAAAGAAGGAGCAGCTGCTCAAGAGCAACATGGCCGTGATCGCAGGCGCCTACCAGTATGCGCAGGAGCACGGGTGGGCAGCCAAACCTCAAAAGGCCTCGGTCTGATCTAACCCATAAGGAGTGGACCCTTGTACTTAGTCGCACATATCGATCAAGCCATCTGCAGCGAGACAGCCTGCCGGCTATGCACACAGTATTGCCCCGAGGCCAACACCATCCTCTACGACAATGCCGCCAAGACGGCCTTTGTGGCGGTCGATCGCTGTAAAGGTTGCGAGATCTGCGTCGGAATCTGCGACGATTTGGCAAAGCATAAAGCCATCAAGATGATCATGATCACCGATCTCAAGTCCCCCTTCGAACTCTCCAAAGAAGGATTCCGTCCGGAAAAATGGGATGGGACTCATCCCTGACCGCTTCGACGTCACCCATAGGGCGAACGCATTTTGTGGACTCTCAGGAAAGGAAGACCTTTTTGGTCTTCCTTTCTTTTTTGTGACGACACACCAACCCGGTCGTATCAGACGTTCCCTGCCACGGGGCAATCCAAAGGATCAAGAACCATGGGACAAGGGTTCCGTATTTTGACATCCCTTAAAGGGAGCATCTCCTTTTTCCTCGCAGCGATTCTTGTTGCCGTCCCTGCGTTCGCCCGGGCCCAGACCCCTTCCCTCGAAGGAAACGGAGGGTGGATCGGGCCCGATGGAATGGAACACCCCCCGGACCTGGCCGGAAAGGTCGTCCTTTACGATTTTTGGGACTATACCTGCATCAACTGCATCCGGACCTTCCCCCATCTGAACGCGCTTTACGAAAAATACCGAAGACAGGGTCTGGTCGTCGTGGCGATTCATGCTCCGGAGTTTTCCTTTGCGGCCGAACCGAAACGGGTCGAAAACGCCATTCGCCTCTATGGAATTCGCTTTCCTGTGGTCATGGACAAAGATCAAAGACTCTGGAACCGCTTTCACAACCATTATTGGCCGGCGGACTACCTCTACGACAGGAAGGGACATCTCGTCTACCATGCCTTTGGGGAGGGAGGATACGATCTCCTCGAGGACCAGATCCGTCTGGCCCTCCATCTCTCCTCCAGGAACGGCGGCCAGGATGGCGCGGACTTTCCTGGAACCCTGACTCCAGAGCTCTATGCCGGAACAAACCGGGGACGTCTTGGAAACCCCACCGGCTATCACTCCGAAGGGGCGGCGCTTTATGCCGGCCATTCGCCTCCTCCATCTCTCATCACCCTCCAGGGCCCCTGGCGGACACAACCGGACCGGATCGTTTCCCGACGCCCCCAGTCGGGACAGACCTCATCGCTGACCGTCATTTACCATGGAACTGGAGTCAATGCCGTCCTGAAACGAGCCGTTCGAAAACGCTCTCTTCCTGTCCTGGTCTTTCTCGACGGACATTCGCTCCCGAAACATTTTTTCGGCAAGGACATCCGGACGGTTTCCCCCAAACAGACGGGAATCCTTCTCAAGGAGGCCCGCATGTACTCCCTCGTCTCGGGAGACCCCTACGGCGAACATCGCCTGGATCTGGTTTTCCCGGACCGGGGAGCGGCCCTCTATACGCTGACCTTCAACCCCTGAGGAGATTGACGTTTGGTGCCCGAATCCCCCGACTCATCCGAAAGCTATGAGGTCCTCACTCTGCTCTGCAGCCCGGACGATTCTCCGGCCCTCGAGCATTGGATTGCAAAGAGCTGCCAGATTCCCGTTCTGGTTCAGGAGGAGGATCCCTGCCGAATCTCCTTTACACCTCCCTCTGCCACCCCCCTGGAGCGTCTCCTGCTGGAGGAGGCGCTTCGGTCCATGGGCGCGTGGGACCTGCAAAGCGACTCCTACGAAAAGCGGGACTGGCAGGAGCTCTGGAAAGAACAGGGTTTCAAGCGCTTCACGGTTGGAGGCACCCTGACGGTGGTCCCGGCCTGGGATCCGGATCCGGTCGATGAACCATCCATCAGGATCGATCCGCAGCTGGCCTTTGGGACAGGGTGGCACGAGACGACCCACTGCTGTCTCGAACGGATTCTCGAAAAGAACGCAGGGACGGGTGGTACGGGACGAGTGCTGGACTTCGGAGCCGGCACCGGCATTCTGGGGATTGCGTCTCTCCGGGTCGACCCCCGGGCGACCCTTCTTGCCATCGACAACGATCCCTACGCCGTCGAGGCCACGGAAGAAAACGTGCGTCTGAACGGAATGGAGGGGCGCGGGACGGTCATCGAGGGAGATGGACGGATCATCTCCGGATCGAAGAACCCTCCGGATCATTTCGACCTTGTTGTTGCCAACGTCACGGGGGCTGTCCTGGTCGGGATGGCCGCGATTCTCTGGGAACGGGTGTCTCCGGGCGGATGGCTTGTGTGCTCGGGAGTGTCCATGGAGGAATCTTCCCAGGTGGAGGACTCCCTCAGGGGTTTGGGGGCTCCCTTCAATGTCTATTCCGGCCATCGTTACAATACTTACTGTCTGGTGAAGGAAGAATCCCGTGGGTAGCGAACGGGCGCTCCGGACGCGTCTCTCCCTCAAGAATCCCGTGTGCCTCTCCCTAGACATCCCCGATCCGGCCGAAGGGTTGGCTCTTCTCGAAGAGATAGGACCTCTGGCGGGAATGGTGAAGGTCGGGCCGGTGCCGTTTCTGTCCTATGGGGAGGCGCTCATCCGGAAAGCCGAGCGTCTGGAGATCCCGATTTTTCTGGATCTGAAATGGCATGACATTCCCAATACCGTCCACGACACGATCCGGCATCTCCCCTCATCTGCCATCCGGATGATCACCATCCACGCCCTCGGGGGGCCGTCGATGATCCAGGCCGCCAGACAGGCCTGCGAGGAGTTGGGAGACAATCGTCCTGTCCTGGTGGCGGTGACCGCCCTGACCCACCTGACGGCCGGGGAGCTCCACCTGATCGGATTGCCGACCCGCGAGGAGACGGTGAGGCTTCTGGGCGCGATGGCTCTCGAATCGGGAGCGGACGGTCTCGTCCTGTCTCCGAAGGAACTCCCCCTCGCCCGCTCGCTCTGGGGAAGGGACCCTTACCTGGTGACCCCCGGAATCAGGCCAAGGGAGACGGCCGTCGCCAACGACGACCAGACCAATGCCGCCTCGCCCGGCGAAGCTCTCGGGATGGGCGCCGACCTTCTGGTGGTGGGGCGCCCTATCCTCCGGGCCGAAAACCCGGCAAGGGCCCTCTGCGAGATTCTCGGGAAGCTAAAGGCTTGACCTGAAAAGGTCCGACCCGAAGGTCAGACCTCCTCGACGTTCTTCTCTCCCTTGATCCAGTACCGGTGAAATTCCCCCAGATGTGTCAGAGTACTCATGTCCTTCATTCGGTCGACAAAGAGATGGCCCCGCAGGTGGTCGATCTCGTGCTGCAGGACGACCGCCGGAAATTCTTCCCAGTCCAGGAGGACAGGGTTCCCGTTCCGGTCGAGGGCTTCGAGCCTGACGGCCCGGGACCTCGGGACCTTTCCCCGGAGGTTGTCCAGAGAAAGGCACCCTTCCCAACCCGTCCGCAGCTCCTTCGAGAGGTACTTGAAGACGGGATTGACGAGAACTAGAAGAGGAAAGGGGGGGGCTTCGGGGCTCCGGTCGTCCTCGAGGGACTCGATGACGACGACCTGTTTGGAGACATGCACCTGCGGCGCTGCGAGGCCGAGCCCGTCCTCATCGCGCATGGTTTCGATCATGTCGTCGATGAATCGTTGGAAGTCTGCCGCCTGAATATCCTTTTTCGTGACCGGCTCCGAAATTTTCCTCAGGATGGGATTGCCCATCTTCGCTATTTTAAGCAACGCCATTAAAAATCGACCCCTTTCTGCGCCATGATCCCCTTTTCGAAGGGGTGTTTGATCATCTTCATCTCCGTCACAAGGTCGGCCCTTTCAATAAGGGCCTCGGGGGCATTACGCCCTGTCAGGACCACATGCTGGCCCCGGGGTCTCTCGTCAAGAAAGGACAAGACCTGATCCACATCGATATAATTGTATCGAAGAGCGATATTGATTTCATCAAAGACCACGATGCCATAGCCTCCCGAAAGAGCCTCCGTCCGTGCATAGGCGAAGGCCTGTTGGGCGACCAGACGATCCCGGGCCACGTCCTTTGTCTCCCAGGTGAATCCTTCTCCCATGGGGACGATCGTGATTCTCCCGTCAAACTCCAGGGCGGCTTCCCTCTCCCCGGAATGCATGCGACCCTTCATGAACTGGACCATCAGGGAGGGAATCCGGTAGCCGGCGGCCCGGAAGAGCATGCCTAGGGCGGCGGTCGTCTTTCCTTTCCCGTCTCCTGTGTAGACGATGACAAGACCATGAGGCTCCGCTTCCTTCCCGGCGCTCACGCCTCGGCCTTCCTCAGGCGCGACCCGGTTTCGAGGTCGTACTTGTTCCGGTAGCCCCGGGGGGTGACCATTCTTCCGGAAACCAGACGGGTCTGGGAATTCCCTACAAGGATGGTCGTCAGCATCCCGATGGGATGGGTCAGCATGTTCTCGATGGTCGAAATGACGACCGTCTCTCCCTCTCTCATGGCGCTTTTCACGATGCCCACAGGCGTCTCCGGAGCGCGATGGGCGAGCAGGATCTCTCGGGCCTCCTCGACCTGACGGACCCTCTTCGAAGAGCGCGGATTGTAGAGGGCCACGACAAAATCTGCGGCCGCGGCGGCCTCGAGACGCCTTCTGATGATCTCCCAGGGCGTCAGAAGATCGGAGAGGCTGATCGAGGCAAAATCGTGCATGAGCGGTGCCCCGAGAAGAGAGGCACAGGCAGACAGGGCGGTTATCCCCGGTATCACTTCGACGGCGATTTCGGTTCCTGTCCACCCCTTCTGGTCAAGGACTTCGTAGGCGAGTCCGGCCATCCCGTATATTCCCACATCCCCGCTGCTCACGAGAGTCACCCGCTGGCCGGAGTAGGCCAGCTCCACCGCCTGGGTGGCCCGGTCGATTTCCTCGGTCATTCCCGTTTCAATCACGGTCTTCTGACCGATAAGGTGCCGGACGAGATCGATATAAGTGCGGTATCCGATAATGATGTCGGCGTCCTCGATCGCACGCCGGGCGATCGGCGTCAAGTGGTCCTCCGACCCTGGCCCGAATCCCACCAGGGTCAAGGCCCCCCCCCTCGTTTCCCGGGAAGGGGTGATATAGCTTTTTGTCATTGAGTCCTCATCTCACGGATTGGAGGTTGGCGGTTCAGGCACCCATCGGGCTAGCGCCAGAGTCACATTGCCGGATTTCTTCTTTTCGATCTCGAGAATCGCATGTCCCTTCCAGGGGGGAGGGGACTGCGTCAGAGCGAGGATGGCGGCCGGCTCCGCCACGCTTGGCGTCCCAACAAATTTCTGGACGACCCCCGACGGATTCGGGACATCCACCGCCCCCAGAGCCTCCCGGGAAAAGAAGAAGAGAGGTCTCGAAAAGCGGGAGGCGGTGTCCAGAATCCCCCGTTCGTCGGCCTTCAGGTCGATCGACCCGAATGCCTGGAGGGATTTGGGATGGATTCGGTGGGTTTCGAGAAGAGCGTTCAGGGCCGAGGTGATTTCATCCGGCGAGGTTCCCCGGTTGCACCCGATTCCGACGCCGTAAACCCGGGGTATGAGAGAAATTCCCTCGACACCGGCCGGAAGGGAACGACCGGGAATCAGGCGGGAGATCACGACGGCGGCCCGAACGGACGGAAAGGGGTCGGGGAAGGTATCGGATTTCTGGATGTTCGGCTTGAGGGCTCCCGAAAGGGAGGGAATCGCGAGCCCCTCCAGGTTCATAAATAGAACAGGGTCACCGTCGACGATGGCTGAACTCACCCGCTTGAGCTGGTCGAGGGGGTCGAGCTCGGCTCCGATCTCCTGGGAAATCAGATCCGGTGCCACATTCTGGGTCACATCGGTTCCGGTTGTGACGACAGGGATGGCCCCTGTTGTCCGTGCTACCTCCTGCGCCAGACGATTGGCCCCTCCGAGGTGGCCAGAAAGGACGCTGATGATGAACTTTCCCTGGACGTCTCCGACCAGGACGGCCGGATCGCGTGTCTTGTCGGCGATGAGGGGTCCGATCGACCGGACGACGATTCCCAGCGCCATGATGAAGACAAGACCATCGTAATGGGCAAAGAGATCCGGCAGAAGGTTCTTGAGCACCCCGTCAAAGGGGTGGGCCAGCGGTCGAAGGTCTTCGGGAATGTTCGGAACATACCTGTCCGAGACAAAGAGGTCCGCCCCGCATTCCCGGGCAATTTTTGCCGCCACCACCAGTCCGGGGCGTGTGATCGTCACGACGGCCAGTTTTTTTTCCGGCGAAGGCTGGGTCCCGTTCACTCCCGTCCCCCCTCTCCCGGATGGTCTTCTCCCACCTTCGGGAAAAGGGAAACGATCCAGACGGGGTTCAAGGCCTCGATCCGATGTAGGCCGACGATGGGCTGCCCCCGGCCGACCTGGACATGAAGAATGTCCGGTTCGATCCGGCGGCCTTTTGCCCACGAAAGCACCTCGCCCAGGTTCTCGACAGTGGCAAGGTTGCACACGATCCCGGGGGGAGTGTCCGCTCCCCAGCAGACATCGAGGAGATCGGCCATCCTCCCGCCGGAGCCTCCGACAAAGACCCGGTGGGGTCTGGGAAGGTCCCGAAGGGCCTCGGGCGCCTTTCCAAAAACCGGATTCATGCGCAGGGAGAGGTTGAAGGTCCGGATGTTCTCCAGAAGGCAACCGTAGTCCGCCTCGTCCTTTTCGATCGCCCAGACGGAGAGATCCGGCACCAGTCGGGCCGCCTCGATTCCCACGGATCCGGACCCGGCGCCGATGTCCCATAGGATCTGACCGGGCCGCAAGTCAAGTTTCGCTAGGGACAGGACACGGATTTCGGTCTTGGTGATCAGCCCCTTTCGGGGGACTGTGAATCGGAATGCCTCTTCTGGTAGTCCGAAAAGCCGATCGGTCATATGCAGGGGTTCCTGTCTCTATTTAATGTCAACGGTCATGACAACCATGTTCAAGGTCTGAAATTCCTGGGATCTCACTTCTTCGAGATCCTGGGACCGAAAGGACGTCACCTTCTGGCCGGGGAGGCCGATCTTTTCGAGAACGGTCATCTCCTGGATCCCAAATCCCTGGCGGGCCGCCATCTCGATAAGGGAGACCGGCCCACTGGAGCCTCCCGTGTAGAAGATCCATCGCCCGGCGGACAGAACCGGGTCTTCCTTTTTTCCGTGAATGCTCCCGACCCGCACATCCTCCCACGGCTCCCCCAGGAGGGAAAACGCCCGCTGGACCAAGGTGGTGGCCGGATAATACGCGACATACCCATGGTCGATCGCCCGGGACAGCGGGCCCCCGATCCCATGGTAAAGTGGATCGCCTGAAGCCAGAACGACCGCGATTCTTCCTTCAGGTTTTTTTATGAATTCCGTCAGGGTCGAAACGATTTCCAACACGTTGTTCGTGATGGGAAGGATCTGGACGCCGGACGGAAGGCGTCCGGAGAGTGCCTCGGTGTGCCGCCTTCCCCCGCAAAGAATCCCGCAGCGGGAAAGAAGGCCAGCCAAGGGAGGAAAATCCGGTTGGGGGCCCTCCGGTTCCACCCCGACCACGTGGACGAGCCTTTCTTTAATCATCGCCTGTTCCCGCCCGACCGATCAGCTCTCCCCGGAAGTTGGAAAGGAGGATTTCCATCTCGGGGGGATGGGGGGCGATCCGGCACAGGTGGTGCAGGATTTTCCGGCACAGGAGTTCAAAAAATGTGCGGTTCCCCGCCCCCTCGAGGATCTCTCCCACATGGCGGGCCGTATTGGCCTTCAGTATTTCCTGGCAGGTTTCTTCGGACGATCCAGTTTCCCGGGCGAGTTCGACGAGGAAGGCGAGATCCACCTGGGAGCCGGCCGCGTGGGTCTGCGTGACCCCTTTTGCGAGTTTCGAAAACTTGCCGAGAAATCCCGCCATGATGACCCGTCTGATCCCCTTTTTCGCCGCCTGCCGTATGGAAAACCCAGTGAAGTCTCCGATCTGGATGAAGCCTTCGGGGGAGAGCTCGGGATAGAGACGCATCGCAAAGGCTTCGCTCTGCCCCCCTGTGGTCATTACGACCGTGTCGAGGTTCCGGGCCCTGGCCACATCGATCGCCTGGGCGATGCTGGCCCGATAGGCCGCCGTGCTGAAAGGAACGACGATTCCTTTCGTTCCGAGAATGGAAAGCCCCCCTACGATTCCGAGCCGCGCGTTCAACGTCTTTTCGGCACGCGCCACTCCATCGGGGATGGAGATCGTGATCTGGACCCCCGGATTCTTCACGGCCATTTGCGAGATGATTCTCTCCTTCGAAGCAATGAACTCTTCCGCCATGGACTTTCTGGGAACGGGATTGATCGCCGGTTCTCCGACCGGGATGGCCAGGCCGGGTTTCGTGATGGTTCCGACTCCTGTTCCTGCAAAATATTCCACCCGGCCGTCATTGGTCAGGAACACTTCCGTCACGATTTCCGCCCCATGGGTACAGTCCGGATCATCCCCCCCGTCCTTGATGACAGAGGCCATAGCCCAGGGAGATCCCGTCCGGGTTCCGGATTCGTGTCGATTCAGGACAAATTCGGCATTTCGGCCATTCGGAAGGCGGATTTTGACTTTTTCGGACCAAATGCCGCTCACAAGGGCGTCAAGACAGGCTCTGACACCCGCCTGAGCACAGGCTCCCGTTGTAAATCCCGTCCTCACAAGCCGCACCCCCAGACACCACATATTTTTTTCGACATGTTCTGGTAGTCTAACCTGTGTCTCCCCAGATCTTCAATCCGGAACGAACCCGAATTTGACGAGCCATTGATTACTCGGGTCGGCCTTTGCTACACTGTTACGGTTTAACTCTTAAAAAGCGGAGATATCATGGGAAAGACAGACGTCATTTTAAAACAGAAAATCGAAAACCTCGGGAATCCAGGTGATCTGGTCTCCGTCTCTTCCGGTTATGCCAGAAACTTCCTTCTCCCCAAGAATCTCTGCGTTCTCGCAGGCAAAGAGGAACTGGCAGCCCTTGAGGTCCGGAAGGCTCAGATTCGCAAGAAAGCTCAAAAGGAGCACGACACCCTTACGAATCTTTCCCAAACCCTTTCCGAGCTTGTCTTGAGTGTTCCCGTCAAGACCGGTGACAACGGAAAGCTTTTCGGTTCGGTGACCACGATGCATCTTTCCGAACTTCTCGCCAAGAAAGACATCACGATCGACAAGAAACAGCTCCACATTGAATCTCCCATTCGCGAGCTCGGAGAATATTCTGTTTCCGTCTCACTTGGACACGCCATTCAGGCCTCCCTGAAGATCGAGGTCGTCTCCGAATAGGTCGACAACACCCAGCGATTCATATTCCGGAGAGGGTTTTTTCACCCCTCTTCCCTTACCAGCCTGAGGAGAACATATGTCACTGACTTTCAACCCCAGCAACTTACGCCGTACGAGAACCCATGGGTTCCGCAAGCGGATGGCCACGACAGCCGGCAAAAAAGTTCTTAAAAAGAGACGGGCCAAAGGACGCTATCGCCTTACAGTTTGACAAGGGTTCCCCCATTGAAGGCGGTTCCCCTCACCCGGTTTCAGATCCAGTCTCTTATCGACTCACCGGGAATAAAGTTCGTCTGTCCTTCCTTTGTACTTCTTTGTCGACTTTCCCCCGACCAACGGCTCAGCATTCTCGTAGGGAAAAAACTCGGCAAGGCCGTCTACAGAAACAGAATCAGGCGACGTCTGAGAGAATCTTTTCGCCACACGACGGGCTTCCCGACTGGAGAATACGCTCTCATGGGACGGTCCCCATCCCGGACCGTTCCTTTCGCGACTCTTCTGGAACAGATGGGTGACGCCTGCAGGACCCTTAACAGGATGAAGGCCTGACGATGCAAACCGTGATTCGTTTTTATCAGAGGTTTGTTTCTCCCTTCCTCCCGCCATCCTGTCGTTTTCATCCGTCCTGTTCCGAATATTCGAGATTGGCCTTCCAAAAATATCCTTTTTCGAAGGCCTTTCTGAAATCCATCTTCCGGATCCTTCGTTGCCACCCGTTTCATCCCGGCGGGATTGATTACCCCTGACCCCGACCCCTGTCCATGACGGGGTCCCCTTAAAGTGAAAGTGGAATTTTCGATGCTCAAAAGAATGCTGCCGCTGATCGCCATCGTTCTGGGTTTCAATTTCCTCCTCTATTATTACTTTTCCACCCACAAGCCCGCACCCCAGACGTCTCCTTCCGGAAAAGGGATCATATCCTCCAAGCTCATTTCCATCCCGATGCTGAACGATCCCGAGAGCGACCTTCTCGTCCTTTCGTCACCGGACCTCAAGCTTTCCTTTTCTAAAAAGTCTGGAACAATGACCTCCTGGTCCCTCCCCGGATATCTCGAGGCTGACCGGAAAACTCCCGTCAACCTCCTTATGTCCAAACCCGGGTTTGTCGGCGGCGGAGTCGTCGTCAGAGACAAAAATGGACTTATTCCCTTGACGCTCGAATCCCAGACCGTCAACGGGGCCGCCCCGTCATCAAATATTATTCCCGTCTCTGCGAAAAACACCCTTCTCCAAGAAAATTATATCTACAATGGCCACTCTGTGACCCTTGCCTACACCATTCCGGCCAAGGGATTTCGCGTTTCGGTTCATATCTCGAACCCGGACAAACTCCCTCTTGTCTTTCTTCCGGGACTGGATTTCGGAATGACCGACGAAGCCCAGTCCTACGGGACCGAATTCCAGGGCCCCATTTATGGGAACGCCGCCGGAAAACTCAGCGAATTCAAGAAGGATCAGGCCGAATCCTTCAGCCCGGGACTTTTATCCTGGGTGGGGAATGAAACTAAATATTTCATAGGCTTCATTTCCCTCTCCGGACTTTCGGCCACCACCGAAATCATCAAGGACAAATCCTCCTCCCTCATCCGCCTCGATCTTCCTCCGGGGGATGCGACTTTCTCCATCACGGGCAGCCCCAAACGATACACCCTTCTTAAAAATGCCGACCCGGGCCTTATCGATACCGTCGACTTCGGATGGTTTCTTTTTGGCAGGATCTACCTTGTAAGTTTCCTCGCGAAGTTTCTTTTCCTGATCCTTTCGAATCTTTATGCCCATATGGCCAATTACGGATTTGCCATCATCATTCTGACCCTTTTCATCAAACTCCTTTTTTCGCCGCTTACCTACCTGTCCTACCGCTCCATGTTCCAGATGCAGCAGCTTCAGCCCGAGATCAAAAAACTGCAGGCCAAATTCAAGGACGATCGCCAACAACTCAACGCCGCCATGATGGAGCTATACAAAGAACGCCGCATCAACCCGCTGGGGGGGTGCCTTCCCGTTCTCGTCCAGATTCCCGTTTTCGTGGCCCTCTATAACATTCTCAACAACACCGTCGAACTTCGACAAGCTCCTTTTCTTCTCTGGATTCACGACCTGTCCCAGAAAGATCCCTATTATATTTTTCCTGTCATCATGGGAATTTCCATGATCATACAGACCCGGCTGACTCCATCGACACCAGATCCCATGCAAAAGCGGATCATGATGTTTATGCCAGTCGTCATGACATTTTTCTTTCTGAATTTTCCTTCCGGTCTGGTCCTTTACTGGATCGTCAATAATGTTTTGACAATCGGACAGCAATATTTCACCATGCGCTACCTATTCAAGACCTCCCAGCCGCGCTAGGATCGGTCTCGGTGACACCACATGGAACCAATCGTCGCTCCCGTCACTGTCCTTGTTTCCCAACCGGTCGGTATTCTTCGTCTTTCCGGAGACAACCTCTCCGACCGGATCAAGCCACTCTTTCCCTCTCTTCCCTCTACACTCGAACACCGTCGCATCTACCGGGCAACGGCCATCGAGAGGGGATCGCCTGTCGACGATTGCCTCCTTCTTTTTTTTAAGGCCCCCCAGTCCTTTACCGGCGAAGATCTCGTCGAAATCCAAGCCCATGGAAACCCGCACAACATCCGGCATCTTCTCGCACTCCTTCATGGCCTCGGGATCCGGCTTGCCAGGCCAGGGGAATTTTCCCTTCGGGCCTATCAGAACAGAAAAATCTCCCTTCTGAAAGCCGAATCCCTCCACCGCATGATTTTGGCCCCCTCCTATGCCGAATTTCAGGTGGCCCACCATCACTACACCTCTTCGGAGAACCACCCACTTTATGGGATTCGTGACGATTTTCTCAATCTCCTTGCCCTCTTTTTCACCCTTCTCGACCATCCGGAAGAAGAAGAGGAGGCGCTTTCGAATCTCTCCCCCCATGTTCTCCAGGACCGCATTCAGACATTGGAGCGATCCATCTCAGAGGTCATCAACCGGACCGCCAAAGCGAAGAAACCCTTCAACGGCTTCACCGTCTTGATCGCTGGCCATCCGAATTCGGGGAAATCCTCTCTTTTCAACCGGATCCTCAAGGACAACCGGGCTATCGTCTCCCCTCTTCCCGGAACCACCCGAGATCTTCTGGAGGGGCGCCTCTCCTTTCCCTTCGGGGATCTCGTCCTTCTCGACTCCGCAGGGCTCCGCCCCTCAGAGGACGGAATCGAGCAGGAAGGAATCCGGAGGGCCCGGAGATCCTTATCCCGCGTGGACTGCGTTCTCTGGATCGCCTGCCCGGATTTTCCGGCTCCCCCCGACTTCCTTCCCTCTCAGAAAGGAATTCCCTTCTTCCTTCTCTGGAACAAGGTCGACCTGACGACTCCCTCCGACCCCTCCCGTTACGATCATCTCGTATCGGCGCGAACCCGAAGGGGTCTTCCCTCCCTTTGTGAACGTCTCAGCAGGCTGGCCGAAACCTATTATTCCTCATCCCTTCCTGGATCCTCCTCCCTCGACTCCGATCGACAGATCAAGACTCTTCGACGCCTCCGTTTGTCGATTCGTCGTTCGCGATCCTTTCTTGAGTCGGGAAGGATCGACTTGGCCCTGTCCGCTCTTGAAGAGGGGCGTCGGGTGTTGGATGATGGGGTGGGCGCCATACCTGCCTCCGATATTTATGATCGTGTCTTCAACCTTTTCTGTCTGGGAAAATAACCTCATGGGTCAGACTACAGCAACAATATTTGATGTTCTTGTCGTAGGAGGCGGGCACGCCGGGATCGAAGCCGCCTACGCCGCTGCACGAATGGGTCAGCGTACCCTTCTTGTCACGATGCATCTCGATCTGATCGGGCAAATGTCCTGCAATCCCTCGGTTGGAGGGATCGGCAAAGGCCACCTCGTTCGGGAGATCGATGCCATGGGGGGCGCCATGGGGGAATTGGCCGACCGGTCGGGAATTCAGTTCAAGATGCTCAATACCCGGAAGGGAGCCGCCGTTCAAGCCATTCGCGCTCAATGCGACAGGTCTCGTTACCGCGTCGAAGCCCGAAAGCTCCTCGACAGCCAACCCTCCCTCTTTCTGCGTCAGGGGGAAACCGTCGATCTCGGAATCGTCAACGGACAAATCGACCATATCGTTCTTCAGGATGGCTCCCGGATCCATGGCCGTTCGATTGTCCTTACCACAGGGACATTCCTGAACGGCCGTCTACATGTGGGCCTCGATGCAACCTCCGGTGGCCGGGGGGGGGAGCGCGCAACAACAGGGCTCTCCTCCGTTCTTTCCGACAAATGCGGCCTCTCCCTTGGCCGCATGAAGACAGGGACGCCTCCACGCCTGCTTGGGCGATCCATCGCCTTTGAACGCATGGTCCCCCAACCAGGCGACAATCCCGTTCCATTCTTTTCCCTTTTTTCTCCGCCGAATACCCTTTTTTACGGAGGACCGCAAAAGCCCTGCTTTCTGACATCGACCACCGATAGAACCCGGGAGGTCATCGAGGAAAACCTCGACCGATCCCCCCTTTACAGCGGGAAAATTCACGGCATCGGCCCCCGCTACTGCCCCTCCATCGAAGACAAGATCGTCAAGTTCCCCCAACGCGCGACCCACCATATCTTTGTCGAACCTGAAGGGATTGACGTCGACGAATACTATCCCAATGGAATCTCTACGAGCCTGCCCCTGGATGTCCAGGAAAAGATCGTCTCCTCCATTCCCGGTCTCGAGCAGGCCGTGATCCTGCGACCGGGATATGCCGTCGAATATGATTTCGTCTTCCCGGACCAGCTGGATCATACCCTTCGGACCAAAACCCTATCAAATCTTTTTCTTGCCGGGCAGATCAATGGAACAACCGGTTATGAGGAAGCCGCCGGCCAGGGTCTTGTCGCCGGCATCAATGCCGCTTTGCTGGCCTCCGGGCGGCCATCCTGGGCTCCGGACCGGCAGAGCTCCTACTTGGGGGTCATGGTCGACGATCTGGTTACACACAGCGTGGACGAGCCTTACCGGATGTTTACCAGCCGTGCTGAAAACCGACTTTACATCCGGAACGACAATGCCGCAGATCGCCTTTCGCCCCAGGCTCTTCTTCTTGGCCTCCTCCCTCCACAGAAAGCGGAGGAATATTCCCGAAGGGACTCTTTTCACCGGCAGCTCAGGGCTGCCCTTTCATCAACCCGGAAGGAGGGGAAATCCCTCCTCGACCTCCTTCGCTCTCCGGACTACTCCCTGGCTTTGCTGATCGGCGAAGCGCTTCCCGACCATTTTTCCCATGTCCCGCCTTCCTGGCTCTCCTCCCTGGAGCAGGAGGTCAAATATGACGGGTATGTCAAAATTTCCAACGATCGCTGGAACAGGATGGATGATCTTCCGATCCCCCCGGAGATCCTCGAACTGCAATTGCCTGGCATTTCGCGGGAAGTTCATCATCGCCTCAAGAAGGAACGGCCCTCCCGACTTTCGGAGGCCCAATCTCTCAGGGGGATAACCCCGGGATCGATCGACCTTCTCCGGATATCCATCCTCAAGTTTCAGCACAAAAACAGGTCATGATTTTCACACTCGAGTATGGAAGGATCACGCTTCCCGCCCCCATACGTGAACAGCTTGATCTTTATGCCACGCTCCTTCTGGAATGGAATCAAAAAATTCGACTGACGGGTTACAGCACCCTGACGGAGATCCGACAGAATCTCATTCTGGACTCCCTTCTCGCCTTTGAACTTTTACGCGACCGCCTCCCGGACGAGGTCATCGACTTCGGATCCGGGAACGGAACTCCCGGATTGATCTTTGCGCTCCTGGCCCCCTCCCGCTCCTTCATACTCCTGGAGCGAACGGCGAAGAAGCGTTTTTTCATTGAATATGCCGCCTCCCGGCTCGGGGCTTCCAACGTTCGGATACTGCCTTCTCTGACAAACCCGATTGCATCCCCTTTCATACTCATGAAGGCCATTACTCTGGACGATCTTTATACCGATCCTTTCATCAGGAAAAACGCCTCCCCTCCCTGCACACTCTTTCGGTTTGGAAATGATTCTCATCCTGCTTGCATTCCTGTTTCCTCTTATGCCATAACAGGGTGCGTCGATTCATGGGGGAAACCAAAGACAATCTCCCTCACGGAGTCCATTTTTCAAGGCTAATCCCCGAATGTTCCACGTGGAACATTTTCATGGAGAACCCAATGACACGAATCGTGGCGATCGCGAATCAAAAAGGTGGGGTCGGAAAAACGACGACAACGATCAATCTCGCCGCCTCCCTGGCTGTCGAGGAAAAAAAAATACTGGTGATCGATCTTGATCCCCAGTCAAACACCTCAAGCGGCATGGGGGTCCTGGCCGGAACGCCTCCACGGTCCTCTTATGAACTCATTTCCGGAAAACATCCTTTCCGGGAATTGGTCCAGCAAACTGACCTCCCCTTTCTCAGCGCAATCCCATGTTCGGTTGCCATGGCCGGATTCGAACCGGAAGCTGCCACCATCGATGCGACAATCCGCCATCGACTCCTGAAAGAATCTCTTTCTGAAACGGATATCTCGTCATTTGAGTACATCCTTCTCGACTGCCCTCCATCACTGGGTTTTATAACCCTGAATGCCCTGGTAGCAGCCCATTCCGTTCTCATTCCTGTTCAATGCGAGTATTTCGCTCTTGAGGGATTGGGTCAGCTCATGAAAACGATGGAGCGGGTCAAACAACGATGGAACGAAACGCTCTCCATCGAGGGAATTCTGCCGACGATGTTCGACAAGAGAAACAGACTCAGCTCCTCCGTTCTGGACGAACTCCGAAAGCATTTTCCAAAGGATGTCTTTTCGAGCACGATACCCCGTAATGTCACTCTGGGGGAAGCTCCCAGCCACGGAAAACCGGCAATCCTCTACGATGTGATGTCAAAAGGGGCCCAATCCTACATGAGTCTTGCGAAGGAGATACTCGCCTATGGCTAAGATCAGTCTGGGACGCGGAATTGATTCCTTGTATGGAGAAGAGCCTCGAGAGGAGCCCTCGTCTTCAATTCCAGTGGCTTCAGTCCATCCCAACCCCTACCAGCCCAGAAAGTCTTTTGCCTCGGAGGCGCTGGAGGAACTGGCGTCCTCGATGAAGCGCCACGGCCTATTGCACCCCGTAATGGTCATGAAAAAAGGGAACGGATATACCCTTGTTTCAGGTGAAAGACGACTCAGAGCCGCCGAATCCCTGGGGTGGTCCGAAATCCCGGCGATCGTCAAGAACTTCACCGACCAGGACCTCCTTGAAATCGCCCTCGTCGAAAACCTCAAAAGGAGCGACCTCAACCCGGTCGAAATTGCGACGGGACTCAGGCGTCTCTCCGAAGAATTTCAATGGACACAGGAAAATCTCTCGGAATATATCGGATTCAAGAGATCAACGGTGGCCAACTATCTCCGGATCCTGGACCTTCAGACGGAGGTCCTTTCGGCCGTAGCCATGGGGGAGGTGACCTTTGGCCATGCCAAGATCCTCTCTCCTCTCCCCCCGGAGGACCAGGTCCGTTGGATGAAAGAAATCATCGCCAAGGATCTCTCGATCAGGGCCCTGGAGGATCGCCTCGCGCGAATACAGAAGAAACGCCCTGAAACGACGGACGAATCGATGCTGGTCTGGATCCGGGAGAACAGTCAGTCCCTGGAGCGCTCCATCCCGTGCCGTGCCCGTATCACAAAACAAAAAAAAGGGTGGAAGGTCGAGCTCAGTTTTAATAAGATGGAGGGACTCGAAGCCATGATCACCCGCCTCGCGGACAACGCAGATGAAAAACAGGAAGGATCTCTGGATGAGAAGTAGCGGTCAGGACGGCTCCAAAGGAAACATCATCGCCTTCCTCGGGAAAGAAACACTCTTCCGGGGGTACCTCCAGTTCGAGGGAACCGTCCGAATCGATGGTGTTCTCGAGGGAGAGATCCATTCGGAAAACACACTGATCATCGGGGATGGAGCCACGATCACCGGAACGATCAATGTGGGGAAGGTGGTTTGCGGTGGAACAGTCTCCGGAAAGATCACGGCAACCGAATCGATCCAGTTCGTAAAACCGTCGAATATCCGGGGAGAAATAAAAACGCCCGCCCTGGTCATCGAGGAGGGGGTCATTTTCAACGGACAGTGCGAGATGGACACCGGAGTCCGGAAAGAACCGGAGGGTACAGGGAAAGGTGAATAAGAAGAAGGCCCTGGTCGGGCTGAGCGGTGGAATCGATTCCGCCGTCTGTGCATGGCTCCTGAAAAATGAGGGCTATGAGGTCTTGGGCGTTGTTTTGAAGCTCTGGGAGGATGAAACAGGACTCGATCGACCCTGGACTGAAAGAACCTGCTGCCATGTTCCCATGGTCCAGTATTTATGCGACCGGATTCTTGAAATCCCTCTTGAAATAAGGGAATCGGCGCAGGCCTTTCAGGAAAAAGTCGTCACACCGTTCAAAGATGGATACGCCTCCGGGCAAACTCCAAACCCCTGCACATCCTGCAATGCCGACATCAAAATCAGGACTCTCCTCGACATCGCCCGCGAAACAGGAATCCCGGCCATCGCCACCGGCCACTATGCCGCCTGGAGCTATTCGGAGGATTTCCAGCGCTTCGGTCTCAAAATGAGCCCGGACAGACAGAAGGACCAATCCTATTTCCTTTCACGAACGGAAGGGATCACCCCGGACAATTTTCTGCTCCCACTGGGAGAAAAAACAAAGAATGAGGTCAGAAATCTCGCGATGAAGGCCGGTTTTCCTGTTTCCGGAATGCTGGAGAACCAGGAGGCTTGCTTTGTATCGGAAAAAAGGGTCTCGGAATACCTCGATCCTCGTAAACCGTTCGACCCGGACAGCGATTCGTGGACGGCCGTCACCCCAGCCGGAAAGGTCCTTGGATCCCTAAGGACGGGAGTCGGTCTCACCAGGGGACAACGAAGGGGTCACGGAATCGCGGGAGGGGAACGCCTGTATATCCTCTCCGTAAATCCTGTAAAGAAAGAGGTCCTCATGGGATCAAGAAAGGACCTCCTGAGGCGGACATTCGAAATCGACGACCCACAGGGGGTCGTGGCCGCAGCGACCCTGGAGACCGCTCCTCCGCTTTTCGTCCGTTTCCGGTCGACCATGGGTCTTGTTCCCTGCAAACCTCACCCTCTCGACTCTGCAACATTTTCCCTCGACGAACCCCACGATGGTATCGTCTCCGGACAGATCGCCGCATTTTATGACAGGACCGGCATTTTGATCGGTTCAGGCCGCCTTGTCTGAATACACCAGACACACTTCCATCCCGAGACCCGCATGACTGAAAGATTCAGGGAACTCCTCTTCCTCGATGTGGAAACGACCGGTTTACTCATGCAACCATCATCACGGATCGTCGAAATCAGCATTTCGGCATGGTCCGGGAAGGGTCTTGGCCGACGCCATACCTCCCTGATCAATCCCCAGGAACCGATCCCTCCCCTTTACACAGACATTCATGGGATCGATGACGCCATGGTTCGCGAAGCGCCAACCTTCTCCGAGTACTGGAGGGAGATGCGGGATTTCTTCAGGGAAAAAACCGTGGTCGCCCACAATCTATCCTTCGATATGGGGATGATGAACAGGGAAATAATGAGACTCGAGCAGCCCCCTCTGGGGAATCCCGGGATCGACACCGTCCCGGTCCTCAAGAAGCTTCTTCCGAACCAGAAGAGCCACAAGCTTCGCAACCTCGCCTCGGCATTGGGCGTTCGTCATCAGAACGTGCACCGGGCGGAGGACGACGTCATGGCCCTCGAGGAGGTTCTGGCGATCGCCATGCAAAAGCCTATCGAAATTCTTACGGAAAGCACGGGCGTCGACCTTGCCCTCTGGGGCGGGCTGGCTTCGCACCGGTATTTCAGGGACAGCCTCTGGTGGGCCCAGCAGAATGGATCGGGGCTCTCGGTCATCATCGTACGACCGCCGGGAGAAGACGAAACAGAAAAGCGTCTGGAGGAAATCCACCTCGACAATCCGGGATCATCGGCAAAAAGACTGGGCGAGTTCAGGGATAAGGGAAGATACCCCCTCTCCTGGGCAGAGGTCTACCGCATTGTTTCATGAAGGTCCGAGCGGGAGATCCGGAATTATGATAGGATGTCAGAATGAGCGCTGGAAGGAGGATGGTGGGCGATACAGGTTTCGAACCTGTGACCCCTGCCGTGTGAAGGCAGTGCTCTACCGCTGAGCTAATCGCCCGATTGGGAAAACCTGATTCTAGAGCAAACCTGATTGATTATCAAGAGATTCACATTTCCCTCCCAGACAAGGAGCCTTTGTGGAATTCAAGAATACGCTGAACCTGCCCAAAACCGACTTCCCCATGAAGGCCGACCTTCCGAAAAAAGAACCGGACTACCTCTCCGTATGGACAGGGGAGAATCTCTATGAAAAGGTGAAAAAGGAAACGGAATCCAGGCCCCTCTTCGTCCTGCACGACGGTCCTCCCTATGCCAACGGCCATCTCCATATGGGCCATGCGATGAACAAGATTTTGAAGGACATCATCAACCGGGTCGCCCTCAAAAAAGGGTTCAGGATCTCGTATGTTCCGGGTTGGGATTGCCATGGGTTGCCGATCGAACACAAGGTTCTCAAAGACATGGGGAAAAAAAGAAGCGATCTCTCCGCCCTGGAAATCCGGAAAAAATGCAGGGAGTCGGCCACACTCTATTCTGAAATTCAAAAAAAAGAATTCATCCGGATGGGTATTATCGGGGATTTTGATCACCCCTATCTGACGATGGCCTTCGCCTACGAAGCGGAGATCCTCCGCTCCCTCGAACGCATGAACAGTCAAGGACGCGTCTACAAGGGGGAAAAACCGGTCCTCTGGTGCGGAATCTGCGAAACGGCCCTGGCCGATGCCGAGGTCGAATACGCCCCCCACAAATCCCCCTCCGTGACCGTTCTGTTCGCGAGAGAGGAAGGGGGAGAGAAGACATACTATCCCATATGGACGACAACCCCCTGGACCCTTCCGGCAAACCAGGCCGTTGCCGTCAATCCGGAAATCCGTTACACGATCCTTGCTCTTACCCACGACACGCTGAACCTCGAAAAGGGATCCCGCCTCATCATCGCGGAGGAAATCCTGACCCGACTGCAAAAACAGAACATCTCCCCCTGGAAGGAGATCCTGGGTGTCTCGAAGATCCGGGAGTCGAAATCCGGCGCAGAGCTCATGGCCGAATTTCCGCGCCTGATACATCCTTTTATCCCCGGCAAGACAGTTCCGCTCGTTGCCGGAAATTTTGTCCAGACAGACCAGGGAACCGGTCTGGTCCATATCGCTCCCGGCCATGGGGAAGAAGACTTCGATGTGGGCCGCGCGAACAATCTCGCCAGTGAAACCCCCGTCACCGGGAAGGGCCGCTTCGGAACTGCCATCGCCTTCATCGACGCCGACTGGGTGGGGCTAAAAATCCTCGATGCCGCCCCCCAAGTAATCGCCCTTCTCGAAAGGACCCGGACACTGCTCCACCAGGAAGTCCTCGAACACTCCTATCCCCATTGCTGGAGATGCAAGAATCCCGTTTTCTACCGCGCGACGTCCCAGTGGTTTCTTTCGCTTGAAACCGGAGATTTGCGCGAAAAAACGCTCCAGGCCATTGGCGATATCTCCTGGATACCGGAGAAAGGGGAAAACAGAATCCGAGGAATGATCGAAACCAGGCCGGACTGGTGCCTTTCGAGACAACGCGCCTGGGGGGTTCCGATTCCCGCCTTCTCCTGCAACCAATGCGGGAAGTGCACACTGGAAAGCTCTTTCATCCGGAAAATCGCCGACCGGACCGAAGGGGAGGGCGTCGATTTCTGGTTCGACCCTGATAACCGAAGCTCCCTTCTTGAGGGTGTCCGGTGTCCGGCTTGCAATGGAACAGACCTGTCACTCGAGGAGGACATTCTCGATGTCTGGTTCGACTCGGGAGTCAGCCATGAGGCCGTTCTCAAAAAAAGGACGGATCTGGCGTGGCCGGCAGACCTCTATCTCGAAGGATCGGACCAGCATCGCGGATGGTTCCACTCCTCTCTGCTGACCTCCATGGCGCTCGAAGGATCGCCCCCGTACCGTTCGGTTCTGACCCACGGATTCGTGGTCGACGGCCAGGGAAAGAAGATGGCCAAAACCCTGGGAAATGTCATCGCTCCGTCCGAGATCATCGACAAGTACGGAGCGGATGTCCTGAGGCTCTGGGTAGCGGCATCGGACTACCAGGAAGACACCCGCCTCTCGCTTGAGATCATGAATAACCTGGTGGACGGCTACCGGAAAATCCGCAACACCTTCCGGTATATGCTGAGCAACCTCTACGACTATCCGGAAAAAGAGGCTCTCCCGGATTCGCCGGAGATTCTCGATCGGTGGATACTCTCGGTCTGGGAACGGACGAAGGCGACGATCCTGGAAGCCTACGACCACCACAGATTTGCCCAGATCATCCAGACACTGAACCATTTCTGCTCGATTTCCCTTTCCGCCCAGTATTTCGACATGATCAAGGACCGATTGTATGCGGAGGAGGCGGGAGGCGCCCTTCGACGAAACACTCAGGGAACAATCGCCCGGATTCAGGAGGAGCTCTCGGCCATCATCCACCCCCTCCTCCCCTTCACCACGACCGAGATCCTCCATCATGCGAAGCAGAACGCGGCAACCTCTCTCCTCGAAACATCGGTGGGGATTCTCGTGAAATCCTTCCCGGCAGTAGACCCCAGGAGGATCGACCAAAACCTGGAGGAGAAGATCGATACTCTTCTCGGCCTGCGCGCCATACTGGGAAAACTCACCGACGACCTCAAGAAGGAAAAGCGTGTAGGAAGCACACTCGAGCTCCATATGAGAATTACGGGGGATCCAGGAGGGTTCAATTCGGACCAGTGGCCCGACGATTTTTTTGAGACATTTTTCATCGTGTCGAAATTTTCCTGGGAGAAACCAGGGGACCTCCTGGATCATGGCCAGGTCCTCGCCCGTGCGGAAGGCCCGGCACCCGGTACGACCATCGCACTCCTCCACGCCCCAGGAGACAAGTGCGAGCGCTGCTGGCTAAGAAAAATCACAACGGGAAAAAATCCTGAAAACCGTCCCGTATGCACCCGGTGCCACAGGGTACTCCAGGGGATCGAGTGAGTCGCCGGGCCATACGGACCCGATTTATGATATAATTTTTGTCGAGGTTGCAGGTCCCCATCGGACGCCTGCCTCCAATCAAAAGGGGATGGCCGATCAAAAATTCATGGCTCTTTTACGGATTGACGGGGGCGGGCCTGTTCGCTCTCGACCAGGCAAGCAAGTATTATGTCCTTTCAAAAATTCCGATCGGAACCGACACCGACGTCATTCCCCATTTTTTCCGGATCGTGTCCGTGAGGAACACCGGGATCGTGTTCGGCCTCTTTTCACAGACCCAAAACGAATCCCATCAGGGAGGGTTCATCCTCTTTACCGCGCTGGCCCTGTTCGCGATTCTTTACTACAGCCATAAAAAGAAAGTGACGGGATCTCCTGAATTCTACCCGCTCGCCCTCATCCTCGGGGGAGCGTCGGGAAATCTTCTCGACAGGATCCTTCATGGGCGTGTCATCGACTTTCTCGACTTCTATGTCAGAGACTATCATTGGCCCGCCTTCAATATTGCCGACTCCGGGATCGTGGTGGGAGTCGGCCTTCTGCTCTTTCTCCAGTGGGGGGAGGAGCAAAAACAAAAAAGGGCAACCGTTGAACACTGATGTTTCACCGTCCATCATGATAAAAAGAGCTTAGGAGGAGATCGGCATGGAACCCACCTCAAAAAGCCGTATCACCCGTATCCAGTTGGCTCTCGAAAACAATGAATGGCTCAAGGCCTTCCATCTTTCTGAGTCCGCCATCAAGGACGAGCCGGAAGTTCTCCCCTTCCGCTACCTTATGACCGATGCGCTGATCCAGGGGGGACGTCTGGACGAAGCCCTTAAACGGGTCTCCGAATGGCGGGAATCGAATGCCAACGACCGGAAGCTCGGGATATATGCCCTGCATCTCCTCATCTACTTCAAGAAGTTCGAGGAGGCTGAGACACTGGGCAACACCCTGATCGAAGGGTGTCAGAACATTATCGAAAAAAGGGACATCCTGCTACATCTCGCCTTCGCGGCCCATGGACTTTCGGACCCGAAGCGTGCCGTGCTCCTTCTCAACGACCTGATTCAGGAGGACCCGCTCAACACAGACGCCTATGAAACGATCGGAAAAATCTACTTCGAGCATGCCCGATTCGAAGAAGCCGAGCGCTACTTCCTTGCTCTGACCGACATCGACCCACTCCACCCTCGGGTTCACCAGCTCCTGGGCTTGCTCTATTCGGAGCAAGGGAAATGGGACGAAGCGATCATGGAACTCGAGGAGGCAATCGAAATCGAACCCAGTGACGAAACGATGAGGGAATTGGGATGGACCCTCAACATGGTCGGAGACAGGGACGGGGCAATCAGCGTCCTTGAAGAAGCCCTGGACATGAATCCGATGAATCTACAGGCACGAATCGACCTGGGAACGATCTACATGGACCAGGAGGACTACGACCGCGCCATCAATGAATGGAAGATCGCACAGAAGCAGGATCCTGGTAACACAACGATCAAATCCTTCCTGGATAAAGCGCGGGAGAAAGTTGAAAAGGATCGATCCGTCAGTCGGCATTGAGATAATCCGGCAAAAATCCAAAGGGTTATCCGCTTCCGAGGGTGATGATCCGGAATCACTGGATCGGGGCTGCCGCATGTTCCAGGTCGATCCGGGAGAATCAAAAAAAAGGCTCGATCAATATCTTGCCCAGAAGTGTCTCCCTTTTTCGCGTTCCCGGATACAGAGAATCATCGACGAAGGTCTCGTCACGGTCAATGGGGCAGAAGAGGCTGCCTCATACAAGATCCGGGGGGGAGACCTTATCACTGTCCTCATTCCGCCCCCGGCCCCGAGCGCTGACAACCCCGAACAGATGGACCTCAACATCGTCTACGAGGACGAGACTCTCCTCGTCATCAACAAACCACCCAAGCTCGTGGTCCATCCCGCCCCCGGCCACCGCTCGGGAACACTCCTGAACGGCCTTCTCGGCCACCTCCTGAAAGAAACCCCTCCGGACAACGAGGAAGGTCCTCCTAGGGCTGGACTGGTCCACAGGCTGGATCAGGACACCTCCGGATTGATGGTGGTGGGGAAAACACCAGAGGTCCTCGATCACCTGATGGGACAGTTCAAGGACCGACAGGTTTCAAAAAGCTACATCGCCCTCGTCATCGGTGTCCCCCCCTCAAAAAGGGGGACGATCGACGCCCCCATCGGACGATCAAGCGGAGACAGGAAGAAATTCGCGGTGACGGCTTCGGGTAAACCTTCCCTGACACGGTACAGGATCATGAAGACCTATAGGGAGGGATATTCTCTCGTGGACATTACATTATTGACGGGACGGACACACCAGATCAGGGTACATTTTCAGCATCTGGGGTATCCTTTGGCCGGAGATCCGGTCTACCGGAAAAGAGGCGGGAAGGAAGAGACGCAATTCCCGAGGATCATGCTGCATGCCGCGCGGCTGGGTTTCACCCATCCGGTCACCGGAGAGGAAATGGCATTCTCCTCCCCGATTCCGGAAGATATGCAGGGGGCGATCGATACCCTGACCGAAACTGCCCCGTAGCGCCGCACTGGCCCGTTACAGGGTCGCCATCACCATCCCGGTGAGCGGTTTCGGATAAAAGTAGGTGGATTTCTGGGGCATAAGCTCCCCTCGCAAGGAGACTTCCTCGATCACCTTGGCCGCAACGGGCCGAATGAAGAACCCAAGGGGGTACTCCCGGTTAGTGAAGACCTTCTCTAAAACGGAAGGAGCCGACTTGTCGTACCGCAAAAGATCCTCGGTCCTGATACGCTCCGGGGTGATTCCGAGGATCGCAGAGAGAACGGCTTCCTGAAGCCAATAGGTGTCGAGTCCCTTGACCCCATCGCCCCGCTCGACCTTGAGACGGCAAACGAGGAGCTCCTGGGTATCGCGCACCGCCACACCGATGACGGTTTCCGCCGGGGATGATTCCCGAAGAGCCGCAAGGAACCGATCGGATTCGGCAGCCGGGAAGCGGGTGATCGTCGAACGTCCCTCAAGGGCCGACAGAAAGGACGCGAGCCCCCCGGAGGACAGATTTCGGACAAGCCGGTGCGTCGGAAGAACGGATAGATTCTCGTCTTCAAGAGCCGCGAGAAAGACGGTGACGAATTCATAAGGGGCACTCGGGTTGGGTGACGACTCGAGAGACCGGCGGTAGTTCCGGTAGGCGAGATAGGTTTCATAGCGGTGGTGGCCGTCAGCGATGAAGAGTGATTTTCTGGCGAAGGATCTCACAACCGCGTCGAGAGTGGCCCTGTCCGTAACCGCAGAAAGCGTATGAACAACCCCGTCTCCATCTGTCGACCGGAATCGTTCCTTGGCCATCTTTTCAAGCAGACCCATGATTTCCCGGTCGGCATCGGGATACAGAAGATAAATCTGGCTGAAGGAGCACGCCGTCGCCTTGAAAAGGGCCATTCGGTCTTCCTTGGGCCCCTGCAGAGTCCGCTCATGCGGATAGACGATCTTCTTCTCCCATTCCTCGAGCCGGATTCGACCGACAAACCCGCGAATCGTCCGGTCTGTGGTGGTAAGGGGATCACGGAAGGTCATGGAATAGGGATAAAGAGCCGGATATTCGTCAATCTTGAGGACACCCGAAGATATCATTCTGTCGAGATCCTTACGGGCCCTGGTGTATCGGTTGTCTTCCGGGGTTTCCGGATCCGGGGGAATCGGAAGCTCGAGACGGATGACATTGTCCGGATTCTTGTCGTAGAAGGCCTTCTGGGCTTCCTTCGAGATAATGTCGTAAGGTGGAGTGGTCAACCGGTCCATGGACGGTTTCAGAGAATCCGCGTAAACCAGCCCTTTAAAGGGAATCAGATCTGCCAAGAATGCCTCCGTTTTGAGGGGACAGGATTGATCCCGGGTTACATGTCCCGGGCGATGACAAAGTCGGAAAGAGCCAACAGGTGCTGTCGGGCCGGAGAGTCCGGAAAGGCGGACAAATTATCCTGGGCCAGCCGGGTAAACTCCCTGGCCCTGGAAAGGGAATATTCGATCGAGCCGGTTTCGCGCATCAGGGAAAGAACCTCTTCAAGATCCTCGTTCCGTGATACCCCGGAACCAATCTTGGATTGCAGGAGGGGCCGTACCGATGAAGGCGCATTCGCAAGACAGTGAATCAGGGGAAGCGTCATCTTCCCTTCGGCCAGATCGCGGCCCAGGGTCTTCCCGAGGCGTTCGACGCTGGCCATGTAGTCCAGGGCGTCATCGGCGACCTGAAAGGCCATGCCAACGAAATATCCGAACTGTTCAAGGGCATTTTTACCGGACTCCGGAACCTCTCCAAGAATCCCTCCAAGACGGCAGGTGCTCGCAGTGAGGGTCGCCGTCTTGCAGGCTGCCACCGTGAAATAGTCCTCCTCGGAGGCCGAAAGGTTCCGGTCGAGGAAGAGCTCGAGGATTTCACCCTCGGACATTTTCTTGCAGGCGAGGGTCAGAGAGTCATTGACCTCGTCGTTGTGAAGCCCCATGGCAAGCCAGAGGGAGTTGGCATAGAGAAAATCACCCACCAGAATGGCGGGCTGATTTCCCCATCGCTGATGGGCGGCGGGCTTTCCCCTCCGAAGTTCAGCGCTATCGACGACATCATCGTGGAGAAGGGTCGCCGTATGGATCATCTCGACGACAGCCGCGAGCAGGATGGAGGCATCCCCTTCCGATTGGCAAAGCCGTGAGGAAATGATCATCAGGAGAGGCCGAAGCCGCTTCCCTCCCCCACTCACGATATAGGAGGTCATTTCGCTGGCCAGGGGAAGAACATCCTTCAGGATGAGGCGAAGCCGCTCCTCCACCGCCTCCATCTGAGCCTGATAGGCGGACCATATCGTGTTGACGCCGGTTGTCATAAGTGGATTCATGCTCATAAGATAAGCTTCACCCGTGATGATTGTCAAGGAAGACGGGCCCTTCAGGGCTCCATTCCAGCATGGTAGACAGTCACTTCGATCCAGTGCCCGTCCGGATCCTGAAAATAAAGGGACCGAGAAACTCCATGATCGTCGAGACTGAAGGGAATCGCCGAGGACTCAAGCTCCGCGAGGGCCCGGCCAAAGGCCTCTTCATCTGTCCGGAAGCAGAAATGCCTCACGGTGGGAGGACTCGTTTCAGGGAGTCCGCCTCCATTGGACAGAAGAGCAATGCAGGTCCCTCCGGCGCAGAGAAAAGCCGGTTCTGTCCCCCACTCCTTCTCGAACCGCCGTTCAAGCCCGAACATGGTCCGGTACCAGCGGATCGACCGCTCCATGTCGGAGACTGGTATGGCCACATGGTCAAGCCCGGAAACTCGGATCATCATTCCGCTCAGAAAAGGGTGATATACCCGATCTTGACGGGTACGAGCGCCATGGAAGAGGACGACAGGCCCGCCCCCGAAAAGGGGCCCGACTGATTTTCATAGTCGATCTCGAAAAAAACGCCCTGGTGTTTAACGGTTCCGAACGGAATCATGATGCCGGGCCCAACCCGGAAGGCAAAGCCCGTCGTCCCGACCCCCATTCCGTTACTGGCCGTCGATGAGTTGAAGGCCGGTCCGAAGGCAAACTCGAGGTAGGGAACGATATTGATCGGGTTGTTCGCCACCGTCATCGGAAACCCGCCTCCGTTGGCGAAAAAGTACTGGGCTCCGATCAGAACCGGAACGTTGGTGTCGTTGCCGAAAGCGTGGACCGAGATGCTGGCAGTCAGGGCAAGGTTCTTGTAAACCGTATACCCCCCTTCGATTCCCACCAGAAAGCCCGTCCCGAGCCCTTCGTTTCCGATCGCCCCCGTGACCGTCGGCCCGCTGGCCGGGACGAACCCGATATCGGCCTGAAAGAGGATCTGGCCCGGGGCACCGAGCGGGTTGACCGATTCCGAGGGAGAGACGTCAGCCTGCCCAGAAAAGTCTGGGAGTCCGTCCTGGTTGTCGATATCGACCGCCCAGGCGGAGCCAGATCCGGGGAAAGAGAAAAGAATGAAAATCAGGAAAAAAGCAGCCGCACCAGAAAAGAGTCGGGATGCACCAGAGGGAGACACTCCCTCGACGGCCGGCCCTGGCGTCTGGCTCATATTTTCCTGCAAAGAACTCCTCCCCTGGCACGTGACACCCGCCGCCCTCAAGATCTTGCCGCGAACAGCCATGTTATAATCGCCCCATGCTAGCATGAGTGAATTGAAACGACAATCATCCGGGGACTGACAGAATGCAGCATCAAAGGAAAAAGATCACGATCGCCGTCGTCCAGAACCAGCCGGAATTCGGCCATCCGGAAAAGAACAGGGAGTCGGTCGCCCGCCAGGTTCTGGGCCGCCCCGATCCCTCCGCGAACCTGATCGTCCTTCCCGAGCTCTTCGCCACGGGCTACCAGTTCGACTCACCCGCCGAGGTCGCAGACCTCGCAGAGCCGGAGGACGGTCCGACCTTCCGCTTCCTTTCGGAGATTTCCTCCAAAACAGGAGCCGTTGTGGTGGCCGGGCTTCCCATAAAGCGTGACAGAGGAACCGCGAACGGGGCCCTTGTCGTCTATGGAAAGAAACTCCTGACCTCCTACGACAAGATTCACCTGTTCGACGAGGAGCGGGATTTCTTCCTCGAGGGAACCCGCCCCCTGCCGGTAGTGGAGACTCCTTTCGGTCCCCTCGGACTCATGATCTGCTTCGACTGGCTCTTCCCGGAAGCCCTTCGCTCCCTGGCCCTTTCGGGGGCTCTCGTGGTAGCCCATCCTTCGAACTGGGTCCTTCCGTTCGGCCCCCAGGGGATGATTCTCCGTTCGGTGGAAAACCGGGTCTTCACCGTGACGGCCAACAGGACCGGACGAGAGGAACGGGGAGGCCGGGCTCCGCTGACCTTTATCGGCCAGAGCCAGATCATAGGTCCCCGGGGCGACATCATCGCCCGTGCCCCCTCCGACTCTCCGGCCCTTCTCGTCGCGGAGGTCGAGCCGGAGGAGGCCCTGTCCAAAAAAGTCTCCTCCCGAAGCGATTTCTTCGAGCAGAGACGGCCGGGTCTCTATACCTCCCTCTTGGACTAAAAAGGGGCTTCCCAGGGTATGTACGGACGCGGTTCGGATGCGAATCGGCAGGTCGTCACGAACCCGGTGTGGCCGATGATGCGATGGGCCGGCCGGACGCTCTGCGGACCGAACTCCCAGTCCCGGACGATCGACTCGACGGTCCGGATGAGGTGAAAATGTCCCGTCTCCTGGAGCGCGAGAGAGAGCGTATGGACCTGAAGGGGGGTCGGGACATAGGTCAGAAGGATCCCTCCCGGACGAAGGATCTTTCGCACGTTGTCGATCGCCTTCCAGGGTTCTGGCAGATCCAGGATCACGCGGTCGAAGAGGCGCTCTCCGGAGCCGAAGAGATCCTGGTCATACATGTCGCCGATCCTGAGTTCATGATCCGGAGGTCCCGCAGGGTCGAGAATGGCGACATTCCGGACCGCCTCCTCGGCATGTTCCGCCCTCCGTTCTACCGACAGGACGCATCCTCCGGGACGCACCATCCTGAGGAGGGAGACTGTCAGGGCTCCGCTTCCGATCCCGGACTCGAGGACGCGCTGGCCGGGGCGAATGTCGGCCCAGAGAAGGATCAGCCCCTGGTCCTTGGGATAGATGATTTGTGTGCGCCTCTTGAGATTCGACAGGGATTCGGCGTGGGTGGGACGAAGTGGAAGGACCCATCCCCCTTTCTCCAGAACGAGAGGAACACCCTCCCTGGCCTCCTCCATCAGATAAGAGTGCGGAACGGGGGTCCCGTCCACATGGGTTTTGGAGCCGGGGCGAAGGGCGGCTATGGAGACGACGCGCCCGTTGGGCATATAAAGGATAAGGGGTTCCCCAGGCAAGAAAGACATGGGCGGATCTTACTAGAGTCCAGGGAAAAGGGCAATCGGGGAATTCGGTCACAGCACCGGATCCAGCCTGGCACTCCGAGATTCGTCCAGTTCTCTTGACAAGTCAAGAATGCAATGATTTAATGGGCTTGCTTCTCAAACAGTTCATTGCAGGACAGGAAGACTCGGGCAATGTCGGTCTCCAAGGCGGGTTGATGGCCTCTCCTAATGGAGAGATCTTATCCGGATTCTGTCCGGGACCGGCTTTTTTGCGCTCTTCCAACCCGCGATGTGAGCCAATTTACTTTGGTCAATTCTTACGGAGGGTCGGTCTTATGAAAACATGGAAACTGGCAGTCTTGGGCGTGGCCGCCATCGGATTTTCCGCGATGTCCGCCAATGCTGGCGAGCTCGACATTCTCAAACCCCGGGTCCCTGCCGATCAGATCGCGGCGGCCAAGGCCATGAAGCCTCCCTTTGCCGTGACCCAGGACATGATCGCCAAGGGCAAGGATGTCTTCAACGGTGCCGGAACCTGCTACACCTGCCACGGTGCGGCCGGAGACGGCAACGGCCCCGGTGCGGCCGGAATGGATCCCGCTCCCCGCAACTTCACCAACTCCAAGTTCGAGCAGGCCCGCACTGCCGGAGAAATGTTCTGGGTTGTCGCCAACGGCTCCCCTCTTCAGCCCGCAATGGTCGGATTCGTGACCGCAGGCCAGATCACCGAAAAGCAGGCCTGGGAAGCCGTGATCTATGAAAGAAGCCTCGGATGCGGCGGCGACATGTCCTGCGTCGAAGGGTCAGCCGACTGGGTTTCCAAGCAGCCCGTCCACGAGGAAGCGGCAGGAAACCTGAAGCCCGAGTTCCTGAACACCGCAGCGAAGTAAGACGATTTTCCCAAACGATGGCCGGGAAGGGATCGATTCTTTCCCGGCTTTCAAGATGAAGCCACTTGACAAAAAAAGAAATCTGAGGTCTAATCGGCAGAAAGATTAGGGAAAATGGGCATCCGTCTTTTTCCCACAGTTGAACGCCTACTCCGAAGCGCCTGATTTTCGGTTCCTGAATGACGGATTGCTGGAACGGTCCATAATCCCGGTCGCCCACTCCAAGAGACAACCCCATCGACCAACCCAACCGGTTTCACCCCCCTGGACAAGAATTTGAAAAAAAACTGACGGACACTGACAGAATCCATACCGCCGTGGCAACAGCGCCCGCGATCTCCGGACTTCATCGGAGGACAATGAAATCCGATGAGATCACCGTCCTTGTTGCCCCGACACAATGCGGCTGGGATTCCGCCTCCAATGGGCCGCCCCCGGGGGGCGCCCTGAAGACGTTGCGGCACTCTCCATGCCAACGCAAGGACTGAGGACAAATTTGGGTCCGGAACAAAAGCGAAACGAAAACGGAGGACTTTCAAAAAGATGGAAGATAAAGAAAACTGCCTTAATCTGGCGGACCTGAAGGAAAAAAGCATCGCCGAACTCACGGATGTCGCCAAGGGCTACCACATCGAGGGCGCCGTCAATCTCCGCAAGCAGGACCTGATTTTCGCCATTCTGCAGGCCCAGTCGGAGAAGAACGGCGTAATCTACGGCGAAGGTGTGCTGGAAATCCTTCAGGACGGCTTTGGCTTCCTTCGATCTCCCCTCTACAACTACCTTCCGGGCCCCGACGACATTTATGTCTCCCCCTCGCAGATTCGCCGCTTCAATCTCCGGACCGGCGACACCATCTGGGGGCAGATCCGCCCCCCGAAGGAAGGGGAACGATACTTTGCCATGCTGAAGGTGGAGAAGGTCAACTTCGAAGACTCCGAGGTCGGGCGCGAAAAAATTCTCTTCGACAACCTCACGCCCCTCTATCCCATGGAGCGGATACGCCTCGAAAACAGCCCCGAGGACCTCTCCATGCGTGTCATCGACCTCCTCACGCCGATCGGCAAGGGACAGAGGGGACTGATCGTCGCCCCTCCACGGACAGGCAAGACCGTTCTTCTCCAGGGGATCGCCAAGGCCATCGCCAGAAACCATCCGGAGATCTCCCTGATCGTCCTTCTGATCGACGAGCGGCCGGAAGAGGTCACCGACATGATCCGCCAGGTAAAGGGCGAGGTGGTGAGTTCCACCTTCGACGAGCCTCCGCAGCGGCATATCCAGGTGGCCGAAATGGTCCTGGAAAAAGCCAAGCGGCTGGCCGAATCCCAAAAAGACGTAGTCATCCTGCTCGACAGCATCACGCGCCTCGCCAGGGCATTCAACATCGTGACCCCCCCGTCGGGGAAGGTCCTTTCTGGAGGTCTCGATTCCAACGCCCTCCAGCGCCCCAAGAGGTTCTTCGGATCGGCCCGGAACATCGAGGAGGGCGGAAGCCTCACCATCATCGCCACCGCTCTCATCGACACCGGAAGCCGCATGGACGACGTCATCTTCGAAGAGTTCAAGGGAACCGGAAACATGGAACTCCATCTCGACAGGAATCTCGCCGATCGCCGCATGTTTCCGGCGATCAATGCAACAACATCCGGGACCCGCAAGGAAGAGCTATTGCTGGACAAGGATGACATCAATAAAATATGGATACTCCGAAAGGCGATGAACTCCAACAATGCCCAGGAGGACATGGAGTACCTTCTGAGCAACATGAAGGGAAGCCGGAGCAACAAGGACTTCCTTGAAAAAATGATGAAAGGGTGAAGGAGAGATCCTTCCCCGCATTCAGGAGAGCGACATGAAAAAGGGAATTCATCCGGATTACGCCCCGGCGAGAGTCATATGCGCCTGCGGCAACACCTTCGAAACGCGGACCACCGTCGGAGACCTGCATCTCGACATCTGCAACCAGTGTCATCCGTTCTTTACCGGCACGCAGAAGATCATTGACACAGAAGGCCGCGTGGAGCGCTTCATGAAGAAATACCGGAAAGAGGACGGGAAGAAGGCCTGACACCATGGCTACCATGGACGTCACCCCTGAAATTCTCGGGAAGATTCTTCCTCGGCTCCAGTCCATGCGGGACCGCTACGACGAACTGTCGGGAAAGATGGCAAGTCCCGAGATCGCCTCCCATCCGGACCAGTACAGAAAATTGGCCCAGGACCAGGCGGAGCTTTCCCAGGTCGTAGAACTCTTCGACCAATGGAAAAAGCTCAGAAAGGAACAGGATGACCTGGGAGAAATCAAGGGTGACCCCTCCATGGCCGATCTCGTCACGGGAGAGGAGCGCCGGTTACGCGAGGAGCTTGCGTCACTGGAAGGCCGGCTCGTCGACGCCATCCTCCCAAAGGACCAGAGGGACGACAGAAACCTCTTCATCGAGATCCGGGCTGGCGCCGGAGGAGAGGAGGCCGCCCTGTTCGCTGCGGAGCTGGGCCGGATGTACCTGAGATTCGTCGAGCGGATGGGGTACCGCGCGGAGGTCATGGAATCGACGGAGACAGACATCGGAGGCGCCAGGGAATTCATCCTCTATGTCCAGGGAAAGAACGCCTACAGCCGTCTCAAATATGAAAGCGGCGTCCACCGCGTCCAGAGGGTTCCCCTGACGGAAGCCGGAGGAAGGATCCACACCTCCACCGTCACCGTCGCCATTCTGGCGGAGGCACTGGAGGTCGAAGTCGCCATCGACGCGAAGGACCTGCGAATCGACACCTTCTGTTCTTCCGGCGCCGGAGGACAGAGCGTCAACACGACCTATTCGGCGGTACGAATCACCCACATTCCGACCGGAATCGTTGTCAGCTGCCAGGACGAACGCTCCCAGCTCAAGAACAGGGCCAAGGCCATGGCCGTCCTCCGCTCGCGAATCCAGGAACAGGAAGTGACCCGACAGAACCAGGAAATCGCCTCGCACCGGAAGAGTCTGGTCGGCTCGGGGGACCGGTCCGAGCGCATCCGGACGTACAATTTCCCCCAGAACCGGGTGACGGACCACCGGATCGGACTCACGCTCTACCAGCTCGACCGCGTCATGGAGGGCGAGCTCGAACCCCTGGTGGACGCCCTCCGGGCCCATGACAGGGCCGAGGAAATCAAGAACTTCGCCTGATGGAGCCATCCCTCCCCGATCCGGACCCCACCCCGGGCCGCGTGTCCGATTGGATCCTCTGGGGGCAGGGTCGGCTGGCAAACCTGGACAATCCCTCCACGGAGTCCCGGGCCCTCATGGGGGCGCTTCTCGGGTCGTCGACAGCTCCTTGGACAAGGGGGCCGGAGCAACTGCCGGACGCACAGTCGGCGACCTTTCGGACCTGGGTTGAACGCCGGGCGGCACGGGAGCCGTTTCAATACATCGTGGGAAGCGTGTCCTTTTTCGGCAGGATTTTTCGGGTCGGACCGGGGGTCCTTGTCCCACGCCCCGAAACGGAGCACCTTGTCGCCTCTGCACTGGACCATCTGAGCCGGCACCACCGGGAGGGGCAGCCCCGGATTCTCGACCTGGGAGCCGGATCGGGCGCCATCGCCATGACACTCCTGCTTGAATGGCCGGAAGCCATCGGAGTGGCGGTCGAACGCGAACCGGAAGCTATCCGGATTCTCGCCGAGAACAGAATGCGATTCGGCCTCGAAGATCGCCTTGCGATTCTTCGGGGAAGCTGGGGAGAGATGCTGTCGAAGCGGCCCGACTTCGACCTGATCCTCTCCAACCCGCCCTACATTCCGACCGGCGCTCTGGCGACTCTCGATCCGGAGGTCCGGGACCATGAACCCATCCCGGCACTCGACGGGGGTCCCGACGGCCTCTCCTGTTATCGTGAGATCCTGGAGTTTGCGCCCGGTCTCTTGAAAGACGGAGGCCTCCTGGCTTTCGAGATCGGGGCCGACCAGGCGGAGGCCTTTCAGCCGGGAGGGGCAGCGCTGTCCGGATTGCCATCAGGCTTCCCGGGTCCATTCACCGTCGAAAGGGACGTCTCAGGCCGGGACCGGATCATCACCTGGAAGAAATGAGGAAACCTGTTTGGACGCATTCAGAATAGTGGGTGGCCACCCCCTGAGGGGAGCGGTCAGGATTTCCGGTTCCAAGAACGCCGCCCTCCCGATCCTGTTTTCCTCGCTCCTCGGGGGGGAATTCACCCTCGCAAACGTTCCCTGCCTCCGGGACATCCGGACCACCCTGTCCCTGCTCCGTCAGCTCGGAGTCCATACGGAGAGGATCGATCCTCCGGAAGGCTCCCCTCTTTCACCCAGCCCTCAGGAGGACTGGAACGGAATCTTCGCCCTTTCGGACCAGGACACCCCGGATTACCAAGCTCCCTATGATCTCGTCCGGACGATGCGGGCCTCCGTCCTTTGCCTGGGACCCCTTCTGGCGCGCAAACGCCGGGCCAGAGTCTCCCTTCCCGGAGGATGCCTGATCGGGGCCCGACCCATCGACATGCATCTCCGGGCCTTTGAAAAGATGGGGGCCAGGATCACCATTCACCACGGTTATATCGACGCCGAAACCAACGGTCTCGAGGGCGCCGAGATCGCGCTTCCCTATCCCACGGTCACCGGGACAGAAAACATCCTGATGGCCGCCGTCCTCGCCAAGGGAACGACGACGATCACCAATGCCGCCGAAGAACCCGAGGTTACCGACCTGGCCCGCTTTTTGACGGCCAGGGGCGCAAAAATCGAAGGGGCGGGAACTTCGACCATCCGGATCGAGGGGATCTCCGAGCTTAAAAAGGCAGACTACACCACCATGTTCGACCGGATCGAAGCGGGAACCTTTCTCGTGGCCGCCGCCCTTCTTGGAGACAGGGTTTGCATCGACGGCATCGATCCCGCCCCCCTCCGATCCATTCTCGATGTCCTGCTCGCCATGGGCGCCGAGCCCCGCATCGAGGGCTCCTCCATCACGATGGGGGCGATCCGCCATCCCATCGGAACCACAGTGCGGACCCTTCCCCATCCGGGGTTCCCGACCGACATGCAGGCCCAGATTCTTCCCCTGATGGCCATCGCCCACGGCTCCTCCTCGGTCATCGAAACGGTCTTCGAAAACCGCTTCACCCATGTGATGGAGATGAACCGGATGGGTGCGGAGATCGAAATCCACGGTTCCCAGGCCATGGTCCGGGGAGAAAGCCACCTGGAGGGAGCCACCGTGATGGCCTCCGACCTCCGGGCGTCCGCGGGACTGGTTCTGGCGGGTCTCGTCGCCGAAGGGGAAACGGAGATCAAGAGGGTGTACCATATCGACAGGGGATACGAGGCGATCGAAAGGAAGCTGGAATCGCTCGGAGCCCGTATCAAGCGGATACAGGAGGATCAGCCATAAAAGCTCCCTCCCTCGTTCTCGCCCTGCCCAAGGGAAAGATGTTCGACGATCTTCTTGTCCTTTTCGAAAAAGGCGGATGGGGTTTCACCGAATACCGGAAAAATCCGCGGGCCCTGACCTGCCTCTCCGACGACGGGTCCTTGCGCATTCTTCTCGTCCGATCGAGCGACGTGATCGCCTACGTGGACAACGGGGGGGCCGACGCCGGAATCGTGGGCCGCGACCAGATCGAGGAACAGAACCGCGAGATGATCGAGCCCCTCGACCTCAATGTCGGGTATTGCCGACTGGTTGTCGCCCGCCCCGAAGGATCCTCCCTTGACGAATCCGGCAAGCGGACTCTCAGGATCGCGACAAAGTACCCCCGTCTCGCAGAAATGCACTTTCTGGCACGCGGCGTGCCCGTCTCGATCCTGAAACTCTACGGCTCTCTCGAACTGGCCCCCCGGACGGGGCTTGCGGACCAGATCGTCGATCTCGTCGCCACCGGCCGAACCCTCAGGGAGAACCAGCTGGAAATTGTCGAGGAGATCCTCCCCTCGACGGCCCGTCTGATCGTCAACCGCGCCTCCTGGTCCCTGAGGAACAAAGCGGTCATGAATCTTGTCGGCCGCCTGAAACCGCACATTCCCCGCCAGCCGGTCATCTCGGGATGACCGGCCCGGGGAAGGGGGAGATCCTCCATTGAAGAACCTGATATCAAGGATTGCCACGGTCGATGAAGGGAGGACCGCCCTCGCCAGGGTCCTCTCCCGTGGACGGGACCAGGAGGCCGGGCAGGTCCGGGCCCGGGTCTCCGAAATCATTGCCTCGGTCCGCGAAAACGGCGACAGAGCCCTCCTTTCCTGGGCCCGGACGCTCGACGGATTTTCCGGAGAGGCGAGCGACGTGGAACTTGACGGATCCTTGGCGGAGAAGGCCTGGCAAGGACTCGACCCATCGGTCCGGGAGGCCCTTCTCTTTGCCCGGGACCGGGTGACGGCCTATCACCGCCGCCTTCGGGACGGACTCCGGGACTTTCCACCGTCCAGGGAAATGGCCGGCCTCAGATGGACTCCCGTCGATCGCGCGGGCGTCTACGTCCCGGGAGGGACGGCCCTCTACCCCTCCACTGTTCTGATGACGGTCCCAGTCGCCCGGGTGGCGGGCGTCCGCGAAATCGTCGTGATCACTCCGGGAGGACCTGACGGAATCGCACCGGTCGTCCTGGCCGCCTGTCATGTGGCGGGCGTGGACCGGATCTTCCAGGTCGGGGGCGTCCACGCGATCGCCGCCCTGGCCTTCGGCACGGAGACACTTCCCGCCGTCGACCAGATCGTGGGTCCCGGAAACCGCTATGTCGCCGAGGCGAAGCGCCAGCTGTTCGGGACCATCGCCATCGACATGATCGCCGGCCCCACCGAGGTCCTGATCGTGGCGGACGCATCCACCGATCCGGCCTTCGTGGCCGCAGACCTCCTCGCACAGGCCGAGCACGACCATCAAGCTTCGGCTGTCCTTCTGACCGATTCGGAGCACCTCGCACAGAGGGTGGCCGCGGAGCTTTCGAGCCAGCTTGAAACCTTGCCCCGGCGGGAGATCGCAAGCCAATCCCTGGCTTCCTTCGGGGCCATCCTCCTTCTCCCCTCGCTGGACCTTGCCCCGGGCCTCGTGGATCTTCTGGCGCCGGAACACCTCGAACTGGCGGTCGCCAACCCCGGCGACCTCGCTGCCAGAATCAGGAACGCCGGAGCCATTTTCATGGGATCCGGCGTTCCCGAGGCAGCCGGAGACTACTGCTTTGGCCCCAGCCACGTCCTCCCGACCAACGGAACGGCCCGCTTCTCCTCTCCCGTCTCGGTCGAGACCTTCATGAAGCGGACGAGCCTGATTGGAGGAACCGGCTTCGACGACCGGGACCGGATACTCGAAGTGTCGGAGATCCTGGCCCGGGCCGAGGGGCTCGAGGGCCACGCGAGGTCGGCAGCCCTCCGCCGGACAGGATCCAGGCCATGACCGGCGACGTCCTGACGGACTGGATCCGACCCGAGATCCGGGCCGCCTCCCCCTATTCCGTCGAAGCAGTCCCCGAAGGGGCCCTCCGGCTCGACGCCATGGAGAGCCCCTTCGACCTTCCTCCGGATTTCCACCGGAAGATGGGGGAGGAAATGGCCGGGATACCCTTGAACCGCTATCCCGACGGATCCGCCAGCGAGCTCAAGGAGCTCCTCGGCAAGACCCTTTTCGGATTGCCCCCGGACCACCTTTTCCTGGGCAATGGTTCGGACGAGATCCTTCAGAATCTTTTCCTGGCCACGCCCGGTCCCATACTTCTCTCCGAACCCACCTTCTCGATGTACCGCATCATCGCGAAGATCGCGGGAAGGCCGGTCGCCACCGCGACCCAGTCCGAAGACCTCACCCTCGGAACGGAGGTACTGATCGAGGCGGCCCGGGAGCACCGTCCCTCCCTGATCGTTCTCTCGAGCCCGAACAATCCGACAGGCCGGGAGATTGAGGAAGAGGCGGTGGACCAGCTCTGCCGGGAGTTTTCCGGAGCCGTCCTGCTAGACGAGGCCTACTTCCCCTTTTCCGGACGGACGCTCCTCTCCCTCCGGCGGCGACACCCCCGCCTCATGATTCTCCGGACCCTTTCCAAGATGGGACTCGCGGCCCTCCGGCTCGGCATCCTCGCGGCCGACCCCCGGATCGTGGCCGAGCTCGAGAAGGTCCGTCTCCCCTACAACCTGAATCTGCTGACCCAGAGGGCGGCCACCCTCGTCTGCCGCGAATTCCTTCCGGTCCTGGAAGCCCAGGTCCGATCCATCGTCGTCCTCCGGGAAGACCTTCGCCGCTCCCTCTCCTCCCTTCCGGGGGTCGAGCCTCTTCCGTCTTCTGCAAACTTTCTCCTCATACGGATCGAAGGGAAGGATCCGGCCGAGGTCGCCCGCGGCCTGGCGGAGCGCGGTATCCTCGTCCGGGACGTCAGCCGGCAACACCCCCTCCTGGCGGGCTGCCTGCGGGTCACGATCGGCACCGCCCAGGAAAACGAGCGATTCACCGGGGCCCTCGCCCTCATCCTGAAAGGAATTCCATGAGCGACACCCTTTCCCGGGAGCCGGATCAGCGCAAGGCCTCCCTCTCCCGCCACACGCGGGAGACGAAAATCGACGGAACCCTTCTCCTGGAGGGGACGGGCAAGGCCGAGGTCGCCACCGGAATGCCCTTCTTCGACCATCTTCTCGACCAGCTGGGCCGCCATGGCCTTTTCGACCTCACCCTTCGCGCCGAAGGAGATCTGGAAGTGGACTGGCATCACACGGTGGAGGATACCGGACTTCTCCTGGGAAGCCTGCTCGACTCCGCCCTGGGAGACCGCGCCGGAATCAACCGCTACGGCTTCTTTTACGCCCCTCTGGACGAGGCTCTGGCCCGGGTGGTGATCGACCTCTCCGGGCGCCCCTTCCTGGTCTATGACCTGCCGGCCGACCGGGGAGAACGGATCCGGGACTTCGACCTCGACCTCCTGGAGGATTTCTTCCAGGCGCTGACCCAGAAGGGCCGGTTCACGATGCACCTTCACCTCCTCTCTGGCCGGAACAGCCATCACAAGGCGGAAGCGGTGTTCAAGGCCTTCGCTCGGGCGCTTCGGATGGCCGTGGCCCAGGACCCCCGCCAGCCGGGAATCCCGTCGACAAAGGGCCGTCTCTGATGGGAGCCGCCCCCCGCACAGCGGTCATCGACTACGGCATGGGCAACATCCATTCCGTTTCCAAGGCCCTTGAGGCAACCGGACACAAGGTGCGGATCCTCAGCCATCCCGATGCGGCCTTCGAAGACTTCGCCCCCTCCCACCTCGTACTGCCCGGGGTCGGGGCCTTCGGGGAAGGGCTCGGTCGCCTCGAAAAGGCGGGATGGATCCCCCTCCTCCGCCACTGGATCGGGGAGGACAAGCCGTTTCTGGGAATCTGCCTCGGCATGCAGCTCCTCTTCGGAGAAAGCCACGAGTTCGGAACCCACCGGGGCCTGGAAATCTTCTCCGGATCGGTTGTCTCCTTCGATCCGGGGCAGGGGAAGGTCCCACAGATCGGCTGGAACGAGGTCCGGAGGACCATCGACCATCCCCTCTGGAGGGGACTTCCTCCCGAGCCGGATTTCTACTTCGTCCATTCTTTCCATGTGCGGACCTCCGACCGGTCGATCGTCCTCGGAGAAACCCTTTACCAGGACCCATACCCGTCCTTCGTGGGACGCTCCCGCGTCACGGCTGTCCAGTTTCATCCGGAAAAGAGCCAGCGGACGGGTCTGGCCCTCCTCAAAAACTTTGGAGCCCTCTGATGGAGATCTATCCCGCGATCGACCTCAGGGAGGGGCTGGTCGTCCGGCTCACCCAGGGTGATTTCGAACGCTCCACCGTCTATGGAACCGACCCGGCGGCCGTCGCCGCCTCCTTTGCCCGACAGGGGGCGAGGTGGCTCCATGTAGTGGACCTCGACGGAGCCAAGACCGGCGTCGTATCCAATCTCCCGGCCATCGAGCGGATCGTTGCCGCCTTCCCCGGCAAAGTCCAGCTGGGAGGAGGCATCCGGACGCCCGAAACCGCCGCACTCTATCTCGAGCGGGGCGTGGAGCGGCTCGTCCTGGGAACCGGAGCCCTGACCGACCCTCCCTTTCTCGAGGCCATGCTCAGCCGTCACCCCGGACGCTTTTACGTGGGTCTCGACGTCAGGAACGACCGGATCGCGGTCTCGGGATGGCTGGGAGAGGCGGAGGGAAATCCTCGCGACACCATGGCCGACCTGGCCGACCGGGGGGTAGCCGGATTCGTCTACACCGACATCCTGAAGGACGGCATGCTCTCTGGCCCCAATCTTCCCGTCTACCGGGAACTCGTCCGAACACTCCCCGTTCCGGTCGTGGCAAGCGGCGGCATCGGGAGCCTCGCCGACCTCCGGGATCTCCGGGAAAGCGGCGTCGCGGGGGCCATCGTCGGCCGGGCCCTCTACACCGGAGCGGTGGACCTTTCAAAGGCGCTGTCCCTGACCGGAACCCCCGTCCCCGGAGATCCGGCATGCTGAAGAAGAGGATCATCCCCTGCCTCGACATGAAGGGGGGACGGGTGGTGAAGGGCGTCTGCTTCGAGGCGCTCCGGGATGCGGGCGACCCGGTCGAGACAGCCGCCCTCTATGACCGCCTGGGCGCAGACGAACTCTGTTTTCTCGACATCGGAGCCTCGGTGGAAAACAGGGGGACCCTCTTCGAAATCGTGGAAAGGACGGCCAGCCGCGTCTTCCTTCCCCTGACCGTGGGCGGCGGGATCCGCTCCGTGGAAGAAATCCGGCGGGCCCTGAACTGCGGGGCCGACAAGGTCTCCCTGAATTCGGCGGCCCTGGCCAACCCGTCCCTCCTGACGGAGGGCGCCCTCCGCTTCGGCTCCCAGTGCATCGTCCTGGCGGTCGACGTGAAGCGCGAGGGAGGATCGTGGCGTGTTTACTCCCACGGGGGTACCCGCCCCACCAGCCGGGACGCCATCGAATGGATCGTGGAGGGGGTCCGTGCGGGGGCCGGGGAGATCCTGCTGACCTCCATGGACCGGGACGGAACGGGAGAGGGCTACGACATAGCCCTTCTCGAAACGGTAAGCCGGGCGGCGGAGGTCCCCCTGATCGCCTCCGGCGGGGCGGGAACGATGGACGATTTCCGAAAGGCTTTCGACGCCGGAGCCGACGCGGCCCTCGCGGCAAGTCTCTTTCACTTCGGAACCGTCGATCTCCGGGACCTCAGGCGGACCCTTTACAATGGCGGAGCGCCGGTAAGGCCCCCCTTGCCCGACCTCCCGGAGGATCTCCCATGAGCGCCGACCTCAAGACCCCTGATCTCTTCCCCGACGACCACTCCCTCGTCCCGGCCGTCGTCCAGAACGCTTCCTCCGGCAAGGTCCTCATGGTGGGGTACATGAACCGCGAGGCCCTCGACCGCACCCTCAACACGGGACGGGTCACCTTCTTCAGCCGTTCGAAGGGCCGGCTCTGGACCAAGGGCGAGAGCTCCGGACATTTTCTCGGGCTCCAGGAAATCCGCTGGGACTGTGACGCCGACGCGCTCCTGGTCCTGGCCCGTCCGGAGGGACCGACCTGCCACACCGGAACCGAGAGCTGCTTCGACGGACGGGTCCTCTTCCGCCGGGAAGGGCCCAAGCCCTCCTTCGAAACCCTCGACACCCTCGCGGCCGTCATACGGGCGCGGCGCGCGGAAAGCCCCGAAACCTCCTACGTCAGCCGCCTTCTGTCCGGTCCCAGAAGCGCCCTCCTCAAAAAGCTGGTGGAGGAGTCGGCGGAGGTCCTCGCCGCGGTCTACGAGGAAAACACGGCGGCCGTCCGCTCCGAAATGGCCGACCTTCTCTTCCATCTCCTGGTCACCATGGAGCGGACCGGGACTGGATGGGATGCCGTCATGGAGGAGCTCGATAACCGGACCGGCAGGGGCGGGCTGGCCGAAAAAAGGGACCGCACGAAAAAAACCCCGTACACACAGGAGTCCCCATGACCCGGTCCGATCCCGACTGCCTCTTCTGCCGCATCCTCCAGGGCGAAATACCCGCCACCGTCCTCGGCCGCTCCGACCGCTCCCTGGTCATCGCCGACATCGCCCCCCAGGCCCCCCTTCACGCGCTGGTCATTCCCAGACGCCATGCCGTCGACATCGGAGCCTTCATGGCAGGATCGGACGCGGAGGCGGAGCTCGCCGACCTGATCGCCCAGGCCTTGGCCCTCGCGAAGGAAAAAAAAATCGACCGGACGGGATACCGGCTGGCGATCAACACCGGATCCGACGGGGGGCAGACGGTCGGCCACCTCCACATCCATCTCCTGGCCGGACGTCCCATGGGCTGGCCGCCAGGGTGAGGTTCTTTGACAAAAGGCGTGATTAGGGATAGAATAAACAGTCTTGGTTTATCCCACAAACGGAGGAGCTTTATTTATGACAGGTGTACGGGTCAAGGAAAACGAATCTTTTGAGAGCGCCCTCAAGCGCTTCAAGAAGCAGTGCGAAAAAGCGGGCATTCTCTCGGACGTCAAGAAAAGGGAGCACTACGAAAAACCCTCCGTCCGCCGGAAGAAGAAAGCTCTGGCCGCCCGGAAGAAGGCCCTCAAGCGGGCCCGTCTGGCCGTTCGCTGAGCGACGACCTTCAGGATTCACACAGGGAAAGGTCACTCGCCTTGGGACTCCGCGAACAGATCCTCGATCACCAGAAAGAAAGCCTCCGGGCAAGGGACTCCGCCCGTCTTTCCGTTCTTCGTCTCCTGATGGCGCAGATCAAGAACAGGGAGATCGAGAAGGGAAAGGGCGCCGTCCTGACCGATGAGGAAATCGTCGAAACCATCGCCTCCATGATCCGGAAGATGGACGAATCCATCGAGGGATTCGAAAAGGGAGGCCGCCCGGATCTCGCGGAGAAGGAACGCGCCGAAAAGACCATCCTCTCCGCCTATCTTCCAGAACCGCTTTCCGACTCCGACCTCGACCGGCTGGTTTCGGAGGCCGTCAGGGAGACCGGGGCCTCCGGTCCCAAAGGGATGGGGGCGGTGATGCAGTGGCTCGCCCCCCGGACGAAGGGTCGGGCTGACAACCGGGTCGTCAGCCAAAAAGTCAAGGCGGCGCTGGGATCCTGAGTATGATCCCGCCCGGAGGGTCGGGTGGAAGGGGCTTCTGCTTCCTTCGGCCCCAATCGATCGGATCGCACAATGGCGGATGAGTGGGTCGAGTCGGTCCGGCGCGCAACCGATCTGGCAGAGATCGCCTCGCGCTATGTCAACCTCAGGAAACGCGGCCAAAAATGGGTGGGGCTCTGCCCGTTCCATGACGAAAAATCTCCCTCGTTTCAAATCGATCCAGACAAACAGCTCTACTACTGCTTTGGATGTCACGCCGGAGGAGATGTCTTTCGCCTGGTCGAAAAACTTGAGCACAAGTCTTTCGGCGAGGTGGTTCGCCTCCTCTCGGCCGAGGCCGGCATCCCTGTGCCCGAAAGGGGGACGACGGAGGATCGGGATCGTCGCGACCGTTTCCGGCAGGCCATGCTCCTGGCCGAGAGGATCTACCGCCGGGCCCTGTCCGCTCCCGAAGGCCAGGAGGCCCGCCTTTACCTTACGAAGGACCGCGGCCTGACCGAAGAGACCATTGACCGTTTCGGCCTCGGATGGGCCGGTGGATCGTCTGTCCTCTCCGCCGCCTGTTCAAGGGCCGACAAGACACTCCCACCGGCTCCGGAAGGTCTGGCGACCATCTTCGAGCAGGCGGGAATGATCCGAAAGGGTGTCTCCGGAACGGGGGATCTTTTCCGGAATCGGGTCATGATCCCGATTCGGGAGCGGCCGGGAGCGGCGCCTACCGGCTTTGGAGGCCGACTGATCGAAGCCGGGTCGCGCTTCCCCAAGTACCTGAACTCGGCCGAGTCTCCCTACTTCCGTAAGAGGGAGATCCTCTTTGGCCTCGACCAGGCTTCGGAGACCCTGACGCGGGAGGGACGCGCCCTGGTGGTCGAAGGATACTTCGATGTGATGCGCCTCTCCCAGGAAGGCGTCGGAGGCGTCGTGGCCCCCCTGGGGACCGCGCTCGGCCCCGCCCATGTCTCGACGCTCAAGAGGCACGCCCGGGAGGTCGTCCTTCTCTTCGACGGCGACCGGGCAGGCCGGGATGCTGCCGTCCGGATCATCAGCCGGTTCCTCTGGGATCCCGACCTCCAGTTCCGGGCCATCTGGCTTCCGGATGGCGTGGATCCCGACCAGTGGGTCGGCCGGGAGGGGGGCTCCGGAGTTCGGAGGGCCCTCGACGGAGCCCTTCCCATGGGAGATTTCGTCCTCGACTGGCTCGCCGCCTCCCTCGACCGTGTCCGGAAGAACCCCGGAGGAGAGGGCAAGGCCGCCCTGGTCGCTGATTTTCTCTCCATGGTGCGGGCCTTCCCGGACCTCGAGGTCCAGGAACAGCTACTGGAGAGAGGCGCCATCCTTCTCGAAACCATGAAGGACCTTCTGGCCATGCAGCTTCTCTCCGGAGAATCCGTCCCCTCCCGGGAAAAGGGCAGACCGGCCGAAGACGGTCCGGCGGCCCTGAACAACCGGGGGCTGGCCTGGCGCAACATCCTCGTCGAACTGGCTCGACTCTGGCTCGACGGGGGGGTCCCTCATCCGAAGGATCTCTGGAAACGGGAGGACTTTTCCTTTATCGACGATCCGTCCCTCGCGGAGGTTCTCGATGGCCTCTGGGCCCTTGAAAAATCTCCCTCCGACGGTCTCCACGATCTTCTCAGGAAGGATCCTTTTCTCTGGAGCCAATGGTATGACCTGCCTTCCGACCCGGGGTCCCGGCAGGTGCGCCTCGACGACATCACCGTGGCGATTCGCCGCCTGTCTCGAAAAAATGCCCGCCGAGCACCGTCCCGGATGGAAGGACAGGGCGCGGACATGCAAAACGCGTATTAAGGGAGATTGAATGGCAAAGAACGAACGCATCAGCGAAATGAAGGATCTGATCAATCTGGGCAAGGAACGCGGATATCTGACGTACGACGAACTCAACCATGCCCTTCCCACCGAAGCGGTGGATTCCGAGGAGATGGATTCGATTCTGACCTACTTCGGCGACATGAACATCGACATCGTGGGAGACGAGTCGGAGCAGGGCGAGTTCGGCGAGATCGAGGGCGAGGAAGAGGAGATCTTCGAGGAACTCGAGACCCTCGGTCTCGAGTCCGAGGAAGACGCAGAAGAGGCCCAGGAGGCAGCCCTGTCCGCGGCCGTCCGGACCGACGACCCGGTGAGGCTCTACCTCAAGGAGATGGGCTCCGTTCCTCTCCTCACCCGCGACGGGGAAATCCGGATCGCCCAGAGGATCGAGGAGGGCAAAACGGAGGTTTTCTCCTTCCTGTTCGGCATCCCCCTCTCCATCCAGAGCATCCTGGGCCTTCGGGACCGGGTCCAGACCGGGGTGATCGGGATCCGGGACGTAATCGACGTGGACGAGGAGGAGGAGACGGAGGAAGGAAAGTCTCCGGCCCTTCGAGAGGCCACGGAGACCTTCATCGCCCAGTCCTCCCGGATCGAGGAACAGTTCCACAAGATGAACGAGATCTCCCAGGAGATGAAGTCGGTCCTCAAGGACCAGTCCAAGAAGCGGGCCCTCCGGGACCGCCTCCGGAAGATCCGCCACGAGGTGGTCGAGGTCATCCTGGAGATGCACCTCCAGCAGAAGCAGATAGACATCCTCGTGGAGAAGCTCCGGGACGTGGTGGGTCAGTTCGAGGAGGCCGAACGCCAGCTCGAGCACTCCCGCCGGAAGATCGGCCACACCCGCGACGAAATCCTTCGCCGGCTGGGCGACGGATCGGAGGAGCCGACCTACGAGCCCGAAAAGAAGGATCTTTACGAGCAGTTCGCCCAGTCCCATGACCGGATCGCCCATCTCGAGGTCGAGACCCTGCTCTCCCCCTCCGAGGCCAAGGAAAGCCTCCAGCAGATTTTCCGCGGAGAGGAGAAGGTCCGGGAGGCCAAGGCCGAGCTCATCAAGGCCAACCTCCGCCTCGTCGTCTCCATCGCGAAGCGCTACACCAACCGGGGCCTCCAGTTCCTCGACCTCATCCAGGAAGGCAACATCGGCCTCATGAAGGCGGTGGACAAGTTCGAATACAAGAGGGGATTCAAGTTTTCGACCTACGCCACCTGGTGGATCCGCCAGGCCATCACCCGCGCGATCGCCGACCAGGCCCGGACCATCCGGATCCCGGTACACATGATCGAAACCATCAACAAGCTGATCCGGACGAGCCGCCATCTCGTCCAGGAACTCGGACGGGAGCCGCTCCCGGAGGAGCTGGCCAAGGAGATGCAGATGCCGGTCGACAAGGTCCGCCGGGTGCTGAAAATCGCCCGCGAACCGATTTCTCTTGAAACTCCGATCGGAGAGGAAGAAGATAGCCATCTGGGGGATTTCATCGAGGACAAGAAGACGATCTCCCCGATCGACTCGGCGGTGCGCTACGATCTGGTGAAGAAGATCGGCCAGGCCCTCTCCTCGCTCACGGACCGGGAGGAAAAGGTAATCCGGCTCCGCTTCGGAATCGGGGAGTCCACCGACCACACCCTGGAGGAGGTGGGCCAGGACTTCGACGTGACCCGGGAGCGGATCCGCCAGATCGAGGCGAAGGCGTTGCGGAAGCTTCGCCATCCGAGCCGCAGCAACCATCTGAAGAGTTTCCTGGACTGGTAGGAGGCGGAAAGATTCACAAGAGGGGCCTATAGCTCAACGGCAGAGCTGCCGGCTCATAACCGGTTGGTTCCAGGTTCGAATCCTGGTGGGCCCACCATACAACCAAAACGAGATGGAAAGGATAGGTCACTTGGACGTGGGACCTTCGGTCCAGGATACGCTGGCCCTGGTTTATCGGTTGCAGACGATCGACAGCGAAATGGCCCACATCACCCAGGAAATAGAGGCGAGCCGGGAGACCCTCCGCAAAAAGGAAGAGAGCCTCGAAACCTTGGCGAAGGTCATGGAGTCCGAGAAGAACGAGATCCTCCGACTAAGCCGGGATCGTCGGGATCGGGAGGAGGAGCTCCGGACCAACGAGCACATCATCTCCGAGAACAAGAAGAAGAACAAGGAGCTCAAGCACTCCCGGGAAATCCAGGCCTATCTGGCCGAGATGGAGTTCCGCAGGGACGAGGTGGAAAGGCTTCAGGAAGACATCCTCCGGATCATGGAGACCCAGGAGACCCTCGAGAAGGCGCTGAAGGAGCGGGAAACGGAGTTCACCGACCGCCGGGAGGAGACAGAGGCATTGAGAGCGACGGCCGAGGAGGAAACCATTGGCCGCATAGAGCGGATCCGCGGCCTTGAAGGGGAAAAGGCCGCTCTTACGGAGCAGTTTCCCGTGCCCCTTTTCCAGCAGTACTCCCGCCTTCGCCAGTCCCACAGGAACGGGCTGGTCATCTCCCGCATCATGAACGGGACCTGCGAGGTCTGCCGAATGACCCTTCCGCCCCGCACGCTGACCGAGGTCAAGAAGCGGCAGAAAATCGTTCCATGCCTGCACTGCCAGCGATGGCTCTTCATGGAGGAGATCCCGGGCGGGAACTAGGCCGAGCCGGCGCGGCATCCTCCGGAATTCGGATCCGGACCAAAGACGGGCAGGTGGCCGCCCGGAACCCTTCGGGGATCCGGGAGGAAAGTCCGAGCACCACAGGGCAGGGCGCTGGGTAACACCCAGTCCTGGCGACAGGAAGGACAGTGCCACAGAAAACAAACCGCCGGACTCCGGTCCGGTAAGGGTGAAAAGGCGAGGTAAGAGCTCACCGCGTCTCCGGCGACGGAGACGGCATGGTAAACCCCGCCCGGTGCAAGACCAAATAGGGAGGCTCGCAGAAATGCGGAAGGTCGGCCCGGCCCACGCCTCCGGGTAAGGTCGCTAGAGTCCAGGGGCAACCCTGGTCCCAGAGTAATGGCCACCCTCGACAGAACTCGGCTTATGACCGTTCTTTGCCGGATCCGAAATCCGAAGGACAGACCTCTCCGATGCCCGATTTCCCCGAATCCCTGCCGTACGACGGCATCTCCCTGGTCTCCGACCCCGTCCACGGCTATCTCTCCTTCGTGGATACCCCGGCCCATCCCTCGGGATACACCGAACGGGACCTGATCGACCATCCCTGGGTCCAGCGGCTCCGGTCGATCTACCAGCTCCAGAGCGCCCGGTTCGTCTTCCCCTCCGCCGAGCACACGCGCTTCGCCCATTCCCTGGGGGCGATGCACGTCGCGGGCCGCTTCGCCCGTCAGCTCTATCCGGCCCTTTCTGACCGCTTCTCGCTCTCCTTCTTCGAGACCCTCCTCCGGGTCGCCGCCCTCCTGCACGACACCGGCCATGGTCCTTTCTGCCACTTTTTCGACGAAAACGTCTCCCTTCCCCGGTTCGGCCGATCGCATGAACAGATGAGCCAGATCCTGATCCGGGGTCCTCTCCGGCCGGCGATCGAACGGATCGACCGGGGTCTTTCCGGCCCCTTCGCCCCGGGAGAGCGGCTATCGGCGGACTGGATCGCCTATCTCGTCGGAAAGGGCAAGGGACCGAATCCGGTCCCGGAGGACCTTCCCATCCTCGAAACCCTGAAGCCCCTCTATTCGGGAATCTTCACCGTCGACAACCTCGACTACGTCCTGCGGGACAGCTACATGTGCGGAGTCTCCGCAGGACCCGTGGACCTCGAACGCCTCCTTTACTACACCCATATCCAGAAGGGCCGTCTGGTGCTCCACCGGGCGGGGCTCGGCGTCTTCGAGCAGTTCATCCAGGTCCGCCGCTACATGTACGCCCAGATCTACTTCCATAGAACCACGCGGGCTTTCGACCTGGCCCTCCGGGAACTCCTGGGCGAGACCCTCCGGGAGCTTTTGCCCGGTGATCCCGCCTCCGACCTGGACCGATACCGCACCCTCACCGATCACTTCCTCCTGGAACACGTAAAAGGGTGGACCACAGCCCAGACCCCCGCCCTCCGCCGCCTGGGAGAAGGATGGCGGCGCTTCCTCTCCCGGGAAAAGGCCTGGGAGCTCGTCTACGAACGGGTCCGGACCGGATCCGGAGAACCTCGTGGACAGGTTCCCGACCCCGACCTCCTCCGGAAGGAGGCGGAAAAAAGAGGGATCAAGATGGGGGAGGCGACACTTGCCGTCGATGTGGCGAGCCGGGACGCCCGCCCCGAAAATCCCCGTTCGATGGGATCGGCGCCGCTTGCGGTCTACGACCCCCTCTCCGGCAGGGTGGGAACGGAGCTTCTCGCGGAGATGCTCGAGGGTATCCCGGTCCGCCAGGAGATCGTCCGGGTCTTCGGCAAGGGAATCCGGGATCTTTCGGAGGCCTCGCGCGTCTTCTCCAGGATCCTCGACCCGGAACCCCGACCAATTCCCTGACCCGGCCTCTAGACCGTCCTAGTCCGGACGAACCCGGAAAAGGGGGAGCACCAGATCATGGGGACGCTGGCGCTTCGCCCGCTCCACCCCCTCGATCCCGCTCGCTCCCATGAGATTCACGAAGCGCACGCCGGCCCCCGCCCTCACGAGTACCTCCCGCGTCATGACGCTCCCCAGATTGGAGACCCCTTCGCCCCGGGCCTCGAGAAAACAGACGAGAGTCTTCCCGTCCGGGGAGCGGCCGTACCATTCCAGCCCCAGGAGCCGTCCCGGCTCCTCCATGACCCACCCCTCGAGCACTCTAGCCGATCCCAGTACCCGCGCCCGTTCGAAAGCCCCTCCCAGGTCCGAGGCCAGCAGGGCTTCGATCCCGGAGCGGGCCCCCGCCTGCCGACTCCGGACGAATGCCTCCGAAAAACTCCGGAGGTGCGGTTCGTCTTCGGGAACGACCGGCCGGACCCGAGCCTCCGGATAGGTGCGCCGGAAGCGATTTTGCTCCCATCTCCCGCCGCGCCCTCCTCTCCCCGACAGGTCGCAAAGAGCGTCCGACGCCAGGAGGTATTCCGTGTCGGAGGGCTCGATCCGGAAGGGTCCGGACGGAAGGAGCCCCAGGGGACAGTTTTCGAGAAAGGGGGGAATGTCTCTTTGAGAAGGCCCGGAAAGGATCGAAAAAAGGCGCCCCAGGAGGGCTCCGCGACCCCGGGCGGAGAGATCCGGCTGAAAGAGGACGGGCGGGGGCAGGGGGAGGAAGAGGGCGCCGTCCGCCGTTTCTCCCGCGAGGAAAGGCCCGAAGCTCCCGGTCGCCATCGAAAAGAGGGAGACCCGGTCGGAAAAGAGAAGATGGGCCGCCGGATGGAGCCAGGAGAAGGGACCGGGGTCGTAGCCCCCCAGGAGCTTCCCCAGGCCGGATGGGGTGAGTGCCGGCCCCCTCCCCGTCATGCGGAGCGGGACAGACCCGGCTCCGGCAGGGGAAGGACGGCCCGGTAATGGGGACGGTCCTCCCCCCGGGCCAGGGGTCGGATGCGGTCGGCCTCGGCCGGGGTGAGGCGAAGCCATTCCGTCTCCCGGAACCGTTCGGCGAAGGCGACGAAGAAGGCCGGCGACTCCCGGAGCGCGAAGGGGCAGTCGGGATCGAGCGCCAGGAGAAAGCCCCCGTCCCGGTGGACGAGGAGCAGGGGGTAGAGGCGGCAGTCGGCGGGGTGCTCTCCCCAGAAGCCGCACCGGCCGCTTTCCGGACGAAGCGCGTCGCAGACCAGGACCGGGAGATCCATCCGGCCTGTGCCGGGATGGAGGGCGAGGGGAGCCGGCGGCCGGAAGAGGGCGGGGAGGGGATCCCCACCTCCCGGCCGCACGGCCCATGGAGTCAGAATGTCGCGATCGGTGAAGCGGCAGCAGAGACGGCATTCCCGGCAAAGGGCTTCGGGAACGGGAAGGACGACCATCAGTCGGAGCCTCCGGCCACCAGGGATTCGAGGGGCTTCTCGAAGAGCCGCGCCTCGAGAATCCGTTCGAGGGGACGGAGGCTCTCCTGATCCAGGGCCGAGACGAAGACCCCCCCGGGATGGCGAAGGGCCAGAAGGCTGCGGGTCTCGGGATCGACGCGGTCGCACTTGTTGAAGAGGAGAAGGGTCGGGATCCGGTGGAGATCCATCTCCCGGAGGATCGTCTCCACCCGCTCGATCATGAGCTCGCACTGAGGGTGGGAGGCGTCGGTCACGTGGACGATCAGGTCGGCATCCCGAAGTTCGTCGAAGGTGGCCATGAAGGCCCGCTTGAGGTCGGCGGGAAGGTCCCGGATGAAGCCCACCGTATCGGTCAGGATGATCTCCCTCTCCCGGGGAAAACGGAGACGCCGGGTGGTGGGGTCGAGGGTCGCGAACATCTTGTCCTCCACCAGAACCTGGCTCTGGGTGAGGCGGTTCAGCAGGGTGGACTTCCCGACGTTCGTGTAGCCCACGAGCGAGACGACGGGGAGGGCGGCCTCCCGGCGGCGGCTTTTCCGGCCGGATCGCTCCACCTCGAGATGGCGGAGACGGGCGGTGAGGGAGGCAATCCGGTCCCGGACCCGCCGGCGGTCCTCCTCGAGGCGGGTTTCGCCCGGTCCCCGGCCGCCGATGCCGCCCGTCAGACGGGAGAGGGCGGTGGAACGCTCGAAGAGGCGGGGAAGGAGGTACTTGAGCTGGGCCAGCTCCACCTGGAGCTTCCCGTCCCGGCTGTGGGCCCGCCGGGCGAAGATGTCCAGGATGAGCTGGGTCCTGTCGATGACCTTGAGTTCGGTCATCTCGGCGATTCTCCGGACCTGGTTGGGGGAAAGCTCCTGCTCGAAGACGATCAGGGTGGCGTGGAGCTGCAGGGCATGGATCAGAAGGGACTTGAGACGGTCCGCGCTCATGAGGGTCGTGGGATGATAACGCGTGATCCGCTGGCGGACCATTCCCAGGACATCGACGTCGGCGGAGCGGGCGAGCTCCGAGAGCTCGGCCAGGGCATCCTCCTGGTCGGACAGGGCGTCGGGAGAGACGGAGACAAGGAGCGCGCGCTCCTGCCCGCCGGTCTTCTTCGTGGCTGCAGAGAGGCTCCGGGAAAGCTCCTCCTCCAGCGCCTCGATGCGCCCTCCGGAAGACAGGCCCTCCGGGCCGAGGGGCCTCGGGGGGTCGACAATCCAGGGCGGATCCGAATTCGGATCGGGATTGATCGTGGCCACGCTCACCCTGTCGGGAAGGCCGGTTTCCCGGTTCATCTGGAGCGCGACCATGGCGTCGAAGCGGAGAAGGGCCAGATCGTTCAGGTCGTCCTGGGAAAGCCCTTCGCCCTGGAGGTGGGTATGGACCATCCGGATCCCGCGCAGCGACCGTCCTCCGGAGCGGGAAGGGGGGAGCTCGGAGAGGAATATCTCCCGCGCGGTGCCCACCACCACCTGTGCCACCATCCCTTCCCGGGAGACGAGTAGGGCGACCTGTCGCCCGGTCTCGTGGCTGATAAGCGCCATCTGGCGGGCGATTTCAGGAGTGATCCAGAGGCCGCTGGGGATCCTGCGGCCGTGAAGACGGGTCAGGGATTTTATCTGGCTCGCCTTGAGCCCCGAGAGGTTGCCGGTCGGTCCTGAAATGGGGAGGTCCTTTCGATGAGGAGTCCCGGAGGGATTCCGGGAGTGTTTACTGTCATTATATCATACCCCGTTTCTCCCTCCGGACGCTTTTCGAACCGGTTCGAACGGCCGGAGAGAGACCGCCCTTTCATTGATATTTTTCGCACACATTCATTCATTTTGTGCGTTTTCTGCGTAACGTTTCCGCACGCATCGACGGAGGCGACCCTTCAAATAAAATATTTATCTTTCATAATGGACAATTTACAACAAAACCTTTTCAGGCATACGAATTGCTATGACACCTCGACGCCCTCCTTTCAATGAGGAAAGGATCGGGGACAGCTGTGGAATGAAAAGACGAATGGAGGTTTCAAAAGATGGGCAAACATGTCATCACGATGCTTCCCGGAGAGGGAACGGGACCGGAGATCTGCGAAGCGGTCCGCAGGATCATCGACCACACCGGCGTGGAGATCGTCTGGGAGTACGAGGACATCGGCCTCGACTGCCTCGACAAGTACGGGACCCTTCTCCCCGAAAAGACGATCAAGTCGATCGCGAAGAACAAGCTCGCCATCAAGGGCCCCACGACCACGCCGATCGGCACTGGCCACAAGAGCGCCAACGTGACGCTCCGGAAGATGTTCGACCTCTATGCGAACGTCCGTCCGGCCAAGCTCATCCCCGTGCTCAAGCGCCCCTGGGACAAGATCGACATCCTCACCTTCCGGGAAAACACCGAGGACTCCTACGCCGCCATCGAGCACATGGTCTCCGACGAGGTCGCCCAGTGCCTCAAGGTCATCACCTGGCCGGGCTCCTACCGGATCGCCGAGTTCGCCTTCAAGTGGGCCAAGGCCAACGGCCGCAAAAAGATCCAGTGCGTCCACAAGGCCAACATCATGAAGATGACCGACGGTCTTTTCCTCGAGGCCTTCCGGGAAGTCGCGAAGAAGTACCCCGAGATCGAATCCGGGGACATCATCGTGGACAACTGTTCGATGCAGCTCGTGAGGAATCCTGGACAGTTCGACTGCCTGGTCCTGCCCAACCTCTACGGAGACATTCTTTCCGACCTCTGCGCCGGACTGGTGGGAGGCCTCGGCTTCGCTCCGGGAGCCAACATCGGCGACAACTGCGCCATCTTCGAGGCGGTCCACGGATCGGCTCCGAAATACGCGGGCATGAAGAAGGTCAATCCATCGGCCGTGCTTCTGTCCGGAGTCATGATGCTTCGCTGGGTGGGTGAGAATGCCGCGGCGGACAAGATCGAGAAGGGGATGAACAAGGTTCTGGCGGAAGGGAAGACCCTGACCTACGACGCCGGAGGCACCGCCTCGACCGACCAGTACGCCGACGCCATCATCAAGGCCATGAACTAACGACACCCAACCACCAAGGAGCCATCAATGCTGACCAAAGCGACGACCGGCCGGGCCAAGCGGCCCGCCAAGCCCATCACCCTCGTGGGGGTGGATGTCTACATCATCACCGAGAACGGAATTCCCGCCTTCGACGACTACGGCGCCTTCAAGATCGAGTTCATCTCGAACCGCGGCACCAAGGTCTGGCCGGGATACGTGAGCGAAGACCTCATGTTGGTCAACTGGTACCGCTGCCGCTTCATGGCCACCAAGGCCGTCACCGACACCGACGTGGACACCTTCCTGACCGCCCTGTCGAAGAAGTGGAAGTGGTCGGCGGCCCAGAAGCTGTGGAACTATGGCGACGAGGCGGGATTCTCCAAGGCCTACTAAGCCGTTTCCAAACGACGTCACACCGGTTTTGTCCATGAGGAGGGGAGCGATCCCCTCCTTTTTTTTGCCCGGATTCCACGGGTGGCCGGCGAAACGGTCCCCAATCCGGGAGACGACGCTGGCGCCCCCTCCGAAAGCGGCAGGACGGGCGGACCAAAAAGCGCTCTATCTTTGCAGGATCTCCCGAAGCCGGAGGATGGCGGCGTCCACCTCAGGAGGACGGACGGAAACGGCCAAGCGCTGCCTCCATCGCTCAAAGATCGCGGGCCCGTTCGGAAGGCCCTCGGTGAGGGAGGCCGGATCCTGAAGCATGGCCTCTGTGCGGGGAAAGAGATGGAGATGGAGGTGGGGGACCACCTCGCCGAAGCTCAGGAGGTAGACCTTTCGGACGCCTGGTAGAGAGAGGATCGCCTGGACCGCGCGGGACGTTAGATGCGCCATCTCCCGCTCTTCCTCCCCGGTCAGGCTCCCCGCGTCTTCCACATGCCTTTCCGGGGCGAGAAGAAGGTAGCCCGGAAGGTCGATTCCGGCCATGTGGGAAAGAACGGCCCGCCGGGTCCGAAGGATCACCAGGGATCCCTCGGGATCGTTCGAGCGCTCGCAGAGGGGACAGGGAGCGGTCATCGGCCGGATTCGCGAAAGGAAAAAAGGTTCCGAAAAGCGGCCGGGACACCCCTGGCCCGGAACATGCCCCGGGGGACGGGAGCCCGTCGGCGGCCCCTGTTCTTCTCCCTCACTTGGCTTTTTCCTTCCCCGCGGCGGGGCTCTGCGCCAGATCCTCCTCGACGCCGCCCTTGAGGCGGCGGTCGAGGGCCCACCGGCTGATCCCCAGAATCTCCGCCGCCCGGGTCTTGTTTCCTCCGGTCCTGACAAGGATCTCCCGGATCAGCCTCTGTTCGAATCCCTCCAGAGTGTCCCCCCCCATCCGGAAGGAGAGGGGAAGTGTCCCGGGATCGGAAGAATCCTCCGGGGGAGCGGGAGCCAGAAGGGGAAAGCCTCCCCGGCTGAGATCCGCCGAAAAGTGGGCCACCTCGAGCTGAGGGCCCGAGCAGAACAGGACCGCCCGCTCGATGATATTGGAGAGCTCCCGGATGTTTCCCGGAAAGGAATAGTCGCGAAGAAGCTTCTGTGCGGCGGGGGAGATCCGGAGGATCTTTTTCCGGAAGGTCTGGGAGGACTGGTGGAGGAAGCGTTCGGCGATGGGGACGATGTCCTCGCGCCGCTCCCGCAGAGGAGGGATCGCCAGCGTCACGACATTGAGGCGATAATAGAGATCCTCCCGGAAGCGGCCTTCCCGGACCGCCACCCGCAAGTCCCGGTGAGTGGCCGCCATGAACCGCACGTTCACCGGGAAGGGAGCACCGCCCCCCACCCGGCGGATGGTCCGCTCCTCGATCACCCTGAGAAGCTTGGCCTGAAGCGGCAGGGGGAGATCCCCGATCTCGTCGAGCAGCACGGTTCCCCCTTCCGCCAGCTCGACCAGCCCGATCCGTCGGCCGGCGGCTCCCGTAAAGGACCCTTTTTCGTACCCGAAGAGTTCGCTTTCGAAGAGTTCCGAGGGGATGGCCGGACAGTCGACCTCGATGAAGGGGCGGTCGCCCGAGGGTCCGTTGTAGTGGAGGACCTTGGCCACATACTCCTTCCCCGTCCCCGTCTCTCCCTGGAGAAGGACGGTCACCCGGTCGTTTTCGACAAGGTCGACCACCTGCTGGCGGAGCCCCGCCCCTGCCTGGCTCTTTGCGATCATCCGCTCGAGGGCGAAGCGCCCCGACTCCCGTCCGGTCCAGTAGCGGGCCTCCCGGGCGAGGGAGAGGAACCGGGAGGCGTTGGCGAGGGAGAGGAAGAGTTCGTCCATGTCGATGTTCTTCGTCACGAAGTCGAAGGCCCCGAGCCGCATCGCCTCCACCGCGTCCTTGACGGTTCCCCGGGCCGTGAGAAGAATGACGGGGATCTCGAGGTCGGCCGACCGGACCTCCTTCAGGAGGTCGATGCCCGAGAGGCCGGGCATCACCATGTCCAGAACCAGGATGTCGGGAGGAGAGGTCTGCAGGAGGCTCAGCCCCTCCTCGCCGCTCCCGGCCGTCTGGACCACATAGCCCCCTTCGGAGAGACGGAGCGCGAAGGCCTCCCGGATTGACGATTCGTCTTCGACGAGCAGAACGTTCACCCTTGTCTTCCCTCCTGTTTGACCGGGAGCCAGACCGTCGCCCTCACCCCCCGGCCCGGGGGACTCTCGATCGTGATCTGCCCCTCATGCCGTTCGACGATGTCCCGCGTGATGGGGAGCCCCAAACCGACCCCCTTGGCCTTGCCGTGTGTAAAGAAGGGTTCGTGGAGGCGCTTCAATAGCGCTTCCGGAATTCCCTTGCCCGTATCCTCGATGAGAACGGCCACCCCGTCCCTTCCCTTGAGGGGAGAGGCGACGATCGTGGCGGCGAGAACCCCGCCTCCCGGCATGGCGTCGAGTCCGTTCATCATCAGGTTGAGGAAGACCTGCTGGAGGGGCCCCTGGGCCCCCTCGACCAGAGGGATATCCCCCTCGCGATTCAGGACGAAGCGGACGCCCCCTTTCCGGAAGGTCTGCTGGAGAAGGGATTCGGCGTCCCGGAGAAGTTCCTCCAGGACGAGCGGTTGAAACTCGAAGGTCTTCGGCCGAAGGACGGAGAGGTGGGATTCCAGAAGAGCGTCGATCCGGCGGGCCTCGTTCGAAATCAGGACGGCCTGACGGCGAAGGGGATCGGAAAGCTCCCGCGACTTGCCGATATGGTCGGCCAGGCTCCCGATCCCGATCAGGGGGTTGCGGATTTCATGGAGCAGCCCCCCGGACAGCTGGCCGACCAGCTTGATCTGCTCCATGTGCCGCAGCGCCTCGAGAAGCTTTTCCCTTTCGGAGAGATCGGTCAGGATGGCGAGAAAATGCCGGATCGTATTGTCGGGATCCATGACGGGGCTGATGTTCTCCCAGACGAGAAATTCGCTCTGGTCCTTTCTCCGGTTGATGAAGCGGCCCGTGAAGGGCTTCCCCGACAGGAGGGTGCCCCAGAGGTGGTCGTAGAACTCGGGAGACTGGCGTCCGGAGGAAAGAATCCGGGGAGTCCGGCCGATCGCCTCCTGCCGGGTCCAGCCCGATATCCGCTCCATGGCGGGGTTCCATTCGTGGATCACTCCCCGGGCGTCGGTCAGGATCACTCCGTCCTGAAGCTGGGCGAAGAGACGGTTGTAGAGGGAGAGCTGGACCTCTTCCCGCTTCCACCGGTCGAGTATGGTCGCGACGGTATTGGCCACCGTCTCGAGAAAGGCGATCTCCCGCTCCCCGAATCGCCGGACGGCCCGGGTATGGATGCTCATGGCGCCCAGGACCTGGTCGTGGAACATCATCGGAACGCTCACTCCCGAGCGGACGCGATGTTCCGAGAGCAGTGTCGACGGGGAAAAGCGCCGTTCGGAATGGAGGTCCTCCACGACGACCGGCCGCCGCTCCCGGATCGCGAAGCCCGCCTGGGAATGGAACCCTCCCTCCTGGACATAGGTTCCCACGAGCCCTTCCCGCCAGCCCACCCCCGCCAGCAGGTGAAGGAGCGGATCGGAGTCCGCCGGAATGAGAATCTTGCAGAATTCGACGTCCAGGGCCCGGGCCGTCTCCCGGGCCGAAAAGTCCGCCACATCCATCATCGAGGCCCCGCTCACGGCCAGGTGGGCGATCTTTCCCAGCACCTCCTGGTAGCGCCCCACCTCGAGGGTTTCCCGGGCGAGGGAGACGAGCCCCGTCACGTCCTGGACGTGGACCAGGCACCTCTCCCCGTCCCCGGGGGCGGCCGGAAGACCGAAGAGCTGGCACAGGACGAGGTGCTGGACCCCTCCGGGATCGGTCGCAGAAAGACGAACGCTGCGCTCTCCGGATGAACCCCGGGCGGTGGCCAGGGAGAGCAGCACCTCGCGGATGGGGGCCGGAGAACTCCCCGGCTCCGACAGGGTGAGGCCATCGAGGATTTCCCGATAGGACGGACTCAGAAAAAGGGCCTCTCCCCGGGCGTCGAAGATGGCGATCCCGATCGGGAACTCCTTCGGATCCCCCGAGGGGGAGGAGAAGACGGAGAAGTCGAAGCCGGGAGGAAAGGGATGGGTCCCGCCAGGGGCCATGGATGGATCTCCGTGTAAAGAGGGCTCCGGGGTCATCGTCCCCCCGGATGATGGCTTGCGCGTTTCAGCCGGTCGTTCACCGCCCCCCAGGCCTCCCCGTCCGGTGGCGCCTCGACCAGAATCCGGCCGAGCCCGCCCCGGTCCAGGGCATGCAGGGCGGCATAGAGCTCCCGAGCATACTCCGGGGCCTTTCGGGACATTGGAAGGAGCGTCACCTCCCTTTGTCCGCACAGGTCCCCCCACTCGGAAAGGGCCAGGACACCCACCCGGTCTCCCCGGGAGGTCAGGGAGAGGAGTCGGCTCCGGAGCGCCTCCGCGGGAAGGAGCTCGAGCGGGGTGCATGGCGCATAATGGCTCTCCCCCGAGCCGGGAAGGGGAGCCCCTTCCTCTTCCGCCCCGGCGCGAAGGATCCGGAGGCCGAGGAACTCCTCGATCATCCGGGCGGAGACCGTCCCGGGACGCAGAAGGGTCGGTCGATCCCCGGAAAAGCCGACGATGGTCGACTCCACCCCGGTGGAACAGGGTCCTCCTTCGAGGATCGGGCCCGCCTCGTCCCCGAAGAACTCCCGGACATGCCAGCTCGCGGTCGGGGAAAGCCGTCCGAAGCGGTTGGCCGAAGGGGCCGCGAGACCCCCTCCGAAGGCCCGCAGAAGAGCGGTCGCGACGGGATGGTCCGGAACCCGGACGGCGACGGTGTCTCGTCCTCCCGTCACGAGCCGGGGAATCTCCCGGCGGCAGGAAAGGACGAGGGTCAGGGGACCCGGCCAGAACCGCTCCGCAAGCCTTCTGGCCCCTTCGGGAATCTCCTCCGCCCACTCTTCAAGGCGGGAAAGCCCCTCGATATGAACGATCAGGGGACGGTCGCGCGGACGGCCCTTGAGGGCGAAGACGCGCTCCACCCCCTTCGGGTTCATGGCGTCCGCCCCCAGCCCGTAGACCGTCTCCGTGGGGAAGACGACCGTGAATCCCCGCTTCAGGTGATCGACTGCCGAGGCGATATCCGGGGAAATCATGGACGCACTCTCCTTGTCATTTTACCAGAAAGTCGGACAGCGAGGCTCCCTCTCCCCTGCCTTCGAAAATGCCGATCCCGGGGGTTCCCGAGCCGGGATGGGTGTCCGCACCCGGGGCTTCTCAGAAGCAATCCGTTACGGCTCCCAGACTCGCCGAGGAGACCTGTCTGGCATACTTGGCCAGAACACCCCGAATGGCGCGCGGGGCCGGAGGCCGCCACGCGGCCCTTCGCCGAGCGATCTCCCTCTCCGGAACGTCGAGCCTGAGGAGTCCCCTCTCCGCGTCCAGCGTGATCCTGTCCCCGTCGACGACCAGGGCGATCGGTCCGCCGACCGCGGCCTCCGGGGACACATGACCCACCACCATGCCCCGGGTTCCCCCGGAAAATCGTCCGTCGGTGATCAGGGCCACGCTGTCTCCGAGCCCTTCCCCCACCAGGGCCGCGGTGGGGGAAAGCATCTCGCGCATTCCCGGACCTCCGACCGGACCCTCGTAGCGGATGACGACGACGTCGCCTTCGGCGATCCTGCGGGAGCGGAGGGCCTCCATGCAGGACTCTTCCGAATCGAAAACGCGCGCCGTCCCGACGAAGAGCGGGCGGTCGAAGCCCGTCACCTTTGCGACCGACCCCTCCGGAGCGAGGTTCCCCCGAAGAATGGCGATATGGCCCCGTTCGAAAACCGGGTTCTGAAAGGGCCGGATGACCTCCTGGTTCTTCGGAGGGTCGGGCGACAGGCCGTTCAAGAGCTCTCCGATCGTCTGGCCGGTCACAGAGAGGGCTTCCCCATGCAAGAGACCTTGCGAAAGGAGGATCTTCATGACCTGGGGAATGCCGCCGGCCCGGTGAAGGTCGGTGGCGACGAATCGCCCCCAGGGCTTGAGGTCGCACAGGACCGGAACGCGTTCGCGCATCGCGGAAAAATCGTCGATGGAAAGGGGAACGCCCACCGACCGGGCGATGGCCAGAAGGTGCAGGACAGCGTTGGTAGTCCCACCGACCGCCATCGTCACGGCGATCGCGTTTTCGAAGGCTTCGCGCGTGAGGATGCGGCTGGGAAGGATCTGCTTTCGTATCGCGCCGGCCAGAACCTCCCCGGATCTTTCCGCGCTCAGGGCCTTTTCCGGATCCTCCGCGGCCATGGTGGAGGAATAGGGAAGGCTCATGCCCATGGCCTCGAAGAGAGAGGCCATGGTGTTCGCGGTGTACATTCCCCCGCAGGACCCGATTCCGGGACAGGACCGCCGCTCGATCTCGAGAAGCTCCCCCCCGTCGATCCTGTTCGCGAAATATTCGCCGACCGCCTCGAAGGAGCTCACGATGGTCAGGTCCCGATCTTCGTAGCGTCCCGGACGGATCGTCCCCCCGTAGACGAAGATGGCCGGAATGTCGAGGCGGCCGATGGCGATCATCGCCCCCGGCATGTTTTTGTCGCAGCCGCCCAGGGCGAGCACTCCGTCCATGCTCTGGGCGTTGCATACGGTTTCGATCGAGTCGGCGATCACTTCGCGCGAGACCAGGGAGTACCGCATTCCCGGCGTCCCCATGGAGATCCCGTCGGAGACGGTGATCGTCCCGAAGACCTGGGGCATGGCGCCCGCCCTCCTGAGGCCCTCGCCGGCGCGGATCGCGAGTTCGCCCAGCCCCATGTTGCAGGGGGTGATGGTGCTGTAGCCGTTCGCCACCCCCACGACGGGCTTCCCGAAATCCCCGTCCCCGAACCCCGTGGCGCGAAGAAGGGCCCGGTTGGGCGATCGCTCCACCCCCTGGGTCGTCACCCGGCTCCTTCGATTGTCCGACATGCGTTGCGCTTCCTTTCCGGAAAAAAGAATCGGGCGGACCGGAAATCCCCCGATCCCTACGGATTGCAGTAATCGCAGTAAAGCGGATTGCCCTTCCCGGGGCCGGACCGCTCCCGGACCTCCCTGTGGGCGCATTTCAGGCACCCGTGGACCTCCGCCCGGACCTCGTTGGTGGGAGAGCCGCAGTCTGCGCAGGGGAGTCCCTTCACAAGCTCGACCATAGAAAATCCCGGCAAAGCGCAGGAGGGACAGAGGGACCGGATTTTTTCAAGAAGATTCTCCGCGGCCCGTCGGATCATCTCCCGGCGCGTCGGGTTGGCATGGGCCCGGAGGTCGATCTCGAGAAAGACGCGGCCCGATGGGGAGAGGGAGCGCGACTCCCGGAAGGCCCCCTCGAGGGCGGTCCAGTCCGGAATCTCCTTGCGGATCCGCATGTCATTCTCTTCCCCGGGCTCTTCCCCGGGCATTCCCCCGGGACGAAGCACCATCCCGTGGTCCGGGAACCCCACCCGGAGGGCGAACTCTCGGACCGCCCCCCAGTCTTCGGCCAGGAGGTGTCCGGAGCGCGCCTCGCCCTGCGACCATCCGGAGACCTCGATTCCCAGGCGGTCATCGATGAAGACGAGGCATTCCACGTTCCATGAAACCGCACCCAGGACTGGATCGGGACCGAAGGAGCCCTCGCTGGCCAGTCCCAGGGGCATCCGGGACAGATCCATCCCGATGCGGGCCTTTTTCCGGGCAGCCTCGATCTGGGTCCCGTCCCGGGGAATCTCCCGGGTGAAAGTTCCCAGAAGATCGGTGTCGTATCCGGAGACCCGGTCGATCCTGCAGCCCAACCCGGGCTCGAGAACGGGAGCGATCACCCCCTCCTTCCCGTGCTTCGTGAGAAGCGCCACGCGCTCTCCCGCATAGAGCGAGCCCGGTTCGAAGCCCTTTGTGCGCTGTCCCTGCCCCATACCCCCTCCAGGACGGAGGGGCGCCGTCAGGCGCCGACTCCGGACATCTCAAGCCATTGCCCCCCGGACGCGCGGCGAAAGAGGCTCCCGTCGTCGTCGATCCGGAAGAAGAAGATCCATTCGTTTTCGATGAGGTTCCGGACCAGGGCGTGGCGCCCGATCACATCGTCGATGGCCTCCTGCGGCGCCTCGACAACGACGTTCAGCCGTATGGGCTCGTGGATCCAGCGCCTCCCGTCGTGAAGAGACTGCATCGCCAGACCGACGCGCAGGTCCCCCCCGTTTCCCTCGAGAACCCCGATCGATCCTCCGACCACGTTGTGAAGGACCTTGTTGCCGCTCCCGAAGCGGAAGTTGTCGACCATGGAGCCGTAGTACTGCATGTTGATCCAGTTCCCCACGACCATCGGGGCCGTCATGATCAGCTGAAGGGTCGCGAACCCGGAATCGTTCCGCCAGTTGTAGTCGTGCAGGAAGGCCCGGCCCCCCAGATCGCATCCGGCGGTCCGGCTCCGCGGGGCCGCGATGAAGGCGGCGTTGCCGGCCAGGGCCCATTCGGGCCGGACCTCGGCCCAGTCGCGCGTCCGCCGCCGGACATCCGCGGCGACGTCACGGGAGGGAAGATCGCCCGTCCCCAGAAAGACCGCCCGCTCCATCCGGGTCATCTCCCCCGCCGCGTCCAGCCATCCTTCAAGCTGCCGGATGTCGGCGTCGTGGGAGGGGGGAATGCTCTCCGTGTCATAGAGAGTCACCTCGTCGGTGGTGGTATCGTGCAGGCCGGCGACGAAAAAGGTATCGTCGGGAATCGCGATCCCCTTTTTGGCCAGTCCCCTGCGCGTGACCGGATCGTTCAGGAGCGCCGCCGCGATCCGGGCGCTCGCCTCTCCGGTCTGTCCCGCGCAGGCTCCGCAGTCGAGGGCCGTGGCCTGCGGGTTGTTCGCCGTCGTGCTTCCGTGGCCGACCAGAAGGACCAGCCGGGAAAAATCCCCGATCAGCCCCATGTTGCGGAGGGCGAATTCGGCGACGGCGGGCCGGTCGGATTCGGGGATCCCGCTTCCGGGAGTCTCCTTCCCGGACCCCGTCCCGTTCCGGACGGCGCTCAGTGTCGGCGTCAGACGGCCGGACTCGTGTTCCTTTAGCCCCTTCCGGTCGGGATGGGGGACGGGCCGGCTCCATCCCATGCTGTCTCCGACGAGCTTCCCGATCGACAGGACACCGAAGGACTCGACGAAGGAGAAGCACGAGGCGGCCGAGGTCTTGAAGGCCTTCCAGGCATGGGACGCCCGGATCCGGTGGTGCCTCTGGGCCGCCATCTCCTTTGACTCCGACTCGGACATTCCGGACGGAACCTCCCGCACGCGGTAGGACGGGTTGAAGAGGATGGGAAGATGGCCCTTGGCTTCGGCCGCGCCGAAGGGCAGGAACTCGACCAGAACGCCGAAGAAGCCGGCGAAGCCGTGCGTCCGGACCAACGGGGCGACCGTTTCGAGCGCACGCCGGAAGATCTCGGACCGGACGTCGATGCAAAAAACGGCCTGGGCCGCGCTTCGGCCCTCCGGAATTCTGGAGGGCTTCGCGGAGGACAGGGTTCCGATCAGCCGCTTCCGGTATCCGAGTTCCAGGGCGGTCTGCAGCACGGCGTCCACATTGTGAGCCGGATCGGCCAGTCCCGCAGGGACTGCGGCTTCAGCGAGGGCCTCCTGCCATTTGCGGACCAGGAACGTGTTTTCCCGCACCCTGTAGAGAAGGGCGTCCCACGAAAGACGGATGGCGAGCAGCTCCCGGATCGTGTCGTCCTGCTCCTTTTTGAGTTCGGCCTGCCAGCGCCGGTAGCGCGCCCACCCCGCCCATCCTCCGATGCTGAGGAGGGAGGCATGGAGATAGCCGGCCACCGCGGACTGGGGAACCGAAAGCACATCGAGCGCCCAGGCAATGGCTTCCCCGGAGGTGCGCGGAAGCGCGGCCGCCTGGCGGGCCATGCCCCGGAGCCCCATCATCCAGGAACTCTTGTCGAGGGCGGCATACTCGCGCCACCCCTCGTAGAGCGAGGCTTTCTTCCAGGGCAGGGTCCACATCGCCTGTCCCTCGTCGAAGTAGGCGGCGCAGTACTGGCTGATCCGTTCCACCACGAACCCCGACCAGTCCTGCCGGTCGATCGATCCGAGAACGTCGCTCAGGAGGGCGAGCCGGACGGGTCCCGCCCCGTCCTTCCTGGCCAATTCCCGGTCGAAGGAATCGAGGTTCCAGTTGCTCCCCAGCTCGCGGAGGGCGGCCGCGAAATCTTCCCGTGTGATGCGGCCGTTCCTGACCTGCTCGAGATAGTATTCCCGGGGCATGGCGAGACCCTGTCCGGCGACCCTCTCGAGAATCGCGCCGGCCTGCCAGAAGGGCTGGTCGGCCAGGCCGAAATAGGGGTTGACGGCCACGAAATTCTTGAGCGGCCAAAGGGGCGCGATCAGACTGCAGGCCGCCTCGACCTTCGGGGCCAGATTCGCTTCGCTTCTGTCGACGATCTTCATGGGAGCACCTCGCTATGGTTGGGCCGGGACGGACGGGGCTGTCTGGCGGGGCGTTCCGCCATGGGGCGGCCCACCATCCTGGCGATGACGATATCGATGTAGAATCCGTTGTAGAGATGGACATAGACGCCCCTCCAGAAGGGCGACCCGAAGATCTTCGGAAGCATCTGCTGGACGAGGAGCAGGCCCAGAAAGACGGCCATGATCGCCCCCAGAATCCCTTCCTGGAAGGGATCTTCCGGGAATGTCGCGGCGGGCAGGCTCCCTCCGAGAACGAGGTCGAAAAGCCTGTGGAGGCCGAAATAGGCGGCACAGACCGCCGCGCTCATCCCCCCCGTCCAGAAGAGGAGCTTTCCCGTGCCCGCATGCCGCGCGTCGAGGGCCGGTAGCATCAGCTGCGTCACGGCGACCGACAGGACGGCGCCCAGAACGATCAGGGCCGGCTGCTGGCGGAACCCGATCCCGAAGGCGCTTCCTATGGCGAAGGTCATGCCGGCCCCCACAAAGAGTCCTGCAATGGCCCGGAAGCCCGAGGCCATCCGCGACGACGGCGGAAGAGCCGGCGCCCGGAAGTGGTCGACGACGCTTCCCGACGCCAGGAAGGCGTGGGCCTTGTAGACGGAATGGGCGACGATGTGCATCACCGCCAGGCTGTAGAGGCCGAGGCCGCATTCCATCAGCATGAATCCCATCTGGGCGCAGGTCGAATAGGCCAGCGACTCCTTGATGTTCGTCTCCGTGATCATCATCAGGGAGGCCAGAGCGACGGAGAGAAGGCCCGACAGGACCAGGGCGTCCCTCGGTCCGTCTTCCGGAGTGAGGAGCGGGCTCATCCGCAGGAGCAGGAAGGCCCCGGTATAGATGATCCCGGCGTGCAGGAGCGCGGAAACCGGCGTGGGGGCCTCCATGACCTGGATGAGCCATCCATGGAAGGGAAACATGGCGCTCTTCAGGATCGCCGCCAGGACGATCAGGCCGCCCGCGACGAGCAGGGATCCCGGCAGGGGTCCCCGAAGGGAGGAGAGTCCGGAGGCCAGTCCGGAGAAGTCCGAGGTGTGCAGGGTCCGCACGATGAGGATGATCGCCCCCAGCAGGCTCGCATCCGCGATCCGGTGGAGCAGGTACTTCTTGCGGGAGGCGACCACCGCTCCCGGCCGCTCCCGGTAGAAGGCCAGCAGTTCGTGGAGGAACAGGCTCGTGGCGATCCAGGAGAGCAGGAAGGCCCACATGTTGCCGACCACGATCAGGGTGAAGAAGGATCCCAGGGTGAGGGCAAGCCACTTGTGGAAGCGTCCCTCCCGCCGGTCTCCGTCCATGTAGGTGGAGGAGTAGCGGGAGACGATCATCCCGACGAAGGCCACCAGGAGAAGCATGACGATGGTGAGGGCGTTGACGGCGATGTCGATCCTGAAGACGCCCAGGTTGTCCGGAAGAACGGATGAGAAATAGGTATACGGCCGGGACAGCCCCTGAGCGTAGGCCATTGCGGCAGCGACCGCGCTGAGAAGGGCGAACCACGCGGAGCCGGCCACCATCCTCCGCATAAGGCGGGGGTGTCGGTCGGCCCCGAAGCCGAAAAGAAGGCCCGAGGCCAGGAGCGGCCACGGGGTGACGAACATGAGCCCCGCGGCGAGGGTGGCAATTTTGTCAGTCATGACGGACTCCATGATATCGAGTGGAGGGATCCGGACAGAAGGCCGGATCCCGGATATTTTTCGAAACCCCGAGGATCCGGTGTTCCACAATCTGGCGAATCCCTTTTAGCATTATCCGTGCCAATTAGTTAAATTGTTATATTTAAAAGATATTGCTTATTTCACATGACGATCCGCATTGAAAATCCATGTGCGAAATTCGCGGAGCGAGCGGAAATGCACGATCGGAAGAGGGTCCCGATGGAACGAGAAAGAATTGCCGGAAGCCTCCCCTCTTTCCGGATCCCTACCGGAAATCGGGACGAGGGGATCCGATGGCGTATCCCTGGGCGTAGGAGATCCCCATCCGATGGACCTCCTCGAAGAGTTCGGGAGACTCGACCGACTCGGCGATGGTGGCAATTCCCGCCTCCCTGGCCAGGGCGACGATGCTGGTCACGATCGCTCGGTCGATGCTCCCGGATTGTCCGACCCCCCGGACGAAATCCCCCTCCACCTTGAGATAGTCCACGGAAAGACGCTTGAGATAGGCCATGGAGGAAAATCCCGACCCGAAGTCGTCCAGGGCGAAACGAGCCCCGCAGGCCTTGAGTTCGACGATGAACGCCTCGAGGAGGGTGGTGCTTTCCAGGGACTCCCGCTCGGTGATCTCGAAGACGACCTGCCGCGGATCGATGCCGGTCCGGAGCAGGACCTGCCGGAGTCCCGCCACATAGTCCCCCGACAGGAGCGCCCGGGGGGAAAAGTTGACGAAAAGCATTCCCCGGTAATTCTGGTCGGCCGCGCGCCCGAGGGCCTTCTCCATCACGACAAGGTCGAGACGCGAGATCAGTCCGGTTTCCTCGGCGATGCCGATGAATTCCCCGGCGGGGAGGATCCGTCCTCCGGCCGAGAGGCGCATGAGCACCTCGTGGCCCAGGACCGCACCTCCGTCCGCACAGGCGACGATCGGCTGGAAGTAGGGAAGGACGGAGCCATCCGCAAGGGCGTGCTGCAGGAGGACGAACCGTTCGCTCGCCCCTCGGAACTCCTCCGCCACATCCTTGCGGGTGGGCAGGCACCAGGTGCTCTTTCCGAGACTTTTGGCGCGGACCATCATCCGGTCGGCGACAAGAAAGAGGTCCTTGGGCTCCCTGCCGTGGAAAGGCCAGGTGGCGATGCCGATGGAGACGGAGGTCTTGCACCGGAATCCGTCACCGGCCTCGAGGCTGAAGGAACAGAACCGTTCGAGGATCCGCTCCGCGACCCGGGAGGAGAGCTCCTCCCCCCTTCCGGGAAGGACGAGGGCGAATTCGTCTCCCCCGTAGCGGGCCACGATATCCCCGCTCTGGACCGTCTCCTCCAGAATGGAGGCGGCCGCCTTCAGGAAAGCGTTCCCGACGGTGTGCCCGAAGGACTCGTTGATCTTCTTGAAATCGTCCAGATCGAGGATCAGGAGGGAAAAGGGGACGTTCCCGTGGCGCTCGCCCCGACCGATCTCGTAGGCGAGCAGGTCCAGGAAGACGGTCTGGTTGAACAGTCCCGTCAGGGGATCCCGGATGGACTGACGTTCGATCTCCCGTTCGTACCTCGCATTCGCCCGAAGCAGCGTGAGCACGTTCAGGAGGCCGGTGGCGACACTTTCGGCCACCAGGAGGAGCGCCGGATTGCGGGCCGCCCCCGGATCGCCGCCGATGCCCGCGATGGCCCCGATGCCGGGACGGTCGAGGAAGAGGACTTTCGTGGAAAGGATGGGAGTGTCCTCCGAGAGGACGGGGAGTGTCCGGGAAGGATCGAGAACGGTGTGGACGATCCGGAGATTTCTCGGAAGACGGAAGCCTTCCAGGGAGCGGAGCCGGTCGAGGACCGTTCTCTCCGTGCGGACCCGGACCGGTCCCGGCGGAGACTCGCGCCAGAATATATCGAGATCTCCGGGGGTCTCCCCCTCCGTGAAGAGGACGAAGAAGAACCGGATGCCCGGACCGGGGCCGGACTCCAGTCCACCCAGGACATGCCGGACATGAAGCGTCCGGTCGCGGAGGACATCGGAGCCAAGGAGGCTTCTCCCGAAGAGCCGGATGCCCTGGGAGAGCATGTTCGCATCGAGAAGGGTCTTTCCGGGAAGATTCGGGAAAAATTCAGGTTCGCAAGGCATGGTCCAACGGTCCTTTCGGTGAGGGAGGAGCGGAGTCCCGATCGGGAGAGGCGACCGTCGGGGAGCATCCGGGAATCGGAGCGGAGGCGGGAAGACTCCGGCCCCCGGAGCCGAAAGGACAAAAGGCGTGGCTCACTCCGCGAGGAAACTCCGGATGGAGCGCTCCTGCCGGGCAGCCGCCCGGTCGATATCGGCGATGGCCTCGAGGAAGCGGCGGTTTTCCTCACGGACCGCATCGAACACCGCCTCCGTCCGGATGGCCAGCTCCCGGTTCCCCGACGATCGCGAAAGCCCTTCGGAGATGAGGCTGACCGTCCTCGATATCTCTTCCTGCACCCTCCGGATCATCGAGCCTATCTCCTTCGTGGCTGCCGCCGTCCTCTCTGCGAGATTCCGGACCTCGTCGGACACGACGGAGAACCCCCGGCCCTCCCGGCCGGCCCGGGCCGCCTCTATCGCGGCATTCAGGGACAGGAGCCGGGTTTGCGAAGCGATCTGGCCGATCGTTCCGGCAACGGTTCCGATCTCTTCGGAGCGGCTCCCGAGGACTTCCACCTCCTGCACGAGCGCCTTCATCAACTCCTCGTTCTCGACCACCCCCCGGACCATGCGGAAGATGGTCTCCCGGCCTGAGTCGGCGTTTGCCGAAAGGGCGGACACCTTCGCGCCGAGATCTTCCGTCATTCGGGCAATCATGGTGGATTCCGCGGAAACATCTTCCAGGTGCGCAAGGGAGGTGATGTCGGTGAAAACCGTCAGGTAAGCGATGCGGCGGCCAGTTCCATCGATCAGGACTTCGCTGACCGACCGGAACCGCATGGAGCCGACGGGAATGACCTGGTTCCGTCGGGTTTCCCCTGGCTCCAGTCCGCCCAGAATCGTCCGGATGCGGGCGGGATCCCTGTGGAACCGGTGGATGGAGGCTCCCGGAACGGAATCCGGGGAGAGCCCGTACTGGCTCTCGAGATCGCCGGACATTTTCAGGAGAATCTCCTTCATCTTCCGGTTCATGTAGACGATATGGTTCCCCTCCTTCCCCGCTCCGGGTTCGGTGGTGGCCAGCGCGACCCCGTCGGACTGGATCGCGTCGAGAATTTTCCCGGCGCACCCGGGGCAGGCCGCAAGAATTCCTTCGAGTCCTCCTGTCGCGCCTTCGTTGCCAGGCACGACAGGAGGAGAAGCGCGCTCCGGGGAAAGCCCGGGAAACGGGAGATCTCTCATGCTCTTCTCCATAGGATCGGTGTTCGGGGCGTCTTTGTTTCCGTAGCCGGGGGGGGTCCCTGCAAAAACCAATGGTGCCAAGCACACTTCATGCCAGAATAAACAATGATACAATTTCCTTAAAAGATGATAACTTGCTTTGACATGTCAAGGACGTTCCGGGGAATTCGCTCTCCCGAGACCGAGTGGAATCGCAAAATCACGGAGGAAATGCACGACAAGTGCCCCCGGTTCGGCTGCGGATGCGGAACGCTTGTGAAAAAGCCCCTGTCTTCGAGGCGACCCCGCTGTCCTGGCGGGGTGGGTACGGTCCAGAGGGATCTGTACAGCGCCTGCCGGGCCCGGCATGCGGAAAGCGAAGGCGCTCCGAGCGAAGCGGCCCGCGAGGGCTGGCGCACTGTGGAATCGCTGCTGAGGGAGACGGTCGAAAAAATCAGACGAACGGCGATCGGCTCGATTCGCCCTGCCAGCTTCGCCTTCTAGCCGGAGTCGGAGTCGTTCTTCCAGGATGTCCGGTTGTGGAGAGGGGAAGGTCCGGGAGGTCGCAGTCGAAAGGCGAGGGCCCGGAAGGGCTTTTCCAATCACGGACAGGCCCCCCCGAACTCATTCATATGGTACGGGAACTACGTCCGAACCTGCATCGAAGGGGATGTCCGCCAACTTCCCAACATCCGGGATCCGACCTCCTTTCACAGGTTCGTCAAGGTTTGCGCGGGGCGGACAGGACAGCCGGTCCATCTCCCCCCCTCGCCAACGTCTGCCAAATCTCGCACAATACGGCAAAAGCCTGGCTTTCCCTCCTGGAGGCCAGCGGTCTCCTGTTCTTCCTCCTTCCCCATCACCGGAACTTCAACAAGAATGTGTTCAAGACTCCAGAGCTTTACTTTACCGACACCGGGCTCGTCTCCAGGCTCCTGGGAATCGAAACGGCGCCCCAGATCGAAACGCATCCCCCTCTCGAAGCTCTGTTTGAAACATTTGTCGTGGGAGAGTTCCTGAAAGGGCGCCTGAACAGGGGGCCGGAACCGCGCCTCTCCTTCTGGCAGGACCGGACGGGACACGAGGCGGACCTCCTCCTCGAAAGGGGGAAACAGGATCCTTCCCGTCGAGGTCAAGGCCGGAAAGACGGTGGCTTCCGATTTTTTCCGGGGACTCGACTTCTGGACGTCTCTCTCTGGTCCGGCCGAAGAGGGATGGATTGTCTACGGAGGAACGCCCCCCCGGACGAAGGGGCCCTGGCGTGTTGTGCCTGGACCGGCGTGTGGGAGATCGATCGTCCCTGACGGCGCACGCCGAGCCTAGAGGGCGACCAGACAGCGGACCAGCCCCGCGTAATAGCAACAGCGGTCGTCGTTGAGATCATTGAAGAAGAGACGCTCCTGGCCGTCCTCGAAGCGGACCAGGACGAAGCAGGCGCCGCCCGGGACGGAGGATTCGCGGGTTTCGACGACCCGGCCCGTTCCCCACTCGGGGTAGTCCCGGTGCCGGACCCGTTCCTCGGGCCGGAGGTACCGGCGCACGCCGGACTCGATCACGGGTGCACCGCACGGGGGTCGAAGGTTCGGGCCCGCGCCTCATAGAGGGGACTTCCGGGGCACAGCCTCACGGCCGCCTCCACAAAGGAGCGGGCTCCGGGGCGGCCGAGGCGGTGGCGGGCGATGCCGATCCAGGACAGGATCCGGGGATCATCTGGCCTCAGACTGTTCGCCCGCTCGAATTCCGCCAGGGCCCGGGGGACCGACCCTCCCACGAACCAGGGCTTGTAGTAGAGCTCGATCCCTTTCGAGAGATGGGCTTCGGCGTTGTCCGGATCAAGGGCCAGGGCCCGGTCGTTCTCGGTCTGGGCCCTCTTCCCGTAGGCCATGCCTCCCGGGAAGCCCCAGTACTGGACAAGGAGAAGATCCCGCTCCCCGGCCAGGGCGTGGAGGGTCGCCTCCCCAGGCCGGACCGCGAGAAGCGGCGCAAGCTCTCTCCCGGCCCGGGACAGGGCCGCCTCTCCGATCTTCCGTCCGGAAGAGAGATCCCGCACGGTCCGGGCCGTCCGGAGAAGGGCCCGGATCGCGGGCTCCGTCGGAGGTCCTCCCGGATCGGGGGAAAGGGTGGCCGAGGCCGGCCCGGGACAGTCCGGAGGAAGGGGAGCGGCAAAAACGATCCGGAGCGAGGCCAGGATCAGGAGGAGGGAGAGGGTCGCCCGGACCACGACGGACTCACGGCTTTTTTTCTGTCAGGATCTGGGGGAGAAGAGACTGGATCTGGGAGCGGTGGATCACATGCTCGAACCCCGCCTTCTGGGCCTGACGCTTGGACTCGATGTCGGTGTGAAAGGCGATCGCGATCAGACGCGGATGGCTTCCGGTCGATCCCGCCTCCACGATTTCGGAGAGATACTCCTTGGCCTCCTTGAGATCGGCGACCACCGCGCGGATGGAGAGATCGCCCGACACCGTCTCGTAGACCTTGGCCGGGGTGACCGACCGGGAAGAGTATCCGGCCTTCTGGATCACCTGCGAAACCATCGTTCCGAGGAAGATGTCCCGCCCCACAAAGAGGACCGTTCCTTTCGCGCTGCCGTCAGTCATCGGGTCATCCTTTTGAGAAGTCTTTGACGTTGTTTGCCTTCGGCCTCTCGGAGCGGGAGGCTCCGGAGAGGGGGACGGCGTCCCTGGGATCGAGATAGGAGATTCCGCCCATGTAGGGAACCAGGGGCTCCGGAATCCGGACGCCGCCCTCCTCCGTCTGGAAGTTTTCGAGGAGGGCGGCCAGGGTCCGGCCGATGGCCAGCCCCGAGCCGTTCAGGGTATGGAGGGGCTGAACCTTCCGGTCTTCCGAGCGGCGGTAGCGGATCTGTCCCCGCCGGGCCTGGAAATCGGAGAAGTTCGAACAGGAGGAGATCTCCCGGTAGCGGCCCTGGGAGGGGAACCAGACCTCGATGTCGTAGGTCTTGGCCGCGGAGAAGCCCAGGTCGCCCGTGCAGAGGGCGATCACGCGATAGGAGAGCCCCAGCCGCTCCAGGATGCCGGCGGCATCCGCCGTGAGGGTCTCGAGATGGTCCCAGGAGCGTTCTGGGGCGGAAAACCAGACCAGCTCGACCTTGTCGAACTGGTGCTGCCGGATGAGCCCCCGCGTGTCCTTTCCCGCCGCCCCCGCCTCCCGCCGGAAACAGGCGGTATAGGCGCAGAACTTGAGGGGAAGGGCCTCCTCCTCGATGATCTCGCCCCGGAGAGTGTTCGTGACGGGGACCTCGGCGGTGGGGATCAGGAAGAGGTCGTCGGCCGCGACGTAAAAGAGTTCCTCCCGGAACTTGGGAAGCTGGCCTGTCGCCCGGAGGCTTTCAGGAAGCACGAGGTAGGGAACCGAGAGTTCCCGGTAGGAAGGCGAACCGTCGGGGCGGGAGGCGGTGTGGCAGTCGAGCATGAAGGCGATGAGGGCGCGCTCGAGGCGGGCACCGGCGTCGGAGAGAAGGGAAAAGCGGGCGCCCGACATCCGGGCCGCCCGGTCGAAGTCCAGGATGCCGAGCCCCGCCCCGACCTCCCAGTGGGGCTTCGGAGGAAAGGAAAAGACGGGTGGCTCCCCCCCGCGCCGGAGCTCGACGTTTTCGTTCTCGTCCGCCCCGACGGGAACGCTGTCGTGGGGGAGATTCGGGAGGGTGAGCCACACCTCTTCCCGGCGCGCTTCGAGATCCCGTTTCCGCTCCTCGGCCGCCCCTATTGCCTCGTTCACCGTCCGGACCTGGGCCTCGATCTCGGCGGTGGGCTCGCCCCGGCGCTTTTTGAGTCCGATCTCGGAGGAAAGGGTGTTGCGCTTCTCCCGAAGGGCCTCCCATTCCCGGACCGCTCCGAACCATTCGGCGTCGAGCTCCACGAGAGCCCCCATGTCCACCGGGAGGCCGCGGGAGCGAAAAGCCCGTTCGGCCGCTTCGGGATCCTTGAGAATCCGGTTCCTGTCGAGCATGGCTCTCCTGATTGAAAGGCCCGGGAAGAACTCTCCCCGGGGCCGGGTCCTGTCGTTCGAACGCCCTTCCTTTCCATTCTAACCGCATCGGTCCCCGATGGAAAGAATCCTCCCTCTCCCTCTTGAAGGCCTCGATTCTTTCGGGAATTTGGAGCACAATCAGGGTGGAAAACGTCCCGGTCCCTGACCCACATTCCCAAGGAGGATTCCCATGAACACCTGGATTCTCGTCGCCAACGCCACCTCGGCCCTCTTCTGGAAAAGCCGGGGGACCGGCCAGGACCTCGAGCTCGAACGACGCCTCGAACACCCGGAAGGCCGGCTCAAGAACGGAGAAGTCACCACCGACGCCGGAGGCAGGAACGCCACGCCGGCAGGGCAGGGGTCCCGTCCGGCGACCCAGTGGGGGACGGCGCCCCGGGAAGCCGGTGCCGAAAAGTTCGCCCGGGAAATCGCCCACGAACTCTCCTCGGGTCTTTCCGCGAAGAAGTTCGACCGCCTCCTGCTGGCCGCGCCGCCCGACTTCATGGGGAAGATCCGCGAGTCCCTCGACAACCGGCTCCAGGAGAAGGTGGCGGCGACGGTCGTGCGCGACTACACGCTGCTTCCGGCCAGGGAGCTCCGGGAAAAGCTGGCCGAGGTTCTTCTCGTCTGACGGAGTGGCGCGCCGGGATCGGCTCAGGTCCCGGGGTGCCCGGGGTGAATGAGGACGGGAATGCGGCGGTTCCCGAAGGAAGTGAAGGTCGCCGGATCCCCGAAGTGGCCCGGAAGAAGGGTCCGACAGGAGGGGCACCGGCCCCCCGGCGCCAGGGCGTACCGGTCGATCCGGTAGCCGTCCCGGACGATGAGGGCGGAGCCGCAGGAGGAACAGAAGGTCGTTTGGCCCTCCCGGTCCCGCACGTTTCCGGTATAGACGTGGCGGAGTCCCCGGGAGAGGGCCAGCCTCCGGGCGGAAGCGAGGGTTTCCGGAGGGGTCGGCGGAACGTCGGTCATCTGGTAGTCGGGATGGAAGGCCGAGAAGTGGAGGGGAACGTCGGGGCCCAGCTCCCGGAGGATCCAGTCGCTCATGGCGCCGATTTCCTCCTCCGAATCGTTGTGGCCGGGGATGAGGAGGGTGGTGATCTCGAACCAGACCGCGGTCTCGCGGCGCAGGTAGACGAGGGTATCCAGCACGGCCTTCAGGTGTCCCCCGGTCAGCCGGAAGTAGAATTCCTCGGAGAAGGACTTGAGGTCGACGTTGGCGGCGTCCATCAGGGAGAAGAACTCCCTGCGGGGCTCCGCGTTGATGTAGCCCGCGGTGACGGCCACCGTCCGGATCCCCCTGGCCCGGCAGGCCTCGGCCACGTCCATGGCATATTCGGCGAAGATGACCGGATCGTTGTAGGTGAAGGCCACGCTCGTGGCGCCCCATTCTTCCGCCGCACGGGCCAGCTCCCCTGGAAGGGCCCGGTCCATGAGGGTGTCGAGCTCCCGGGACTTTGACATGTCCCAGTTCTGGCAGAACTTGCAGGAGAGGTTGCACCCGGCCGTCCCGAAGGAGAGGACGGAAGAGCCGGGATAGAAATGGTTCAGCGGCTTCTTCTCCACCGGATCCAGACAGAACCCGCTCGATCGCCCCCATGTGTCGAGGACCATCCGGTCCCCCTCCCGCTTTCGGACAAAGCAGAGACCCCGCTGCCCCTCATGGAGCTTGCAGTCCCGGGGACAGAGATCGCAGGAGATCCTCCCGTCGGGAAGCATGTGCCACCATCGGGCGTCGTCAGGACCGATCATCGGTCGTCCTCTTTCCACTTTTGAACGGTATAGCGCCAGAACTTGAGTCCTTCCGACCAGAAGTCCGGAGGCAGGCCCGCCTTTTCCTTGAGATGCCGGACGAACTCCCCGGGGTCGGACACCTGTTCCCAGACCTGGGGCAGAAAGGTGGCCCGGGCCCGGCCCAGGCTCAGGATCAGTCCGTCCACTTCCGGCCGGAGGCGTTCGAGAAGATCCCGCTCCCCGGCCACGGTCAGGGTCTCGGGGGCGGAGAGCAGCGAGACCTCGAACCGGATCCGGTCGAGCTCCCCCCGAACCACCGGGGGAAACCGGGGGTCGTGGAAGGCCGCGCCCACGGCATTGGCCCGAAGATCCTCCAGCAAGGGTCGCCAGCCCTCGAGGGTTCCGATGCACCCCCGCAGCTGCCCGTGTTTCGTCAGGGTGACGAAGGTAGCTCCCGGCCGAAAGAGGAAGGGAAGCCCCTCCGGCCGGGAGAGCGTTCCGTGGCCCAGCCGGACCTCCACCGCCTCCCGCGCCAGATCCACGAGACGGGCCCCCTCGACCTCCTCCTCCTTCGCCCCAGACTCTCCTTCCGGCTTTTCCTCAAAGAAGGCAAAGGCGCCGTACCCCACCACCTGATCGGGGGTTCCGGCGGTATCCCCGGAATTCCTGAGATCGATCTCGAAGGGCCTGAGACGCCATTTCCGGGCGACCACGAGGAGCCCGTTCACGGGAAAGGCGCCGCAGGCTTCCTCCGGGACGATCTCCGGATCGAGATCCAGAATGGCCTGGGCGGTTCGGGCATCGATCTCGCGCGCGAGGGAGCTCTTCAGGTAGTGGGAGAGGTCGGAGCTCACCACAATGAGAGTCTCCGGCCCCCCCCGGACGGCCTCGAGCACCTCGGCCACCTCCGAAGGGGTGGCCTGGCCGACCACGAGCGGCAACAAGGTGAACTCCCCCAGGAGCGTCTGGAGGAACGGAAGCTGGACCTCGAGGGAGTGCTCGAGGCGGTGGGCCTCCCCGTTCAGGCTCACCTGGGGCATGGCCGCGATACGGGTCACGAGTTCCCGGTCGAGCGCCACCTCCCCCAGAGGGGTACGGAAGGCGCGGGCCTCCGGAAGGGCGACTCCCCTGAGAAAGACCCGATGGGCCGGACCCAGGAGCACCACCCGCGTGATCAGTCCCCTGGCTCCGGTCAGGAGAACATAGGCGCTGGCCGCGATCGGACCGGAATAGACATATCCGGCATGGGGAACGATCAGCGCCTTGGGGGGAGGGCCCGGCCGGCCATGGACCTTTCCTCCGGCCTCCTCGAGCAGGGCGGCCACCGTCGCCGCGAGCTCCGCTCTTCCTCCTTCGTAAAAGGCCCCGGCCACCGCCGCGGGCCGAACGGTCTCCATATCCCTTCCCTCCTTTCCCGGAACCTCCCGGGCGATGCTCCTGCGCGTGATCGGAAAACAACCCTTTTTATAAAAGGTAGCACAGGAGGGAAATATATCCAGAGCGAACAAGGGGGTTGATCGGAAAGAGAGAGGAAGGAGGAAAAGGCCGGCAGGGATCCGCCCTTACAACGAGAGGCGGCGGCTGAAAAACGGACACCTCCCCCCGACCGGGCCTTCCGGATGAGAGCCGGATGCTCCGAGGGACGGACCCCGATTGAGAGCTCCCGGATGGCCCCGCCGGGCGGCGAGCACGCCGTTTTCGACCAGGAAGAGGGCCCTCGTGGCCCTGCCGGCACAGCCTCTCCTCCAACGGGGGGGAGGGACCGGACTCCGGCCCATTCGCTCAGCTCCCCCGACCACGACCAGCAGGGGCCCCATCGCGATCTCCTCATTATTTAATTTACAATCACAAAATCCTTATCAAGGCCTGCACCCTCCCACGACTGTCGTCACATGTGATGGCCATTCTTAAAAACCCTTTGGATACGGTGGATTGAAGGATCGCATCCCTCCGGATGCCGCAGGAGAAAAATTAAAGTCTTGACAGGGATCTTCGAGAGGTCTAGGATACCAATCCATCCTCAAACCACTACATATTGTGGATTCTTTGCATAAGAATACTAGATATGCAGGGAAGGGGGGATGCCGTTTGTCATTTTGCCCTTTTATTCCTCATACGCCGTATTACGCCATGACGAAGGAGATCCCATGGAACCACGAATCGAGACGCCGCTCTCTTCCAACGCCCTCAAGGTTCTGGAAAAGCGCTACCTCGGAAAGGACGCCGAAGGGAACGTCACCGAAACCCCCGAGACCATGTTCCGCCGGGTGGCGAACGCCATCGCCGGCGTCAACGCCAACCCCTCGGAGCGCGAGTTCCTGGCGGAGGAATACTACCGGTTCATCGCCTCCCTCGACTTCCTGCCGAACTCCCCCACCCTCATGAACGCGGGGCGGCCCCTGGGCCAGCTCTCCGCCTGCTTTGTCCTGCCGGTGGGGGATTCGATGCCGGAGATCTTCGACACGGTGAAGGCCACCGCCCTCATCCACCAGACCGGCGGCGGCACCGGCTTCTCCTTCTCCCGGCTCCGGCAGAAGGGGGCGATCGTCCGCTCCACCGGGGGACAGGCCTCCGGACCCGTCTCCTTCATGTCCGTCTTCAACGCCTCCACCGGCGCCGTCAGCCAGGGGGGAACCCGGCGGGGGGCGAACATGGGGATCCTGCGGGTGGACCACCCGGATATCCTCGAATTCGTGGACTGCAAGCTCGACCAGACCCAGATCACGAACTTCAACATCTCGGTGGCCATCACCGATGCCTTCATGGCGGCGGTGAAGGAGGATCGCGAGTACGATCTCGTCGCTCCCCACAACGGGGAGGTCGTCGCCTCCCTCCCCGCCAGGACGGTCTTCGACCGGATCGCGAAGAACGCCTGGGGCAACGGGGAGCCGGGGCTGTTCTTCATCGACACCGCCAACCGGTACAACCCCACCCCCTCGCGCTGGAGCTACGAGGCCACCAACCCCTGCGGAGAGCAGGTTCTGGGTCCCTACGAGTCCTGCAACCTTGGGTCGATCAACCTCGAGCGACACGTCGCGGTCGATGCCCGCGGGGAGACCGTCGTCGACTGGGAGAAGCTCGCCCGGTCGGTCTATCTGGGGGTCCGGTTCCTGGACAACGTGGTGGACGCGAACCGCTTCCCCATCCGGGAGCTCTCGGAGATCAACCAGGGGGCCCGGAGGATCGGCCTCGGGATCATGGGATTCGCCCGCCTCCTGATGCTTCTCGGGATCCCTTACGACTCGGAGGAGGGGCTCGAGACGGCGGAGAAGGTCATGGCCTTCATCCGGGAGGAGGCCGAGAAGACCTCCCTCGACATGGCCAAGCTCCATGGACCCTACCCCTACTTCGAGGGGATCGGATCCCCCAAGCGAAACAGCCACCTGCTCACCATCGCCCCGACGGGCACGATCAGCATGATCGCCGACACCTCCTCCGGGTGCGAGCCGGAGTTCTCCATCATCTGGTACAAGAACGTCATGGACGGCACCCATCTTCCCTACACCCTGGAGATGTTCGAGCGCGTGGCCCGGAAGGAGGGCTTCTGGTCGGACGATCTTCCGGCCCGCATCGTCGAGAACCACGGCTCCTGCCGGGGGATCGAAAACGTTCCGGAAAAATGGCAGAAGGTCTTCGCCACCGCCCACGACATCGCCCCGGAGTGGCATGTCCGCATGCAGGCAGCCTTCCAGAAGTCCATCGACGCGGCCGTCTCGAAGACCATCAACATGCCGGAGACGGCCACGGTCACCGACGTGGAGAACGCCTACATGCTGGCCTACTCCCTGGGGTGCAAGGGGATCACCGTCTACCGCGACGGAAGCCGGTCGAACCAGGTCCTGAACCTGGGGAGCCAGAAGAAGGGCGCCGGGACCGCCCCCGGATGGGGCCAGCGCCGCTCTCCCGGGGACGTCAGCCGGGGCGTCCGGGTCAAGATCTCCGGAAAGTCCGGAAAGTCCTACGTCCATCTCTATTTCGACGAGGAAAAGCGTCCGATCGAGATCTTCGTCACTCCGGCCGCCGACCACCGGGAGCGGGAATCGGCCATCCTCTTCGGACGGCTGGGCTCCCTGGCCCTGCAGTTCGGGGCACCGGTCGAGGAGGTGGTGGGGCAGTTCATCAAGAGCCACGAGGAGGCCGGGAAGCTGGGGTCGGATCCCTACGCCATCGCCAAGGCCATCGGCACGATCCTGTCCAAGGAAGGTCTGACCGGGGAGAACGGCATGGTGATCGAGGTGGCCTGTCCCTCCTGCGGGGGCCAGGTGGCCTTCCTCGAGGGCTGCCTCAAGTGCATGGGGTCGAAGAAGACCGGCGGCTCGTGCGGGTGGAGCCAGTGCTAGCCTGAGCCTTCCCTGTCCCGACTTTCGGGCGTCCTTCTCCGGCCCTGGCCGGAGAGGGGCGCTTTTTTTGTGCCTTCAGCTTTCTCCGGCCAGGATCCGGCTCCGGTAATGATCGAGGAAGGCCGCCGCCACGGGAAAGTCCCGGGGAAAGGAGACCGCGCCGGCCGGATCGAGGACTGTGTGGACGGGAAGGAGCGGAAGGGTGGAGGAGGCGAGGAAGAGCTCCCGGAAGGAGGCCGCCTCCGAAAATAACGGGGCCGTTTCCCGGAGGGCTCTCCCCTCCCGCCGCGCCCAGGCGAGGATCTCGCCCCGGAGGATGCCCGGAAGGATCCCGGCGGAGAGCGGCGCGGTGTTCAGGACCCCGTCGGCGTCGACGGCGAAGACGGAGCTGACCGTTCCCTCGAGGATCTCCCCGCAGCGCCCCAGGAGGAGCTGCTCGACAGCCTCCGGGCTCCGCTTCATCCTCCGGATTCCCTTGACCCAGAGAAGGTTGCCGGTCTTGTGGCCGAAGCGGGGATCGGCGGCGGGATCCCAGGGGAGAGGGAAGGTCTCGGCCAGGGCCCCGGCCAGCAGAGCCTCCACCTGGCGGACGGGGCGGAAGAGGGGAAGGACCACCCGGACCGTCGCATCCGAGACCCCGTCGAGGCCGGGGGAGGAGGCCCGGCCCCGGGAGAGGGTCACCCTGAGGGCGGAAGGCGCGTCCGGCTGGATCCGGATCGCCGAAAGAAGTTCGGCCCGGAAGGCCTCCTCCGTCGGAAGAGGCGGATAGTCCATCTGCCGCGCGCTACCCGCGAGCCGGGCGTAGTGGGCCTTCCAGAGGACGGGACGGCCCTCGTGCACCGCCAGGGTCGTGAAAACCGTGTCCCCGTGGAGGAACCCCATGTCGGTGGCCGCGATCACCGGGTCATCCATCCCCGCCGCCACCCCGTCGACCAGAAGGTACCGTTTCGCGCTCATCGCAGCATCTCCTCCATGGCCCGGGCCTTGAGCAGGATCTCCGCGTATTCCTCCTCCTCCCGCGAGTCGGCCACGATTCCGGCTCCCGCCCCGAAGACCAGACGGCCTCCCTCCTCCTCGCGCCGTCCCTCCAGGGTCCGGATCAACAGCGCCATATCCATCTCGCCTTCCTCCGAGAGATACCCCAGGGAGCCGCAATAGTAGTCCCGGGGCTCCCCCTCGAGACGGCCGATCTCCCGGCGAACCCGGACGCGGGGGGCCCCGGTCACGGAGCCTCCCGGGAAGAGGGACCGGAGGACGTCTCCGCGCGAGAGGCGGGGGTCGATCCGTCCGGTCACCTCCGAGACCAGGTGGCGAAGGTGGGGATAGGACTCGACGGCGAGAAGGGCGGGAACTGCGACCGTCCCCGCCCGGCTCACGCGTCCGATGTCGTTTCTCAGAAGATCGACGGTCATGATGTGCTCGGCCCGGAGTTTTTCGTCGGTCAGAAGGGGGTCGGGGCCGGAGGGAGGAGGGGGGCCGGGGGCGGTGCCGGCGATGGGACGGGTCCGCACCCGGTCTCCCGAAAGGGCCAGGAGCTGCTCGGGAGAATGGGAGACGAGAAAGCGGTCCCCGAAGGAGAAGAAGCCTCCGTAGCGCGACCGGGAGCGGGCAAGCACGCGGGCGTAGAGGGCGAGCGGATCGAAGGCCCGGGGAAGATCCGCCTCGAAGCGGAGGGCGATGTTCACCTGGAAGTAGTCCCCCCGCCCGAGCCCCCGGACGATCGGCCGGAAGAGCTCCGAAAAACCGTCCCGGGAGAGGGAGGGACGAAGGAGGACAGGGGGCGGGGGGGCGAAGGCAAGGGGATCGAGGAGGGCTTTGTCGAATCCCGTCGGCAGGAAGAGACGGCCGGTGGGGGCATGGTAGGAGACCACCTCCCGGCAGGAGAGCGCGACCGCCGGGACCCGGGGGGCGGAGAACGGCCCTCCGGAAGGTTCCCAGACCTCGGCCATCTCGAAGGGGAGGAGGAGCGCCAGCCCGGAGGAAAAGGGAGGCGCGTCGCCTCCGGAAGATTCGGCACCCTCCGACTCCCTCCCCGCTTCGGCCAGCGGACGGGCGAGGAGGGGGTCCGCCTCCCACCCCGGGGGGCCGGAGGAGAGGGACTCTCCCTCCTCGCCATACCAGAGAAGCCCCCCGGGGCCCTCCTCCAGGACCCTGTCGATCCGGACGGCCACGTGGCTCCATCCGGTCGTCCGCTCCCGGTCGATGTGGAGAAGCGGCAGGCGGGGGTTCCGGCTCCGGAGGCGTCCGAGGAGGGCGGCGGGATCGAAGGAGGCAACATTCATGACGTCGAAGGTCGCGTTCAACGGTCGTCCATGGCAAAAAATGAGCGTGGGCCGCGGGGAGTCAGACGGTCCCCTGTTTTTTTTCAAGTGGATTCATTATAATCCGCCCGTCGAGAGATTTCGCAATGTTGTCCCTTCTTCCGGGCGGACTCCGGAGGAGAGGGACCCACAGCCCAGGGGGAGACGATGGCCTTCGGAACGACGAAAACCAGGGGAATTCTGGCCGGAGCGGCCCTTTTGATCGCGCTCTCCGGCTGCTCGAGCTACAGCGTCCAGCGGGTGAGCGTCGACACCTCCGGCGGGGTGACCAGCCGGTGGACGGACACCGACGCCCGGCTCACCGCCAAGACCATGATCCGAAAGGCCCTCGACGCCCCCTGGCTCCGGCGGTTCCGGGACAAGGAAAGCCGCCGGCCGGTGGTCGAGCTGGGGCAGATCATCAACCGTTCCGACCAGCACATCAATACCCGTCTCTTCCTGAACCATTTCCAGGACGACCTGATCAACTCGGGGAAGGTGATCTTCGTCACCGCCTCCGAAGCACACCGGCGACAGGCGGCGGCCGAGAGGGAATACCAGATGAAGCACGCCCGCTCCTCCACCGTCCACGGCCCCGGACAGCAGACGGGCGCCGACGTCCTGATCACCGGCTCGATCAATTCCTACACCGCCTCCCGCGGCGGAAAGACGGTCCGGTACTACGAGACCCATCTCAAGGCCATCGATCTGACGACCAACGAAATCCTCTGGGGAAGCCAATACCAGGTCAAGAAGATCGCCCATCACGACTCCATGGGCTTCTAGCGCGGGCAACCGTCCAGAAGAACCTGCCCGCCGGGAGGTCTCCGGAGATTCGGCGCCTCCCCCGTTCACCCTTAACGGAGGAGGTGCGCCATCAGGATTCTCCGCCTTTCCTCTCTCACCTTTCTTTGCGCCGCTCTCGGGGCCTGCGCTCCGTCCTTCGTCCAGGACCGGGTCTACTACAACGACCTGGGGGCCGCCCCGGGAGGGGTGATCGGTGAGGGAAAGACCCCCGCGGGGGAGAAGGCCCTGGCCGAGATCGAAAAGGCCCGCAAGAAGGATCTCTACGGCTCCAAGGACCAGCTCCTCCTGGGAATGGATCTCGGGATGGCCTCCCACGTGGCCGCCCGCTACCGGAAGTCCGAAAAGATCTTCCGGGGGGCGAACCGCCTGGGAGAGATGCTCTTCACAAAGTCCTTCACCGACATCCTTCTCGCCTACCAGCTGAACGACTACTCCCTCCCCTACAGGGGCCTTCCCTACGAACGGGTCATGATCAACCTCGTCAATTCCCTGAACTACGCCGCCACCGGCGACTGGAACGGGGCTTTGGTCGAGACCCGCAAGATCCGCCGGAAGCTTCTGGCCTACAACCGGATGTATCCGAAGGCGGCGGGAGGCGCCCCCGGTCGCTATGCCCGCTACGAGGGGACGGCGCGGGAGCTTCTCGCGCGCCACCACATCGCCTACAACCCGGCCCAGCTGAACCACTACACCGACGACGCCTTCGCCCGCTACCTGTCGGGGGTCTTCGAGGAAGCCCAGATCGCGAGCGGCGCCGGGAACTACCAGTCGGCCTACCTCTCCTACCTGAAAGCCAGACGGACCTATGAAAAATACGCCCTCCTCTACCACACCCCCATGCCCTCGTTCCTGGGTCCAGCCCTTCTCCGGACCGCCGAGGCAGCGGGCCGCTTCCATGAACTCGCGCGCTGGAAGAAGGTCTACGCCGGTGTCGCCTCTCTCCGTCCCGCCGAATACGCCCGGATGGGCCACATCCTGTTCGTGGGATTCAATGGAAGGATCTTCCATCTGACCCAGCAGCGCTTCGTCTTCCCCCTGCCCCTCGCAAACACGATCTCGATGGTCTCCTTCTCCGTTCCGAAGCCCGAGGGAGGCGGCACCGGGGTCCACGGCCACGAGATCCTCCTCGCGCCCGTGGACCGCTCCGGGGATCCCGGGATCCGGGCCTCATCCGAGCTGGGGGACGACCTCATGGCGATCGGCGCGACCAACTTCAAGGACCATCTTTCCCGGATCATCCTCCGGGAAGCGATCCGCTCGACGCTCAAGACGGTCGAGCAGATCACGGCCCAGGAGATAGCCCAGAGGGAAGGGACCGTCGCCCAGCTTCTCACGATGGTGGGGGGCGGGATCTTCGCCGTGGCCTCCGACCAGGCGGACGTCCGGAGCTGGCGTCTTCTGCCGGCGACGATCGATGCCGCAACGCTCGACATCCCCCCGGGCACCTACGACCTCACCGTCCGGACCCGGACCGACTTCGGGCCGGGAGGGAGTCTGACACAGAGAGTATCGGTCGGGCCGGGCCAGTACCTTCTGGTCCGCACCGTCAACCCGCCGCCTCCCTCGAACCGGGGCGGGAACTGATCCAATCGTTCGAACCATCACTCTCGCGACTGGAAGGGGAGGATGG
>JAJZXW010000023.1 GCA_021806225.1 Nitrospirota bacterium | reverse complement strand
TTTTAATTATGTGGCGGGGGTTCACGGTCTGACGGATCCCGGGACGATGCGTCGGATCCTGACCCCGATTATCCTGGAGGCGGACATGCCCAACATCATGGACATGATCATAGAGGAAGGGATCCAGAAAGGTCTGGAGGAAGGAATCCAGAAAGGTCTGGAGGAAGGGATCCAGAAAGGCCGGGAGGAAGGGATCCAGAAAGGCCGGGAAGAAATGATCCGGACGCTCCTGGCGCATGGTGCCATGACCCCCGAGCAGATCGCATCGATGTTCGGAATCGACCTCGAACGCGTCCGGAAGATCTCCGAACAATAATCCGGAGTTCGAAAGGGAGAGGGACGGATCCCGGGACGATGCGTCGGATCCTGACCCCGATTATCCTGGAGGCGGACATGCCCAACATCATGGACATGATCATAGAGGAAGGGATCCAGAAAGGCCGGGAAGAAGGGATCCAGAAAGGCCGGGAAGAAATGATCCGGACGCTCCTGGCGCATGGTGCCATGACCCCCGAGCAGATCGCATCGATGTTCGGAATCGACCTCGAACTCATCCTGAAAGTGCATCGGAAGCCAGGGGCCTGACCACCCTTTTTGCCGTCACGTTCCCCTCGTCCTTCGCGCAATTTCCTTTAATTTTGGTTTGTGAAGTCGACTTCTACTTAATTTTTTCGAGGATCCCTTTCACCCATGGAAAAGATTCGACAGAGGGGGGAAGATTTCGTATTCCTTGTAGGACCAATTTCCCCCATGCCGGGTGTTTCCGGCAAAGGTCTTGCCATGCTTCATCGAGGACCCCCTGATCGTTTTTGGCAAAATAATCGATCAATGCTCCAGCTTGGGCTCTATCCTTCTTTTTCTTCGGATACCATGTCCCCTCGCGTTTTTCCGCCACAATAATTTTTTCGGAAAGCAAAGCACGGACGCTCCGATGCTCCCGGAATGGTCCTTTTCAGGAGAACTCGTCAGGATCCTTCGCAAGGGAGGCGAACTTTCCCGCCAGCTTGTGCTTCTTGATAAAGAGGTAGACGGAGGGTTTCGAAATGTCCAGTTCGTGGGCCACCGCTGCCACGTTTCCGTTGTGGCGCACCAGACTCTCCAGGACCACCTCCTTTTCGAAGATCTCCCGGATTTCCTTGAGTGTCGGCTTTGACTGGGCACTTTTCTCGAGCGGGAGCCCCACGTCCTCCTCCCGGATTTCGGAGCCGTCGGCGACGACCGCCGCCCGGTAGATGACGTTGTGGAGCTCCCGGGCGTTTCCCGGCCAGGAATAGCTCTGGAGGGCGGCCGCCGCTCCCGCCCCGATGGACTTTTCTGGGAGCTTGTTCGCCTGGCAGATCTTCTTGAGAAAGTATTCCGCCATGGGCAGGATGTCGGAGATCCTCCCCCTGAGCGGAGGGATCTCGAGCGTGAGGCCGTTGATCCGATAGTAGAGGTCTTCCCGGAAGTGGCCTTTCCGGACCTCGTCGATCAGGTTCCGGTTGGTGGCGCAGACCACCCGGGCCTCGAAGGGAAGCTCCCGTGAGGCGCCGACCCGGGTGAAGGTCCGTTCCTGGAGGACCCGGAGAAGCTTGACCTGGAGTGTCGGCGACAGCTCCCCGATCTCGTCCAAAAAGAGGGTCCCTTTCCCGGCCGCCTCGAGATAGCCGGCGGCTTGGGCGACGGCTCCGGAAAAGGCGCCCTTCTCGTGGCCGAAGAAGAGGCTTTCGGCGAGGTCCTGCGGGATGGCCCCGCAGTTGATCGGCACGAAGGGGGCCGCGGGCCGGCCGCCCACCTCGTGGCACAGGCGAGCGTACATCTCCTTGCCCACCCCCGTCTCTCCCAGAAGCAGGACGGGAAGGCCCGACGGCGCCACCATCCGGAGCTTGCGCACGATCTCCCCGATCTCGGGGCTCCGGCTGGGGAAGAACCAGTCGGGAAAACGGGAATCCTCGGTTTTTTCGGGCTTTTCCTTGCTGTCGAGGGCGTCGGAAAACCAGTCGATCATGCCGTCGAAGAACTCGGCGGGGGCGAATTCGATGAAGGACGACCAGGAGTTCCGGAGGAGGCGCTCCACCACCTGGTTGTCGAGAAACTGCACCTGACGGGGGAGTTCGTTCGTTGTTCCCGAGGGGGTGGGACCGAGGAAGGGGGACGGCTCGTTGAGCTCGAGCATCTTGAGGACGACGGGATGGTCGGGGGCGAACCGCAGCAGGAATTCGGCGAACCGGCGGAGGTTCTCCCGCTCGATCCAGTTGAAGTGGATCGCGAACCCGACGTCGTCCTTCCGGGCCATCAGCCCCCATGTTTCGACCGGTTCGATGCCGGTGATGCGTCGGTCTTCGTCTCCGTCGATCCGGAGACGCACCCATCCCGAAAAATCCACCCGGCGGACCGGTTCGATGTAGCAACCGGTCAGGGAGAGATTCTTGAGGAGTCCCTTCCGGTACCCGCCGGTCGACCCCCGGAAGAGAATCGAGACATCCAGCGGCAAACGGTCGTATTTTCTCACGGAAACTGTTCCCTTTCCCCTTCTTCCCTCTCCGTCTCGGAGCGCGGACCCTGCGACCGGTCGATTCCTTATGCGAATTCATTATATGGATTTGATCAGATCATTTCCAGATAATTTATATTGCGGAAAATCTGAAGAATAAAATGATTTGGTCCGATTTTTGCTCTAACGATTCCAGTCTTTTTCAGGGGTTTCGGGTCAGAGAACTTCGGCATCGGAAAAAACCAAAAATAAGGAGACATGGGGATGAAGGTCGACGTACTGGTGGTGGGAGGGGGGTTCGCGGGGTCGGTGGTGGCGGAACGGATGGCCGCGGCCGGACGTCAGGTTCTCGTGATGGACCGGCGGGAGCACATCGGAGGCAACGCCTTCGACGAGCCTGACAGCCGGGGAATCCTGATCCACCGGTACGGTCCCCACATCTTCCACACCAATTCGAAAGAGGTCTTCGACTATCTCTCCCGCTTCACCGGATGGCGCCCCTACGAGCACCGGGTGCTGGCCTCCGTGGACGGCCAGCTTCTTCCCATCCCCATCAACCTCGACACGGTGAACCGGCTCTACGGCCTCACCCTGGACGAGGAGGGGCTCAAGGCCTACTTCGAGAAAGTCCGGGATCCGCGGCCGGAGATCCGGACGAGCGAGGACGTGATCGTGAACACAGTGGGGTGGGATCTCTACCGGAAGTTCTACCAGGGATATACGCGCAAGCAGTGGGGGCTCGATCCATCGGAGCTCTTCGCGAGCGTGGCCTCCCGGGTACCGGTGCGGACCAACCGGGACGACCGGTACTTCACCGACACCTACCAGGCCATGCCGGCGGACGGATACACGGCGATGTTCGCCCGGATGCTGGACAACCCGAAGATCACCCTCGCGCTGGGGGAGGATTTTCGGGAGATCCGGGAAAGGCTCGAGGCCCGGCATATCGTCTACACCGGCCCCATCGACGAGTACTTCGACTGCTGCTACGGAAAGCTCCCCTACCGGAGCCTCACTTTTGAGCACGAGCAGATGACGGGGGTGGAGCGGTACCAGCCGGTGGGGACGGTCAACTATCCGAACGACCACGCCTACACCCGGATTACGGAGTTCAAGCACCTGACGGGACAGGAGCACCCCGACACTGCGATCGTGAGGGAGTATCCCCAGGCCTCGGGGGATCCCTATTATCCCATTCCCCGACCGGAGAACGATCTTCTCTACAAGAAATACCGGGAGCTGTCGGAGAAGGAGACGGGGGTGAGCTTCGTGGGGCGGCTCGCGCAGTACCGCTACTACAACATGGACCAGGTGGTGGGGGCGGCGCTGTCGACGGCCCGGGGCATCCTCGAAGGGGTCGCCTGAGGAATCCGGAACGCATCTCCCCGGACGGGAGGGATGGGATCCACCGTTTAAACAGGAAGGCGATCATGCTGGCACTGGCACCGGAGGAAAACGGAGACGGCCTGGTTCTGGAGCGGTTCCTGATGCTTCTGGTTCGGGGCGGCACCGGCCTGCCGGAGGATGTCCTGCCCGGGATCCTTCCCGGGAATCCGGAGGACGCGGTCTCACGGGCCTCCGAAGATCGGGCCCCCGCGAAAGGAGACGGGTCCCTTCGGGAGGATCCCTGATCCCGGGGGCGGGTTTCAAGAAAAGACCCCGGCGGGAAGGGCGGTAAGCTCCCGTTCCGGAGGAGCGGTCTCCCGGCATGAATGCCGAAGACTCCCGACCTCGAGATCGGGGTTGCGTGGTCCGCAGGGGGTCACGGTCCCCCGAGGCGATGGAGCTCGACCCCTCTCGGACTTTCCGGGCCAGAAGGAGCGGCGCTCGAGAAGCGCTTCTTGAATGGACGGGGGCGAATTCCTTCCTTGTCGCGCTGATCGCGATGTCTGACTGGGGATAGGTCCCCAATAGTTGGCAAGATAGAAAGAATCATGGATTATTTGTCGGATGTTTGTGAAATCGTCCTACAGTATCCAGCCTTCTCCTACGGGGCTAGAATTGATCCGGCAAAGGCCGTACTCATAGGATGCTTATATCATTTATTTTTATGCGATCTTGTTGGGGGTGGATCAGGATGGTCTCCCCCTAATCCTCCAGCCATACAAAGATTGCCTTTAAAGGCAACTTTTTTTATTTTTTGAGTTTTTTTATCGATTTCGAACCATGTTGTACATTCAAGCTTTATTGTTTGCGTGGTCGATCCAGTCTCATTATTACCGTATCCACCATAATTCGTATAATAATATTGCGTATAATTCAAAAAGCGAGATCTATAGTAGATGTATACATTGTTTTTATCGGGAGCAACAACTTGATTTTTTGGATATCCCCATTGATGGACGAGTTCTTGACTGCTTTTTCCCATCCATGAATCCACAATCTTTCTGTAATCGGCTTCAGTTGCACACCCATTGACAGCTAAAAAAACAATAATGGCAAAAAGTGACCTTAATCTTAGATTATCAATAAATTGATACATCTTGTTCCTCATTCACCAGAAGTAAAAATGGAAGCCAAGGAAAACGGGAGTATACACGACATAGTCCGTAAAGGTATGGGTGATCGGGTTAACTCCTGTTGATCCAAATAGCGGAACTGGATTCAATTGAAAGTACACAGAAAATTTTGAATATTCAGGGAAGGCATATTCAATCCCGATACCCGGAAGAATCTCAAATCCAAAATTTGGACTTCCGACTTCTGGAACAAATCCTAAATCTCCATAAAACACAAAATGCTGTCGTTCAATGATAGGAACCATTCCTTGAATGAGGAATGTTGTCAATTGAAATGTATTTTGATTTCCTGCTCCCAATAGATTGTTTGTTCCATTAAATGAAGAATGAATCAATCCTATCCCACCATCGATTCCGAACCATCGGTTTACCCAATAACGAACGTCAGTAAATCCAGAATAGAGCGCACTGTTGGCGGGAGACCAGGTCATTCCTAATCCAATCTTCCCGTTATTGGAATAAAGATCAGATTGATCGGTGACAGATTTGTGTTGTGAAATAATTTTGTGAGGTTGAGGACCTGGCTTTTTATTTGAATCAGCCAATATCGTTGTAGGTTTGAATAATAATAAGAATAAAAATAAAACAAAAATAGTCTTCCATAAAAACCCCATTCTCTCCTCCTGTCTATTCCATCATCGAAAAAAGGGAACACCTAATAAACGGGCCATAACAAATGAAGAATTCAATTGAGCCCGTCTTTCCCCTGTACCTGTTCCCATCCAGCTTTGATTCGCCGCTTCTCCGATTCGATGACGAAAGAGATCCGCTATTTTGCTCCGATTCTTCGGTCTTTTGAAGCCTTGCGAGGACGACTCCATCGGATCAGGTAATCGCCCCACCGGGGCGGAAGAAGCGCCAGGAGCCGGACGGAGATGACCATGGGAAAAGGGAACTCGATGCGAGCCGGTCGGTGGCGGAGCCTTCGACGGATCGTCGCCGCCGCTTTTCCCGCGCTCCAGCAAAAAGGCATGGGAGGATTGTCCCGCGTCATCTCGGTCCGGATATATCCCGGATTGACGATGGTGACGGTGGTACCGAATGGAAAGAGGACCAGACGCAGAGAATCGCTATAGGCTTTAAGAGCCGCCTTGGAGGCGCAGTAATCTCCGGAGCCCGGAAGGCCCCGGTAGGCGGCCAGGCTCGAAATCACCGCAATCTGGCCGCTTCCTTTTTCTTGAAGGGCGGGGAGAAAGGGGAGAATGGTGTTCTGGACACCGAAGTGGTTGACTTCCATGAGAGATCGTTCGATGGCGTATCCGGAGCCGCCTCCCTGCCCGGCATTGGCGAAGATCAGGTCTGGAGCGGAAAAGTGGTCCAGGAAATCTCGGGCGATCCCTTCCATTTTCGACTTGTCGGTCACGTCCCCTTCGTAAAGTGCTACCCGGGCGCCGGCTTTTTCGGCTTGTCTGCCCACATCTTTCAGGAGATGTCCGCGCCGGGCCACCAAGCCGATCCGGACCCCGGGAGCGGCGTAGGCTAAGACCAAGGCCTCTCCCAATCCGGATGAGGCTCCGGTAATGAAGAGAGAGAGAGGAGAATCAGGATTCATCGGAGGTTCTCCGGCAAGTGTGGGGGGAGAAACAATTTCTCTCTTCTGACGCATTCTGCAGTGGGAAGGTCCGAAAATCAAGACAGCATGAATGGAGGCGAAGGATTAGTTGTCTCTATTGTGCTGAGTCAGCGAAAATGGCACTTTTCTGATTGGCCCCGGCCACGCAGAAGACCGGTTTTGTTCCCGAATATTCCGTCGTTTTTCCCGACGGATTGTTCGGGCTTCTCGGAGGGACGTTTTGCGGTCTTCAAGCCTCTTCGTGACGTGTTCCGAGCCCTTCAGATGGTCTGAAGGCGTCAGGTAATTCATGGACGCCTGCAGGCGGTCGTGATCGTGCTCCTGCATGTTCCTTTTATAATTTCCCGGGCCTCCTCGAGAACGCCCAGAGGGGAGACCCGGATGCATTCGGATTTCAGGCTCTTGTGGAGCCGCTCCATCTTGCCGTTGCTTTGGGGATGTCCAACACGAATCCGTGAATGGACCACCCCCTGATCCCGAAGATACGAGCGGAACTCTGTCGGGATGGACTGTGGCCCGTTATCGGAGATGAGCCGGGGGCCTGGGAACTCCCTGAGGAGGGCGAGGAGCTCTCCCGGGAATCCTTCGATCCTCACCGTCCTTCGGGATCTTCCTTTCGGGAGGACCCGGCAGGTTCTGGTGGAGCTTTTTTTCTTGTCCCTCTTGTCCTATCCTGTACGGACTGAACATTGAACGGGGCGGGCCCCGTTTCTTGCCCGCCGTCCCTCTGGTCGAAAGGAGTGACGGAGACCGCCGGTCTCCGGCCGGATGAAGATCCATACCCTGCTTCCAGTCCTCTCGATCGCCGCCACCGTCCTGACCTTTCTGATCGCGGCCGTGGTCCGGCGCCGGTCGGCCTCGACCTTTTCCGTTCTTCTGGTTCTGGGGGCGGTCCTCCTCCCCTCCGTGGCCGATCTCTACGTCCTCCACCTTCGGGAGCTGTCCCGGATCGCCTTTTCGCTTCGCATCGGCTTCGCGGGGGAGTTTGTCGCCGCCTTCGCCGTCCTTCTGTTTTCGGTCCTCTACGGCCGCCAGCGGCCCCTGGAGGAGCTCCGGAAATCGGCCGTTCTCCTGGGGCTCGTCGGGGTCGGGGTCCTGTCGGTCTGCGATCTGTTCCTGACCCAGCCCGATCTGGTCCGTCTCCTTCTGGTGCCGCCGGCCCAGGTACTCCTCATCGGAAACTCCGGCCTCTCCGCCGCGGCCTTTTTCCTGGCGGGGATCTTTCTTCTGTCGTTTTTCCAGATGGGAAAGACCTATTCCGCCGCCTCCGGGATCGACCGCTGGAACCTCAAGTATCCCCTGATCGGGGTGGCCCTGTGGTCCGGGTCGATCCTGGCGATCCACGTCAACGCCCTGGTCAACGGGGGCGTAGACCGCTCCTTTCTTTACCTGGGGGAGGTGGGCCTTCTCCTGATGGACGCCTTTTTTCTGTATGCGTACCTGATCCAGCGGCCGCCGGAGGTGGCCCTGGCACTCTCCCGGAGCACCATCAACCGCTCCCTCCTCCTGCTCCTGGGCGGCGTCGGTCTGGCCCTTCTGGGAGGGATGGCGGACGTCCTGGGCGTTCTGGGGCCACTCTGGAGCCGTCTGGCCTTCAGCCTGACGCTTCTTCTGGGGGCGGGTGCCTTCGTGGTGGTCTTCTCCTCCGCGCGGCTCAGACGGGAGCTCGAGGAGTTTCTGGGGGTCCATTTCTACTCGAGCCGGTACGACTACCGGCAGGCCTGGATGACGCTCACACGGTCCCTGTCGGAGGCGGGGCGCCCCGAGGAGCTGCTCCCGGTGCTCATGGAGCAGACCCGGGAGGTCACCCTGGCCCAGACCCTGACCTACGGGGTTCTGGAGGAAGGATCGCAGGTATTGACCCTCAGGGAGACGCTGGGGTGGTCGGCCCCGCGGGACCGGCGCCGGATCGACCTGTCCCCGTCCCTGCTCTCTTCCCTGTCCGACGGCCTTCCCCGCCTCGACTCCCGGGAGGCGGACCCCGCCCTGGTCCCCCTGTTTGAAACCCTGAACGCGACCTGGATCCTTCCCCTGGTTTTCGGGAAGCGCCCGATCGGGCTCCTGGGGCTCGGGATGAAGAGCCGGCCGGTCTCTGTCCTCGAGGACCGCCTCTTTCTCCAGGCGCTCTCCGTCCAGTGGACGAGTCTTCTGGTGGGGGCCTCGGCCTCGCGCGAGGCGGCGGAGCGGCGCGAGGTCGAGCTCCTGTCGGGCCTCAGGGCCTTCACCTTCCACGATCTCAAGAACGCCGGAGCGGGGTTGAGACTGCTGGTTCACAATGCGAAACGGAACCTGGAGGATCCGGAGTTCCGGGAGGAGCTGCTCTTCTCCCTCGACAGCATCTCGAAGCAGATGGACAGTTCGATGGAGCAGCTCCTCTCCCCCTACCACCACGATTACGCCCGTCTGTCGGATTTTTCTCCGGGGGAGCGGGTCCGGGAGGTGGTCCGGGCCCTGGGATGGGAGTCGACCCCGTCCCTCGCGCTCACCGTTCTTCCCGCGCCGGAGGTTCTCGTCCGGGGGAACCCCCGGGCCTTCGACACCACTCTCCGCAACCTCTTGCTGAACGCACGGGAAATTCTCGAGGGACAAACGGGCCGGGAAGGTCCGGGGGAGATCCGGGTCGCGGTCCGGGAGGAAGGGGAGGCGGTTTCGGTGGCGGTTTCGGACAACGGGCCGGGGATGTCCCGGGAATTCATCGAGACCCGACTCTTCCGTCCCTTCCAGACGACCAAGAAAAAAGGGACGGGGCTCGGGCTTTTCAGCTGCCGGCTTCTTTTGGAGCAGAGCGGGGGACGGATCGGGGTCGCCTCGCGGGAAGGAGAGGGCTCCGAGTTCTGGATCACCTGCCCCCGGGGAAATCCGGAAAGTCCTCCGGAAAATCTGCCGGAGTTGTAGGAATTCCTGGCGGGAGAAGGGTTCTCAATAAGACCGTCATTGTCCTTTTTCTGGATCAGCTCCTGTAGGAATCCCGTTCTTCGAGAGATCGGGCGATGTTGTCTACCCAGGCCGGATCGACCTCGAGGACCTCGGCGATCTGGGCGAGAGAGGGTCCTGGCAGAATAACCGCTCTTTCCGTGAGGCCTTCTCATCACTTCGAGAATAACATTTTGGCGTATTGTCCGATTCTCAGAAATTATGCGAAGGCTCGAAAAGAAAAAGAACCAGTCCGGCAAAGAAGTCGCCCTATGGCCGCTCTTCCTCAGAGGCCCTTTCCTTCCGTCGCGCCACCCCCGGATGAGCCACCGGAACCCCTCGAGTTTCCTGTCCCGGTTCTGGAGGATGTTGAGGGCGTAGTCCGCGAACTTCACCCCGAGGTAGAAGGAGCGGGTGGCCCGGTCCTTCGGGACCAGGCGGTCGAAGGTCTCCTTGAAGAGGAAGGCATTGCGCATCCCGTAGTAGAGGCTCCGGTTTGAGGTGCGGGTGTCGCCTTTCGGGGCGTCCACCTTCTTGGTCACGAAGGGGTCCCGGAGATAGAGGACCGGCATATGGAAATGAGCCATGAAGCCGTAGAGGGAGTCGTCCATCCCGATGAAAAAGCGCCGGTCGGGATAGCCCAGGACGTCCACGATGCTGCGGTGGACCAGCATCCCCTCGAAGCATCCGGTGTTGGTGGTGCAGAAGGCGAAGCCTTTCTTGAAGGAGGGGTCTTCCTGAAAAACCCGCTGTCCCGTCCGGAGGTCGTAATACCCCTCCCATTCGTGGGCGATCCCGCTCTGGAAGTACTTTCTGGGATGAAGACACCGGGAGATCTCGGAAAAGGAGAGAAGCCCTTCGAGGCATCCGGTGTCGGGCTCGATATCGTCGTCCATGAGCCAGATCCAGTCGGCGAGGCCGAATTCGGGTCGTCGTTCTTCGGGAAGCAGACTCGATGACAGTCACGGAGACTCGAGATCGAGGACCAGGACCCTCTTTCCGGATTGCGCCAGACTCCAGGCGGAGACGGCCAGGGCGGTCGAGCGTCCGACGCCTCCCTTGATCGAGAAGAAGACGACCCGCGGGGCTCTGTTGGATTCCCGGGCAATGGGCGTCCAGGGAGACTCCGTGACGAGGCGGTCGACCACCCGCACCGTATCGAACCCATCGAGGGAGAAAACGGGGGCTCTTCCGATGACGGCTTCCACATCCTCCTCGAAAATCAGGAAAGATTCTTCCGGGGCGGCATGGGGGCCGAGTTCCTCTTTCAGGCGGGTCGCGAGAGCGGAAAGCGTCTCCGTCAACCGGAGGTCTGCGCGCAGGGACTCTCCCGCGATCAGCCGCACCCGGCCGTTCAGGTCCCGGTTGACGAGGAGAGGACCGAGGTCGGAAAGCCTTGGAACATCCCGGAGAACCTGGACCATGCGAGGGAGAATCTGGTCGAAGGTCGTCATATCAGCCCTTCGCGGAGGGCTTTTCCGACGAGTCTCCGGACTTCGTCGGCCCCTTCCTTGTGGGCCCTTGTCCGGCTGGTATTGAAATAATGTCGTGGAAAAAAGCGTTGCGATATTTCCCAGTCAGAGAAAGGGTTGGGGAGGCCCAGAACATAGCCCGTGGCCTGAGGATGCCCGGAGAGGTAGGCTTCGAAACGGCTCCAGAGGGCATCGGCGTGGATCCGGTTCTTTTTGTCGGCGGGACTTCCCGTGTTCGGGTAGACCTGCATGCCGAAACGCGACATCAGATGTTTCAGACCGCACTCCGCTGAAAGACGCGGGTCCAAGGCCCGTTCCACCAAGGAGATCTTGTCCGGATTGAGAAAATGGCCCGTATCCAACCAATCCCCCATCCGGTGAAGGAATCGGGGACTTTCGCATAAAGTCGTTTTTCCGGCCCCATTCGGTCCGGCGACGATCAGAAAGACCGGTCTATGAAGCTCCAAGGCCCGCTTCTTTCGGTCCAGAAGATCCCCATAGATTTCGTTCCTCATCCGGGCCATTCTGGCCGCCTCTTGTCCGATCTTTTCCAGTTCCAATCCCGCTGCATTCAATTTCTTTCAGATCGTTTTCAAGTTCTGTTGCCCCTTCATTGTCTTTTCCTAAATCGGCTACAAGATCATGAAAGTCAGCGGATTGGCCTTTGGAAATCTCGAATCTTTGGATGGCTCCGGCCAGCCAATTTTCCATGTCGGCATTGGCTTGGGAATGACTTTTGCGGCGAAAATCCCTTCGGAGCGATTCCCGGCCGATGATCCTTTTAACGGGTTGCTGATCGGATGGACCGACAGGGTCAATATCCAAGTCCACATTCTGAACTCTTCTATTTTTTCGGAGCTTCCTTTTGAATGTTCCGTTTTTCTTTTCCGGTCAGAGAAAGATCCCGAAAGGCTTCCAGTCTGTCTTTTCCCCACACAACCGTTTTGTCAAAATCCAGATCCAATGGCGTGTCGATCCGTTCCCATGTCCTTCTGGCTGATGGATTCGATCTCATTCTTTCAAGGGATTGATGGATGCTTTCCAGCCTGGTATCGATCAACCGGGCGAGTCCTTGCACATCGAGAGTCCCCGAATGCATCGACTCGATACAGGACCAATCGAAAAGATCCCGTGGCGTTAGGGATGCCCCACGATAAAACAGTTTTTTGGCCAGGACTTCTTCAACCGGTTCGAGCAAGAAAAGACTTTTTTCGGAAGATTCTACTGGAAGTCCTGTCAGGGACATCCGAACGATGAAGTCGATTTCCCCTTCGGGAAATTTCAATTTCAAAAAGGTTGCGTCCTCTTCGTACCCAAGGACAAGATCTCCGACTTTATCGTTCAACCTTGGAGACAGGAACCCAATCCATTGCGGATCGCGGATGAACAAATCGATATCATGGCTGATTCTGTGGTTCAATTCGAGCATCAGTCGGGTTCCACCCCCGAGAAGGGGATCCATTCGACCGCTTTTGGCGGATTCTTCTGCGTTGGACACAATATCGGCGGCTTTTTTTTCGAGACTCTTCCAGTCACCCGATACCATCCAATGGTCCATTTTGGTTTTACTGATCCGTGTCATGGAACCGCCGAAAATTAAAGAGTTATTTTTTCCCACTCCGGGGAACGATGCCAGGGCATCCCTACGATTTCCTCGTAAAGTCTCTGGACTTTTTCGACCGATGCCCCACATTCGTAAGCGGCTTTGAGAATGGAGACCGGGGAATTCTCATTGAAAAGAGAAACGAGAATGTCTTTTGCCGGAGAGGGGATGGTTTCAAGACTCCCATGTTTCAATGCCTCGTAGACATCCTGCTCCGAAACGGTTCCAAGTCCGTAAGGAACGCTCAAGTGAAACGCGATCATGGTCCCTGCACTATCCATTGCCGTATGGTTTCCCGATAGAGTTTTGCTCATCTTCTCCCCCCAGGT
>JAJZXW010000036.1 GCA_021806225.1 Nitrospirota bacterium | reverse complement strand
TTTAATTCTTTTCATGTCGGGCATTGTAGCAGAAAACCCCGCACTGAAAGCCAATTTCGGGACGGCCATGCCGTCCCCGCACTCCTTCCCCGCCGTAAACGGCGAGGTTTGCCGCGCGATTGGATCAGGATCCAAGTTTGAGGTGAAAACCCTTGCGCCGGGCCCGGGCGATCACCCGCGAATAGACGAAGAGGGCCACCCCCATATACAGAAAATCCAGAAGAAAGGCCGTGATCAGGTCACCGGTCGGGAGGCGGCCTGAAACGAGAACGGAGCGCATCCCCTCGAAGACATAGGAGGCCGGAACCGCCCGCGAGATGGCGGCCGCCACCCCCGGAAGGACGGAGACCGGGTTGAAGACGGCCGAGAAAGGCTGGAAAAGGAAGATCACCCCCCAGGCGAGCACCTCCGCCTCCTGCCCGAATCGCAGGATGACGGCCGTGGTCAGGATTCCCAGGGCCCATCCCATCATCAGAAGGGCCAGAATGAAGAAGAACAGGTGGAGCCCAAGGGAGAAGATCCGGAAGGAGAAGAGCGTATAGGCAAGGAGGGCCGCCACCGATGAGGAGAGCAGAACCTTCACGATGCTCGAGAGAATGGCCCCTGCGACGACGTGGAGGGGGGTGACTGGAGCGATCAGGAGATGGATCAGGTTCCGGGACCAGATCTCCTCGAGAAACATGACCGAGATCCCCTGCTGGGCCCGGTAGAGAAGGTCCCACAGCAGGAGGGCTCCGAGGAGGGCCGTCACGGCGGAGGGCATGAAGGTGGGGATCTTTTTCAGATAGAGGGTCAGGAATCCCCAGACGAGCAGGTCGAGAAGGGGCCAGTAGAAGATCTCCATCCACCGGGGGAGGGAGCGGCGGTAGAGGACGATCTGGCGGAAAAGGATGCCGGCCAGGGGGCGCCAGGCCAGAAGGGGGACGGGCGGACGGGGATTATTCATCCCGCCCCCATTCCCGCCCCACCATCTGGAGGAAGAGCGACTCGAGGTCCTCGGTCGCAAATCGCGTCATGAGGTCGGGAACGCTCCCCTCCGCCACGAGCCGGCCCCCGTTCATGAGATAGACCCGGTCGGAAAAGCGCTCGACCTCCCGCATGTTGTGGGAGGTGTACAAAAGGGTCATCCCCCGCTCCCGGACCATGGTCTGGAGGGTTGTGCGGAGTTGGGCCGAAACCTCCGGGTCGAGGGTCGCCGTCGGTTCGTCGAGAAAAAGGAGCTCTGGATCGTTGATCAGGGCCTTGGCGATCCCCATCCGAGCCACCTGTCCCGTGGAGAGGCTGCCGACGCGGACATCCCGGAAGGAGTCGAGATCCATCTCGCGAAGGAGTCTGTCGATCAGGCTCCCGATGTTCCGCATGTTGTAGATCAGGGCGTAGGCCGTCAGGTTCTCCCTGACAGTCAGGGAATAGGGAAGACTCAGGTCGGTCGATGCGTAATTGATGCGGTGGGCGACATTCCGGCGGCCGGTGGCCATCTCGGTCCCGAAAATCCGAACCGATCCCGAGTCGGGGACGAGGAGTCCCAGCATCATCTGAATAAGGGTGGACTTTCCCGCACCGTTCGGCCCGACGATCGAGACGACCTCTCCCCGCCGAAGGGCGAGGCTGACTCCGTCCACCGCCCAGGGCCCCTCATCCGAATAGCGCTTCCGGACCTCCTCCGCCACGAGAACTTCGGGAGATTCCGTCCCGGCCATCAGGAGAGCCGTCCGGGTGTCTTCAGGTTCTCGAAATGGATCAGGTAGCGATCTCCCTTGACTCCCCGCGTCCCCGCCAAGCCGAGGTAGATGTCGAAGGAGGATCCTGTGGGCATGCGCGAGAAGTGGATGGTGAAATGCCCGGAGGCCCCCTTCCGGAAGACGGTGGCCGTCGAAAGGGAGGCCGTCCCCTCTCCCGCATTTCGGTTGGCGTCCACCCAGCGAGGCGTTCCGATCACGGCGAAGGAAAGTCCCGAACCGTCAGATCCGTCCGATTTCGCGAGAAGGTCGAAGGAGGCATCGAAGCCTGTCTTCGACTTGGAAAGTCCCGCCACCTGCAGGCGGAAGTCGGGCTTTTCGTAAAGAGCCACTGTTTTTCCGGAGCCCGACGGAAGGAAGGTGTTGGGCGGCACGGGGAGAGGGACATGCCGGATCGCCGTCCCGTTCTTGTCGAGGGTCCGGTGGTTGGGGAGTGTCAGGTAAAAGAAAACGGTATAGACCACCACCCCCGCCATGACGAGGATCGATCCCCCTCCCAAAATGAGGAAGCTTTTCGGAAAATGGAGCTTCCCGTCACTGGCGGATCCCTCTTTGTTTGTCGTGTTCTTTTCGTCCATGGTCTCGCTCCGTCAGAAGAGTTGTAAGGAAGATCCTTCTCAGAACCGCACGCTGATCCCGGCCACAAGGGGAAGAATGGTCATGATGTTCCCTCCGACATCGAAGGCGGTCGGATCCGCCTCTCCGAAGACTCCGAGAGGGTATCCCGGGATGGAGAGAGAGAGGCCCGCTCCCACGTCGAGGAGTCCCCCGTAGGGATGGCCGGAGATCCCGGGCACATTGGAAACAGCCCAGTCCACTCCTCCCGCGTCGACCCTCAGATAGGGCACGATGACCCGCCTGAGTCCCCATCGCTCGGGTGTGATCTCGGGGATGTCATAGGCCAGGCCGGTCCTGAGAATGAAGCCCGTCACGCTGGCCGAGTTGGGCAACGCCGGGATTGGCTGGGGACTCACGTTCGAGAAGCCGAAGGAACTCGATGAGAGTGCCGGGGCCAGCGTCGGCCCGGGGGTCATCTGGAAGTAGGAGAAGTCGCCCAGCCAGCGGAAGTGAGAGCGCAGCGTGGCCTTTTGCCCTTTTTCAGGAAGATCTCCGAGGCGTCCGGAAATCTCTCCCCCTACCCCAAAGGCCTGGTCGATATAGCGGGAGAGGCCTCCTCCCGGGAGCAGATAGAATGAGTAGGTCGGGGAGACGCTCCATTTCTGCGTCTTCTTTCCGGCATGCGTCTTCTCCACCGGAGAAAGGCCCGGGGAGGCGGGAACGGCCATGAGCGGGATCCCGCCGGCGACCGCTTTCGAAGAGGAGAAGACCAGGGTGCACAGAAGAAGGCCGACGAGGGCCGCGGCCCCTCTCATGGAAGATCCCTGGAGGGAAGGCGATGGGTCGCCGGATCGAGATTGATCCCCTCGTCGTGCTTGAGCTGGGCGATCGCTATTCCCAGATCGGCCTGGTCCCGGACCAGGGCAGCCCTGGCGCTGGCCAGATCCCGCTCGGCCTGCGTCACAGCCACCGAGGTTCCGGTTCCGACCCGAAACTGGTTTTCCGCCAGATAGAGGTTCTGTTCTGCCTGACTGACGAGCTCCCTGTCAGCGGCGATCTTCTGGTTGTCGGTCCGGATGTTGAAGATGTCGGTCTTGACCTCGACGATGGTCTGCTGCCGGAGATCCTCCCGCTGGAACAGGGTCTGCTTCATCTGGGCCCGGGCCTGCTGGGTCTGTTTCACGAACTGGAAGCCGTTGAAGATGGGAACGGTCACGGTCGTTCCGACCGACCAGTTGTAGACGAGGGGAAAGAATTCGCTGTCGAGGCTGTAGGCGCCGACGGTCTGGACTGTCGGAAAAAACTGCGCCTGGTTGAATTTCACCACCTGCTTCTGGGCGAGGGCCTGCTGGGTGATCTGCTCGAGGTCCGGACGGTTGCGGAGGGCCACCGCCACCGCCTGGTCGGCAATCAGGATCGGGGCCGGAAGAGAGGTGAGCGGGACCGCCCTGTAGGGACTGTTCGAGACGACTCCCATGGCCCGGTCCAGAGTCAGGCGGTCCACCCGGAGCTGGTTACGGTCGGTGACTTTCGTCAGAAGGGCGTTCGAGAGGTTGACCCGGGCGTTCAGCACGTCGTAGGTGGTTGCGACCCCGTCCTTGTAGCGGATCTCCGCCACATTTTCCTGGAGCTTGTAGTCGTCGATCGTCAGGTCGTCCACCCGGATGAGCTTCTGGTCCTTCAGGACCAGGAAGAAGGCCTTTTCGACGTTCAGGACCGTGTCCTGGAGTGTCCGGCTGTACTGGCTGCGGCTGGCCTTGTAGAGATGGCGGTTCTGGCGGACCTGTGAGCGCCTCCGCCCGAAGGAGAAGAGGGTCTCGGAGAGTGTCAGCTGGGCCTGGTAGAAATCATAGTTCACGGGAGATTCCGGAATGGTGAAGGGGAAGCCCGGCTGGGGCCCGAAGTTTCCCGTTTCGCGCGTGTAGGTCGAGGAACCGGAAAGGGTCGGATAGTACTGGCTTTGCGCCACCCCTATCCCGGCCTTCGAGGCTGCTATCCCCTGCTGGGCCGCCCCCAGGCCGGGATAGGTCCGGAGTGCGATCCGGAGGGCCTCCCGGAGGGTGAGGCGGTAGGGGCGATCGGCGGGGGTCCCGGAGACGATCTGTGTCAGGTTATCCTGGGCGAGTGCATTCCCTCCTGAAAGAACGGGTTCCATGGCATAAGAGATAACCGATATCGAAAATAAATAAAAACAAAAAACGGCCCCACGAGAAAACTTCAAACTCTTCTCTCCGGACAGGTATTTGAATATAATTAATAAATTATTAAAAAGAGAGATTATTGAATATCCGGGAGAATAAATATTATAATGAACCAAGAGTGAATCCTTGGCTGGCCTCCGCAAGAGGCTCCGGCCCCATTCCATTCCCGGGCGAATCATAATTTTTTGGAAGGACGTCGCATGACCCTCTCCCAGATCCATACCTTTCTCGTCGTCAGCGAATCCCTGAACTTCACCAAGGCCTCCCGAATTCTTTCCGTGACGCAGCCGGCCGTCAGCACCCAGATCCAGCTTCTGGAGAAGGAGCTGGGGGTGAGCCTTTTCAACCGTCTCGGACGACGCGTCTACCTGAGTCAGGCGGGTTTTCGCTTTCGGGACCTGGCTCTTGAAATCATATCACGGGTCGACCGCTCCCAGACACTCCTCCACTCCTTCACTCCCCTCACGAAGACCGATCCCCTGCGGCTCGGAACGGGGTTCGGCGTGCGGCCAGAACGAGAGAAGTATCTTCAGCACTATCTGCACGGGACCTTCCAGAAACGGGTTCCCATCAAGGTTCTCCAGGCGCCGGAGCCCAAGCTCGTGGAGGAGTTCGACAAGAAGCAGGCCGACATCGTGATGTTCTACAAACTCGACAAGGATCCTTCCCCCCTGGAGGGCCCGGGCGTGATCGAAATGCCGATCGAGAAGACCAACACCCTCGTTCTGGGATCCCCGGGCCTTCCGAAGGACAAATGGCGTCGGGACCTCCGTCTCCTCGAGTCCTTTCCCCTGCTTCTTCCTCCGAAAACAAGCCTGCTCCGCAAGGAGCTCGACGCAAAGCTCGCCTCACTCAATCTGAACATCAAGCCCGGAATCGAGACGACCGATTCCGATTTCATCCGGAAAGCCCTTCTGTCGGGGTTCGGAGTGGGACTCTTCCCCGCCAGCCTCTTCCGGCAGGAGATCGAAAGCGGAGAGCTGATCGGCCTCTCCCTCCCCGAAGTCTCCTATCCCTGCTCGCTCGTGGCCTACACCCGGGAAGACGAGGACCGGCATTCCCTGTCGGTCAACTACGTCGCCCTGCAGATTCTGGGCGCAGGATGGCCCGATACCTGGGCAAACGAGAAACGGTAGGGGCCCTATTCCGGAATGGCGGGAGTAATCTGCTCCCACTCCCGGGGACCCGGGAACGCCGGGCCTTTCCGTGGTTTTGAATTCCGCCAGGTGTGCAGGGAATAATAGAGAAGCGGTATCAGGACCAGTGTGAAGGCGGTGGCGAAGGTCAGTCCTCCGATCACCGCCCGGGCCAGCGGCATGCTGTTGGAGCTTCCCACCTCGAGACCGATCGCCATGGGCAGGAGGCCCGTGACCGTCGCGATGCTGGTCATCAGAACCGGCCGAAGGCGCGTGATGCCGCCCTTGACTACAGCCTCTCCGATCGACAGCCCCCTCTCCCTGACCAGCTTGTTCGTGTAGTCCACCAGAAGCACCCCATTGCTGACGGCGATCCCTCCGGTCACGATCACCCCCATGAAGGCGATGGAGGAAAAGTTCGTTCCGGTCAGGAAGAACATCCAGATGACGCCGGTCAGCCCCAGGGGAACGGTGAACATGATGATGAAGGGGTCGAGGAAGGATCGGAACTGGATGGCCAGGACCATGTAGACCAGGAAAAGAGAGGAGAAAAGGGCGATGAAGAGGGACAAAAAGGTGCCTCGCTGCTCCGCGATCTGTCCGGCAAGATTGATCGTGAATCCTTCCGGGAGGGATGTGCGCTTCATGAGGACGGCGAGATCCTTCGCGATGTCCCCAAGGGGGCGTCCCACGGGGTTGGCGGTGATGGTGATCAGGCGGGTCATGTATTTCCGGTCGATCTCGTTCGGTGAGGTTCCCCGTTCGATGGTCGCAATGTTCCTGAGGAGGATGGGGCTCCCGCTGGGTGTTGTCAGAAAGACGTTCTCGAGATCCTCGAAAGAGTGGCGGAACGGGCGGTCGAACTGGACGATGATGTTGTATTCGTTGCCCGTTTTCGGGTCGGTGTAGATCGACGGGTTGTTTTCATTTCCCACGAAGCTCCAGAGAACGGTGGAGGCGATGTCCGAGACGGACAGGCCCACCATCCGTGCCTTGACCCGGTCTATCCTGACGTTGTAGGTGGGATAGTGGAAGTCGTTGGGAAGAACCTGGACATCCCCCACTCCCGGAATCTTTTTCATCCCGCGCGCTAGACGGTAGGCCAGATCCTCGCCGGTCTTCAGATCATACCCGTACACCTCGATGTTGATGATCCCCTGGTATCCGAAGTTGATGATCCGTTCGATCAGACCTCCGGGCATGAAGTAGATCCCGACCCCCGGAAACTGCGCCGAGACGGCCTTCCGGACCCGGTCCATGGCCTGGTCGGAGGTTTCCGTCCGCTTGTCCGGCTCCACGAGGTTGACCTGGATGAACCCGGTATCCGGCCCCGTATTGTTGGTAAAGACCGAGGCCGCCCCGTTGGTTCCCCGTCCCGCCGTGGTCCGGAGTCCGATGTTGGAGGCGATGAGCCGGACTTCGCTTTTGGGGAGAGTTCTCCGGATGAGCGCTTCCATCTCCCTGGTCGTTTCTGCGGTGACCTCGATCCGGGTCCCTGGGGGTTCCTGCATGTTGACGGTGAACTGGCTCTCGTCGGGGGCGGGGAAAAACTCCGTGCCGATCCCCTTCAGAAGCGGCAGGGAAAGGATGAACAGGGCTCCGAGGAAGGCGTAGACCTTTTTCCGGTGGTGGAGGGAAAAATCGAGGAGACGCTTGTAGGCGAGCTCCGTCCTGTGAAAGAGGCGGATCAGGAAGTTTTCCCGAAGAGGCTCTCCCGGGAGGGAGGTCTTCAGAAATCGGTAGCAGAGAAGGGGCGTGACGGTCCGGGAGACGAAGAAGGAGGCGAAGAGGGCGAAGGTGATGGTCAGGGCCATGGGGGTGAAAAGCAACCGGCCGATGCCTTCCATGAAGACGATGGGAAAAAAGACGATGACGGTTGTGATGGTCGAGGCCAGGATCGGCATCGCCACTTCCCGGGCGGCAGAAAGAAGGGCGACGGGACGCGATTCCTCCCCCAGTGAAAAGTGGCGGTAGATGTTCTCGAGCTCGACGATCGAGTCGTCCACGAGCCGGCCGATCCCCAGGGCCAGACCGCCGAAGGTGAAGATGTTGAGGGTTTCGTGGGTAAAGTAGAGAAAGATGAGGGCCACGAGGGCGGAGAGAGGAATGGCCGTCCCGATGATGAAGGTGGCCCGGACGCTTCCGAGAAAAAGGAGGATGACGAGAACGGCCAGGATCGCCCCCTGGACCGATTCGTGGTAGAGGCCCCGGATCGACTGGCGTATGTAGGTGGACTGGTCGAAGAAGGTGTCGAGATGGACTCCCGGAGGAATGCCCCGGAGATGGGGGATCGCCTTCCGGACGGCATCCACGACCTCCACCGTATTGGAGCCCGGCTGCTTGTTGACGGCCAGGTAGACGGCGTTTTCTCCGTTGACCCGGACGATGTTGGTCTGCGTTTCGGCGGAGTCCTTCACCCGGGCGAAATCCTTGATGAAAATAGGGACGGTCCGGCCATCTGGGGTGGCTTGCGTTGCGACGGGAACATTCTGAAGGACATTGACCAGGTTGTGGGAGATCTGGTTGTTGGTGAAGAGATTGTAGTCCTTGGAGCCGATCTTGATGTCGCCTGAGGGCAGGATCAGATTGGCCAGGTTGACCGCGTTCACCACCTGGATCATGGAGAGATTGCGGGCCAGGAGCTCGCGGGGGTCGACATTGATGTTGATCTGGCGGACCTTTCCGCCGTTAACCGTCGCCTGGGAGACGTTCGGAAGCTGTTCGAGCTGGGGTTCGATGGTGTTGTAGGCCAGGTCGTAAAGCTGGATCTGGCTCATGGAGGGATTCGAGACGGTCAGGGAGACCACCGGAATGTTCGCAATGTCGAACTTGAGGATGAAAGGCTGCTGGATCCCCGGCGGAAGCTGATTCTGGATCTGGGAGATCTTCTGTACGGCCTGGACGAGTCCCCCGTTCAGGTCCTTCCCCCAGTTGAACCAGACCTGGATCGAGGAGACCCCCATCCGTGACTGGGACTGGATGTGGCTCACGTCATCGATGGTCGCCAGCGTCTTTTCGAGAGGGTAGGTGACGCTTCGCTCCACGTCGACGGGGGAGGCGCCTGGATAGATGGTTCCGACGATCAGGACCGGGACGGCGAGATTCGGAAAGAGGTCGATGGGAAGACGGCTCACCGACTGGGCGCCCACGAGGACCAGAAGCATCGACATCATGAAGATGGCGATAGGATTTTTCAAAGCCAGACGGGTCAGCCACATAAAACGGGAACCCTTCCCCCCTCAGGGCGATCAGTAGCCATTCTGCTGAACGATGGGTCTGGACAGGACATGGTCTCCGTCCTCGAGGTGCTCCTGGCCAGCCACGACGATCGTTTCACCGGCTTCCAGTCCCGCCTTGATTTCGGCGTTCTTCCGGCCGATGAAGCCCACGGTCACCGAATGCTTGTGGGCGATCCCCCCCCCGTCGACGGTGTAGACCCAGGTCTTGTTCTGGCGCGAAAGAATCGCCCCCTTGGGGATGAGAAGGACATTGCGGTGGGTTGCCAGATTCAGGACGGCCTTGGCGAACATTCCTGGTTTCAGGACACCCTCCTTGTTGGGCATGTCGATTTCGATGGCCAGGGTCCGCGTGGAGGTGTCGAGGGCCGGATTCATGCGGGTGACCCTGCCGGGAAAGAGCTGGTCCGGAAAGGCGTCCACCATGACCTTCACGGGAAGGCCGATCTTGAGGTAACGGATGTCCCTCTCCGGAACATTGACCACGATCTTGACGATATGGGTGTCGACCACGGTGAAGAGCGGGTTGGAATTGGCCGAAAGGGCGGCGGTCGTCGCCGGGATCGTGGCCCCCGGGTCGACCATGCGGTTGAAGATATACCCGTCGAAGGGCGCGACGATATCGGCATAGGAGAGCATCTTGCGGGCGTAGTCGACGGAGGCCTGGGCCTGACGGCACTGGGAGGAGGCCAGGTCATACGAGTCCTTCGAGACGAGGTTCTTCGCAAGGAGGGCCTTGTAGCGATGCGCATTCAGGCAGACATAATCCCGGTTCGCCTGGGTCTGGTGATACTGGGCCTTGAGGGTCGTGCTGTTGATGTGGGCCAGAAGTTGTCCTTTTTTCACGTGGTAGCCCCGGCGGACAGTGATCTTGTCGAGATAGCCGCTCACCTGGGCATAGATCGCCGCCTGGTTGATGGGCTGGATGTCCGCGGTCAGGGTGATGATCTCGGAGATGTCCCCTTTCCGGACCGCCATGCCACCCACAACCTCGGCCGCAGCAATCTTTCCCCGGGCCCCTGTCTTCTTCCCCGGGGGATGAATGAACCGAACGGCGACGATGACAAGAAACACCACAATCCCTACAAAAATGGCCAAACGGCCTACGCGTCGATTCACGATCCCTGCTCCTCACGGTTTTTTCGCCGTCTCGCCTCGGTCATGGGGTCGAGACCCGCATCCCTGATAAGGGTCGCCCGGGCGATCTTGTATCCATAGACCGCCTGGACGACCTGGGCCCGGGCAGCCGCGAGATCCGCTTCCGCCTGGGTCAGGGCGACGGCGCTTCCCACCCCGACCTGATATTGGCCCGCGGCGAGCCGGAGGCTTTCCTTCGCCTGGCTCAGAAGGTCCTGCGTGGTCTTGATCCGTTCCATGGCCGTATTGAGATTGTAGATATCCTGCCTGATCGCCGCCACGATTCCGACCCGCATGTTTTCTTCGGCATCCCTGGCGGCCAGCGTCGTCTTCTGGGCTTGCCGCTCCTGGTGAACCGTCAGAAATCCCGAAAAGATCGGAATGGAGATCGTGGCTCCCACCGACCAGTTGTAGGTCAGGGGAAAGAACATGCTGGCGTAGGTATAGCTTCCGGTCATGCCGATCGAGGGCATGTAGGTGCTTTCGTAGTAGCGTTCGTTCTGGAGGTCCGCCTTCTTCTGGTTGATGGCGGACGAAAGGTCCGGGCGATCCTTGAGCGCCTTTGCGACCAGTTTCTGGTAGTCGGCCTTGAACGGACGATAGGTGAGATCGGTCTCGACGGTGTAGGAGAGGCTGGATTCGATCCCCATGGCGTTGTTCAGGGAGACCTGGGCCGTGGAGACATTGTTTTTAGCGGTGATGAGGTTGAGCTGGGCGTTGGAAAGATTGACGCGGGCATTCAGAACGTCAAATTTGGCGGCCATGCCGATCTGGAATTCCGCCTGTGCGACCTGAAGCTGGGCCTTGTAGTCCTCGACGGTTTTTTTGGCGGCGTCGACGAGCAGAAGATTCTGGGCCAGGGTGTCGTAGGCGGTCTCGACACTCGAGAGCAGGTTGACGAGGGTCCAGCGGGCCTGATCCTTCGATGACTTGTAGGCGTACTTCGCCTGACGGACCTGGGTGATCCGCTGGCCGAAGGTGAAGATCGTCTGGGTCAGATTGAAGGAGGCCTCGTAGAAGTTGTAGGTCTGGTTCGAATTGGGAGTGGACACCAGCTGATTGATGAAGAAAGCCGGGATTCCCGGGGTGATCACGAAGTTTCCGGTCTCGTAGTTGTATCCTGCCCCGGCGGAGAGGTGCGGCATGTAGTTGGACAGGGCCTCCCCGATAATCTCCTTGTTGGCCTGGGCGGTATGGACCATCTGCCTGTACTGGGGGTGATGGTCGATGGTCAGGGACATCGCCTGAAGAAGTGTCAGACGGGAGGGAATCTGTATGGTGCTTTCCGTCGTGGGGGCGAGCAGGTAGGTTCCCTCGTCAGACGAATTCCCGGAAATAGGAGCGGCGGACGATTGGTCCGGCCCCAAAAGGGAGAGCAATATGGCCAACCCCAGTGTGGAGAGGCTGATGTGCCCCATCATGTCGGCTCGTCCGAAGCTTTTGGAGAAGAGTGTCGCCATTTTCATCGGTCCAGCGCGGTCAGAAATAGAAGGTCGTTCCGGCCAGAACCGGAACGACCGTTATCACCTGGGGACCCAGGAAAAGCCATTGGGAGCGGATCTCTCCGAAAAAGGCCATGGGAACGGCCCGCGGACGGCCCTCCACGCCGATTCCTACATCCTCCAGAAGTCCGTCGGGATGGCCGGTCTGGGCTCCCGCGTCGCTGATGCTAGAGAAAACTCCTCCGGAGTCGGCTCGAAGATAGGGAAACCAGGGCTGGTAGCGGATCAACTGGGGGATCCATCGCGTGAGCTCCGCCTTGATGCCGAGGTAGGCCTGGGCATACTGGTTCGAGGGTCCGGTGGGGAGCGGGTGTCCGTAGCGGGCGATCGGCGGAGCAACATGGGGGGTGTCGACCAGAAATCCGCCGCCGGCGAGGATCCGGATGCCCCGGGCGATTCCATAGGACAGCTCGCCATCTCCTCCGAGGCCGTTCTGAAAAAGATCGATGGGTGCGGGGGTCTGAAGGACGTCGTACTGGAACATGATCGACAGTCCAAACCGCCCGGTCTGTGAGGCGTAGGGCTCCGACACCCCATCATCCTGGTTCGATGGTCCCGGGGAAGTGGCCGCCGTTTCGGGGGCTGCAGAGGCCCCGAAGGCGGTTCCGACCCCCGCCAGCGGAAAAAAAACCAGGAGAATCGACAGACAGAAAACCCTGAACCTTCGTTTTCCGGATTTTCTTGTCCGGAGAGCGAAAAAGGCGAAGGATCCCCCACAATCATGAGCGGGATTTCTTGAGGTTTGGGGGAGTTCCACCAGGACAGTCCCTCGCTTCCCTTTCAGAGTCCTCCGGAATCACCGATAATCCGGTTGACTGATTGACCAATTAACGATGAATCTAGCACTCTTTCCGAGCTCTCGTCAATTCGGAAGAAAGGCAAGCAGCAATTCCCAATCGACGCAAAATGGCGTTCCGGGAAGAAGACTCGAGGAAGACGCTCGCAAACAAAAGGGAAATCCGGGAATATGTCGGAGAGGAGGACGTTTTGCACGGAATTCACATCTCCTCCGCCATTCTTTCGCAAGAACAATATTCGGAGTTCCTACCGAAAAATCCTCGAAAACGGGGGGGAAAAGATCCGCAAACATTCCTCCGGGCCCTTCCACTCTTAAACCGAGAATGACCGAAACCGGATAGTGTTCTGGGGAGGGGGGACAAAGAAGAGGCGAACGAACAATAGCCTCGGGAAAGGGGGCTAATGCGTTCCGGATCGCTTGCCTCGGCCTGTGTTTTCAATAATAATGTCTCGTCCGTCAGAAGAACCGACAGAACAGAGACACAAAGACTATCGGGAGGGGCAATTTATAGGATATTCCGGGAAATGCCAAGCGTTCGCGCCACCGCCCTTTTCCCCAACCCCATCGACTTCAATCGTTGAATTTCCCGCACCATGCGAACTCCTTTCCTCTTTCCGGATATTCCGGCCTCCTTATGAATAGGTTTTTGTTATGGAGCCAATTCAGGAAACCGGCTTTGAGGAAGGGGTGTATCATCTCTTTCCCTCGGTCAGCGATTTGAAATTGGGTGGGTCAGCCTGGGTGAAATCCGTCATCCGGGGAGATCGAGACCGCGTGTCTTCCAGCGCCGGTGCATCCAGATCCACTGTTCCGGGTGGTCCCGGATGGCCGATT
>JAJZXW010000052.1 GCA_021806225.1 Nitrospirota bacterium | reverse complement strand
GTCAAACCGGATGGCTGGTGGACGTTCCGGCGGCCATGAAGGCAGCAAAGCCCTAGAGAAGATCTGCACCAATGCAAAATCATGGTGCGCCCGGGGCGAATTGAACGCCCAACCCACAGCTTAGAAGGCTGTTGCTCTATCCGATTGAGCTACGGGCGCGATCGAAAAGACAAAACGGTGGCGGCCGAAAAAGCCACCACCGTTTTATGGCAATGAATGACGTCTAGTGGCACATCACAAAGCTGAAGGCATGGCGAACCGGATGGACCATGTCATGCACCATCGGCAACGGGGCAAAGAGAAGAAGATACAACGTCACGGGGATCCACATCAAAAAGCCGAGCGCGGTCAGAACCTGCCACCAAGCCACCCGGGACCCGGAAACGCCTTCGACCCCAACAACCGGCACTACCTTTACGTCACTCATCATACAAACCTTTCACAATTTTGAATGATTCCCGGGGATAGACTTTTTCAGGCCCCCCTGGTCCCCTTCCACGATCCCATTTCGACCGGTTCTCCGTCATGACACCCACGGTCAAGAGGGGTGTTGTCGCTGGAAGCCACCGGCTTGACCATCCCCTTGGACAGGAGATAGGACTCGACCTCCTCACCACTCACATCGGCCAGCATAGTCCCATCGATCTCCACACAAGGCGAGAGGCGCTGGCCTGACTTCTTAACCATTTCACTGTAGGCATCGACGCTTGCAATGATATTGATATCCTCGAATGGGAGGTTGTATTTTGCGAAAACCGCACGCACCCCTCGACTCCAGCCGCATGAGGGCTTGAGGTAGGCGTGGATTGAGATGCTCTTCGATTCGCCCATGTGTTTTCCTTTCCGTCCTTATATTCAAACCAATTCCATTAATCCAGACAACGTCAGGATGTCTCATTCTATCCGATTTTTTGGAGGCGCTTCAAGTTGAGAATCCCCGCCATCGAACTGGATGGATCGAAGAGACAGGCTTCCCCAACGGAATCCCGTCACGGGAAATGTCACCCGGGAATATCCTTCCGCTGCCCCCAGAGCAACGAACAGGGGGGCAAAATGCTCGAGGGTCGGGTGGGATTTTCGGGCCTGGGGAGCGCGGTCCTCAAACTCAAAAAGTGATTCGAGATTCCCGGTTGATACCTGCTCCACCACCCATTGATCGAAGGAGAGCGCCCAGGACCTGGGGGGGGCATGGAGATTCGGATCTATTTCTCCCAGGTTGTGGGTCATGCCTCCACTGGCGAGAAGAAGAATCCCCTCTTCCCTGAGAGGCGCAAGACTTTTCCCCAGTGTATAAAGTTTTTCCGGAGAGAGCCCCGGAAGAGAAAGGCCAAGAACAGGAATAATGGCTTCGGGGAACATTCCCGTGAGAGGAACCCACATCCCATGATCGAGACCACGGGATGGAGTCGGAACCAGATCTTCGAGGCCTGGCATGGAGGCGATTCGTCTTCCAAGCTCCGGCGAAACGGGGGAGGGATAGGTCAGCTTATAGAAACGATCAGGGAAGCCCCAGAAGTCATAGATCAGGGGAACGCGATCGAGCGGACCAAACATCGGACGCTGGGTGACCCAATGGGCCGAGACAACAAGGATTGCTTTGACCTGCCCTATCGATTTCCCCCATAGACCGAGCCTCTCCCTCCATTCAGGTTCATCGAGTGAGACGGGAGCTCCGTGTGAGACAAAAGCGACAGGAAGCAAATCCATCAGACCTCCTTCGATTCCAGCCAGGACTCAAGCGAAACAAGGTTCCACCCAAAATCCGCCACAGCCGCATTGCATCGTGCGACGTTGTCCGAAAGCGCCATCCGAATGACATCGGGCGTGAGGATCGGCTTCGGAAGTAGCAGTCGCTGGATAACACCAGAGGCCATCATCGCTGTTATCGGGACCGAAAGGATGACCGCCTTGAGATGGGCGCTTTTTCGGATGGCCTCCATCATTTCACGATAGGTATAAATGCGTGGTCCTGCAACTTCGAGGATTTTTCCCGCCATTTCTGGTCGATCTGGAATGCGTGCGAGAAGGGCGGCGAGATCTCCGGCGAAGACGGGTTGAACCCTGGCTGTTCCCGGCCCGATCATGGGCAGAAGATGAAGGGTTCGTCCCAAAAGGAGGAACTGGCTGACCGACTTGTCCCCATCGCCAAAAACAAGGGATGGACGAACGATCGTAAAAGGGACTCCGGAAGAGGAAACGGCCTCCTCGGCCTTTTTCTTCGTTCTGTGATAGGCACTCGGAGCATTATGAGCGACTCCGATGGCGCTCACATGGATGAAGCGGGACGGGGGATTCCGGGCAAGAATCTTGAGGGTTTCGACGACTCCCCTGTAATGGATGTCCTCGTATTTTTGTCCCCGGGTCTCCGCCAAAATGCCCGGAAGGTAATAAACGGCCTCACAATTCTCCAGTTCATCCCCGAAAGTCTCTGGCCTGGAGACATCGACGCGTTGCCAAGAAAGACCCTCAACAATATCGGAGGGCGGGTTCCGCGACAGGAGCCGTATCTCTTTTTTTCCGCCCTGTCGCATTGCTGACAAAAGAGAGCGAGCGATGAATCCGGTCCCACCGATGATCGCGACGGTTCCCATAAATACTCCTTTTATCCCTTGAGACCCGTTCCGGAAGCTCCGCCCAGTCCAGCCAGAGCCCTGATTGCCTTTGAGAGGGCATGGGCCCATGGCTCGACATCCGATGGCTGATTCCACCAGCCGAGTGAAAGAACGACGGACCCCTGACCTTCCCTCGAGGAGAATCCCAGGGCGGTAAGGACATGGGACACCTTGAGCGACTGAGATGAGCAGCTGGATCCTGTGCCGACGATCACCCGGTCGCGGTCCATGAGGGAAAGCAGGGCCTGGCCATCGAAACCCGGAAGAAGAAGATTGATGATTCCCGGCCGTCGAACACTTTTATCTCCGACAAACATCAACTGTGAAAAGTCGGAACGGATCTTCTGAACCAGAAGCCGGTCGAGTTCCTCCAGGCCTTTTTTTTCCCGGGCTCCATGAAGGACTGCAAGGCGGACAGCTTCCGCCAGCCCTTCCGCGAGAAAAACCGGCTGAGCCCCCCCGCGCCGACCGTCTTCCTGCGCACCTCCATGGATCAAGGGGACCATGCGGACGCCGCGCCGGATACAAAGGACCGAAATACCGGGCGGCCCCCCTATGGCAGAGGATGAGAGGGTCAGCAGATCGAATGGCCGGCCCGCAAAATTCGGTTCCTCCCACCCCTCTGCCGCAACAAAGTCGGTATGAAAAACACCTCCCTGCGACCGGACGAATTTCCCGATCTCGTCGATCGGCTGAAGATGCCCTGTCTCCGGGTTGACGCGCTGAACAGAAACGATCACCCTCCCCCCGGGCCACTTTCTCTTCAGTGCCTCCAGGTCGACGTGGCCGGTTCCGTCAAGCGCCAGAAATGTCACCTTCGTCCCACACTGTTCCTGAAGGGAGAGCGCCGTGTTGATGACGGACACATGCTCCAGAGGAGACATCAGAATATGGTCTGCCGTCCCCCCGCCTGGGAACCGGACCCCGGCAAGCGCCCAGGTATTCGCTTCCGACCCCGAGCCGACAAAAACCACCTCCGATGCTTCACATCCCAGATAGTGGGCGACATGGTCCCTGGCTTTCTCAAGCCGTTCCAGGGCGTGAAGCCCATTCCTGTGGCGGGCTGTCGCCAGCACGGTGGTGCCGAGAGCTCTTTCCATCACTTCCTTCACGCCAAACCTCAACAGTGGAACGGATTCGGCATGCATGTTGATTTCATTCACTGACCCACCTCCTGTCTTTCACCCCTGGACCTTCCCGGATCTTTCAAAATCGGCCGTTTTTGGATATGATAACATGGTCATTTTTAGAGATAATACTGGAACTGAAATCCAGGGATGCCCAATGCACAATGAAGAGATCGAACCGATTCTCCTTGAATCAAAAACTATCGCCGTCGTGGGAATTTCCGACAAGCTGGGCCGTCCGAGCCTGACTGTTTCAAGCTATCTCAAGGACCACGGATACGAGGTTTTCCCCGTCAACCCCAATCTCTCTTCAGTCGCCCATACTCCCTGTTACCCTGATCTGAAAAGCCTTCCGGTCACACCGGATCTTGTCGTGATTTTCAGAAAAGCCTCCGATGTGCCCGACGTCGTTCGAGAGGCGGTGGCCACAGCTGTTCCAAAAATCTGGATTCAGGAAGGGATCGTGAGCGAAGAAGCTTACCGGATGGCTGAAATAGCAGGAATGGCGGTCGTCATGGACAAGTGCATTTTGAAGGAACACGCCAGGCTTGTTAGGGAAGGTCGGATCAAAAAGGGCCACGATTAGACTATTTCCAAAACTCGAAACCTTGCTAAAATTGTTCTGATATATTATACTTTATCGGTTTTTTCGCTTCTCCATCCATTTGGCGATGTAGCTCAGTCGGCAGAGCAGGTGAATCATAATCACTCGGTCGGGGGTTCGAATCCCTCCATCGCCACCAATATTACCTCTCCAGCGGCACTGCTTCATCTATTATCCCGTTTTTGTCTGAAGGGGTAGACCGGTTCATTTTATTATTTGACTACCTCCTGTTGACGGCTCACCCGTTTGGAACAGGAGGATTCGTTGGAACAACCCGCCCCCTCTGCTACACCGCCCGTTCTTTGGAAAACGTTGGAATCTTGGACCGTTCATCGTCGAACCGATGGATCCTGGACCCGAAGCGGCCGCCCTCTGGGACCAGACTCCGGGAGCATCATCCCCTGGAGTACAAGAAACTTCCCGGGCGCGTGCGATCTCTGGACGACCATCCAAGAACCGAGCGTTCGGCTCAAGTCGTGAATCCTCACCTCCGGTGTTTTTTGCCCTTTCCCTGATCTGGGCGAAAGAGGTCTAGGCTCTCGACTCCTCGTCCTCACCCCTCTTCACATCCGTGAGATCAGGGAAAATCCGGTCTTCGATACGCACCGCACGGTTTGACCGGTAGACTCCTGGCCTCCCCCTGAAACGAAGGGCCTTTTCGATCGTGAGGTTGATGGGGTCGTCCACATACTGGTCGAGATAGATCACATCTCCCGGCTTCCAGGCCATGACCTCGGACAAACGAGCCTGGGACCTTCCGAGTTCGGCGACGAGCCTGACCGGAATGGAGTCGAGCTGCTGGCGAAGCCTCAGAATCCAGCGGTGGTCGACCTCGTACTGGTCGCTCTGGAATCCCGTGTACAACTTTTCCTTGATCGGCTCGATAGTCGAATAGGGGATACAGATGTACACAGGCCGCCCCTGACCGTCGATATCGAGACGATAGGTCAGGGAAATGACCATTTCGGTAGGAGAGACGATCGCAGAAAACTGGGGGTTGATTTCGGAGCGGATATAGGTGACTCCGATGTGATGCACCGGAGCCCAGGCTTTTTCGAAATCTCCGATGGCCTGATTGAGGATGTTGCGGGTGATTCGATTCTCGATGGGAGAAAAGTCTCGCCCTTCGACCTTGACATGTCCCCGGCCAACCCCTCCGAAAAGGTGGTCGACGAGCAGATAGACCATGCGAGCGTCGATGATCAGGAGAAAATTCCGCTTCATGGGTTCGAGGCGGAGAATGTTGATATTCGAGGGGAGAGCCACTTTTTTGATGAACTCGCCGAACTTGATCATCTCGGTGGAGACCGGAGAAAATTCGACGGCCTTCCGGAGGGTCGAGGAGAGGGTCACCTGAAAGAAGCGCGCGAACCGCTCGTTGACGATCTCGAGAGTGGGCATGCGACCGCGAATTACCCGCTCCTGACTCGCCAGGTTGTATTCCCGAGTCTTTTTGCCGGGCTCTTCCTGGACCTCGGGCTTCTGGGTCTCGATATCCCCTTCGACGATCCCCCGGAGCAGGGCGTTGACCTCGTCCTGGGAGAGAATGTTTTCAGCCATCGGCAGGCCCCCTCACGAGATTCAGCTTTCTGCGGAGCCTCCCTCCGCGAAGTCGATCATTCCTTTGCAAACTTATCGGACGATTCGCCTCACTGGGACACCGGGAGACCCAAACATCCCCCAAGAAACGCCCTCATCTCCTTTTCAGCAGCCTCCGCGGCCTCCTTATGATAGGCCGAGCGGTCTTCGCAGAAGAATCCATGGCCGGCTCCGGGGTAGGTGACCATCCGGAATTTTTTTCCGACTTTCTGGAGACTGTCCGAGACGGCCTTCCTTTCTTCCGCAGGGATGAAGGAATCCACTTCTCCGAAAAGGAGGAGGAGACTCGCCTCAATTTTCCCGACATGGGCCAGCGGCACCTCCGTTTGACCCGGGAAATACCCTTTCGGAGCCCCGATTCCTCCTCCATAAAAAGAGACGGCACATTGAATCTCCCTTCCCAGCCATTCCGACGACAGGAAAGCGAGACGGCCTCCCATGCAGAATCCTACCACAGCAATCCGCCCCCCATCGACCCGGGGATCATCCTTGAGGAGGCGCACGGCCCGCGCGATATCCTCCCGGGCCTCCTCATCCTTCATCCGGGACAGGTTGTTCATGGCCGTCTCTCTGTCTTCGTAGGAAACCGCACGCCGCTCCTGGGGAAGACGATGGTAGAGGTCGGGGGTGACAGCCACCATTCCCCACGAGGACAATCGATCGGTAAGCCTGCGAAAATGTTCGTTGACTCCATAGGCCTCCATCAGAATGACGATTCCCGGGACCTTTCCTTTCCCCTCCGGAGTTGACCGGAATGCAAACCCGCGGTCGATCCATTCTCCCATCAGCACACTCCTTTTTATCGATTCGTCAAGGTGGCCATGTCGATCACGAACCGGTACCGCACATCTCCGGCCAAGGTCCGCTCGTAGGCCTCGTTGACCTTCTGGATGGGGATCAGCTCGATATCGGACACGATCCCATTCTGGCCGCAATAGTCAAGCATTTCCTGCGTTTCCCGGATTCCGCCGATCAGGGATGCGGTCAGGTTCCTCCGGCGTGATATGAGAAGAAAGGAATGGATCGACAATGGCTTCTCGGGCACTCCCAGAAGAACGGACGCCCCATCCTTCCGGAGGGCGCCGAGGTAGGGAGCGAGATCATGGTCTGCCGATACCGCATCCACCATCAGGTCGAACCGGTTCGCCACAGCGGTGCCCCACCCGTCCTTTTTCGTCAGGACGAAGTCGTGGGCCCCGAGCCTCCGTGCGTCCTCCTCCTTGGCAGGAGAGGTGCTGAACACAGTGACGCGCGCACCCATGGCCCGGGCGAATTTGATCGCCATGTGTCCGAGCCCCCCCAGACCGACGACACCGACCTCGCTTCCCTCCCGAACATGGAAGCGGCGTAGCGGAGAAAAGGTCGTGATGCCGGCGCACAGAAGCGGCGCCACATGGGAGAGAGGGAGATTGTCCGGAAGGTGCAGGACGAAATCTTCCGAAACGACGATCAGGTTTGAATACCCTCCGTAGGTGGGCGTTTTTCCGTCTCTCTCGACGGAATTATACGTCCACACGGGGCCGGAATCGCAGAACTGCTCCTCCCCTTCCCGACAGGAAGGGCAGACACGGCAGGAATCGACCATGCAACCGACTCCTGCCAGGTCCCCCACAGCGAAGCGTGTCACATCCGGTCCCGTTGCGATCACTCTTCCAGCGATTTCGTGGCCCGGAACCATCGGAAAACGGGCCCCGCCCCACTCGTCGCGGGCCTGATGGATATCAGAGTGGCAGATGCCGGCATAAAGGATTTCGATGACGACATCCGTCGCCCCCGGATCCCTCCTGTCGAAGGAAAAGGGTTCGAGGAGGCTTTTTGCCGCCCTGGAGGCGTATCCCTGGGCTTTGATCATTGATGGCCCTTTCGTTCGGGTTGGCGGATTGATGACTTGTCGAGGGAAAATTCGGCGGAGACTCCAAAAATCGCAGGGAGCCCCTTTCTGACAAACCTGTTTTTTGATCCTACCGCAGGAATTCCCCGAAAACAAGGCGTCTCCCGATGAAGATTTGACCCCAGGCCCGGGCGAATTGGCCAAAAAACTGCTATACTCTTCCGGGTGGAATCCTATGCAGATAAACACATCCCCTGAAACGGAGGCGCCCATGTTCAATCCCTGGCACGATCTATCCCTCGGCAGCAACGCTCCCCATGAACTTCAGGTCCTGATCGAGATTCCGGCGAAAAGCCGGGTCAAGTACGAACTGGACAAGGAAACGGGGCTCATGCGCGTCGACCGGATCCTTCACAGCGCCGTCTACTACCCGACAAACTACGGACTCATTCCGCAAACCTACTGCGAGGACAACGATCCCCTCGACGTTTTCGTCTTCTCGGGGGAATCCCTCCTCTCGAACTCCATCGTCATGGTTCGCCCCGTGGGCATCATCCACATGGAAGACGGGGGAGAAAAAGACGACAAGATCGTCGCCGTCATGGTCAAGGATCCGGAGTGGGGACAATACCGTCACATCGAAGACCTCATCCCGCACAAGATCCGGGAACTCACCCAGTTCCTCAAGGATTACAAGACTCTCGAAAACAAACAGGTCATCGTGAGCGACGTCGAGGGGAACACCGTCGCGAAGAAGTCCATCGAGGATGCCATCGCCCTCTACGGATCCAAGAAGAGCCAGCTCGTCAAAAAGTCCCGGTAGGGCCTCATGCAGGAAGACGTTCGTCCCGGCCTTTCGGTCCGGCTCGACGCCGTCACAAAGATATACAACGTGGCCGGGGATGAGCTTCCCGCCATACGAGGCGTCACCCTCTCCTTCGACAGGGGGGAAGCCCTGGCGCTGGTGGGAAGCTCCGGATCCGGAAAATCCACGCTCCTTCATCTCTCCGGACTTCTCGACCGCCCGACAACCGGGGCCGTCTTCTATGAAAACAGCCGGGTGGACTCGCTTTCCCCTTCCGACCGCGCCATTCTGAGGAACCGGTCTGTGGGGTTCGTATTCCAGAACTTTCAGCTCATCCCCCGGACAACCGCCCTTGAAAACGTTGAAATGCCGCTCCTCTACAGAGGGGTTCCCCCCAGGGAACGACGGGAAAGAGCCCGGGAACTTCTCCTGTCGGTAGGAATGGGGGACAGGGAGAGACATTACTCTTCCCAACTTTCCGGGGGCCAGCAGCAGCGGGTGGCCATCGCCCGGGCCCTGGTCGCCTCCCCCGGACTCCTCCTGGCCGACGAGCCCACCGGGAATCTCGACAGCCGTTCGGCGGTGTCCGTGCTGGACCTCCTCATGAAGGCCCAGGAGCGCACCCGGATGACCCTGGTACTGGTCACCCACGACGCCGAGGTCGCACGGTTCGCGTCGAGAACCGTGCGCGTTCGGGACGGACTTCTGGAGAAATCCTGATGTTTATCGTTTCTCTGGGTTTAAGGGCTCTCCACAGGAATCCGTACCGCTCGATCCTGACCTCCCTGGGCATCGTCATCGGGGTTCTCTCGGTCATCGTTCTCGTCAGCATCGGTCTCGGGGCCAAGGCCCTGGTTCTGCAAAGCATCCAGAATCTGGGGCCCAACCTACTCATCGTCATTCCCGGAAGCGTCACCGATTCGGGAGCCCAGGTGGGGGGCGGGACGGATACGACCCTGACCCAGGAGGATGCCCAGGCCATCCGGCACGACTGCCCGGACGTCTGGAACGCATCGGGCGCTCTCCGGACTGCGGCCCAGGTCCAGTCCTCGCACGCCAACTGGTCGACAGTCATTCTCGGAGCCGAACCGAACTACCTTCCGGTTCGCGACTGGCATTTGGCCCGGGGAGGATTCTTCGGAGCCGAGGAGGAAGCCGCCTCCGCACGCGTCGCCGTGCTTGGCCACCTCGTCGCTTCCCGGCTCTTCGGGCTTGAGGATCCCCTCGGAAAATTCATTCAAATCAACCACTCCCCCTTTCGCGTGATCGGAATCCTCTCCTCCAAGGGACAGTCTCCCATGGGGATGAACCAGGATGACATGGTCGTCATTCCCCTCTCGACCCTTCAAAGCCAGATCATGGGCGTGACCTATGTCGGAGTGATTCTTGCCGCAGCCCAAAGCCCCGACCGTGTCGGCGATGCCCGAAGAGAGATCCGGGACCTGCTCCTTCTCCGCCATCACATCCCCGCCGGGGGGCATCCGGATTTCGACATCCAGGCATTGTCCGACATCGCCAAAACCGCCAACCGGCTTTCGCTCATCCTGACCCTGCTGCTGGCCCTCATCGCCTCCATCTCCCTCATCGTCGGCGGGATCGGGATCCTCAACATCATGCTTGTCTCCGTTCGCGAACGGACCCGTGAAATCGGTATCCGCATGGCGATCGGCGCCAGGCCGAGGGACATCCTGCTTCAGTTTCTCACGGAAAGCGCCGCTCTTTCTTTCTTCGGCGGGATCGCCGGTGGCATTTTGGGGGTTCTGTCGATCCTCGCCCTCCGCTCTTTCCTCGGATGGCCGGCCCCCATTCCATGGGAGGATTCACTCATAACGGTCGCGGGGGCCACCCTTCTCGGGGTTCTCTTCGGCCTTTACCCCGCATGGAGGGCTTCCCGGCTTGATCCGATGGAGGCTTTGCGATACGAATGAGCTCAATGCAAACACTCAGGCCACAACTCCGGTATAATCGGGAAAAAAGGGCTACCCGGCCCTTCCGGTATTTTATCGGGCTGGGCGGCATACCTTGGCATTCATGGCGGGGAAGGATGGCGCGGACGGCAGAGCCGCCCTGGAATTTTGACTTTCAGTGTGGCATCTTCTGTCGTTCGAGGAACTGGCGAATCACATCAGTGGGGACTCCTCCTCAGCTTCCGGCAAAGCCGCTGGGGGACCAGAGCGATCCTCCCCATTCAGGGAGCACAGAATCTTGAGGGTTTTTTTCAGAAAACCGAAGAATTTCGTTCTTCTTTTCCTTGTACTGCTCGTATCTGGAATCCTTTTTCTCCATTTCAGAAAATCGGAACAAGGCCCCCCCCCATTCGTCACTCGGACCATCCACCGGGGAATCCTCCACCGGACAGTGACGGCGACCGGACGACTCAAGGCGCTGAAAACCGTCCATGTCGGAACCCAGGTCAGCGGAATCATCACCCGGATCAACGTGGACTTCAATTCCCACGTCCGGACTGGGGAGGTCCTGGCGCAGATCGATCCCGCCATCTACCGGACCCAGGTTTCCCAGGCAGAGTCCAATCTCGCGAAGATGCAGACGAAGATCACCCTCGACCGGATCCAGATGACGCGCGACAAGGACCTGCTCCTGCACCACATCATCGCGCGCAGCACCTTCGACAGCGACCAGGCCCAGCTCATGATGGATCTCGCGACCAAAAAACAGCTTGCGGCGGCGCTGAAGCTAGTCAAGACCGATCTTGCCTACACCACGATCCGCGCCCCGATCGACGGGGTCGTGATCGCCCGCAAGGTGCAGATCGGACAGACGGTGACATCCGCCTTCAAGACCCCACGACTCTTCACCATCGCCCATGATCTTCGGGAGATGCGCCTCGACACCCGCGTCTCCGAGGCGGATATCGGCTCCGTTGCACCGGGACAGGCTGTCTCCTTTCGCGTCCCGGCCTATCCCGACAGAGTCTTTCGCGGCGCGGTCACCGTGGTGCGAGACCATCCACGGACGGTCTCCCATGTCGTGACCTATGATGTCCTTTCCACCGTCCCCAACCCCGACACGCTTCTGAAACCGGGGATGACCGCCATGGTCACCATCCATACGGGAGACATTCCCCGGGTCCTCCTGGTTCCGAACGGCGCCTTCGTCTACCGACCTCCTGAAAAATACCTCTCCGACCTCTCGTCGATCCGGAAGAAAAACCAGAATTTCATCTTTCTCCTGAAGGAATCCGGAAAGAAATGGAAGGTCGTTCCCGTTCCCGTAACAATAGGACCGACTGACGGCCTCGTATCGATGGTCAGCGGAAATCTTTCGGAGGGAGATCGGGTCATCGTTCGCGATCAGGAAGGACACACTCCCTCCCGGGGCCTTTTCCCGTGAGGGGCTGCGACACCAAAAAGCTCGAAGGGAGGTCTAGCTTTTCCCCTTGAAGGCCAGAATCTCCCGCTGTCGCAAGACCAGGTACTGAAGAAGGGATTCCCGCATTTCTCCTTCCAGCCCCGTCCATGCTCCCGTAATTGCGTAGCCGGCTTTAGAGGAAGGCCCCATCTCTTCCGGCCAGGACTCGCATCGGAGAACGGTCAGATCACAATCGATCTCCGAGACAGGCAAAGTCGGGAGTTCGAGGATAATCCCCCCCCTCACCCCCGGATCGGAAGGATCCTGAGCATAGAAGGTCAAGGCCTTCTCAGAAATGATGACGGGGACGACGCGGGGAAGACGAAGCGGCTCACCCCGGGAGAGGCGGTCGAGACTGTCGAGGATGCGCCCCATGCGGAGATCCAGAGACTGATAGAGCCCGACCCAGGGAATTTCGGAGTCAGGGAGAGTCGATGCCCGGGGAAAGGCGATCAGAGGGCGTCGACGCCGTGAAAATGGATGGTCGGCGGCACCGGATGAAACTCCTGGGAGGAAAAGCAGGGGAAGGCGATCATCGACCCTGAGCGGAGAATGGAACGAATCCTCTCCCCGTTTTTGTCCGTTCAACGGGAAGAGTTCCGAAAGAAAACGGCATCAAGCAAAAAAATCCACCTTCCGGGGAGTTTCGGAACGCGATCGCTCTTCCCTTCGGGCTTCCTGCTCCCGCATTCGGGAACGCTCTTCCTCCCCCCGGGAAGCCTCTTCCGACCGTCGCGCCGCGACGCGTTCAGAAGTCCGGTCCTGAGGCTCGGTCCGTCCTACCGGTTGATCAAGATTCGTGATGTTATTGACTCCAAAGGACATCTGAGGCTCCCAAAAGACGGTCCATTCATTTATTATGCGGTCTGGTTGAGTTTCATTCCCTGAAACATCATATAGGCTTCCCGTGCGGCCATCCGGCTCTCTTCATAGGCGCCGACCCGCACCCCCGAGGCACCGATCCCGTCAGGGAGAGGCGTTTCGGAAGGCGGAAGAGGCGCTCCCTGAAAGTGGTTCCCGACCTTTCTGGTTCCGTCATTCTGGTCGGTCTCGTGAACGACGATATCCGTGACGATGCTTCGTCCCATCGGCTGGGAATAGACAGAAACCTTTGCCGGAACGGAACCGACGGAGTCAATCCCCGCCAGAACCCGGGAAACGACCCCCATATCCGAAAAACTGTCCGGAGATCGAACGGAAACCGTTCGTGCCGGGGAGGCGACGGGCAGGGTCGGAGAAGCCGCACCGGATGGGTCGGACAGGCGCACGACACCTCTTCCTCTTTCCCCCACTCCCTGGACTTCCAACCTCTCGATACCCATCCCGGACTCTCCCGGAAAAGATCAATCATTTTTTCGACCCATAGATTACCACTCTTTTATATTACCACGATCAATCCGCAGGTCAAGAAACCCGAAAACCCGACCGATCCCTGCCATACACGACCAGGGACCAGGGAGATCTATCCGGTAAAGTCTGAGTCCTCGACTTGACGTCCTCCCCTCCGTGAACGAAGGGGATTCCTTCCTGCCAACTCCCCGGACTGAAAACGGGGATGGATCGGCGGGCCTGAAAGGTCAGGCCGCCGACTCGGAGGTTTTCGCCTCCGAACAGGCGCTACGGGCGTGCCCAGCCCCGAGAATGTTTTTCGCCGCATTCGCA